>NZ_JBICWZ010000004.1:381816-637402 GCF_043199995.1 Streptomyces sp. NPDC048507 | reverse complement strand
ATCCACCGGAGTGGACGGGGTATCAACTTCTGGCGTTGATTTTTGGCACGCTGTTGAGTTCTCAAGGAACGGACGCTTCCTTTGTACTCACCCTCGCGGGTTTTCCTCCGGGCTTTCGTTCTGTTCTGTTCTTGCGTTTCCGACTCTATCAGACTCTTTCGGGCCCGATTTCCTCGGTGCTTTCCAGGTCCTGCGCTTTCGCGCTTTCCCTTTCCGGCGATTCCGACTCTATCAGATCCTTTCGGGCCTGACTCCCAGTCAGCGGGGTGTGCGTTCCGGGCTGTTGGGCCCTTCCGGCGAGTGAGACAGTAGCGGATTCCCTGCCCTCGAAGCCAATCGGGGGCTGCGTCCTGGAACGCGGATTCCTCATTCGCAAATACGCATGAAAACGAGTCGACAGGATGCGTCGGCGCGTTCGAATGTGTAGGTGCGGGATGGCTGTCCGGGGACCGACCGGGGTCGGCGCTCACTTCGGACAACTCGAAGAACCTTACGGACCGGGTACGTACGTGTCAACCCCCGGCCGACCTGAGGGAAAGCTCCCCTCCTACTCGACCGTCCCGGGCTACGCTGCCTCCCATGACTACGCATGCGCTCACGCTCAGCCTGTGCTGGTGGGCCGCCTGACGGCGGCCGACCATCCACACGAGCACGCATGCGCTCACGGCCGCCGCTTCGGCGGCCGTTTTCGTTTCCTCCCCTCCCGGGAGCGGGACGGCCGCCCGGAACGGCGGCCCGACACCACGCACAGAGGGAGAGCGGGACATGACGAGGATCTTCAGCGGCGTCAAGCCGACCGGGCACCTGACGCTGGGGAACTACCTGGGGGCCGTGCGGCAGTGGGTCGCCGCCGACCGGGAGCCGGACGACGCGCTGTTCTGCGTCGTCGACCTGCACGCGCTGACCGTCGAACACGATCCGGCGCGGGTGCGACGGCTCAGCCGGCAGGCGGCGACGCTGCTGCTCGCCGCCGGGCTGGATCCGGCGCGCTGCACCCTCTACGTACAGAGCCATGTCGACGAGCACACGCGACTGGCGTACCTGCTGGAGTGCACCGCCACCGACGGGGAACTGCGCCGCATGATCCAGTACCGGGAGAAGGCGGCGACGGCGCGGGCCGCGGGGGACGGCGTACGGCTGTCGCTGCTGACCTATCCCGTATTGATGGCGGCGGACATCCTGGCGTACCGGACGGACGAGGTGCCGGTGGGCGAGGACCAGCGCCAGCACGTTGAGCTGGCCCGGGACCTGGCGGTGCGGTTCAACCAGCGGTACGGGCACACCTTCACCGTGCCGAGGGCGACGCTCCCGGCCGTGGCGGCCCGGGTCATGGACCTCCAGGACCCGACCTCGAAGATGGGGAAGTCCCACGAGAACGGGGCCGGGATCGTCTATCTGCTCGACGAGCCCGAAGTGGTGCGCCGCAAGGTGATGCGGGCCGTGACCGACAGCGGGGACGACGGGGTCGTCTACGACCGGGCGGCGCGCCCGGGGGTGGCGAACCTGCTGGACGTCCTCGCGGCCTGTACGGGCGGCGACCCGCGCGAGCTCGCCGGACGGTACGCGCAGTACGGGCCGCTGAAGCGGGACGTCGCCGACGCCGTGGTCGAGCTGCTGCGGCCGCTGCGGGAGCGGCACGCCGTGCTGGCGGCCGATCCCGGGGAGGTCGACCGGGTGCTGCGCGAGGGCGCCGGGCGGGCCCGGGCCCTGGCGCGTCCGGTGGTGGACCGGGCGTACGGGGCGATCGGGCTGCTGGCGCCCTCGTACGCGTAGCTCTCCGCGTCCGGACGGTCAGCTGTTGCCGGAGGCGAGTTCGCGGCTGCGGTCGCGGGCCGCCTCCAGGGCGGCGATCAGGGCCGCCCGGACGCCGTGCTTCTCCAGCTCGACGATGGCGTTGATCGTCGTACCGGCCGGGGAGGTGACGGCCTCGCGGAGCTTGACCGGGTGCTCCCCGCTGTCGCGGAGCATGACGGCGGCGCCGATGGCGGCCTGGACGATGAGGTCGTGGGCCTGGGCGCGGGGCAGGCCGAGGAGGATGCCCGCGTCGGTCATGGCCTCGACGAGGAAGTAGAAGTAGGCGGGTCCGGAGCCGGAGAGGGCGGTGGCCGCGTCCTGCTGGGATTCGGGGACGCGCAGGGTCTTGCCGACGCCGCCGAAGATCTCCTCGGTGTGCTGGAGGTGGGCGGCGGTGGCGTGGCTGCCGGCGGAGATGACGGACATCGCCTCGTCCACCAGGGCGGGGGTGTTCGTCATGACGCGGACGACCGGGGTGCCGGGGGCGAGCCGCTCCTCGAAGAAGGAGGTGGGGACGCCGGCGGCACCGCTGATGACCAGGCGGTCGGCGGGGACGTGCGGGGCGAGCTCGTCGAGGAGCTTGCCCATGTCCTGGGGCTTGACCGTGAGGATCAGGATGTCGGCGCGCTTGGCGGCCTCGGCGTTGCTGACGGCCTCGACGCCGTAGCGGCTGCGGAGCTCCTCGGCGCGTTCGGGGCGGCGGGCGGTGACGAGGAGTTTGGCCGCCGGCCGGCCGCCGCGGATCATCCCGCTGAGCAGGGCCTCGCCGATCTTGCCGGTACCGAGGACTGCGACTGTCTGGGTCATGCCGGGTTCACCTCGCCGAACGGACGTCAGGAGCACGTACCCGCTCATCCTTGCACCCGGCGTCCGGCGGGCGGGGCGGGTGTCCGGTCCGTGGGCGGCCTACGGGGTGCGGCGGCGCAGGGTGACGGCGCCGAGGGCGAGGACGAGGAGGGCGCAGGCGGCGACGACGACGGCGTCGCGGACGAAGTCGGCGGTCATGTCGGTGTGGGTGAGGACCTGGGTCATGCCGTCGACGGCGTAGGACATCGGCAGGACGTCGGAGAGGCCCGAGAGGAGGGGCTGCATGGTGTCGCGGGGCGCGAAGAGCCCGCACAGGAGCAGCTGCGGGAAGATCACGGCCGGCATGAACTGGACGGCCTGGAACTCGGACGCGGCGAAGGCGGAGACGAAGAGTCCGAGGGCGGTGCCGAGGAGGGCGTCGAGGAGGGCCACGAAGAGGAGCAGCCAGGGGGAGCCGACGACGTCGAGGCCGAGGGCCCACACGGCGAGGCCGGTGGCGAGGAGGGACTGGAGGACGGCGACGGCCCCGAAGGCGAGGGCGTAGCCGGCGATGAGGTCGCCCTTGCCGAGCGGCATGGCCAGCAGGCGCTCCAGGGTGCCGGAGGTGCGTTCGCGCAGGGTGGCGATGGAGGTGACGAGGAACATCGTGATGAGGGGGAAGATCCCGAGGAGGGACGCGCCGATGCCGTCGAAGGTGTGCAGGCTGCCGTCGAAGACGTAGCGGAGCAGGGTCAGCATCAGGACGGGGACCAGCAGCATCAGGGCGACGGAGCGCGGGTCGTGGCGGAGCTGGCGCAGGACGCGGGCGGCGGTGGCGGCGGTGCGGGCGGTGTTCATCGGCTCTGCTCCTGGGCTGCGAGGGCGTTCGCTTCGTCGACCAGGCGCAGGAAGCCCTCCTCGACGGTGGTGGCGCGGGTGCGGGTGCGCAGGGCTTCGGGGGTGTCCCGGGCGAGGATGCGGCCTTCGCGCATGAGGAGCAGGTCGTGGCAGCGCTCGGCCTCGTCCATGACGTGGGAGGAGACGAGGATCGTGGCGCCGCGGGTGGCGGTGAGGTCGTGGAAGAGGTTCCACAGGTCGCGGCGCAGGACGGGGTCGAGGCCGACGGTGGGTTCGTCGAGGACGAGGAGTTCGGGGGCGCCGAGCAGGGCGACGGCGAGGGAGACGCGGCTGCGCTGGCCGCCGGAGAGGCGGCCGGCGAGGGCGTCGGCGCGGGTGGTGAGGTCGACGTCGGCGAGGGCGCGGGTGACGCTCTCGCGGCGGCGTTCGGCGGCGGTGCGGCCGGGGTCGAGGACGGCGGCGAAGTAGTCGAGGTTCTGCCGGACGGTGAGGTCGTCGTAGACGGAGGGCGCCTGGGTGACGTAGCCGATGCGGGAGCGCAGGCGGGGGTGGCCGGCGGGGTGGCCGAGGACGTCGAGGGTGCCGGTGACGTGGGCCTGGGCGCCGACGACGGCGCGCATGAGGGTGGACTTGCCGCAGCCGGAGGGGCCGAGGAGGCCGGTGATGCGGCCGCGGGGGACGTCGAAGGCGAGGTCGTCGAGGACGGTGCGGGGGGTGCGGCCGGTGCCCCGGCGGACGGTGAGGCCGTGGGCGTGGACGGCGGGTGGGTGTGCCGCCTCCCGCTGGTTATTCATCATGTGATGAATAATGCTCCTGGCGGTGCCGGGGCGTCAATCGGTGAGGGGCCGGAATCGGTGCGGGGCCGGTGGCCCGGCGGGGTTACTTCTTGCGCTTGGGGCGGCGGGCGGCCGGGTTGCCCGTACGGCTGCTGCGGCGGCGGGCCGCCTCGGTCACGGCGCGCTCGTACTCGGCGCGGCGGAGCTTCTCGCCCGGGGCCTCGACGAGGCAGCGCAGGAAGTACGCGATGAGGGAGCCGATGAAACCGATCGCCTTCAGGCCCTTGAGGGCGGCCTCGTCGGAGGAGGGCGCGGGGCGGCGGCCGAAGGACTCCCAGGTCTTGGCGAACGCGATGGAGCTGGCGATCGCGAAGAGCACGACGACGGAGATGCTGAGGAACGGGCCGACGTTGCCGATCTCCAGGCCCTCGTACGCGAGGCGCAGCAGGTACGCGGCGGCGACGGCGCCGATCAGCGAGCCGGCGGCGGCGCCGGCCCGGCGCAGGGCGTAGCCGTTGTCGTGCTCGACCCAGCTGGTGCCGAAGAACCGGATCGGCTCGGGCCGTGGTCCGGCCGCGGGCTCGGTCGCGGGGGCGCCGGGGAGGCTCTGGTCTCGCTGCTGGTCGTCGCTCACACCGGCGATTATCCCTCGTGGCGGCGCGCCGGCCCGGGGTGTCTCACGTGGCAGAACGGTGACGGCCGCAGGTCCCGCCCCGGGCGGTCTCCGGGGAGGCCGCCCGGGGCGGGGGCCGGACGGCTCAGCCGCAGCGGGGAGCGACGTAGCCGTCGCTGCCCGTCTTCACGTAGGCGTCGGAGACGAATTCTCCGTTGCCGATGCAGTCCCAGAGGCTCGTCGTGCCGTACGGGCCGCTGACGGTGGTGCCGGGGCACTGGCAGCGGACCGAGACGACCGCGCCGACCGGCAGCGTGTCGACGATGGAGTACCCGGTCCCGGGGCCGCTGCGGACGTTGACGCTGTAGCCGGGCGCGACCGGGAACCGCTGGAAGCCGGACTCGGCGGCCATGCTCTGGGCGTGGCCGGATTCGTTCTCTACGGACATGTGAATTCTCCCCCCATGGGTGTTGCGCTGCGCAACGCGCGCAGGGTAGCAAGCCCTTGGATGTTCCCACGGGCCATCGACTAGGCTCCGGCGGGGGTGGTGAGCGGTGCAGTCGCTGCGTGCGGATTACGCGGGGTTCCCGGAGTACGCCGGCCGGTACCGGCTCGAATCCGTGCTCGGCTCCGGCGGCATGGGCGTCGTCCACCTGGCCGCCTCCAGTTCCGGGCTGAAACTCGCCGTCAAGGTCGTGCACGCGCAGCACGCGGTGGACCCCGAGTTCCGGGCGCGGTTCCGCCAGGAGGTCGCCGCCGCGCGGCGGGTGAGCGGGGCGTTCACCGCGCCCGTCGTGGACGCCGACCCGGATGCCGAACGGCCCTGGATGGCCACCCTGTTCGTCGACGCGCCGACGCTGTCCGAGCGGGTGCGCGAGCGCGTGCTGGACGCCGACGAGCTGACCCGGCTCGCCGCCGGGCTGGCGGAGGCCCTGCGGGACATCCACCGCGCCGGGGTGGTGCACCGGGACCTGAAGCCCAGCAACGTGCTCATGGCCCCGGACGGGGTGCGGGTCATCGACTTCGGCATCTCGCGCCCGGCCGACAGCGATCTGCGCACGGAGACCGGCAAGCTGATCGGGACGCCGCCGTTCATGGCGCCGGAGCAGTTCCAGTCGCCCCGCGAGGTCGGGACGGCCGCCGACGTCTTCGCCCTGGGCGCGGTGCTGGTGCACGCGGCGACCGGGCGGGGGCCGTTCGACTCCGACAGCCACTACCTCGTCGCGTACCAGGTGGTGCACAGCGAGCCCGATCTGACGGGGCTGCCCGCGCGGCTCGTGGCGGTCGTGGCCCGCTGCCTGGCGAAGGATCCGGCGCGGCGGCCGACCGCCGACGCGCTGATCGCCGAGATCCGTACCGTGACCAGCCGGACGGCCGAGGACACGCAGGCCTTCATACCGCCTCCGCGCCGGCCCGTCCCCGTCGAGGAGCCCACCCACCGGCGCGACGGGATCGCCGTGGCCGCCCCGCCGCCCGCCGGGCTGTCGGCGGACCCCGCCGTTGCGGGGCGGCGCGGGCGGCGGCTCGCCGTCGCGGCGGCCGTGGCGGTGCTGCTGACGGGGACGGCGCTGGGCGGGTACCTCCGGTTCGGGACGGAGCGGGAGCCGTCCGCGGCCGGGGCCCCGGCCGCGGCGCAGCGGGCCTTCGCCCCGTGGGCGGTGGCGCTGGCGAAGCCGGACAGCCCGGGGCCGGGGCCGGCCTGCTCGTGGCAGGCCGGTGCCCTGTACTGCCGGGCCCCCGGGGTGGCCGCCGCCCGGCTGGACCCGGCGACGGGCACGGTGCTGTGGTCCGCGCCGGCCACCGGCGGCGAGCAGCGCGGGGACCGGGACGGGGCTCCGCTGTACGCGGGCGGGCTGGTCCTGGCCGTCGCCTCCGGCAGCGGCGCGCTCCAGGCCCTGGATCCGGGTTCGGGCGCCGCGCGCTGGAAGCGGAGCCTGCCGGGCGGGGCCCGGGTGGTGGTGGCCGGCGGCTCTGTGCTGCTCGTCGGCGCGGACGGCGCCGTCAGCGCCGTGGACCCCGCCGACGGCAGGTCCCTGTGGACGAAGCAGATCGGCCGGGCCGGCTCGGTGTGGTGGGGCGGCCCGGCGGGCCCGCAGGCGGCGGTGCTGTACCTGGCGGCGTCGGGGGCCGGTACGGCCTCGACCCAGCTGGCCGCCGTGGATCCGCGCACGGGGGCGGAGGACTGGCGGGTGCAGACCGAGGGACGGCTGCGGCCCGTGGGGACCGCGCACGGGGCGCTGCACCTGGTGGACAAGGACGCGGAGTCCAAGACGACCGAGGTCGTCCGCGTGGACCTGACGACCCGGGCCGTGGTCCGCACCCGGCTGGCGTCCCCGCTCTTCGACGCGCAGGCGACGGTGGGGCCCGACGGGACCGTGTACGCGGTCGGTACGTCGGGCGGGCTGGCCGCCGTCGGGGCGGCCCGGGAGAGCTGGCGACTGGAGACGGGCACGGCCCTGTCCTCGCAGCCCGTCGTCGGCGAGGGCCGGGTGTTCCTCAGCGCCGCGGACGGCCGGCTGCTGGCCGTCGACGCGGCCGCCGGGCGGCTCGCCGGGCAGACCAGGCCCCGGATGGGGACCGGGCACGACACCTTCAGCGCGACCCTGCCGGCGCCCGTCGTCGCCGACGGGCGGGTGTACGGGTCCGCGCCCGACGGGAGCGTGTTCGCCGTCGGGACGCGGGACCCCGCCGGGTGGTGAGGCCCGGCGGGGCGGGGGAGGTACGGGTCAGCCCAGGAGGCTGACGTCGCGGACCGCGCCCTTGTCGGCGCTGGTCGCCATCGCCGCGTAGGCGCGCAGGGCCGCGGAGACCTTGCGCTCGCGGTTCTTGGGCGCGTAGACGCCGCCGAGGGCCGCGTGGCGGGCGGCGACGGTGGCCTCGTCGACCAGGAGCTCGATGGAGCGGTTCGGGATGTCGATGCGGATCCGGTCGCCGTCCTGGACGATCGCGATGTCGCCGCCCGAGGCCGCCTCCGGGGAGGCGTGGCCGATGGACAGGCCCGAGGTGCCTCCGGAGAAGCGGCCGTCCGTCACCAGGGCGCAGACCTTGCCGAGGCCGCGGCCCTTGAGGAAGGAGGTCGGGTAGAGCATCTCCTGCATGCCGGGGCCGCCGCGCGGGCCCTCGTAGCGGATGACGACGACGTCGCCCGCCGTGATCTCCTTGCGGAGGATCTTGTCGACGGCCTCGTCCTGCGACTCGCAGACGACGGCCGGGCCCTCGAAGGTCCAGATCGACTCGTCGACGCCGGCCGTCTTGACGACGCAGCCGTCGACCGCGATGTTGCCGCGCAGGACGGCGAGGCCGCCGTCCTTGGAGTACGCGTGCTGCACCGAGCGGATGCAGCCGCCCTCGGCGTCGAGGTCGAGGGTGTCCCAGCGCTCGGACTGGGAGAAGGCGGTCGCGGAGCGCACGCAGCCCGGGGCGGCGTGCCACAGCTCCATGGCCGTGTCGGACGCCGTGCCGGAGCGGGCGTCCCACTTCGCGAGCCAGTCCTCCAGGCCCTCGGAGTGGACCGTGGTGACGTCCTTGTTGAGGAGCCCGCCGCGGTGCAGCTCGCCGAGGATGGCGGGGATGCCGCCGGCCCGGTGGATGTCCTCCATGTAGTAGGTGCCGCCGGGGGCCACGTTGGGCGCGACCTTGGACAGGCACGGGACGCGGCGCGAGACGGCGTCGATGTCGGTGAGGTCGTACTCCAGGCCCGCCTCCTGCGCCGCCGCGAGGAGGTGCAGGATCGTGTTGGTGGAGCCGCCCATCGCGATGTCGAGGGCCATCGCGTTCTCGAAGGCCTCGCGGGTGGCGATGTTGCGCGGCAGGACGGACTCGTCGCCGTCCTCGTAGTAGCGCTTGGTGATCTCCACGACCGTGCGGCCGGCGTCCTCGTACAGGGCGCGGCGGGCGGTGTGGGTGGCGAGGACGGAGCCGTTGCCGGGGAGGGCGAGGCCGATGGCCTCGGCGAGGCAGTTCATCGAGTTGGCGGTGAACATGCCGGAACACGAGCCGCAGGTCGGGCAGGCGTTCTCCTCGATGCGGAGCACGTCCTCGTCGGAGACGTTCTCGTTCGAGGCCTCGACCATGGCGTCGATCAGGTCGAGCTTGCGGACGGTGCCGTCGACGAGGACGGCCTGGCCGGCCTCCATCGGGCCGCCGGAGACGAAGACGACCGGGATGTTGAGGCGCATGGCGGCCATCAGCATGCCGGGGGTGATCTTGTCGCAGTTGGAGATGCAGATCAGGGCGTCGGCGCAGTGCGCCTCGACCATGTACTCGACCGAGTCCGCGATCAGGTCGCGGGAGGGCAGGGAGTACAGCATGCCGCCGTGGCCCATGGCGATGCCGTCGTCGACCGCGATCGTGTTGAACTCGCGGGGGATCGCGCCCGCGGCGCGGATCGCGTCCGAGACGATGCGGCCGACCGGCGCCAGGTGGGTGTGGCCGGGGACGAACTCGGTGAAGGAGTTGGCGACCGCGATGATCGGCTTGCCGATGTCCTCGCTCGCTACGCCCGACGCGCGCATCAGCGCACGGGCGCCTGCCATGTTGCGGCCGTGGGTGACGGTGCGGGACCTCAGCTCGGGCATGCGGTTTCACTCCCCATGAGTGCGGCTGTACGGTCAGCCGCGACTGTGGATATGGCTCGGTTACGAGGCTACGCCCACCGCCCGCGATCCGGACAGGGCGTCCGGATGCCGGGACGGCAGGCTCACTCTTCGGTCAGGTAGCGCTGCAGCGCGGGCGCCACGAGGGCGACGATCCGCTCCGGGTCCGCGGACGCCATGGGCTCCACCCGGACGACGTAGCGCAGCATCGCGATGCCGATCATGTGCGAGGCGGCCAGTTCGGCCCGGAAGGTCGGGTCCGGTACGTCGAGGTCGGCGGCGACCCGCTCCAGCACCCGGCGCAGGATCAGGCCGCGCAGCACCTTCGCCGCGGCCTCGTGGGTGAGGGCGGAGCGTATGACGGCCAGCAGCGGGGCCCGGGTGAGGGGGTTCTCCCAGATGCCGAGGAAGTAGCGGGCCAGGCGCTCCCCGATGCCGTCGGGGCCGTCGCCGATGATCGCCGGGACCACCAGGGCGGGCTCCATGCTCAGCTCGATGGCGGCGGCGAAGAGGTCGTCCTTGCTCCCGAAGTAGTGGTGCACCAGGGCCGGGTCCACGCCGGCGACCTTGGCGACGCCGCGCACGGAGGTCTTGTCGTAGCCGCGCTCGGCGAAGACCTCGCGGGCGGCGAGGCGGATCCGCTCCTGGGTGCCGGGACCGTCGCCGGCCTCGTCCTGGCGGGGGCGGCCGGGGCCGCGGCGCCGCCCGGCGGGTCCGGCGGGTCCGGCGGGTCCGGCGGGTCCGGTGGGTCCGGTGGGTCCGGTGGGTTCCGTCACGGCCGCCGCCGGGCCGGCTTCGCCAGGTGGAGGCGGGTGAAGGCCAGCGCCTCGGCGAGGTCGGCCTCGCGCTCGGCGGCGGACATGGCCCGGCGGGTGTTGACCTCGATGACGACGTGCCCGTCGAAGGAGGAGCGGGCGAGCCCGGCCAGCAGCTCGGCGCAGGGCTGCGTGCCGCGGCCGGGGACGAGGTGCTCGTCCTTCGCGGATCCGTTCCCGTCGGCGAGGTGGACGTGGGCCAGCCGGTCGCCCATCCGGTCGATCATCGCGGCGGCGTCCGTACGGGCGGTCGCGGTGTGCGACAGGTCGACGGTGAAGTGCCGGTAGTCGTCCTTCGTGACGTCCCACTCGGGCGCGTAGGCGAGCATCTCGCGGTCGCGGTAGCGCCAGGGGTACATGTTCTCGACGGCGAACCGGACGTCGGTCTCGTCGGCCATCCGCCAGATCCCGGAGACGAAGTCCCGGGCGTACTGGCGCTGCCAGCGGAACGGCGGGTGCACGACGACCGTGCCGGCGCCGAGCTCCTCGGCCGCGGCCCGGGCCCGCTGGAGCTTGGTCCAGGGGTCGGTGGACCACACGCGCTGGGTGATGAGGAGGCAGGGGGCGTGGATGGCCAGGATCGGCACCCGGTGGTGGTCCGACAGGCGGCGCAGGGCGTCGACGTCCTGACTGACCGGGTCCGTCCAGACCATGACCTCGACGCCGTCGTAGCCGAGGCGGGCGGCGATCTCGAAGGCGGTCGCCGTGGACTCCGGGTAGACGGAGGCGGTGGAGAGGGCGACTTTCGGGGCGGTGGTGGTCGGGGGACGGACTGGTTCTGCCACGGGGACAGGTTACGGGGCACCCGCCCCGCCGGGGCGGCGCGGGTCGGCCACGGTCCGCGAGGGACGGCCTACGGCAGGTGGTCCAGGCGCCGCAGGATCACGCCTTCGCGCAGCGCCCACGGGCAGATCTCCAGCTCGTCCACGCCGAAGAGGTCCATCGTGGCCTCGGCCACCAGCGCGCCCGCCAGCAGCTGCGCGGCCCGGCCCTCGGAGACGCCGGGCAGGGCGCCGCGCTCCGCGATGGTCATCTCCGTGAGGCGCGGGACCCACTCGGCCAGGGACTTGCGGGTCAGGTCGCGCTGGACGTAGAGGCCGTCCGCCTCCCGGGCCGCGCCCGCGATCCGGGCGAGCTGCTTGAAGGTCTTGGACGTGGCCACCACGTGGTCCGGCGCACCGGAGCGGCTGAACTCGCCGACCGTACGGGCGATCTGGGTCCGCACGTGCCGCCGCAGGGCCTTCACGTCCGCCGGGTCCGGCGGGTCTCCCGGGAGCCAGGCGGAGGTGAGGCGGCCCGCGCCGAGCGGGAGGGACACGGCCGTGTCCGGGTCCTCGTCGATGCCGTACGCGATCTCCAGCGAGCCGCCGCCGATGTCGAGGACCAGCAGCTTGCCCGCCGACCAGCCGAACCAGCGGCGGACCGCGAGGAACGTCAGCCGGGCCTCGTCCTCCCCGCTGAGCACGGGCAGCTCCAGCCCGGTCTCGGCCTTGACCCGGGCGAGGACCTCGTCGGCGTTGGTGGCCTCGCGCACCGCGCTCGTCGCGAACGGCAGCAGGTCCTCGCAGCCCTTGTCCTCGGCGGCCTGCACGGCGTCGCCGATCACCGAGACCAGGCGCTCGACGCCCTCGGGGGTGACGGCGCCGCGCGCGTCGAGCAGCTGCGCGAGGCGCAGTTGCACCTTGTGCGAGTGCGCGGGCAGCGGTCGCGCGCCGGGGTGCGCGTCCACCACCAGCAGATGCACCGTGTTCGAACCCACATCGAGGACACCGAGTCTCATGCGGGAAACGCTACTGGGCGGGACGCGCGGGGGTGACCCAAGGGGCCCTTAGGCTGGGGAATGTGCCAAATACGAAGAAGGCCAACAAGACCCGGTCGAAGAAGGACAAGGGCAAGGAGCGGGACGAGAAGGGGCTCGACTTCCCCCGCGCCTGGGTGGAATTCCCCGATCCCGCCGACGAGGAACAGGTCTTCCGCTGTGACCTGACCTGGCTGACCTCCCGCTGGACCTGCGTCTTCGGCAGCGGCTGCCAGGGCATCCAGGCCGGCCGGGCGGACGACGGGTGCTGCACGCTCGGCGCGCACTTCTCCGACGAGGACGACGAGAAGCGGGTCGCCGAGCACGTGGCGCGGCTGACGCCCGAGCTGTGGCAGTTCCACGACGTGGGCAGCGAGTCCGGGTGGACGCAGTTCGACGACGACGGGGAGAAGCAGACCCGCCGCTGGGACGGGGCCTGCATCTTCCTGAACCGGCCCGGGTTCCCGGCCGGGTCCGGCTGTTCGCTGCACATCCTGGCCCTCAAGGGGGGCCAGGAGCCGCTGGAGACCAAGCCGGACGTGTGCTGGCAGCTGCCGATCCGGCGCACGTACGACTGGATCGACCGCCCCGACGACACCCGGGTGCTCCAGGTGTCGATCGGCGAGTACGACCGGCGGGGCTGGGGTCCGGGCGGCCACGACCTGCACTGGTGGTGCACCTCGGCGACCTCCGCGCACGGGGCCGGCAAGCCGGTGTACGTGTCGTACCGGGCGGAGCTGACGGAGCTGATGGGCGAGCAGGGGTACGCGGCGCTGGTGGCGCTGTGCGAGGCCCGGCTGTCCTCGCTGCTGCCGATGGCCCCGCATCCGGCGGACCCCGCCTGAGGGGCGGGTCAGCGCCTAGGGCCCGGGCGGGGCCGGGTCCGGGGTAACCGTTCCTCCTGAGGACGGCTCCGGGGACGGCGGGTCCGTCGGGGTCGGGGTCGGGGTGGGCGTGGGCGTCGGCGTGGGGGTCGGCGTCGGCGTGGGATCCGGCGTCGGGTCGGGCGGTGTCGGCGTCGGGGTGGGGGTGGGCCGCGGGGGGTCCGGGTCGGGGGCCGGGCGGCCGCGTCCCTGCAGGGAGACCACCGCGCCCGCCGGGTCCACGCCGACCCGGGCGCTCCAAGCGCCGACGGGCTGGGCGGCGGTGTCCACCGTGATGCGCAGGGTGACCGACCCTCCGGGGGCCAGCCTTCCGGCGGTCTGGCTCGCGCGCAGCCAGGGCGCGTCCGACCAGAGCCGCCAGTCGACGGGGGCGCCGCCGGAGGCGGTGAGGGTGAGCAGGGTGGTGCCGCCGTGGGTGGTGGCGGCGACCGTGAGGCGGCCGGGGGCACCGGGGCCGCCCGCTTCCGGACCGGCGGGGGCGCCCGCGCTGATGACCTCGACGGAGACGTCGGGGGCCTCGTCGCCGGGGGCGAAACCGGGCTCGCCGGTGGTGCGGGCGGTGTTGCCGGTGTTCTCGTACGCGGTCAGGGGGCGTCCCTCGGCGTACGGGGGCGGGATCTGCGATTCGCTGGCCGAGATGCGGCTGCCGTCGCCCCCGACGGGTTCGCCGGTGCTCGGGGCGCCCCGGTACGCCGCCCACAGCGCGATGACGGGCGCGGCGACGACGGTGGCGACGACGGTGGTGGTCACGGCCCGGGCCCGGAACCGGTCGCGGCGGGCGGCGCGGTCCTTGGGGTCCATGGGGAAGCCGGTGCGGTCGAAGCGCGGGCCCGGGCCGCCGCCGCGGCGCCGCCCCGAGCGCAGCATGGCGGCGTGGACGGCGCGGCGCGGCGCGGGAACCAGCGGCAGCGCGGCGTGGACGCCGCCGGTGCCGGGCCAGGGGGCTCCCACGCCGACGCGTTCGGCGGCGCGGCGGCAGCGCGGGCAGTCGTCGACGTGCCGCACGAGCTCGGCGCGCAGGGTGCTGGACAGCAGCACGTTGCCGTCGCCGCCGTCGCCCTCCTCGCCGGTGAGCCGGGCCACGGACGGACAGTTCCCGCCCTCCACGACGGCGAGGGCGGCGCGGGTGCGCTCCACCTCGCAGGCCGCGCCGGACAGCAGCTCGCGGGCGGCGGCGGGCGGGGTGCCGATGACGGCGGCGAGCTCGGTGACGCCGAGGCGGTGGCGGACGGCGAGTTCGAGGGCCTCGCGCTGCTCGGGGGTGGTCCCGGCGGCCTCGGGCCAGGCGAGCCGGGCCAGCTCGGTGCGGCGGTGGGCGCTCACGTCGGGCCCGGGACCCGGCGGCGGCGGCCCGGACGGCGCGTGCGCGGAGTACGCGTGCTCCGGCGCGCGCCGGGTGGAATGCGCGCCCAGGCGTGCGCGCCGCTGTTCGGCGAGCCTGCGCAGGCAGGCCCAGCGGGCGAGCGCGTACAGCCAGGCCCGCCGGTCCCCCTCGTCGGGACACCGGCCCGGATGGCGTTCGGCGACGGCGAGCACGTCTCCGAGCACCTCGGTGGCGGTGTCGTGGTCACAGAGGACGGACAGGCAGTAGGTGAACAGGCCGTCGAGGTAGGGCTCGTGCCGGGAGGGCGGCGGCTGCTCGTCCGGGGACGCCCGGTGTCCCGCCGGATCCGCGGGGGGCGTGCGCCCGTGCGCCCGGTGTGCGCCGGTGCGCGATGCGGGGTCTGGCTGGTTGCTGCTGTTCACCTGGCGACCGTAGGCGGCGCGCCGCTGACGCCCCGGAAGCCTTCGGCAGTTTTAGTCCTTACGGGTGAACAGATCGCCACTGCGCTGACACCGGCCCTGACGACGGGCAAGGGGGCGGCCGCGGGGGCGGCCGCGGGGGCGGGCGGGGACCCGGGCCGGCCGGCGGCCGCCGGCGTTGTCGGTGCGGGCGGCTACCGTGGCCGCATGGCTGCCCGTACATCTCGCTCATCCGCCAAGGACCGGCCGTCCTACCGCTGCTCCGAGTGCGGGTACACGACCGCGAAATGGCTCGGCCGGTGCCCCGAGTGCCAGGCCTGGGGCACCGTGGAGGAGATGGGCGGCGCGCCCGCCGTACGGACCACCGCGGCCGGCCGGGTCTCCGCGCCCGCGCTGCCGATCGGCCAGGTCGACGGCCGCACCGCGACGGCCCGCAGCACCGGGGTCGACGAGCTGGACCGCGTCCTGGGCGGCGGTCTCGTGCCGGGCGCGGTCGTACTGCTCGCGGGCGAGCCGGGCGTCGGCAAGTCGACGCTGCTGCTCGACGTCGCGGCGAAGGCCGCCTCCGGCGACCACCCGACCCTCTACGTCACCGGCGAGGAGTCGGCGAGCCAGGTGCGGCTGCGGGCCGACCGGATCAACGCCATCGACGACCACCTCTACCTCGCCGCCGAGACCGACCTGTCCGCCGTACTGGGCCACCTCGACGCGGTGAAGCCGTCCCTGCTCGTGCTGGACTCCGTACAGACCATCGCCTCCCCCGAGATCGACGGCGCGCCCGGCGGCATGGCCCAGGTCCGCGAGGTCGCCGGGGCGCTGATCCGCGCCTCCAAGGAGCGGGGCATGGCGACCCTGCTCGTCGGCCACGTCACCAAGGACGGAGCCATCGCGGGCCCCCGCCTGCTGGAGCACCTGGTGGACGTGGTCCTCAGCTTCGAGGGCGACCGGCACGCGCGGCTGCGTCTGGTGCGCGGCGTGAAGAACCGCTACGGCGCCACCGACGAGGTCGGCTGCTTCGAGCTGCACGACGAGGGCATCACCGGACTCGCCGACCCGAGCGGGCTGTTCCTGACCCGGCGCGCCGAGGCGGTGCCGGGCACCTGCCTGACCGTGACGCTCGAGGGCAAGCGCCCGCTGGTCGCCGAGGTGCAGGCGCTCACCGTCGACTCGCAGATCCCCTCGCCGCGCCGCACCACCTCCGGCCTGGAGACCTCGCGCGTGTCGATGATGCTGGCGGTGCTGGAGCAGCGCGGCCGGATCACCGCGCTGGGCAAGCGGGACATCTACTCCGCCACCGTGGGCGGCGTGAAGCTCACCGAGCCGGCCGCGGACCTGGCGATCGCGCTGGCCCTGGCCTCCGCCGCCAGCGACGTGCCCCTCCCCAAGAACCTGGTGGCCATCGGCGAGGTCGGCCTGGCGGGCGAGGTCCGGCGGGTCACCGGCGTACAGCGGCGCCTCGCCGAGGCGCACCGGCTCGGTTTCACGCACGCGCTGGTGCCGTCGGATCCGGGGAAGGTCCCGGCGGGCATGAAGGTGACCGAGGTCGCGGACGTGGGGGACGCGCTGCGGGTCCTGCCGCGCGGGCGCTCGCGCACCCCGGCCAAGGAGCGCGCAGCGGAATAAGAGACTCCGCCGACGGGGGGCCGGGGACGGTCCGGCGGCAGGTCAGGGGCCCGCGGGGACCCCCGTACGGGCCCCGGCCGGGGCGATGCGCGCCAAGGCACGGCGGGCGCACAGCCCGCGCCGGTAGACTTTGTGCTGGTCCGCCCGGCTGTACGCAGGCGGCGCAACCCGCGACCGGAGGAGTGCAGTGGCAGCCAAGGACGGGGCAGCAGCATCCGGCAAGTCGGGCGCGAGCTCCAGGCAGGAGGCCATGATGCGCGCCTCGCTGAGCGCGGTCGCACCTGGTCAGCCCCTGCGCGACGGTCTGGAGCGGATCGTCCGCGGCAACACCGGCGGGCTCATCGTCCTCGGCATGGACAAGAGCGTCGAGGCGATGTGCACCGGCGGCTTCGTCCTGGACGTGGAGTTCACCGCGACCCGGCTGCGCGAGCTGTGCAAGCTCGACGGGGCGCTGATCCTCGACAAGGACATCACCAAGATCCTGCGGGCCGGCGTGCAGCTGGTGCCCGACGCCTCGATCCCGACGGAGGAGACCGGTACCCGGCACCGCACCGCGGACCGCGTCTCGAAGCAGTGCGGCTTCCCGGTGGTGTCGGTCTCCCAGTCGATGCGGCTGATCGCCCTGTACGTGGACGGGGAGCGGCGGGTCCTGGAGGAGTCGGGGGCGATCCTGTCCCGGGCCAACCAGGCGCTGGCCACCCTGGAGCGGTACAAGCTGCGCCTGGACGAGGTCGCGGGGACGCTGTCCGCGCTGGAGATCGAGGACCTGGTCACGGTGCGCGACGTGACGGCGGTCGCGCAGCGGCTGGAAATGGTCCGCCGGATCGCGACGGAAATCGCCGAGTACGTGGTCGAGCTGGGCACGGACGGGCGACTGCTGTCGCTCCAGCTGGACGAGCTGACGGTCGGCATCGAGCAGGAACGGGAGCTGGTGATCCGGGACTACGTTCCGGAGCCCACGGCGAAGCGTTCCCGCACGGTCGAGGAGGCGCTGCCGGCGCTGGACGCGCTGACGCATCCGGAACTGCTGGAGCTGGCGATCGTGGCGAAGGCGCTGGGCTACACCGGCTCGCCGGAGACCCTGGACTCGGCGGTGTCGCCCCGCGGGTACCGGCTGCTGGCGAAGGTGCCGAGGCTGCCGGGGGCGATCATCGAGCGGCTCGTCGAGCACTTCGGCGGTCTGCAGAAGCTGCTCGCCGCGAGCGTGGACGACCTCCAGACGGTGGACGGCGTCGGCGAGGCCCGTGCGCGCAGCGTCCGGGAGGGCCTCTCCCGGCTGGCGGAATCGTCCATCCTGGAACGCTACGTCTGAGCCCGGCAGCGCGGCCGCGCCCGCCGGGGCGCGGCGCGTGCGGACCGGTCAGTCCTGCTTCAGGACGAACGAGGTGCGGGCCACCGGGAGACCCGGGGACTTGACCTCGACCACGTAGGTGTCGGGGGCCGGGCTGCCCGCCGGGGGCGTCTGGCACTGGTCGGCCGCACTGGGCCTGCGGTCCCACTCCACCGACTGCTTCTTCTCCCCCTGCGCCGGCAGCCGGAAGAACGCGTCCGCCGCGCCCGTCGGGCAGTCCGCGGAGGACCACACCGCCTTCGCGCCCTGCGTCTGGAAGATCGTCACCACCGCCTGCTTCGGACCGAGTCCGAACTTGCAGGTGCTTCCGGAGATGTTGCGGACGAGCAGTTCGAGGCGGGGCTTCTCGTTCGTCTCGTACTCGTTCTTGACGCTCTTGACCTCCCACTGCAGGGCGGTCGCCGGACACGTCGGCAGCGGAGAGTCCGCCGGGACCTGCCCCGAGGAGCCGTTCGCGCCCGCCGCGGCACCGGAGTTGCCCGCGGAACCGGAACCGGAGCCGGAGCCCGGACCGGCGCCGGGTTCGCCGTTCTTGCCTGAACCGCCCGCGCCGCCGCCGGAACCGCCCGCGCCGGTGCCCGAGTCGCCCCGCCCGCCCGGCGCCTGACTGATCGCCGGCCCGGACCCGGAGGGCCCCGGGGTGATCGTGCGCACGGGTCCGGAGCCGTCGCCGCCGCCCTTGCCGTTCGTACTCGACTTCCCCCCGCCGGAGGTGACGGTCCATACGGCGAGCAGCGCCAACAGCGCCGCGACGGACGCCAGAACGGCCCTCCGTCGCCAGTAAATGGAGGAGGGGAGCGGCCCGACCGGATTGCGCAGAGATCCCACGCACCGAACCTTACGAGAACTCCCGCCGCGATCAGTGCGCCCCATGCCGCACGCGCGGCGGGTTTTGCCGATGATCAGCCTGCGGGCCTACGCGCGGGCGCCGGTTACCGGCCAACCGGCTGACACGGACGCGACCTGACGCCCAGTACCGTCAGTGACCATGGACAGCAGCGCCCTCTACCGCACCATCACCGACTTCGCCCACTCCACGCCACCCTGGGTGCGCGCGGTGTTCGAGGCGTGGACCGAATACGGGCTGCTGCTCTTCGGTCTGCTCTTCATATCCGTCTGGTGGCGGGCGCGCGGGCAGGACGACCCCCGGGCCATGGCCCGGGCCGTCCTGGCGCCGCTGGCCACCGCGCTCGTCTACGTCGCCTCCGAACTGGTGAAGTCGACCGTCGACGAGGAGCGGCCCTGCCGGGCGGTTTCCGGGGCGCTCGCCCCGCTGGTGCCCTGCCCCCCGTACGGGGACTGGTCCTTCCCCAGCAACCACTCCGCGATAGCCGGCGCGGCCGCCCTCGTGCTGGCGCTCGCCGTGCCCCGGCTCGCGCTGCTCACCGTGCCCGTCGCGCTGCTGATGGCCTTCTCCCGGGTGTTCGTCGGGGTGCACTACCCGCACGACGCGGCCATGGGCCTGCTGCTGGGCGCCTCCCTGGGCACGCTGACCGTGCTGGCCCTCACCTCCCCGCTGGCCCGGGTGACCGCCGCCGTACGGGCGAGCGGCAACCCGGCGGCGGTCTGGTTCACCGGTCGGGCCCGGGCACGGCAGGGGTGAAACGTGCCAGGATGCCGATTGCCATGACTGCATCTCCCGCATCCGCATCCGCATCCGCCGCCGGCCCCGCCGGCGGTCCCCCGCAGGCCGCCCGCGCGCTGCACTCCCCCGTCATCGCGTGGTTCGACGAGCACGCCCGCGATCTGCCCTGGCGCCGTCCCGAGGCGGGCCCCTGGGGGGTGATGGTCAGCGAGTTCATGCTCCAGCAGACCCCCGTCAGCCGGGTCCTGCCGGTCTACGAACAGTGGCTCGCCCGCTGGCCCCGCCCCGCCGACCTGGCCGCCGAGGCGCCCGGTGAGGCCGTACGGGCCTGGGGACGCCTGGGTTACCCGCGCCGGGCGCTGCGCCTGCACGGCGCGGCCGTCGCGATAACGGAACGGCACGGCGGCGACGTACCGCGCGACCACGCGCAGCTGCTGTCGCTGCCGGGGATCGGGGAGTACACGGCCGCCGCGGTGGCCTCCTTCGCGTACGGGCAGCGGCACGCGGTGCTCGACACCAACGTGCGCCGGGTCTTCGCCCGCACCGCCACCGGCGTCGAGTACCCGCCGAACGCGACCACCGCCGCCGAGCGGCGGCTGGCCCGGGAGCTGCTGCCCGAGGACGAGGCGACGGCGGCGCGCTGGGCGGCCGCGTCCATGGAGCTGGGTGCGCTGGTCTGCACCGCCAAGAGCCCGGACTGCGTGCGCTGCCCGGTGGCGGGCCTGTGCGCCTGGCGGCTGGCGGGCAAGCCCGCGCACGACGGGCCGCCGCGGCGCGGTCAGACGTACGCGGGAACGGACCGCCAGGTGCGCGGGAAGCTGCTGGCCGTCCTGCGCGAGGCGGTCGGGCCGGTTCCGCAGTCGGTGCTGGACACCGTCTGGGACGAGCCGGTGCAGCGGGCGCGGGCGCTGGACGGGCTGGTGTCCGACGGCCTCGTGGAGCCGCTGGCGCACGGCATGTACCGGCTGCCGCAGACTCCGCGGGCCTGATCGCGCGGCCCTCGCACCCGGCTCGAAGTTGACTGGACGATTCCACTTCGGGCCGGGAAACCGCAGCTCACAGGCACTGTTACACAACCTACGGGTGTCCGTGCGTCCACCGAAGGCTGGTCCGCACAGTGCCGTGACAAGCCGTCCGTACCTTCGGATCCGTAAGCCAGCGGATGAGCGGTTGGTCGGAACGGAGGCGGTCTGAGATGGCGCACGGCGAGGTACTCGAATTCGAAGAGTACGTACGCACCCGGCAGGACGCGCTGCTGCGCAGTGCCCGGCGCCTGGTCCCGGACCCCACCGACGCCCAGGACCTCCTCCAGACCGCCCTCGTGCGCACCTACGGCCGCTGGGAGGGCATCGCCGACAAGTCGCTGGCCGACGCCTACCTGCGGCGCGTCATGATCAACACCCGTACCGAGTGGTGGCGGGCCCGCAAGCTCGACGAGGTCCCCACCGAGCAGCTCCCGGACGCCTCCGTCGAGGACGGCTCCGACCAGCGCGCCGACCGCGCCCTGCTCATGGACATCCTCAAGGTGCTCGCGCCCAAGCAGCGCAGTGTGGTGGTCCTGCGACACTGGGAGCAGATGAGCACCGAGGAAACGGCCGCGGCGCTCGGTATGTCGGCGGGAACCGTGAAGAGCACACTCCACCGCGCACTGGCCCGGCTCCGTCAGGAGCTGGAGAGCCGGGACCTGGACATGCGTGCGCTCGAACGCGGCGACCACACCATCCGGTACGAGGGGCGGGAGCGGTGCGCGGCCTGACGGGCCAAGAACTGAGCGGGAAAAGCTCTCTGGCACTGATGTCGGCGGGGACGGTCGTCCTCGTCGGCACCGTGCTGTTCGCGGCCGGCTGCTCCACCGCGGGCGCCGGACTCAAGGACGGCGGCCCGGCCCACACCGAGAACGTGGCCCGCAGCAACCCGCCGACCGCCGGCGCGGACAGCGCACCGGCCGCCCCCGGCCACTCCCCCGCCGCGTCCACCGGCGGACAGGTCAAGCGGGTCGACCCGGTGGCGCTCCTCAAGGCGGACCCGAAGGTGAGCGCCGCGGTCAAGAGGGACCTCAAGCCCTGCACCGGCAAGGAGTACCCGATCGACGTGAGCTACGGGAAGGTCACCGGGAACTCCGCCGTCGACATCGTCGTGAACGTGCTGTCCTGCGCGGACGCGATGGGCCGGGGCTCGTACGTGTACCGGGCCGAGGGCGAGAAGTACGAGAACGTGTTCGCGGACGAGCAGCCGCCCGTCTACGCGGAGATCGACCGCGGCGACCTGATCCTCAACAAGCCCGTGTACGGCAAGAGCGACACGCTGGCCTACCCGTCCGGCGAGGACGTGATCACCTACCGCTGGAACGGCGAACGCTTCGCCGAACAGGACCGCGTGCACACCGATTACAGCAATGTGGTCGACGGCGGCAGCCAGCCCGCCCCGGCCATCTCGCAGAAGAGCTGACGAAGTGAGGCTGGGCATGGCCGAGACCCATGTGCTGTTCGTGGAGGACGACGACGTCATCCGCGAGGCCACGACACTGGCGCTGGAACGCGACGGCTTCGTGGTCACCGCCATGCCCGACGGCCTGTCGGGGCTGGAGTCCTTCCGGGCGGACCGGCCCGACATCGCCCTGCTGGACGTGATGGTCCCGGGCATGGACGGCGTGAGCCTGTGCCGCCGCATCCGTGACGAATCGACCGTCCCCGTGATCATGCTGTCGGCGCGCGCCGACTCCATCGACGTGGTCCTGGGGCTGGAGGCGGGCGCCGACGACTACGTCACCAAGCCCTTCGACGGCTCCGTGCTCGTCGCCCGCATCCGTGCCGTGCTGCGCCGCTTCGGGCACGCGGGCGGGCCGCGGAACGGAGCCGCGAACGGCTCCGAGACGGACGGCTCCGACGAACGCGGGGTACTGTCCTTCGGCGACCTGGAGGTCGACACCGAGGGCATGGAGGTCCGCAAGGCGGGCGCCGCCGTGGCCCTGACCCCGACCGAGATGCGGCTGCTGCTGGAGTTCTCCTCCGCCCCCGGCACCGTCCTGTCGCGCGACCGGCTGCTGGAGCGGGTCTGGGACTACGACTGGGGCGGCGACACCCGTGTCGTGGACGTCCACGTCCAGCGGCTGCGCACCAAGATCGGGCAGGACCGGATCGAGACGGTCCGCGGCTTCGGATACAAACTCAAGGCATAGGCACGGGCACGGGCATGAGGAAGGCGAAGGTCATGGGGGACGCGACCGCATGAGGACCATGAGGACCGCGACCGCATGAGGCGCTTGACCCTGCGCACGGGGATCCGCTGGAAGATCACGCTCGCCATCGCCGCCGTCGGCGCGCTCACCGCGCTGGCACTGAGCCTGGTGGTGCACAGCGCTGCCCGCGTGTCGATGCTGGAGAGCGCCCGCGACCAGGAGCTGGAGCGGGTGCAGTTCATCGCCCGCACCGCCGAGGCCGGCCGCAAGCCCATCTGGGGCGCCAAGCTCAACGACCCCGAGATGCCCGCGGAGCTGCGGGACAAGGCCCGGTCGGGGCGGCGCGGCACCTACGTCCAGGAATCCCGCAAGGGGCCGGTGGTGTGGGCCGCGGTCCCGCTCGGCAACGGGCAGGTGCTCTCGCTCAACCACCAGTTCCGTGAGAGCGCGAACATGGTGCGTGACCTGGACCGGGCCCTGGTGGTCGGCTCCCTGGCCGTGGTGATCGGCGGATCGGCCCTCGGGGTGCTGATCGGGGGCCAGATCTCCCGCCGGCTGCGCAAGGCCGCGGCGGCCGCGCAGCGGGTGGCGCACGGGGATCCGGACGTACGGGTGCGCGACGCGGTGGGCGGGGTCGTACGGGACGAGACGGACGACCTCGCGCGGGCCGTGGACGCCATGGCCGACGCCCTCCAGCAACGGCTGGAGGCGGAGCGGCGGGTGACGGCGGACATCGCCCACGAGCTGCGGACCCCGGTGACGGGCCTGCTCACGGCGGCGGAACTGCTTCCCCCGGGCCGGCCGACGGAGCTGGTGCGCGACCGGGCACAGGCGATGCGGGCCCTGGTGGAGGACGTACTGGAGGTGGCCCGGCTCGACAGCGCCTCGGAGCGGGCCGAGCTCCAGGACGTGGCGCTGGGCGAGTTCGTCAGCCGGCGCGTGTCCTCGCTGATGCCCGAGGCCTCGGTACGGGTGGTCGCCGACGAGATCGTGAGCACCGATCCGCGCCGGCTGGAGCGGATCCTCGGCAATCTGCTGGCCAACGCCGCCCGCTACGGACAGCCGCCGATCCAGGTCGACATCGAGGGCCGGGTCGTGCGCGTGCGCGACCACGGGCCGGGTTTCCCCGAGGCGCTGCTGCTGGAGGGGCCGAGCCGGTTCCGGACCGGGTCCACGGACCGGGCCGGGGTCGGGCACGGGCTGGGGCTGACCATCGCGGAGGGCCAGGCGCGGGTACTGGGCGCCCGGCTGACGTTCCGCAACGTGGCGGCCCCGGGCGGCGCCACCGGCGAGGGCACGGCCGCCGGGGCGGTCGCGGTGCTGTGGCTGCCCGAGCACGCCCCGACGGCGACGGGCAGCTTCCCGGTCATCCAGCTCCCGGGCTGAGGTATCGGGACCGGCGGCGTTCGCCCGCACACCGCGATGTCTTAGCATCCGTGCCATGACTGACGGTACGGATCGCCCCCACAGCCCCCAGCCCGACCCCGCCTCCGGGAGCGGCGGCGGCTACGGATTCCCGCCGGGGCGGATACCCGGCGGGTACGGCTATCCGCAGCCGGGGCAGAGCGGCCCCCTCCCGGGAGCCAACCCCTACCAGCCGGAGCCGGCGCCCGGGCAGGGCTCGGGCGGTCAGGGCTTCGGCGGGCAGGGCTTCGGCCCGCCGCAGGCGCAGCCCCCGCTCGGCGCGGAAGGGTTCCCGCCCGCTCCGGCCGCCCCCGACGCCTTCGCCGCCGCCCAGCCCGACTGGCAGGCGATGGCCGACCGTACCGAGGCACAGCAGCGCAAGCGCCGGATGCTGACGGTCGGGATCGGCGCGCTGGCGGTGGTCCTGGTGGCGGGCGGCGCGGCCTTCTTCGTACTGAACGGGCCGGACGATCCGGCGGACAAGCCCGTGACGGCCGCCTCGGGCTCCCCCAGCCCCTCGGGCCCGGCGCAGTCCACGGATCCCAAGACCCCGGAGGACGACTCCCCGACCGTGCCGGGCGAGCCGAACCTGCTGCGCGACCGCAGCGGCAAGATGGGGATCGCGCTGGGTCCGGGCGCCTCGCTGGGCGAGCTGGCCAAGCGGACCGAGGTGCGGTTCAAGGGGACGGCGGACTCGTACGCGCAGGGCGCCGAGGCGGCCGTGGACGTCACGAAGAGCTTCACCGTCTCCGCCCGCGCCTACAACGTGGCCGAGACCGGCTCGCGGATGGCGGTCAGCCAGGGCGACGGGGACTCGTACTCGTTCGAGCTGGGCTTCGAGGTCGTGAACGGGAAGAAGGCCTGGGTCTTCCGGGTGCAGACCGGCGACAAGGGCCAGGCGGCGACGGCCCAGCAGGTGGTCGTGGACAACGTCGACACGACGCGGACGTGGGCCCTGCTGACGGGCACCTACGACGCGGAGAAGAAGACCATCGCGCTCTGGGTGGACGACAAGCCGGCCGGCCAGGCGCAGGTCTCCGGCATCTGGGCCGGCCCCGGTCCGCTCCAGCTGGGCCGGGCCCGCCACCACGGGATCTGGAGCGCCGCCTGGGACGGTCCGCTCGACCACATCCGGGTCTTCGACCAGGCACTGGGCAAGGAGCAGATCACCGGGCTGAAGAACAACAAGCCCGACAAGAAGACCCGGGCCACGCACCAGTGGCTGATCTGATCCCGCCCCGGAGGCCCGGGGCGGGGGCGGCGGTCCGTCAGACGGAGACGCCGACGGTGCGCAGGAAGGCCACCGGGTTGATCGCGGAGCCGTAGTTCGGGGTGGTGCGGATCTCGAAGTGCAGGTGCGGACCGCTGGAGTTGCCGGTGTTGCCGGACAGCGCGATCTGCTGGTTCACGGAGACCTTCTGGCCGATCCGGACCTGGATCTTCGAGAGGTGCGCGTACTGCGAGTACGTGTTGTTCGCGTGCTTGATGACGACGGCGTTGCCGTACGCGGGGCCGTCGCCGCCGCCGTTGGGGCCGGCCTTCACGACGGTGCCGGTGGCCGCGGCCTTGACCGGGGTGCCGACGGGGACGGCGAAGTCCTGGCCGGAGTGCTTGTGCGACCACATGGTGCCGCCCTTGCCGAAGGTCGCGGAGAGCGTGTAGCTCTTCACCGGCTTGTTCCACAGCCCGGTCTTCGCGGCGGCGGCCTGGGCCTGCGCCTGCGCCTGGAGGGCGACCTGCTCGGCGGCGGCGGGGAGCGCCGCGGGGGCCTCGTCGGCGAAGGCGGCGGTCGTCCCGGCCCCGAGTGCCAGGGTCGCACCGAGAGCGGTGGCGGCGAGGGCGGTACGGGTACGACGGGTGCTGACGCGCTTCGCGGACATGTGGAGACCTCCGGGGCCGGGGACAAGGACGTGTATCGGGCAAGAAAGGACCCGGCGCTGCGGCCGTGGGCCGTCGGTGCCGGGCTTGCCCATCCTTGGTAACCCGGGGCCCCGGGCATCCCCAAATGTCCCGGTTACTACCCCGCCTCGTAGCCGCAGGGGGGCTTTCCGTCCTGTTGACGGTGCCCGGACTGGGCGGACGGGGGGACAAATCGGGCGACAAAATCTACGAGAGGTCCTAGTAGGTCCGATTTGCCCTGTGCGGCTTGTCACCGGCCGAGGAACCGTCAAGTGGCCCCGCTCACACGGAAAAGGGGCGGCCCCGGAACCTTTCGGTTCCGGGGCCGCCCCTTCGTACTGCCGTCCGCGGGGCCTTACGCGCCCTTGGACAGGTCCGGGCCGGAGCCCGTCGCCTCGATCGGGGGGAGGTCCGGCAGCGCCGTCTTCTCCTCGCCGCGGAAGGTGAACTTGGCGTTCTCGCCCTCACCCTCCACGCCGACGACCACGATGTGACCGGGGCGCAGCTCGCCGAAGAGGATCTTCTCCGACAGCAGGTCCTCGATCTCGCGCTGGATGGTCCGGCGCAGCGGGCGCGCACCCATGATCGGGTCGTAGCCGCGCTTGGCCAGGAGCTGCTTCGCGTCACCGCTGAGCTCGATGCCCATGTCGCGGTCCTTGAGGCGCTCGTCCACCTTGGCGATCATCAGGTCGACGATCTGGATGATGTCTTCCTGGCTGAGCTGGTGGAAGACGACCGTGTCGTCGACACGGTTCAGGAACTCGGGCCGGAAGTGCTGCTTGAGCTCTTCGTTGACCTTCGCCTTCATCCGGTCGTAACCGGTCTTGACGTCGCCCTGGGCCGCGAAGCCCAGGTTGAAGCCCTTGGAGATGTCCCGCGTACCCAGGTTGGTCGTCATGATGATGACCGTGTTCTTGAAGTCCACGACCCGGCCCTGGGAGTCGGTCAGGCGACCGTCCTCCAGGATCTGGAGAAGGGAATTGAAGATATCCGGGTGCGCCTTCTCGACCTCGTCGAAGAGGACGACGGAGAACGGCTTCCGGCGGACCTTCTCGGTCAGCTGGCCGCCCTCTTCGTAGCCCACGTAGCCGGGGGGCGAACCGAAGAGGCGGGAAACCGTGTGCTTCTCGCTGAACTCCGACATGTCGAGGGAGATCAGCGCGTCCTCGTCGCCGAAGAGGAATTCGGCGAGCGTCTTGGAGAGCTCGGTCTTACCGACACCGGACGGACCGGCGAAGATGAACGAGCCACCGGGACGCTTCGGGTCCTTCAGACCCGCACGGGTGCGGCGGATGGCCTGGGAGAGCGCCTTGATGGCGTCCTTCTGGCCGATGACGCGCTTGTGGAGCTCGTCCTCCATGCGCAGGAGGCGGGAAGACTCCTCCTCCGTGAGCTTGAAGACGGGAATGCCGGTCGCGGTCGCGAGGACTTCGGCGATGAGCTCGCCGTCGACCTCGGCGACGACGTCCATGTCGCCGGCCTTCCATTCCTTCTCGCGCTTGGACTTCCCGGCGAGCAGCTGCTTCTCCGAATCACGGAGCGAAGCCGCCTTCTCGAAGTCCTGGGAGTCGATGGCCGACTCCTTGTCGCGGCGCACGGCCGCGATCTTCTCGTCGAACTCGCGGAGGTCCGGCGGCGCGGTCATCCGGCGGATGCGCATCCGGGAACCGGCCTCGTCGATCAGGTCGATCGCCTTGTCCGGCAGGAAGCGGTCCGAGATGTACCGGTCCGCCAGCGTCGCCGCCTGGACGAGGGCCTCGTCCGTGATGGAGACGCGGTGGTGGGCCTCGTAGCGGTCGCGCAGGCCCTTGAGGATCTCGATCGTGTGGGGGAGGGAAGGCTCCGCCACCTGGATCGGCTGGAAACGGCGCTCCAGCGCCGCGTCCTTCTCGAGGTGCTTGCGGTACTCGTCGAGCGTGGTGGCACCGATGGTCTGGAGCTCACCACGGGCCAGCATGGGCTTCAGGATGCTCGCGGCGTCGATCGCGCCCTCGGCGGCGCCCGCACCCACGAGGGTGTGGAGCTCGTCGATGAACAGGATGATGTCGCCGCGGGTGCGGATCTCCTTGAGGACCTTCTTCAGGCGCTCCTCGAAGTCACCGCGGTAGCGGGAACCGGCGACCAGGGCACCCAGGTCCAGGGTGTAGAGGTGCTTGTCCTTGAGGGTCTCGGGCACCTCGCCCTTGACGATCGCCTGGGCGAGGCCCTCGACGACGGCGGTCTTGCCGACGCCGGGCTCGCCGATGAGGACCGGGTTGTTCTTGGTCCGGCGGGACAGCACCTGCATGACCCGCTCGATCTCCTTCTCGCGCCCGATGACCGGGTCGAGCTTGGATTCGCGGGCCGCCTGGGTGAGGTTGCGGCCGAACTGGTCGAGGACCAGAGAGGTCGAGGGGGTGCCCTCGGCCGGGCCACCCGCGGTGGCCGACTCCTTGCCGCCCCCGGTGTAGCCGGAGAGCAGCTGGATGACCTGCTGCCGGACCCTGTTGAGATCGGCGCCCAGCTTCACGAGGACCTGGGCTGCGACGCCCTCGCCCTCGCGGATCAGGCCGAGCAGGATGTGCTCGGTGCCGATGTAGTTGTGGCCGAGCTGGAGGGCCTCTCGGAGCGAAAGCTCCAGGACCTTCTTCGCCCGCGGGGTGAAGGGGATGTGGCCGGACGGGGCCTGCTGGCCCTGACCGATGATCTCCTCAACCTGCTGGCGAACAGCCTCGAGCGAAATCCCGAGGCTCTCCAGGGCCTTAGCGGCGACACCCTCACCCTCGTGGATCAAGCCCAGGAGGATGTGCTCGGTGCCGATGTAGTTGTGGTTGAGCATCCGGGCTTCTTCCTGAGCCAGGACGACAACCCGCCGCGCGCGGTCGGTGAACCTCTCGAACATCGTTTATCGCTCCTCAGAGCGGTCGGGCAGTTCGGGGTCGGTCCCCGCCCTGTCCTTCCGCATGCTAGTCCCGCGGGGCGGGACAGCTCATTCCAACTGCCGACATCCGTCCGCGGCTCACCCCCACGTCGGTGAGGAAAACCGGCTTGAAGAGCCGACACCTGCTCCAACCCGATAGTGAGAGACGATGTTCCCGCAGGCCAGGCAGATACCCGTCACGCGTGTACGCCGATGGCGAACGGGACCCGGTCAAATCAGCGTGTCGCCCCGATCCACTAGGAATGTCTTACCCGTAAGGACTGACACTCCATGCCGGTGGGCACGGTTGTCTCCGCTACGGGCGAACACGCTTGTGTCCCGAATGTGGGACTGCACTCCGCGAACGTTTACCCTGCGCGACACCGCGGGCGCGGTGCGTCACCCCGTAACCCCCCGGTGCCGTGGGGAGTTGCTCCGGTCATGGCCGTCACCCCCGCGAGCGCCGTCCCCTCGCCCCGCGTCCCGCCGGAGCGGGACACCCGTTCCTGGTACGAGCGGGTGCTCGGCTGGCCCGTCGCCGGCGGACCGCCCGTCCGGCTGGTGACCGGGGTCCGGTTCGACGTGCTGGAGCTGCCGTACGAGGCCGGAGCCGCGCTGCTGCGCCGGTTCGCCGTCACCGGTCCGGTGGCCGCCGCGGAGCGCAGGATGCGGTTCCTGGTGGCCCCGGGCAGTGCGGAGGAGCTGGACGGGCTCCTCGACTGGCTGGAGTGGGGCGGGGTGGGGCTGGACCTGGCCGCCCTGGGTGCGGGGGGCGGGATCACCGCCCCCGCGGCGCCGGGGGAAAGCCCTCGGGGGGCCGCCGTGTGGCTGCGGCCCCCCGAGCTGGGGTGCGAGGCGTCACTGCCGGCCCTGCCCGGTCCGGGGCAGGGTGCCCGTCCCGGACAACGGGCCGGTGGGCCCGACCTCGTACGCCTGGTGGCCGCGGCGGCGACGGAATGCCACCGGACACGGCTGCGAAGGCGTACGCCTCAGCCCTTGGCCTTCTCGTAGGCCTCGCGGATGTCCGCGGGCACGCGGCCGCGGTCGTTCACGTTGTATCCGTTCTCCTTCGCCCACGCGCGGATCTCGGCGGTGTCCGGGTTGCCGGCCGACGCGGCGGCACGACCACCCTTGGCACGGCCCGCGGAAACGCGTCCGCCGGTGCGGCGGCCGCCCTTGGTGTACGGGTCGAGCAGCCCGCGGAGCTTTTCAGCGTTGGCGGTGGTGAGGTCGATCTCGTAGGTCTTGCCATCCAGAGCGAACGTCACGGTCTCGTCCGCCTCGCCACCGTCGAGGTCGTCGACAAGAAGGACCTGAACCTTCTGTGCCACCGGATTTCCTTTCATCGAAAATGCAGTACGCGGAAAGGAAACCGCTTTTGCCTGGAAAACACAAACCCCCGGTGAGAGGTTCAGGGCCGCAACAAGGCGGGAAACGTACGCGATTCGGACATAGGCCACAGGCCCGCCGGGGGCCGGAAAAGCCGCCGCGATCGATCAGATCGATCAGAGGTGCAGAAGCATCCGACTGTTGCCCAAGGTGTTCGGCTTCACTCGTTCGAGACCGAGGAACTCCGCGACTCCCTCGTCATAGGAACGCAGGAGCTCCATGTAGACATCGGTCTCCAGCGGGGTCTCGCCGATCTCGACGAACCCGTGCTTCGCGAAGAAGTCCACTTCGAAGGTCAGGCAGAATACCCGGCTGACCCCGAGCCGGCGGGCCGTCTCCAACAACTTGGCGAGCACCTGATGTCCGACACCGGCGCCCTTCAGCTCCCGGTCGACCGCGAGAGTGCGTACTTCGGCGAGGTCTTCCCACATGACGTGGAGAGCCCCGCAGCCGACGACCCGGCCGTCACGGCCGCGTTCCGCGACCCAGAACTCCTGGATGTCCTCGTAAAGGACCACGGGGGCTTTGTCGAGGAGGATCCGCTGCTGCACGTACTGGTCGAGCAGGTGGCGCAGCGCCGGAACATCACGGGTGCGCGCGCGGCGGATGGTCACTGTTTTCGCGTCTGCGGTGGAAAGCTCTCCCATACCCGGACGCTATCGCCCCGGCTCGGGCCGGGGCGCGCCGGAGTCCCCGGGGGGCTCCTCGGGAGCGGCCGCGGGGGCCGCGGTGGTGGCGGCGCCGTCCGGATCGTCCGGGTCGTCGTGCTGGACGATCCTGATGGCCGCGCGCAGGGCTTCCCGCTGTTCCGTGGACATCATGCCGAAGAAGGCCACGAGGGCGGCGGCGGGGTTGTCGCTGGTCGACCAGGCTTCGTTCATCAGCGCGGCCGAGTAGGCGGGGCGGGTGGAAACCGCCGTATACCGATAGGCGCGGCCTTCGGCTTCGCGGCGGACCCAGCCCTTCTGATGGAGATTGTCCATAACGGTCATGACCGTGGTGTACGCGATGGACCGTTCCTGCTGGAGGTCTTCCAGGACTTCCCGAACGGTGACCGGGCGGTTCCACTGCCACACCCGTGTCATCACTGCGTCTTCGAGTTCTCCCAAGGGGCGAGGCACAACAGCACGATAGTGCGGGATGGGGTGAATTGCCCGACTATTCGGCGGCACCGCGCGGCGGAACCCGCGCGGATGGTTACTTGCGTGCCTGCTGGGCGGCGTCCGCGCGGGCGAGGACGGCGTCGACGGCCGCGTCCTCCTTGGCCTTGTTGGCGCCGCCCTGGCTCTTCACGATCGTCTTCACGAGGACGATGAAGAACGCGGCCATGACGATGGGGGGCACGAGCGCGGAGACGTAGTCCATGCCCCCCAGCCTAGCTACCCCACCGCACGCCCGGCCGCCGGGGGCGGGGTGGGCTTGCGGCGCGGCGGGAAGGCCTCGCCCGGGGTCGGGACGGGCCGCGCCGGCCGCTCGGGCCGCGGGGGCTCCCCGGGCTTCGGCGCGGGCGCGGGGGCCGGCTCGGGACGGGGGCGCTCGGGCCGCGGGTCGCCGTCCGCGGCGCTCCGGGGGCGCTGCGGCGCGTCCGGGCCGCCGCGCGGGCGGTCGGCGGCGGGCCGCGCACGGTCCTCGGCGCCCGGGGCGGGGCGGGGGGCCTCGCGGCCGCCGGCCAGGGCCAGCAGGCGGGTGCGGGGCGCGGGCGCGGCCGACAGGCGGCGGCGTACGGAGCGCTCGGCGACGGCCTGGGCCCGGGCCAGCACGGTGGCCGCGAGCGGGTTGGCCCGCAGCGCGCGCAGGGCGGCGAGGTCGTCGGGCTGCGGTTCGTACCCGGCGGCCAGGGCGTCCTGGAGGAGCTCCAGGTAGCCGGAGAGGCTGCCCGGCAGGGCCCGGCGGTAGCGGGCGAGGTCGTCGAGCAGGAACGCTCTGAGCCGACCCGCCTCCAGGACCGCTTCGTCCACCGACCCCGCGAGGCGCAGGCAGTCCTGCACCTCCGCGGGCGTCAGGGGGGCCGTGGAGGGCTGGAGGGCGTGGGCGAGGAGGCGCCTGAGCACGTGCAGCTCGGCGGCGCTGAACGCCATGCCGCCGCGGGATCCGTAGGGCGTGGGCATGGGCCGAAGATACGCGCTAATCGGACAAAATCCCCTGATGGTGCGGGATCGCGGCGCGGCGGGACCGCGCCGCGCCCGTCAGCCGGATTCCTTGACCGAGCGCACGAAGTCGGCCCAGGCGGCGTGCGTGGTGGCCATCACCAGGTGCGCCGGGTCGGCCCGGTCGGCCACCCGGACGAGCGTGCCGGGAGCGGCGGCCACGTAGACGCAGGCGTCCTGCCCGGGGCCGCAGTGGGACGATTTGCGCCAGTCGGGCCGGGTGTTCGCGGTCATGGGGTGTCTCCTCCGCCGTGGACGGGGTCGCCGCCCTTCCGGGGCTACGGTGTCTTTCCACCGCGACGCTATCCCCGCCGGAGGCGTACTCCGGCCATTTCCGTGAAAAATCGTCCGGGGAATGCGGCCGCTCCTCAGTCCACGGGGAAGGCGTACGCAATCTCGTAGCGGGAGTCGGGGATCACGAGGTCGGCGGTTTCGACCGGGCGGCCGTCGGTGTCGAGGTAGGTGCGCTCGATCTTGGTGATCATCGAACCGAGGCTGATCCCCAGGAGGTTGGCCTGGTCCTGGTTGGCCCGGGAGGGCCGGGGGATCTCCACCACGGAGGCCACCGTGATGCCGATGGACCGCATCCGGGCCACCACTCCGGCCCCGCGCAGCTCGCCCACCTCCGGCAGCACGACCGGGGTTCCGGAGGTGATCGCCAACGGCTCCCAGGACTCGGAGAGTTCGGCGGGGCTGCCGTCGGCCATGAACTCGTAGCGGGTCACCACGCACGGGGCGCCGGGCTCGATCGCGAGGCGGGCGGCGATGCGCTCGGGGGCCGGGGTCTCGGGGACCGTCCGGGAGTCCCAGGACGCGGCGATGCCGTGCGCGGCGGCCTCGGAACGGAAGGTGTTGCCCGCCCCGGGGACGCGCCGACGGGTACGGAGCATCCGCATGCGGCGGCGCGGGGTGCGGACGTAGGTGCCCGAGCCCGCGCGTCCTTCGAGGAAGCCCTCGATGATCAGCTGTTCCATGGCGCGCTGCGTGACGCTCTGTCCGACGGCGTACTCGTCGGCGAAGCGGGCGCGGGAGGGGAGCTTGTCGCCGATCGCCCACTCGCCCGCCCCTATCCGGGCCCGGAGCGAGTCGACCACCTGCAAGTACGGTGAAACACGGGGCATTTGGGCCGTCCTGTGCCGTCTCGGCGGTGCCGCCTCGGAGCATGTGCTGCGACGCCGACAAGCTAACCGATCAGGTTCAAGCTGAGGATTCGGCCTGACGGTGCGTGCCTCCGCCCGGGCGGGCGGAGGCCGCCGCCGTCACACGAAGTTCGGCGCGTTGCGCTCGTAGACCAGCCGCAGGCCGATCAGGGTCAGCCACGGCTCGTGCTCGTCGATCACCGAGGACTCGCCGAGGACGACCGGGGCGAGGCCCCCGGTGGCGATGACGCGGACGTCGGCCGGGTCGCCGCCCGGGCCCACCAGCTCCCTGGCCATGCGGGTGACGATCCCGTCGACCTGGCCCGCGAAGCCGTAGACCACGCCCGAGCGCATCGCCTCGACCGTGGACTTGCCGATCACGTTGCGCGGCCGGGCCAGCTCGATCTTGTGGAGCTGGGCGCTGCGGGCACCGAGCGCCTCCATCGAGATCTCGATGCCCGGGGAGATCACCCCGCCCGCGTACTCGCCCTTCGCGGAGACCGCGTCGAAGGTCGTCGCCGTGCCGAAGTCCGCGACGATGGCCGGGCCCCCGTACAGCTCGACGGCCGCGACCGCGTTGACGATGCGGTCCGCGCCGACCTCCTTCGGGTTGTCCATCAGGATCGGCACGCCCGTCTTGACGCCGGGCTCCACCAGGATCGACGGGACGTCGCCGTAGTAGCGCCGGGTCACCTCGCGCAGCTCGTGCAGGACCGACGGCACCGTCGCGCAGATCGCGATGCCGTGGATCCCGTCGCCCAGCTCGTTGCCGAGCATCGGGTGCATCCCCATCAGGCCCTGCATCAGGACGGCCAGCTCGTCGGCCGTCCGGCGCGGGTCGGTGGAGACCCGCCAGTGCTCGACGATCTCGCCGCCGTCGAACAGGCCCAGGACCGTGTGGGTGTTCCCCACGTCGATGGTGAGCAGCACCGCTTACACCGCCTCGCGCAGGTCGAGGCCGATGTCCAGGATCGGCGAGGAGTGCGTCAGGGCGCCGACCGCCAGGAAGTCCACACCGGTCTCGGCGTAGGCGCGGGCGCTCTCCAGGGTGAGGCGGCCCGAGGACTCCAGGACGGCGCGGCCCGCGACGATCGTGACGGCCTCCTCCGTCTCCGGGACGGTGAAGTTGTCCAGCAGGATCAGGTCGGCACCCGCGTCCACGACCTCGCGGACCTGGTGCATCGTGTCGACCTCGACCTCGACGGGAACGTCCGGGAAGGCCTCGCGGACGGCCTTGAAGGCCTGGGCGACGCCGCCGGCGGCGACGACGTGGTTGTCCTTGACCAGGGCCGCGTCCGACAGGGACATGCGGTGGTTGACGCCGCCGCCGCAGCGGACCGCGTACTTCTCCAGCGAACGCAGGCCCGGGGTGGTCTTGCGGGTGTCGCGGACCTTCGCGGACGTGCCCTCCAGGACGTCGGCCCAGCGGCGGGTCGCCGTCGCGATGCCGGAGAGGCGGCACACGATGTTCAGGGCGCTGCGCTCGGCGGTCAGCAGGTCGCGGGTGCGCGAGCGCACCGACAGCAGCAGCTGCCCGGCCTCGACCTTGTCGCCGTCCTCGGCGTGCCGCTCCACCTCGAAGGCCTCGGTGCAGACCACGGAGAACACCGCCTCGGCGATGCGCAGGCCGGCCACCACGCCGGCCTCGCGGGCCACGAAGTCCGCGACGGCCTCGGCGTCCTCGGGGACGGTGGCCACGGTGGTCACGTCCACACCGCCGTCCAGGTCCTCGGACAGCGCCATGTGTGCGATGTCCTCGACCTCGATCGGGTCGAGGCCCGCGTCCACCAGCAGCTGGGCCAGCGCCGGGTCGAGGCCGGTCTCCTCGCCCTCGCCGCAGCCGCAGTCGTCGCCGCAGCCGCCTTCGTTCTGGTCGATCAGGGGGAGTTCGGGGGTGCTCACGGTCACTGCTCCAGGCTCTGGGGGGTGAGGGGGACGTCCACGGACGGGAAGTCCGCGCAGTCGGTGGGGGTGACGACCAGGGCCCGCCGCTCGGTCGCCGACAACCGGACCACGAGGTGACGGCGCCAGGCGGCGTCGTCCCGGCCGGGGTGGTCCTCGCGCCAGTGGCAGCCGCGGGTCTCGGCGCGCCGCTGGGCGGCGGCCACCAGGACGCGGGCCACGCACAGCAGGTTGGTCGCCTCCCAGGTCTCCACACCCGGGACGGCGGTCTTGCCGTGGGCCTCCAGCTCGCCCAGGGCCGTCGCGTAGAGGGTCTCCAGCGCGGCGGCGGCCGTGTCCAGCGAACGGGCGGAGCGGAGCACGCCCGCGCCGTCCGTCATGATGCGCTGGATCTCGTAGCGCGCCTCGGCGGGCTGGAGGGGGCCCGTCGCGGGGACGGGGATGCCCGGGCCGCCGCCCGCGGGGGCGTGCGCGACGATGTGGTCCGCGATGCGCTCGGCGAAGACCAGGCCCTCCAGCAGCGAGTTGGACGCGAGCCGGTTCGCGCCGTGCACGCCGGTGCAGGCCACCTCCCCGCACGCGTACAGGCCGGGGACGGTGGTGCGGCCCAGCAGGTCCGTACGGACGCCGCCCGAGGCGTAGTGCGCGGCGGGCGCGACCGGAATCGGCTCCGTCACCGGGTCGATGCCGTGGGAGCGGCAGGCGGCGAGGATCGTCGGGAAGCGGTTCTCCCACATCTCGGCGCCGAAGTGCCGGGCGTCCAGGTACATGTGCCGGGCGCCCTGCTGCTGCATGCGGCGCATGATGCCCTTGGCGACGATGTCGCGCGGGGCCAGTTCGGCGAGCTCGTGCTGGCCCACCATGAAGCGGACCCCGTCCGCGTCGACCAGGTGCGCGCCCTCGCCGCGGACCGCCTCCGACACCAGCGGCTGCTGGCCCTCGGCGTCGGGCCCGAGGAAGAGGACGGTGGGGTGGAACTGGACGAACTCCAGGTCGGAGACCTCCGCCCCGGCGCGCAGGGCCAGGGCCACGCCGTCGCCGGTGGACACCGACGGGTTGGTGGTGGCGGAGAAGACCTGTCCCATGCCGCCGGTCGCGAGGATCACGGCGGGCGCGTGGACGGCGCCGACCCCGTCGTGCTGGCCCTCGCCCATGACGTGCAGGGTGACGCCCGCGGTGCGGCCCTCGGCGTCCTGGAGGAGGTCCAGGACCAGCGCGTTCTCGACCGTCTCGATGCCCGCCTCGTGGACGGCCTCGACCAGGGCCCGGGAGATCTCGGCGCCCGTGGCGTCACCGCCCGCGTGCGCGATGCGGCGGCGGTGGTGGCCGCCCTCACGGGTCAGCTCTATCTCGCCGGTGGCGGCGGAGGTGTCGAAGACGGCGCCGGTGGCGATCAGCCGGCGGACCGCGTCCGGGCCCTCGGTGACCAGGAGCCGCACGGCCGCCTCGTCGCACAGGCCCGCGCCCGCGACGAGCGTGTCGTCCAGGTGCTGCTCGGGGGTGTCGCCCTCGCCCAGGGCGGCGGCGATGCCGCCCTGGGCCCAGCGGGTGGAGCCGTCGTCGAGGCGCGCCTTGGTGACCACGACCGTACGGCGGCCCGCGGCGGCGCAGCGCAGCGCGGCGGTCAGGCCCGCGACGCCCGAGCCCACGACCACGACGTCCGCGTCGACGGCCCAGCCGGGGGCGGGGGCGTGCAGCCGTATGCCGGTGCCGCCGGTGCCGCCCGCCGGGATGGCTCTGCCTGTGGTGCTCACGCGTGTGCTCCGAACTCCAATGGGATGTTGTCGATCAGCCGGGTCGCGCCGACCTTCGCCGCGACGGCCAGGACGGCCTCCCCGGTGAAGTCGGGGCCGACCTCGGTGAAGTCCTGCGGGTCCACCAGGGCCAGGTAGTCCAGGTCCAGCGGCGGATCGTGGCGGGCCGCCTCCTCCAGGACGTGCCGGGCGGCGGCCCGTACGGCGTCCGGCAGGCCCGCGCCGGCCGCGGAGACGGCGTGCGCGTCGGCGGAGGCGCGGATCTCGCCGAGCCGGGCCAGGCCCGCCGCGCGCTCGTCGCTGGCGGGGGCGGCCTCGGCGCGGGCCCGCAGGGCCGCCTGGGCGGCGAGCCGGTCCCGGCCCGCGAACAGGGCGCGGGACAGGGCGAGGGCGGTGCGCCGCTCGACCGGGTCCAGGTAGCGGTTGCGGGAGGACAGGGCGAGCCCGTCGTCCTCCCGGACCGTCGGGACGCCGGCCACCTCGACCGGGAAGTTGAGGTCGGTCACCATGCGCCGGATCAGGGCCAGCTGCTGGGCGTCCTTCTGCCCGAACAGCGCCAGGTCGGGGCGGGTGAGGTGGAGCAGCTTCGCGACGACGGTGAGCATGCCGTCGAAGTGGCCGGGCCGGGTGGCGCCTTCGAGGCGGCCGCCCATCGGACCGGCGGTGATCCGCACCTGGGGGTCGCCGCCGGGGTAGACCTCGTCGGCGGCCGGGGCGAACACGGCGTCGGCGCCCGCCTCGGCGGCGATGCGCAGATCGGCGTCCAGGGTGCGCGGGTAGCGGTCGAGGTCCTCGTTCGCCCCGAACTGGAGGGGGTTGACGAAGACGGTGACCACGACCTGTCCGTCCGGGCCGGCCTGGGCGCGGGCCGTGCGCACGAGGGTGGCGTGGCCCTCGTGCAGGGCGCCCATCGTCATCACGACGGCGCGGCGCCCGGAGCGCGGCAGCCCGTGCAGCTCGGCGGCGGTGTTCAGCAGGAGCGGGCCGGTCATCGCTCGCCACCCTCCGGTTCGGCGGTCGGTTCGGCGCCGTCCGCCAGGACGTCCAGCAGGTCCTCGGCGAGTTCGGGCTTGAGCAGGCCCTGCGCCAGGGCGCGGTCGGCGGTGGTGCGGGCCATCGCGAGGTACCCGGCCACGGTGGCCGGGGCGTGCTTGCGCAGCTCCGCCACGTGCGCGGCGACCGTACCGGCGTCACCGCGGGCCACCGGCCCGGTCAGCGCGGCGTCGCCGGAGCGCAGGGCGTTGTCCAGGGCCGCGCCCAGCAGCGGGCCGAGCATCCGGTCGGGGTGCTCGACCCCGGCCGTCCGGAGCAGCTCCATCGACTGGGCGACGAGGGTGACCAGGTGGTTCGCGCCCAGCGCGAGGGCGGCGTGGTAGAGCGGACGGCTGTCCTCGGCGATCCACTCGGGTTCGCCGCCCATCTCGATGACCAGCGCCTCCGCGGCCAGCCGCAGCTGCTCGGGGGCCGTCACGCCGAAGGAGCAGCCGCCCAGGCGTTGTACGTCGACCTCGGTGCCGGTGAAGGTCATCGCGGGGTGCAGGGCCAGCGGCAGGGCGCCCGCGCGGCGCGCGGGGTCGAGCACGGAGGTTCCGTAGCGCCCGGAGGTGTGGACGAGGAGCTGGCCGGGGCGGACGGCGCCCGTCTCGGCGAGGCCCTCGACCAGAGCGGGCAGCGCGTCGTCGGGGACGGTCAGCAGCACCAGCTCGGCGCGCTCCATCACCTGCGCCGGGCTGACCACCGGTACGTCGGGCAGCATCCGCGCGGCGCGCCGCCGGGAGGCGTCGGAGACTCCGGAGACGGCGACGGGGCGGTGCCCGGCCTGCCGCAGGGCGCGGGCCAGTGCGGGGCCGACCCGGCCCGCGCCGACGACGCCGACGGTGAGCCGGGCAGGGCGGTCGGACGGATCCCGGGGCTCCGTCTGATGGGGTGCGTTCACGCGGGGAGGGCCTTCCGTTCCAGTCCGCGGGGGGTACCGGACGATACGCCGCCATGCTAGCCCCTGGGGGACGGGCCGGTCGGCGGCGGCAGCGGGCATGATCGGGCCATGACGGATCACACGACGGGTGACGCGGCGGACGGCTCGGCGCACGGCGCGGCGGACGGCCCCGACGAGGCGGCGGAACGCGCGGACCGCCAGGAGGCGGCCTGGCGGGGGGCCGCGCGGGTGCTCACGCGCGGCGCCCGGGAGACGACGCTCGGCGAGCTCCTCGCCGCCCTGCCGCACGCCCCCTACGACCTGGACGAGCCGGCCGACGTGTACGGCGACGGGGTCGTCGCCGAGCTGGAGCGTCGGGTGGCCGGCCTGCTGGGCACCGAGGACGCGGCGTTCTTCCCGACCGGGACGATGGCCCAGCAGATCGCCCTGCGCTGCTGGGCCGGCCGCACCGGCAGCCCCGTGGTCGCCCTGCACCCGCTGAGCCATCCGGAACGCTGGGAGGGCGGCGCGCTGTCGGCCGTGTCGGGGCTGCGCACGGTGCACCCGACCACGGAGCCGCGCCAGCCCACCGGGGAGGAGGTCGGCGCCCTCCCGGAACCCTTCGGCACGCTGATGGTGGAGCTGCCGCTGCGCGACGCCGGCTTCGTGCTGCCCACCTGGGAGGAGCTGGAGGAGCTGGTGGACGCCGCCCGGGAGCGGGACGCGGTGGTGCACTTCGACGGGGCCCGGCTGTGGGAGTCCACCGCCCACTTCGGCCGGTCCCTCGCGGAGGTCGCGGCCCTCGCGGACTCCGTCTACGTCTCCTTCTACAAGTCCCTCGGCGGGCTGAGCGGGGCCGCTCTGGCCGGGACCCGGAGCTTCGTGGAGGAGACCCGCGTCTGGCGCCACCGCTACGGGGGCCAGGTGTTCCGGCAGTTCCCGCAGGCCCTGGCCGCGCTGGCCGGCCTGGAACGCGAGCTGCCGCGGCTGCCGGCCTACGCGGAGCGGGCGAAGGAGGTCGCCGAAGCGCTGCGGGAGGGCTTCGCCGGGGCCGGGCTGCCCTGGTTCCGCATCCATCCGCAGACGCCGCACACGCACCAGTTCCAGGTGTGGCTCCCGTACGGGGCGGACCGGCTGACGGAGGCGGGCGTGCGCCTGGCGCAGGAGACGGGGACGGTCTTGTTCCGCCGCTGGTCGGACCAGACCCCGCCGGGGCTGGCGATGACGGAACTGGAGATCACGGAGCCGGGTCTGGCGTGGACGCGGGAGGACGTCGGCACGGCGGTGAAGGGGTTCCTGGAGCGGCTGTAGCGGGGCGGGCGGCGGCGGGCCCCGCACACCTCAGCAGGTGCCCGGGCGCGGGCGCCACAGGCGGCGCAGGGTGTGCAGCCAGGGGTGGGCGGCGGGGCGGCCGTCGAGGACGGCGTTGAACTGGGCCCGCGTACGGACCTCGCGCAGGACGGCCACGTCGTCGCGGCCGGGCGGCGGGGGCTGCGGGGTCCCGTGCTGGGAGGCCCGGTAGGAGTCGAGGAGGTACTGCTCGATGGCGCTCATGCATCCACCCTCACCCCGTCGGCGGCACCCCGCGCGACGATTGACGCTCCCCGTCAATCGAGGCCTCCCACCTGCGCCGGAGCCCCCGTCGGCGGAGTGGCGGGGCTGGGCCGGGCGGCGTACCCCGGGCTCCGCCGCGAGCCGCCGACCGGCCAGAATGGGGCGATGAGCGTCACCATCGACATCGCCGGACTCCCCGCGGAGCGGATCTCCTTCGCGCCGGCCCCGCTGGCCGAGCTCTGCATGGCGCTGCACGCGCTGTCGCAGCCCACCCACCACCCCCGCCTGCAGTCCTGGACGACGGCCACCCGGGCCGCGCTGGACCCCTGCCTGGCGGACCGGCTGCTCGACGCGGACTTCATGTGGCGCAGCTCCTTCTCCGACGTCTTCATGCCCTTCGCCGGGATCCCCGGCGGCGACGGCCGCCCCGGGGCGACCCTGGCCGAGGACCTGGACGCGCTCGACCGGATGGACGACGAGCGGTTCGTGATGGCCGCCCTGGAACACTGCTGGCTCTCGCTCTACAACGAGGGCGGCTGGCCCTCCCCGCTGAAGGACGCCGGGGCCAGGGCCAAGGCGCTGGAGACGGCCGCCGCGCGCGGCCCCCGCCAGCTGGCGTTCTCCGTCCGGCTGCTCGACGACACCGACGCGGTCCGCGTCTGGCTGCGCCGGATGCTGGAGGACTGCGAGGAGGCCTTCTTCGCCGAGACCTGGCGGCGCCTGGAGCCCCGGCAGACGGCGGACACCCGGCACAAGACGGAGGTGCTGCGCCGCAAGGGGTTGCCCACGGTGCTGCGGGAGGTGTCCGCGGCGCTGAGCGTGGACGACGGGCTCACCACGATCACCGCCGACAAGATGGTCAACGGCCGGGCGACGGCCACCGATCCGCTGATCGGCTCCGGGCTGCTCTTCGTACCGACGAACTTCGGCTGGCCGCACCTGCTCGTGCTGCACGCGCCGGGCTGGCGTCCGGTGGTGCACTATCCGCTGGACTCCTCCGAACTGGGCGCTGCGCCCGGCTCGGTGGAGCTGCTCACCCGCCGGATGGAGGCGCTCGCGCACCCGATGCGGATGATGCTGTGCCGGAGCCTGGCGCGGGCCCCGTACACGACGAGCGAGCTGGCGCGGGTGTACGGGATCACGGCGCCGGAGGTGTCCCGGCACCTGGCGGTGCTGAAGAAGGCGGGACTGCTGCACACGCGCCGGCAAGGGCGTTACGTCCAGCATCAGTTGGATCTGGCGGTGGTGGCGCGGATAGGTTCCGATTTCATTGAGGGGATCCTGCGCTGACCATTCCGCGGTGACCTTTCTGCGGACGGTGGCCGGATTCGATCGGCGCAGACTCACCGATATGCGGATTTCACAAACCGGAAGCAGTTAAAAGTCTGGCGAGAGCGGTCAGTTGGTGCCTAACGTGCGTCCACTACCGACCCACCTGCCCCACCCCACTGCCCGCGTGCCGTGAAAGGACCTTCATGCCCTCTCGCCGTATAGCCGCAGCCACCGCCGCTCTGGCGGCCGCGGCCCTCGTCTCCCCGCTCCTCCTCGCCGGCCCGGCGGGCGCCACCGGCGGCCCCGACAGCGATGCCGCGAAGGGTGACGCGCTGGCCAGGAAGCTGGTCCAGGAGTCGACCGGCAAGGGTGCCAACAACCACCTCAAGGTCTTCCAGTCGATCGCCGACTACAACAAGGGCACGCGCGTCGCCGGCTCCAAGGGCCACGTCCAGTCGGCCACGTACGTCGAGGGCGTGCTGAAGGCGGCCGGGTACAAGGTCACGCGCAACGAGTTCGACTTCGTGTACGTCGAGACCGTCGCCGAGACGCTGAAGGTCAACGGCGACAACGAGCGCGACGTCCCGATCAACCTGATGACCTACACGGCCAGCGGCCCCGCGGACGGCGTCACCGCCCAGCTCGCGGTCGCCCCGGTCGACGCCGACGGCACCAACGGCTGCGAGCCCGGCGACTTCGCGCCCGGCACCTTCACCGGCAAGATCGCGCTGGTCAAGCGGGGCGGCTGCACCTTCGCGGTGAAGCAGGAGAACGCGGCGGCGGCCGGCGCGGTGGGCGCGATCATCTACAACAACACGGCGGGCACCCTGAACGGCACCCTCGGCGACCCCGCCGCGGGCAAGGTCCCCACCGGCGGCGTCTCCCAGGAGGAGGGCGAGAAGCTGGCCGCCGAGGCGGCCGCCGGCCCGGTCGAGCTCACCCTCGACATCCGCGAGCTGCGCGAGAACCGCAAGACCTTCAACGTGGTCGCCGAGACCAAGGGCGGCGACGAGAACAACACCGTCTTCCTCGGCGCGCACCTGGACTCGGTCGCGGCCGGTCCCGGCATCAACGACAACGGCTCCGGCTCGGCGGGCATCCTCCAGGTCGCGCAGCGCCTGGCGAGCAGCCAGACGAAGGTCAAGAACAAGGTCAAGTTCGCCTGGTGGTCGGCGGAGGAGTTCGGCCTGCTCGGTTCCGAGGCGTACGTCGCCTCGCTGACCCCGGAGCAGAAGAAGCAGATCAAGCTCTACCTCAACTTCGACATGATCGCCTCGCCGAACGCCGCGTACTTCGTCTACGACGGCGACGACTCCGACAAGGTCGGCTCGGGCCCCGGCCCGGAGGGCTCGGCGCAGCTGGAGAAGCAGATCACCGACTTCCTCGACGCGCAGAAGATCCCGCACGAGGGCAGTGACTTCACCGGCCGCTCGGACTACGGCCCGTTCATCGAGGCGGGCATCCCGTCCGGTGGCACGGACACCGGCGCCGAGGGCATCAAGACGGCCGAGCAGGCGGCGAAGTTCGGTGGCCAGGCGGGTGTCGCCTACGACGTGAACTACCACGGCAAGGGCGACGACATCAACAACATCGACCAGAAGGCGCTCGACATCAACGTCGACGTCATCGCGAACGCGGTCGGCCACTACGCCTACGACCTGGCCCCGCTGACGCAGCCGGTCGTCTCGAAGCCGACCACCGGTTCGGGCAACGGCGCCGGCGGTCTGCGCCCGGGCCACGACCACGACCACACCGTCTCGCAGTAGTCGTCACGCCACGCGCGCGCGAGCGCCGTGGCGGGGAGGGGCCGTCATCCCGTCGGGAGGGCGGCCCTTCGCCGTGTCCCGGCTACTGCGGCCGCGCCCGCGCCGGCGGCCACGGGGGGACGCCGACCGGCTGGACCAGCCAGCCGAAGTCGCCGAGCCCCCCGCGGGCCGTGAGCTCCGCCGCCCCGCCCGCCGCCGACAGGGCCCGGACGTACGCGGCCGGGTCGGTGGAGGCCAGGGCCAGCGCAGGGCGGCCGCCCGAGACGCCGAGCACGGTCAGCGCCTCGCGCTGGGTGAGCAGGACGGCGCCCGGCCCCGCGCAGGCGTCGAGCGCCACGTGCGCGGTGACGTCACCGGCGCCGTCCGGGACCGGCGCCACCTCCCGGCCCGCCCGGAACCCCGTCAGGGTGCCGTACGGGGGCCGGGCCGCGCGGGTGTGGGCGTAGTCGACCGCCACCGCCAGGCCCCGCTCCAGGGTGGCGACGGCCGCCGCCCAGGCCTCGTCCCGGGACCGGCCGACCTCCGCCCGGCCCTCCCCCGCCGCCGCGCCGGGCCACCACCGCTCCAGCCAGGCCAGGTCCGCCGGCTCAGGGGGGCCGCCGGAGCTCTCCGTACCGTCGGGGGCGACCAGGACGTAGCGGCCGTCCTCCACCACGTCCAGGGGGACGTTGTCCAGCCACTCGTTCGCGAACAGCAGCCCCACCGTCCCCGCCGGGGGCTCCGCCACCCAGCGGATCCGCGGGTCCAGCCCGGCCGGCTCCGCCGCGCGCTCCACCGCGTACGGGCGCACCCGCGCGGCCAGCGAGGGCTCCAGCGCCGCCAGCACCCCGGTCAGCAGCTCGCCGCGGCCGGCCCCGACGTCGACCAGGTCCAGCCGCGCCGGGTGCCCGAGCGCCGCGTCGACGGTGCCCAGCAGCCGGGCCACGGCTCCCGCGTAGAGGGGGGAGGCGTGCACGGAGGTGCGGAAGTGCCCGGCGGGCCCGGGGCCGCCGGGGCGCACGTAGAAGCCCCCCGGGCCGTACAGCGCGGCCTCCATCGCGGCCCGCCAGCGGACCGGTCCCCCCACTGCGTCCTCGGTGCTCATTCCACAAAGGCTAAGGTCACCCTCCACCTTGGGGAGTACTCCCCCGTCCCAGGGATCGCACCTGTGGTTGACTCCAGCACCTATCTCCGTTCCCTACTCTGGGTTACGTGCAGCGCCTCTACGACTTCATCCGCAGACACCCGACGGGCGTCGACAGCTTCTGGGCTGTCCTCCTCTTCGGGCTGTCCATGCTGATCGTCGCGAGCGACTCCGGTACGACCGGCACGAGCACCCTGCACCGGCTGCTGGCCGTGCCGGTCGTGGTCGCGCTGTGCACCGCCGTCGCGCTGCGCCGCAAGTGGACCGTGGCGATGTTCTGGCTGGCGGCCGGCGCGGGCGTCTACCAGCTGGCGGTGGGCCCGGAGGCGAACCTCTACGACTTCGCGATGCTGGTGGTCCTGTTCACCGTGGCCGCCGGCGACGTCCCGCGCTGGGTCTCGCGCACCGCGCTGGGCGTCGGCCTGCTGGCCTCGCCGCTGTACTTCGCGCGCCACGGCGTGGACAAGGGCCCCGGCACCAGTTCGGCCGAGGTCGTCCTGTTCACCCTGTTCATGATGGTCCCCTTCGCCCTGGCCTGGGTGATGGGCGACTCGCTGCGCACCCGGCGCGCCTATTACGCGCAGCTCGTCGAGCGCAACCAGCGGCTGGAGAAGGAGCGCGAGGCGCAGGCCAAGGTGGCGGTGGCCGCCGAGCGCGCCCGGATCGCCCGCGAGCTGCACGACGTCGTCGCGCACAACGTGTCGGTGATGGTGGTCCAGGCCGACGGGGCCGCGTACGTCATGGACGTGGCGCCCGAGCAGGCCAAGGAGGCCCTCCAGACGATCTCGGGGACGGGCCGGCAGGCGCTCGCGGAGATGCGGCGGCTGCTGGGCGTGCTGCGCACGGGCGAGCCGCAGGAGTCCGAGGACTACGTGCCGCAGCCCGACGTCGAGCAGATCGAGGTGCTGGTCGAGCAGGTCCGGGCGGCCGGGCTGACGGTGGACTTCGAGGTCGAGGGCGCCCCCCGCAAGCTGCCGAGCGGGGTCGAGCTGACCGCGTACCGGATCGTCCAGGAAGCCCTGACGAACACGCGCAAGCACGGGGGCCCGGAGGCCAGGGCGAGCGTCCGGCTGGTCTACTTCGACGACGGGCTGGGCCTGTTGGTCGAGGACGACGGCCGGGGCGCGGCCCACGAACTGTACGAGGACGGCGGCGCCGACGGCGCCGGACACGGCCTGATCGGCATGCGCGAGCGCATCGGTATGGTCGGGGGAACCCTGGATGCGGGCCCGCGGCCGGGAGGCGGCTTCCGCATCAGCGCGCTGCTCCCGCTCAAGAAGAGATGACGAGGTCGAGGTAACTGATGTCCATTCGCGTGATGCTCGTCGACGACCAGGTGCTGCTGCGCACGGGCTTCCGTATGGTGCTCGCCGCCCAGCCGGACATGGAGGTGGTCGCCGAGGCGGGCAACGGCCTGGAGGCGCTGGAGGTGCTGCGGGCCACGAAGGTGGACGTGGTGCTGATGGACGTGCGCATGCCGAAGCTCGACGGGGTCGAGGCGACCCGGCGGATCTGTGAGCCGGAGGAGCACCCGAAGGTGATCATCCTGACCACCTTCGACCTGGACGAGTACGCCTTCTCCGGGCTGAAGGCGGGGGCGAGCGGCTTCATGCTGAAGGACGTGCCGCCGGGCGAGCTGCTGGCCGCGATCCGGTCCGTGCACAGCGGGGACGCGGTCGTGGCCCCCTCGACGACGCGGCGGCTGCTGGACCGGTTCGCGCCGATGCTGCCGTCGACGACGCAGGAACCGCAGAACAAGCAGGTCGAGCGGCTGACGGACCGGGAGCGCGAGGTCATGCTGCTGGTGGCCCAGGGGCTGTCCAACGGCGAGATCGCGGCCCGGCTGGTCCTCTCGGAGGCCACGGTGAAGACGCACGTGGGCCGCATCCTGACCAAGCTGGACCTGCGCGACCGGGTCCAGGTCGTGGTCCTGGCCTACGAGACGGGTCTGGTCCGCGCGGGCGGGCTGTAGCCGCCGGGCCCGGCGGCTCCGGCCCGGGGCCGCCGTCAGGCCGTCGTGCGCAGGTGGGCCAGCAGCGTGGAGAGGGTGTCCCAGGCGGCCGGGTCGGTGCCGTCGCCGAGGGGGTAGTGCAGGCCCGGCCGGTGGCCGGGGCCGACCGCGGCCGGGCGCAGGGCCAGCGGCGGGCGCCGGGCGTGGGTCAGTGTGGCCCGGGCGACGCCGGCCCCGCCCAGGGTGAAGGACACCGGCAGCGGCGCCGCCGCGAACCGCGGCACCACCGCGAGGTCGCGGGGGCCCGGCCCGACGGAGGCCAGCATGCTGACCAGGCCGTGTTCGGCGACCAGCGTCCCGGCGAGGTCCTGGAGCGCGGCCGGCGGCAGCGGGTCGGCGGGGCCCCGGCCCAGGGTCAGGGTGACGTCCTCCTCGACCCCGTCCGCCGTGCGGCTCACCCGTACGACGGCCAGCGCGTCCGGCCCCACCACGGTGAGCAGGGTCGGCTCCGGGGCCCGCCCCCGGGCCAGCCCGGTCAGCTGGCGGGGCGACCAGGGCAGGTTCACCGGCTCGGCGGTGCCCCAGCCCGCCGGCGCCCGCCCGGTCAGGGCCCGCCAGGCGGCCTCGACGGAACGGCCGAGCAGGGTCTCCTCGTCGGCGGGGTGCTCCGTACGGAACGAGACGGTCAGCCGGGTCTCCCCCGCCACCGCCCCGGCGTCGGCCCGCGTGAAGGCGGCCGCGGCCCGGGTCCGGCCGGCCGCGTCGCGGACGGGTGCGAAGGTGCCGTCCTGCCAGCTCAGGACCGCCCCGGAGAGGCCGTCGTAGTAGCCGCAGTCGGGGTCCTGGACGACCCACCGGTTGGGCGCGCCGGTCAGCGCGGCGCGCAGCGGCAGGCTGAGCCGGCAGTGGGCGGGGGTGACGATGTGCAGGGCCGCGCCGAAGCCGGCCGTGGTGCGCAGGACGTCCGACAGCCAGGCCGTCAGCGGGACCACGGGCCGGTCGGCGAGGACGACGGCGGTGGACTCGGTGACCACGTCGACGGTGGGCAGGGCCCCCACCGGCGCGGGCGCCGCCGCGGCCCCGGAGTCGACCGGGACCTCGGTGATCCGGCCGGCGCCGGGGGGCCAGACCGTGCCGCCCAGGACCTCGGCGAGCCGCCCGGCCACGCCTCCGGCCAGGTCGGCGGCCTCGGGGACGGCGGTGGAGGCGCGGGTCTCCGTCCACCACAGGGGGGTGCGCGCGGAGGTGCCGAGGAGGCGTTCCACCTCGCCGGGCACCTGGACCAGGACGGGCGCCTCCACCGAGACCAGCGGCCGGCCGCCCGCGCCCAGCAGCTGGATGACGGCCCCGTCGGCGACGGCCGTGGCGTCGAGCCCGGTGCCGCCCGCCGCGAGGGCCACGAGCAGCGCGGCCGTGTCGGGCATCTTCGGGGTGAGGGCGATGACGTCCTTGGTCACGGTGTCACGGTGCTTCCTGGGTGAGGGGCGCGGCCAGCGCGGTCTGCACGATCTGGTGCGGGCGGCCGCGCCGGACGAGGGTGCCGCGGCCCGGCGGCTGGGCGCTCGCGTACAGCTGCGGGAAGAGCTGGCCCTCGGAGCGTTCGCCGTTCATGACGAGCGCGGTGGTGCCGGATTCGCGCAGGGTGGTCAGCAGCGGTTCGTACAGCGCCCGGGAGGAGCCGGCCACGCGCCGGGCGATGACGAAGTGCAGGCCGATGTCCTGGGCGGACGGCAGGTAGGGCACGAACGCCTGGAGCGGCTGCTGTCCGGCGGTGGTGAGGATGTCGTAGTCGTCGACGAGGACCACGATGCGCGGGCCCGCGAAGCCGGGGCCGTCGCCGGGTTCGGCGTCGGGGTCGAAGCCGTCCTCGGGGAGCCGCTTGTCGAGTTCCTTGGCGATGCCCGCCGACAGCGCTCCGGCCAGCTTCGCGTTGTGCGCGTAGCCGCCCCGGTAGGGCTCGGGGACGACTCCGCGCAGGCCCCGGCGGGGGTCGTAGACGGCGAAGACGAGTTCGTCCTCGCCGTGCCGGGCGATGAGCTGGCGGGCGATCAGGGAGAGCAGGTTGGTCTTGCCGCATTCGGTGTCGCCGAGGACCAGCAGGTGCTGGTCCTGGCCGAAGAGGTCCAGCAGGACGGGCGCGAGGACGTCCTGGTCCACGCCGACGGGGACACGGTGCGGCTCCTCGGCGGGGGAGGGCAGCCGGGCGGCGGGCAGCCGGGCGGGCAGGACCCGTACCGGGGAGGCGAGGTCGCCGTGCCAGGTGGCGAGGACGGTCCCGGCGGCTTCCTCCAGGGCGGCGGCCAGGTCGGTGGTGGCGCCGCGGGAGTCGATGCGGGGCAGGGCGGTCTGCGCGAAGAGCTTGCCGTCGGTCAGGACCCGGCCGGGGGTGTCCGGGGAGATGGTCTCGGACAGCTTGCGGTCGATCGCGGAGTCGGCGGGGTCGCCCAGGCGCAGTTCGATCCGGCTGCCGAAGAGGGACTGGTTGGCGATGCGCACGTCGTTCCAGCGGAGCATGCCCGCGACGACGTGGATGCCGTAGCCGCCGCCGCGCTTGAGGAGGTCGGTGACGGCCTCGTCCAGGTCGGCGAACTCCTCGCGCAGGGCCCCGTACCCGTCGACGAGGAGCACGATGTCGGTGGAGGCCAGTGCGGGCAGCGCGCCCTCGGCGCGGAGCCGGCGCAGCTGCTCGACGGAGTCGACGGAGTGCTCGCGGAAGAGTTCCTCGCGGGCGGCGAGCATGCCCCGCACCTCGGCGACGGTACGGGCGGCCCGCTCCCGGTCGGCGCGGCCCGCGATCCCGCCGACGTGCGGCAGTCCGGCGAGCGCGGCGAGGCCTCCCCCGGCCAGGTCGAGGCCGTAGACGGCGACCTCCTGCGGGGTGTGGGTGAGTGCGAGGGACAGGGCGAGGGTGCGCAGCAGGGTGGTCTTGCCGGACTGCGGGCCGCCGGTGACGGCGGTGTGCCCGCCGGCGACCTTCAGGTCGAGTTCCCAGGGGCCGCGCCACTGGCGGGCGGGGTCGTCGAGGACACCGAGCGGCACCCGCAGGGGCGGGCGGCGGGCGTCGGCGAGCTGGAGTCCGCGCCCGGTGACGGAGAGCGGCCCGGCGGCGGCGTCGAGGGGGACCGCGTCGGGCAGCGGCGGGAGCCAGATGCGGCGTACGGGCGGGGCGGCCGCGGCGAGCTGGTCGACGATGACGCCGAGGACGCTGGGGCCGGACTCGCGGGCGGTGGCGGTGGGCTTCTCCTCGGCGGGTTCGGCGGCGCCGGCGCTGTCGCGCAGGGTGTTGAAGGCCGGGTAGGGCAGGGCGAGGGGACCCTGCGCGGCGGGGTCGCGGTCACCGGCGGGCCCCCGGTAGCGGCCGGAGACGTAACCGGCCTTGAAGCGGGTGTAGGTGGAGGTGTCCACCTTGAGGTAGCCGAAGCCGGGCAGCGGTGGCAGCTGGAAGGCGTCGGTGGTGTCGAGGACGGTGCGGGACTCGTCGGCGGAGAAGGTGCGCAGGCCGAGCCGGTAGGAGAGGTAGGTGTCCAGGCCCTTGAGCTTGCCGCCCTCGATGCGCTGGCTGGAGAGCAGCAGGTGCACGCCGATGGAGCGGCCGATGCGGCCGATGGACAGGAACAGGTCGATGAAGTCGGGCTTGGCGGTGAGGAGTTCGCCGAACTCGTCGATGACGACGAAGAGGTGCGGCAGCGGCTCCAGTTCGGGGTTCTCGGCGCGCAGGACGGCGTAGTGGCCGATGTCGGCGACGTGTCCGGCGTCCTTGAGGACCTGCTGGCGGCGCTTGACCTCGCCCGCGAGGCTGGTGTGGACGCGCTCCACGAGGCCGGCCTGGTTCTCCAGGTTGGTGATGACGCCGGCGACGTGCGGCAGCTTCTCGAAGGGGGCGAAGGTGGCGCCGCCCTTGTAGTCGACGAGGACCATGGCGAGGTCTTCGGGCGCGTGCGTGGTGACCAGGGCCAGGACGAGCGTGCGCAGGAGCTCGCTCTTGCCGGATCCGGTGGCGCCGACGCACAGCCCGTGCGGGCCCATGCCGAGCTGGGAGGACTCCTTGAGGTCCAGCAGGACGGGGCCGTGCCGGTCGTCGATGCCGATGGGGACGCGCAGGAAGTCCCGTTCCCCGCGCGGCGCCCACATCCTCGGCACGTCGAGGGCGGCGGGGTCGGTGATGCCGAGCAGCCCCATGAAGTCCACGGGCCCGGAGACGGGGGTGCCCTCGGCGATGGATTCGGCGGACAGCCGCAGCGGCGCGAGCATCCGGGCCAGGCCCTCGGCGGTGGCGGGGCCGAGGTCGTCGCAGAGGCCCTCGGCGGCGGGGGCCTGCGGGGTGCGCAGGTCCCGGACGGTGACGCGGGGGCCGTCCACGGTGATCCGTATCGTCACCTCGTCGGGCTCGTGGACCTGCTCGGCGAGCAGGTGGAGCACGGTGGTGTTCATGTCGGCGAGGCCCACCGCGGTGTCGGGGCGGGGCAGTTCGACGGCGTTCTCCCCGTACTCGTCGCTGACGACGAGGAGCCGGCCGGCGAGGGCCAGCGCGCGCCGGTCGGACAGGCCCCGGCGGACCTCGGCCGCGTAGGAGGCGCGGCGGCGCAGTTCGGGGGCGAGGACGTCGGCGAGCTGGGGCAGGCTGGGGGCGATGCGGCGGGCGGCGACCGGGCCGTCCTGTTCCTGCGGGTCGAGGACGTGCGGGAGCCACTTGGCCCACTCCCAGTCCGCTTCGAGGCGGTCGCCGGGGACGCCGAGGGCGAAGGCGACGTCGTCGGGGGCGTGCAGGACGGCGGTGTGCACGAGCAGGGCGCGGGCGACGCGCAGGACGCCCTCGCGGTCGCCAACGACGCTGATGTTCCCGGCCCGGTCCAGGGGCACGGTCAGCGGGAAGTCGCTGGCGCGGGCGAAGCGGGACATGAGCGCGCCCGCTTCGTTGAGCATGAACCGGTCGGGCGGGGTCAGGACGCCGCCGCCGCCCGCGGCGAGGGCGAGCGGCTGGACGGCTACCTCGCCGGTGCCCAGCCGGGGCCGCAGGAAGTCGGGGTCGGCGCGGCGGCGTTCCCACAGCCGGGCCGGGTCGCGCACGAGGTCGTAGAGGGCCTCGGGGGGCGGGTTGAGCCGGCGGGCCTCCTCGCGGAGCTCCTTCTCGCGCGCGCCGAGTTCCTCGCGCTGCTCCTCCAGGTACTCCAGGTAGCGCTCGCGCTGGGAGCGGCGGGTGCGCTGGGCCTTGCCGCGCTGGGACCAGAACAGGGCGACGGCGCCGATCAGTGCGAAGACCAGCACGATCGCGCCGACGGCGGCGAACTGGCTGTTGCGGATGACGGTCATCATCACGACCGAGCCCATCACGCCCGCCATCGGCAGGAGTGCGGTGGCCGGGCTGCCGATCTTGCCCTCGGGCAGGTTGGGCGGGGCCTCGACGCTGCGGGGTTCGGCGGGGGCCGGGGGCAGGGTGCCCCGGGCGGGCCGGTGGACGAGCTGCTGGGTCACCGGGCCGCACCGGCCGCCGGGAGCGCGAGGGCCCGCTGGAGCACGTCCGCGGCGAGGCGTACGGAGGCCTGCCGGGTCCGGGCGCCGAGGAGTTCGGTGCGGACGGCGCCGCCGGAGGCGAGGTGGCGGTCGTACGGGAGGACGACGACCCCGGCGCCGGTCGCGCCCAGCTTCTCGGCGGCCTTGCCGAGGTCGATGGCGGGGTGCGGGGACTGGCAGGTGAGCACGACGGTGGTGCGGGGCAGCACGGGTACGGGGAGGGTGGCGAGCCAGTCGAGGACGGCGTGGGTGGAGACGAGGCCCTCGGCGGTGGCGGGGGTGGTCAGGACGCGGGCGTGCGCGGTGTCGAGGGCGGTACGGGCCACCTCGCCGGGCAGGGTCTCGCAGTCGACGACGGTGACGCCGAAGTAGCGGCGCAGGGCGACGGTCACCGTCCGGTAGGTGGCGACGTCGACCTGGGCGCCGATGCGGCCCTGGCTGCCGGGCAGCAGCCAGCCGCCGTCGGCGAGCGGGACGAGGTAGCCGGTGACGTCGGTGAGCTGCATGGAGGGGCGGACGATCTGGGCGAGGTCGCCGCAGGTCCAGCGCAGGGACTCGACGCCGAGCCGGACGGGCAGGGTGCCGAGGGCGGCGTCGGCCTCCAGGGTGAGCACCGGGTCGTGGCGGAAGTGGTTGTAGGTCCGGCTGAGGAGGGCGGTGACGGTGGTCTTGCCGGAGCCGCCGCGGATGCTGGTGACGACGATGTGGCGGCCGGTGGTGACGGGCTGCTGCACCTGGGCGGCGAGGCCGCTCTCGGTGGCGACGGCCCGCGCGGCGGAGCCGCCGAGCGCGCCGCGCAGCACGCGCAGCACCCGCCGCCCGGCGGGATCCCCGTGCCGCGGCCGCCCGGCGGCCTCGGTCCCGGGCACCGGCACCGTCTCGGGCGCGAGCCGCCGGCCCTGCGGGGCGGGGGCGTAGGGGTAGCTCTGCGGCCCGGGCCGGCCGGCGGCGGAGGCCGGGGCGGCGGAGGCCGGGGCGGCGGAGGCCGGGGCCGGGGCGGCGGCGGTGACGGAGCCGTCGGCGTGGTGCGGGGCCGGCGGCGGTATGGGGGGCGGTCCGGGCTCGGCGGTGGCCGGGACCGGGCCCGGCGCACCGGACCCCGCGGGCCGCCCCGATCCCGTCAGCTCGCCGAGGACCCCGGCCTGCCAGTCGTCACGCCGGCTCTGGCTCATGTCTGACATGTCTGAGTCGCAACCCTTACGCGAAGGTGCCGAGCAGCCGCCCGTACACGCCGAACACCCCGATGAGCAGCGGGAACAGCACGATGACGCCGATCGACTCGGCGGTGTCCCCGAATCGCCGCAGCCGGACCCGTACGTGCTCGGGCGGCTGTACGGCCAGCACCCCGAGCGCCGCCAGCGCCAGCGCCAGCAGCGCCGCCAGCGGCCCGGCCGACCCGGCCCGGTCCGCCCACACCAGCAGCGCGGCGACGGTGACGGCGGCCCCGGCCAGCAGCAGCGCGACGACCTCCGCGACGAGCGGGAACGCCCGCGCGCGCAGCCACAGTACGGCGGCGACGGCCACGGCCAGCGACACCGTCCAGACGTCCGGCTCCCGCAGCGCGAGCACCCCGGCCGCGCCCGCCGAGACGGCGGTGGCGAGGGTGGCCAGCACCATGCCCCGGTGGGTGGCGCCGAGGGCGGTCGCGACCTTGTACCGGCTGACCGAAGCCCCGCGCGCCCGCTGGTCGTCCAGCCCGGTCAGTCCGGCCGCGGCCAGCGCGAGCCGCGGCAGCACCCCGAGCAGCACCACCGAGGCGACGGCCAGAACGGCGCCGGTACGGGCCCCCGAGCCGTCCTGTGCGACGGCGACGGCCTCCCAGCCCCCGGTCAGCGCCGCCACTGCGGCGGCCCCGACGAATCCGCCCCGCCCGAGCGGCGTGAACCAGCCCAGCAGGGCCAGCGCCACCGCGAGCGCGCCCGCCACGGCGGCGAGCCGTCCCATCGGGCCCCAGTGCTGCGCGTCGCCCAGGGTCCACGCCCCGAGCACCCCGACGGCACCGGTGCTCGCCAGCAGCGCCGCGGCGAGCCCGGACCGCTTCAGCCGCCCGGCGAGAGCCCCGAGGACCCCGCAGAAGGCGGCGGCCGCGAGCAACGCCCCGGCGACGGCGCCCGGCGCGAACTCCCGCCGGGCGAACCACCCGGCGAGCAGCGCCCACCCGACCAGTCCGGCCCCGGCGGTGACCCGCCGCGCGGACGGCCGCCAGCGCCAGGCGCGTACGTCCAGGTCTTCGGCGGCTTCGTCCGTCACGTCGTGCACGACGGGCGCGGACGGCACGTCCTGCACCCGCACGAGCCGCAGCACCGCGCCGTCGGCGACGCCGGCGTCCGCCAGACAGGTGTCGTGTTCGATGACCGACCCGTCACCGGTGACCAGATGCCGCAGCATCGGCTGCGCGGCGACCCGGTCGTCCAGCATCCGTATGACGTCGGGCAAAAGCCGCCCGACAGGCTCCCGGGAGGGCAGTACGAGGTCCATCCGCCGCCGCTCACCCACCAGGGTGACCCGGCTCAGTACCGTCCCGCTTCCCGCCCCCATGCTCACCACGCGCCCGAACCTATCACCGAGTGCTGACCTGACCCGGGGCGGCGACCTTGCCGATGAGCCGGTGCGAGATGAACGACCAGCCGACGCAGCCCGCGCACAGCACGGCCGCGATGACCAGCCCGGCGACGGCCTTCCCGATCCGCTCGTCGGCCACCCGCCGCCCGCGCTGCGCCCCGAACAGCACGGCGTCGCGCATCCGCCGCCGCCGCACGGCGACCGACTCCAGCAACTGACTGTCGTAGTCCTCAGCCGACATCCCGGCCTCCCCTCTCCCTGTCGTCGCCCCCGACGCTAATACGCCCCCTCCCCCCACCGAAACCACCGGCCCGGCTCGGGCCGGCAATGCCCTCCGGTCCATCGCTTCGGGTCCGCCACCTCAGGTCCTCCTTCGCCCCATGCGTCCGCCCGCAGGGTGAACAGCTTCTCCGCGCGCCGCCGCTCGCCCGCCTCCGTCCACTCGCCGGTACGCCCCGCCGCTCGCACAACGGCGCGCCCACGGCACGCCGGTCGACCAGCACGACGGCCCCCGTGCCCCCTCCCGTCACCAGGCCCTCGGACCCCAGGACGTGTCCGACCTCGCGGAGCAGCCCCAGCACCCTGAGGCACCCGCCATCGGCCGGATCCCGCAGGGGCGGAGCCTCCCAGAACCATTCCCCGACGGGCTCGGAGGTGATCATCGGCAACTCTTCTCGCTCAGCCGCCGGCGCTCGCCGGCTGCACTACATGAGGTCGGTGAGGTCCGGGCCCCGGCCGTCGACGAGTTCCGCGTCCCGGAGCCCGTGGGCCTTGGACACGCCGAAGTACGTGGGCTCCCCGGGCTCGGCCTCGACGCCCAGCAGCGCGTCCAGCTCCCGCAGCGCCGCTGCCAGGCGGGGTGCGTTGCGTGCGTACACGGCGGGGTGCGGGGTGCCGCGGAAGTCGCAGGTGCCCCAGACGTCGTGGTGCACGGACAGCTCCGCGGACGGCCCGATGGAGTCGGGCGACACCAGCAGCTCCACCAGGCGCTCCTCCGTGCGGCCGACGCCCTCCGCGTCGAACCACGTACCGGAGCCGGCGACGACGAAGCCCGTCATCTCCGCACCGGGGTGCCCCACCGGCCGGCAGGCGCGCACGTCGTCCGCCGTCTGCTGGTCGGTGAGGGACCTCCGCAGGAGGCTCAGCACGCTGTCGATGCCCAGGCCGCCCTCGCCGACCTCGAACCAGCTCCACTTCAGGGCGTGCGGTTCCAGCAGCCCGTGCGCGGACAACACGCCGGTCATCCGCGCGGCCGTCGCCAGCGCCGGCTCCAGCCCCGGCTCACTCACCTCGTCCAGGTCCCAGAACCACGAGCCGCTGTCCTCCGGCGCCCGCATCAGCATCGGATCCCCCTCCGAGTTGCCCGCGTGGCCGGGAGATCAGCGGCCGGGAGCGGCGGCCACGATCGTCCCGATGAGGCCGGCCGCCTTGAGCTCGTCGAGCTCGGCCAGGCCCGCCGCCTTGGCCTCCGCTTCGGAGCCGGGGATCAGGTCCGTCGGCTCCCAGCGCAGGTCGCGGCCGTACAGCTCGTCCGTGTGCCCGTCCCGCAACACCCGCCGCCGCAGCAGGGGGCCCTGGCCGTCCTCCGCCATGTAGTACGTGACCCGCCCGTCGGCGTCGAGGGCGTCGAGGACCGTGTCGTCGAGCAGCGTGACGGGCACCGTGGTGAGGTAGACCGCCAGCGGGCCGGGCCGGAACCGCATGCCCGTCAGATCGAGGAACCCGGCATCGTCCCGGGCGAACTCCCCGCCCCTCTCGTAGAAGCGGACCAGCGGCTCGTAGAGGTCGGGAAGACCCGAGAACGCGTCCGGGTTCTGACCACGGAGCTCCGCCAGGCGCACCGCGCCCGAGCAGGTGTTCTTCACCTCCACGTTGGGCAGCCGGACCAGCAGCTCCGCGAGCCCGGCTTCGGCGTCCGGGGCGAGCCGGAACGCGGGATCCACGTACGAGGTGACGTCGAAGAAGGGCCAAGCACCCTCGGCCGCGTACGCCTGGGCCCACACCGCAGCCCGCCGCATGTACTCGCGGAACAGGACCCGGCGCGACTTGACCCGGTCGAACGCGAAGTCCCAGTCGCCCGGCCAGTCCACGGCCCGGAGCCGGTTCAGAGCAGAGGATGCCGTCCGGTCCGTCACTTGAGTTCAATTCCCTTCGCGCGCAGCTCGTCCTTGAGAGCCGCCACCATCTCGTCGATATTGGACAGATCGGAGGCCAGCTCGATCTTCGGAACGTCGAACCCTACCGCTCGCCAGTGGTTGAAGTTGCCCTTGTTCTCGTTCAGGGCAAGATCATGCGCACCGGCGTCGCGGGGATCCCGGGGGAATTCGTGATAATGCTCCGTGATCCCCAGCTCGTTCTCGTAAGTCCCCCACAGATGCGGGGAATCGACGACGTAGGGCAGCCCGGCGTCCATCAGATGGCTCTCGACGTACTCGTGCGCGATGTACCGCTCGAACTTCGTGGCTTCCTCGGGACTGAGGCTCCGCTGACCGGCGGCTTCCCAGATTTCCGCGATGTCCGCCCGAGGCGTGAAATACCCGTTCCGCGCGACACCGGGAGCCTCGGACACCACGTGTTCGCTCAGGAAGAAGTGGGTGCGTACGCGGTCCAGCACCTGCGGGCTGATACCGGTGTTGTCGGAAATCGCCGAGATGTCGAGGGATTCCGGGTCGGCGCGGACCCCGTCGTAGAACTCCGCCGCCCGTACGTGGTCCACGGTGGGCTCTTCGATGTAGCGCGCGCCGTCCGGCCGGACTTCGGACCCGCCGGGGAGCACCCCGTCATCGGCGGCGCCGGCAGGACCGTCCGGGAGCGAACCGCCGCCAGGGCCGTCGCCCTGGTGGGGGATGGTCGGCCCGTCGTGGCCGCCGCCGCCCGTGGTCGGTCCGTCGTGACCGCCGCCGCCTGTGGTGGGGGTGTCGGTGTGGTGGGTGCCGCCGGTGTGGGTGGGGTCGGTGCCGCCGGGTTCGGTGTGGGTGTTGTGGGCCGTGTTGTCCGCGACACCGCCGGGGGTGTGTTCCGCGACGCCGCCGGGGGTGTGGCCCGCCGTGCCGCCCGGGGTGTGGGCGGTGACGTCCGCGGTGTGGGCGCCCACGCCGACCGGGACGGGTTCGTGCTTGGGGACTTCGGCCAGGGGGTGGTCGGAGCCCTTGGGGACCGAGGTCAGGTCCTGCTTGGGGACGCCCTGGTGGTCCAGGAGCTGGTTCGTGGTCTTGTCGAAGTACTGTGGCCGGCCCAGCGCGTCGTCGGGGAGACGGACCGTGTCCTCGGGGTGAGGGAAGGTGACTCCCGGGGCGTCCGCCTTCGGGAGGTCCTTCCAGATCACGTCGTCGAGCTTGGGGAACGCGCCGTCGGCCTTGCCGAGGTTCGCGAACAGATCACCGATCTTGATCTTCGCGAGGGAGCCGGCCTTGCCGATGTAGGTGATCGGGTCGATCAGCCGGCCCGCCTTCCCCGCCACCGACAGGACCTTCGCGACACCGCCCGCCTTCGCCGCCGTCCCCGCACCACCGGTGAACACCGTCGTCAGCACGTTGAAGGTGACCGCGCCCGCCGCCCGCGCCGGGTTCTTGCCCCACTCGTCCCACGCCACCAGCGCCTTGCCGGTCTCCTTCACCGCCGTCCGCGAATCCCGGATCCACCCCGGCAGGTCCTTGTCGTCCGCCATCCAGAACGCCGTGCTCATCCCCGGCACCGACATGATCGCCAGACCCGTCGCCAGCTTCGCCAGCCCCGTCCACGCCTGACCGGCCTTGTCCCAGCCGTCCACACCGACGAGCGTGCCCAGGCCCCGGATCGTGCCCCAGATCCCGTCGACGATCAGACCGTCCCACACGAACGACTTGACCCAGTGCCCCACCTCGTACCAGCGGTGGGTCTCCTCCAGCTGCGAACCCCACGGCAGGTCCTGCGCCTTGTTCAGGTCCTCGCCCTTGTACCCGTACATGTTCGCCCCGTGCGAACCGTCGTCCGCCGTCAACGGAGCCCCGCAGTACAAAGCACGGATCTTGTTCGCGCAGGTGCGTTCCGCGGCCCAGAACGCCGAGACCGCCGCGTTGACGTCGTGGATCAGATCGTTGTTCTCATCGATCTTGTCCCCGTCGTCCTTCCAGTGCTCATCCCCACTGATCTTGTTGTTGAAGGTCGTGGCCTTCGCCTGGAGCGTCTTCAGCTGCGCCACGATCGGCCGCGCTTCGGTGATGTACTCACCCAGCGCCTTCGCCGCCGACTCCAGCTGATCCGCGAAGAAATCACTGTCCGTCTTCACCGGCTTCGTCGTCGCGAACAACTGCGCCGCCTCCGGCGCCGAATAGAACGCCGACAACCCCTGGAACTCGGAATCCACGTTCGAACCCGCGTCACGGAACGTCCCCGCCGCCGCAGTGATCGCCGTGTGATCCTGCTGCAACGCGTCCAGATCACCCGTGAACTGCGGAATCGTGCACGGATTGATCGGTACGTGATCGGTCACTTCTGCCCCGCCCCCGGGAGATCCACCTTCGGCTCCTTCAGCGCTTCGCGCTGCGCGTTCGCCGCCTGCTCCAGGTTGCCCTGCACGTACGCCGTCGTCGCCTTGATGGCGCCGTTGAGCGAGGCCTCCGTACGCGCCGAGATGTACGCGAGCCGGTAGTTGTGGGAGTTCATGAGCTCGCCGAGCGCACCGGCGATCGGACCCATTCCCCCGCCTTCACCGCCCGTGCCGCCGCCCGGAGTCACCGTGCCGGCGTGCTTGGCCGCCTCCGGCAGCTCCGTCTGCAGCGAGTTGCCCGCCTTCTGGAAGCCTTCCGCCGCGGTGATCGTCTTGTTGACGACGCCCTGCACGCCGGACGGCTTGATGTCCCAGCTCATGAACTGCCCCCGTGTCCTTCGTTTCCCTCGTCGGATCCCCTACGGCGCGAGCCGTCAGCCGATGCCGTCAGCCGATGCCGTCCACCGCCGCCTTCGCCTTGGCCAGCGTGGCCTGCGCGGTGGTGTCGTTCTGCTCCAGCGTGCCGCGCACGAGGCGGATGATGTCGCGCACCTCGTTCGCCGCCTTGTGCCAGCGCAGTTCCTTGCCGTGGTACTCGTCCGAGACCCCGTCGGCGGTGAATTCGGACATCGCCGCCTTCACCGCCGCCTCGCGCTCGCCGAGCACCCGCTCCAACTGGCCGATGATGCCGGCCAGTCCGCCCTGCACCTCCACGGAGGCGGCGACGTCGTACGACGTGCGGTCCAGGTTCTGTCCCATGTCCCTCAATCCCCCCGGGATCAGCGCGCGCCGAAGCGCGCGGCGTCGAAGTTCGCGGAGCCCTGGTTCTGGTGGGCGTTGTCCTGCTGCTCCTGGTCACCGGTGGTAAAGGAGGTGTCCATGCCCTGCTGGCCGCCGAGGATCGCGCGCAGCGAAGCGTTCAGCTCCGCCGTGATCGCGTCCGAGCGGCGCTTGAACGAGTCGAACGCGGCCCGTCCGGCTCCGTTGAACTTGCCCTCCAGCGGATCCGCCGCGGCGACCAGCAGCTTGATCAGCGTGCCGAGGTCGTCGCTGGAGCCGCTCGTGGCCTTGCCCAGCTCGGACAGCGTCGTGCTGCCCATGTCGAACTTCATTCACCCACCCCTGACGTGTCGTTCCGTCACTCGCATGCGCGTACCTGTCTACCCAAGGGACGTTGCGAACACAAACACGGTTTCACAAGGTCTGCACGTCTGTCCCGAATTACGTCATCCAGCGGTCGGGCCGGGCCGCCGCCCGGGAGGTACGGGAGCGGACCGCCTGGGCGTCCAGCAGCGCGGGCGCCTCCGCGGCCGGCCGCAGCCGGGCGGTGACGGTACCGTTCGCGCCGGTGTCCACGTGCAGGTCGGCCACGCCCCGGGCGCGCTCCCAGGGCCCCTGGGACAGGCGCACGCTCTGCACCTTCGCGTGCGGGACGATCTCCGTACGCCGGCACAGGAGCCCGCGCCGGGCGGCGAACAGCTCCGCCGAGACGGCCAGGCCGTAGCCCCTCCACCACACCGGCACCACCCACCGCGAGCCCGCGCGCGGGGACGGGCTGAAGGCCAGCGCCGCCAGGTCCGCGCCCGGCAGCACCCGGGCGATCACGGCGTGGGCGGCGGCCCGGGTGGCCACCGGGACCAGCACCCCGTTCTTCGAGCCCGCCACGGCCAGCTCCACCCGGACCCAGCCGCGCCGCCGCCACAGCAGCGGCTCCACGATCCGTACGGTCTGCACCCGCCCCGGCGGGACGGTCTCGTGGGCCCGGTCCAGCAGCCCGTGGTCCAGCCGCAGCCCGTCGGGGGACTCGGCGACCGTCCAGTCGTACTCGGCGAGGAAACGGCCCAGGCTGCCGGTCCACACCGCGCCGAGCAGCGGGAGCACGACGGCCAGCGCCGCCCAGAGGCTGTCGCTGAGCCACCACACCACCACCGGGGCGGCCAGCCCGCCCGCCAGCGCGGCCCACACGCCGAGGCTGAGCAGCAGGGAGACGACCAGGTCGGGCACCGACACCCGCAGCAGCTCCCGCTGCGGGGCCTCTCCGAGGGCGGCCGCCTCGGCCGGGGCGAAGCCGGCGGCCCGGGCCAGCAGCTCCGCGCGCAGGGCGACGGCCTCGCGCTCGCCGAGGAAGGCCAGCTCGTCCTTCTCCTCGGTGCCGATGACGTCGAGCCGGAGCTTCGCGACCCCGGCCACCCGGGCCAGCATCGGGCGGGTGACGTCCACCGCCTGGAGGCGGTCGAGGCGGATGTGGGCGGTGCGGCGGAAGAGGAGGCCGGTGCGGATGCGGAGCTCGGTGTCGGTGACGGAGTAGTGGGTGAACCACCAGCTGAGCAGCCCGTAGGCACCGAAGACGAGGAGCAGCGCGGCCAGCCCGAGCAGCCGCAGCCCGACGGGGTAGGAGCGGACCCACTCCTGGGCCCGCTCGCCCTGCTGGAGGGCCAGGCCCACGGTGGCCGCGATCGGCACCCACGCCCGCCGCAGCGGGGTCAGCACGTGCAGCCGCCGCTCCCCGGCGCCGGGCGCCTCGGCGGGGCCGGGACCGCCCACGGGGTCGCCCCCGCCGCCCTCGCCGGGCGCGGGCCCGCCCGGCACGGCCCCGCCGGTCACAGGCCCGCCGATCGGGCCTCGCCGAGCTCCGTCAGCCGGTCGCGCAGCCGCTCCGCCTCCGCGGGGACCAGCCCCGGGATCCTGGCGTCCGAGGCCGCGGCGGCCGTGTGCAGCTGTACGGAGGCCAGCCCGAAGCGCCGCTCCAGCGGCCCGGAGGTGACCTCCACCAGCTGCATGCGGCCGTACGGCACGACCGTCTGCCTGCGCCAGAGCACGCCCCGGCTGATCAGCAGGTCGTCGGCGCGCTCCGCGTACCGCCAGGACCGCCAGTTCCGCCCGAGCATCACCCACCCCCAGACCAGCGCGCAGGGCCACACCGCCGCGAACGCCGCCCACCCCGCTCCGGCCAGCAGCCCCAGCGACACACCGGTCGCCACGGTCAGGGCCACCGTCCACACCACCAGCAGCAGCCGCCGCAGCGTGAGCAGCCCACCCGGCAGCCCCACCCACGCGGGCTCGCCCGTCTCACGCTTCGTCCCGGTTCCCATTCCCCCACCCTAGGGCTGAGACAATGCGGCCATGACGGAGACCACGGTCGGCATCGGCGGTGCGGCGGAGAGCACCGACATGGTGCTCAACATCGGACCCCAGCACCCTTCCACGCACGGCGTGCTGCGCCTGCGCCTCGTCCTGGACGGCGAGCGCATCGTCAGCGCCGAGCCGGTGGTCGGCTACATGCACCGCGGCGCGGAGAAGCTGTTCGAGGCCCGCGACTACCGCCAGATCGTGATGCTGGCCAACCGCCACGACTGGCTGTCCGCGTTCTCCAACGAGCTCGGCGTGGTCATGGCCGTCGAGCGGATGCTCGGCATGGAGGTGCCCGAGCGCGCGGTGTGGATGCGGACGCTGCTCGCCGAGCTGAACCGGGTCCTCAACCACCTCATGTTCCTCGGTTCGTACCCCCTGGAACTGGGCGGCATCACCCCGATCTTCCACGCGTTCCGCGAGCGCGAGGAGCTCCAGGCCGTCATGGAGGAGATCTCCGGCGGCCGCATGCACTACATGTTCAACCGCGTCGGCGGCCTCAAGGAGGACCTGCCCGCCGGCTGGCTCGGCCGGGCCCGCGCGGCCGTCGCCGACGTCCGGACCCGGATGGACGTCTACGACCGGCTGGTCCACGGCAACGAGATCTTCCGCGGCCGCACGCGCGGCGTCGGCGTCCTGTCCGCCGAGGCGGTGCACGCGTACGGGGTCTCCGGCCCGATCGCCCGCGCCTCCGGCGTCGACTTCGACCTGCGCCGCGACGAGCCGTACCTCGCCTACGGGGAGCTCCAGGACGTCCTCACGGTGGTCACCCGCACCGACGGCGACTGCCTGGCCCGCTTCGAGGTCCTCCTGGAGCAGACGCACAACGCCCTCGACCTGGCCGTGGCCTGCCTGGACCGGATGGACGAGCTGGCGCCCGGCCCGATCAACCAGCGGCTGCCGAAGGTACTGAAGGCGCCCGAGGGCAGCACGTACGCCTGGACCGAGAACCCGCTGGGCATCAACGGCTACTACCTGGTCTCGAAGGGCGAGAAGACCCCGTACCGGCTGAAGCTGCGCAGCGCCTCCTTCAACAACATCCAGGCCCTCGCCGTCCTGCTGCCGGGGCAGCTGGTCGCGGACATGGTGTCGATCCTGGGCTCGCTCTTCTTCGTCGTCGGCGACATCGACAAGTAGCCGCAGCGCGGCCGGACCGGGCGCCGCGCTGTCGGTGGGGCAGGGCAGACTGGGGGCATGTCCCACTCCCCCCGGCGGGCCTGCCCCGCCTGCGGCCGCGACTGCGCCGTGACGGCCGGCCGGATCGCCCGGCACGACCCCCCGACCGGGCGCGGGCGCGGCGACCTGGTGTCCTGCCCCGGCTCCCGCGCACGGGTGGTCCTCGGCGCCTCGGCCCCGACCCTGGACGGCTTCACGCTCGGCCCGCACGCGGGCCAACTGCCGCTGTTCTGAACCGCGTTGCGCGGCGTGCGCGCTAGGAGATGGCGGTGCGCAGGCTGACGACGTCGATCGGCTCGGTCTCGTCGTGGGCGGTCAGGTCGATGACCTGGCCCAGGGCGCGCTGCTCGGGCGTGGCCGCCTTGTACTCCGGGCCGGACGCGGTGCCCGTGGACTCGGCCTTGTGCACGGCGAGGGCCTCGGCGCCGACCACGTCGGCCAGGTCCTCGTTCTGCACCGACTCGATGGCGGCGCGGGCCTGCGCGGTGGTCTTGGTGCCGAAGAAGTCGAAGCCGCCCTCGACGCGCGAGGCGGAGCGGCGCGGGGAGGCGTACGGGGCCACCGCGGCGGCGGGCCGGCGCGCCGGGACGGCTGCCGTGGCGGGAGCGCCACCGGGCGTACGGGCGTGGGTGGTTGCCCCGGACCCGGACCCGGACCCGGAGGCCACAGCGGCTCCGGACGCCACCACGGCTCCCGGGGCGGACGCGGGCGCCGCGACCGGGACCCCGCCGCCCGTCGGCGCGGGCGGCCCGGCGGGCAGCGCCTTCGGCCCGGCGGTGCCGGCGGCGTTCGCCTCCGCCTTGCGGAGCAGGGCGACCAGCGCCGCGTTGGCCCGGGCGTAGCCGACGGCGGTGGGAGCACCGCTGCCGGTGCGCTCCTGCGAGACGGCGGGCAGTTCCTTCGCCGCCGCGGCCGGGGCCTCGGCGGCCTGCGCGGCCAGCAGGCGGCGCTTCTCCAGGGCACTGGCCCGCTCGGTCTCGGCGGTCGCGTAGCGGCGCAGCAGCGCGGCGTGCTCGCCGCGCAGGCCCGCCAGTTCGACCCGCTTGGCACGCAGCTTGGTGTCGAGCTTGACGCGCAGGACGCGCGCTTCCTCCAGGTCGGATTCGAGCTCGGCTATCCGCTCGTCCGTCTTCCACTCGTCCTTGACGCGCTCGCGCGCGAGCTCCGCGACGCGGCGCCCGGCCGCCCGGTCCCAGGAGCGCATGAGCACGGCGCCGCCGACGCCGGCGGCCGCGGTCAGGGCCACGAGCAGGCGCAGCGCGAGCGGTTCCGCGAGCAGCCAGGCCGCGCCGGCGCTGGCGACGCAAACCCCGGCGACGGCCGTCGGCGTGAGGAGTCGGTGCAGGGGCTCGGGATTGCGGTGGCGTCCACGGGGCATGGCCTGAAATTTACAGTGCGTGGACGGCGCGTGGGGTACCCGCCCGGCAATCTCTTGCCGGGCGGTTACCCCACAATTCTCCATCAATCCGGTAACCGCTACTTGGCGAGAAGGCCCTTGGAGTCGAGATAGGCCTTCGCGACGTCCGCCGGCTTGGCGCGCTCGGCGTCCACCTTGCGGTTGAGGTCCACCAGGTCGGCCGTGGTGAGCACCTTGGTGAGCTTGTCCAGGGCGGCCGCGACCTCCGGGGCCCCGGCGTCCTTGGCGTTGACCACGGGCAGGACGTTGTCGGCGTTCTGGAGCTTCTTGTCGTCCTCCAGCAGGACCAGACCGAAGCCGTCCAGCGTGGCGTCGGTGGTGGTGGTCAGCACCAGCTGGTCCACCCCGTCCTTGACGGCCTGCTTGGCCTGCGGGGTGCCGACGCCCTTCGGGTCGATGCCCTCGACGGAGATTCCGTACGTCTTCTCCAACCCCGGGGCGCAGAAGGGCCGGACGGAGCATTCGTCGCCCGCCGCGATCTTCACCTTCAGCCCCGACCTGCCGAGATCGGAAAGCGTCTTCAGGTTGTTCTTCCGGGCGAACTCCTTGCTCACCGCGAAGGCGTTCTGGTCGACCGCCGCACCCGCCGGAAGGGCCTTGAGGCCGAGCGGCGCGGCGAGCTTGTCCAGCGCCGCCACCGTCGCCGTCGCGTCGCTGGAGGCGACCGGCTTGTCCTTCGGCGCGCCGGAGCCGTTCACCTTGGCGTTGAGGAACTCCGCGAGCGTGGCCGCGTACTCCGGGACGACGTCGATCTCGCCCTTCTCCAGCGACGGCTCGTACAGCTCACGGTTGTTGACCGTGGTGATGGAGGTGTCGTAGCCGGCCCCCTTGAGGAGTTGGGCGTACAGCTCGGCCAGCACGTTGGACTCGGTGAATCCGGCCGAGCCGACCACCAACTTGCCCTTGGCGCCCCCGCCGGAGGACGACGCGTCGGCCGAGGATCCGCCGTCCTTGGTCTTCTCCAGGGTGTCGCCCCCGCACGCGCTGAGCGAAACGGTCAGGGCCACCGCGCCCAGGGTCGCGCCGAGGACGCGCGTGGACTTGCTCATCAAAGCTCCTAAGGGAAAGGGAAGGGGGAAGGAGAACGCGCAGGGCGCCGCCGGGGACCGGATCAGCGCGCCGTCCGGCGGCTCGGCAGCAGCCGCTCCGCCGCCACCAGCGCGCCCTCCACCACCAGGGCCAGCAGCGCGACCAGCAGGGCTCCCGCGACGACCTGCGGGGTGTTGTACGTGTTGAAGCCGGCGGTGATGATCCGGCCCAGGCCGCCCTGGCCGACCATCGCCGCGATGGTGGCGGTGGCGATGACCTGCACGGCGCCCGAGCGCAGCCCGGTCATCACCAGGCCGCGCGCGAGCGGCAGTTCCACCTTCAGGAACAGCTGGCGGCCGGACATGCCCATGCCCCGGGCCGCCTCCACCACCGAACGGTCCACCTCGCGCATGCCCACGTAGGCGTTGGTCAGCAGCGGTGGCACGGCGAACAGCACCAGCGCGACGATCGTCGGCAGGTAGCCCGCGCTGCGCAGCGGCGAGACCATGAACAGGGCCAGCACCGCGAAGACCGGGACGGCCCGGCCGACGTTGGAGACGTTGACGGCGAGCGCGCCGCCCTTGCCGATGTGCCCGAGCCACAGCCCCAGGGGCAGCGCGAGGGCGCAGGCGACGGCCAGCGCGATCCCGCTGACGTAGACGTGTTCGCCGAGGCGGTGCCAGACGCCGCTCTCCCCGGACCAGTTGGCCCCGTCGGCCAGCCAGTCCCAGGTCTGTCCGAGTACGCCCACGGCCTCAGGCCCCCTTCGCGGTGCGGGCGCCGGCCCGGGTCCAGGGCGTCAGCAGGCGCTGCACCCCGAGCAGCAGCAGGTCGGCGACGAGCGCGAGCAGCACGCACAGCACGGAGGCGGTGAGCACCTGCGCCTTGAAGGAGCTGTTGACGGCCGGGGCGATGAGGTTGCCCAGCCCGCCCTTGCCGACGATGGAGCCGACGGTGGTCAGCGCCACCGTCGAGACGGTCGCGATCCGCACCCCGGCGAGCAGTGCGGGCAGCGCCAGCGGCAGTTCGACCTGCCACAGCAGCCGGCCCGGGCCGTAGCCCATCCCGCGCGCGGCCTCCCGTACCTCCTCGGGGACGGCTTCCAGCCCGGCGAGCACGTTGCGCACCAGGATGGTCAGCGAGTACAGCACCAGCCCGGTCACCACCAGCGCGGCGGAGAGCCCGAAGAAGGGCAGCAGCAGCGAGAACATGGCGAGCGAGGGGATCGTGTAGAGGAGGGTGGTGAGGCCGAGCACGGGGGCCGCCCAGTGCCGGCCGCGGCGGGCCAGCAGGGCGAGGGGGACGGACACGGCGACGCCGATGAGCACCGAGACGACGGTGATCCAGACGTGCTGGACGGTGGCGTCGGTGAGTTCCTGGGAGCGGGAGCTTACGTAGTCCCAGCAGATCCAGTCGTTGGCCACGAGGCAGCTCTGCCCGGCCATGCTCCTCACCCCCGTCACCCGTGCGTCTCGTGGTCGTGTGCGTCCGCAGGACCGCATGCGCGGCCACCAGCGACCATAACCCCCGCCGCCGACAATGGCCGGAATCCTTCGCACCGAGGCAACACAGCCTTTACAAAACCCTGCCGCTCGTGAGGAAGGATGGCGATGTGATCCGATTCGAGCATGTGACCAAGCGCTACCCCGACGGGACCACGGCCGTCGAGGACCTGTCCTTCGAGGTGACGGAGGGCGAGCTCGTCACCCTGGTGGGCCCGTCCGGCTGCGGCAAGACGACCACGATGAAGATGGTCAACCGGCTGATCGAGCCCACCTCGGGCCGGATCCTGCTCGGCGGCGAGGACATCGCGGCGGCCGACCCGGTCGAGCTGCGCCGCCGGATCGGCTACGTCATCCAGCAGGTCGGCCTGTTCCCGCACAAGACGGTGCTGGAGAACACGGCGACCGTCCCCCAGCTGATCGGCACCCCCAAGGCCAAGGCCCGCGCGCGGGCGGCCGAGCTCCTCGAACTGGTGGGGCTGGATCCGGCCGTCTACGGGGGCCGGTACCCGGAGCAGCTGTCGGGCGGCCAGCGCCAGCGCGTCGGCGTGGCCCGCGCGCTCGCCGCCGATCCGCCGGTGCTGCTGATGGACGAGCCGTTCGGCGCGGTGGACCCGGTGGTGCGCGAACGCCTCCAGAACGAGTTCCTCACCCTCCAGCGCACCGTCCGCAAGACGATCCTGCTGGTCACGCACGACCTGGAGGAGGCCGTCCGGCTCGGCGACCGGATCGCGGTCTACGGGAACGGCACCATCGAGCAGTTCGCCCGGCCGGCCGCCGTGCTCGGCGCCCCGGCCACCGAGTACGTCGCCGGGTTCGTGGGCGCCGACCGGGGACTCAAGCGGCTCGCCGTGACCCCCGTCGAGGCGGCCGACCTGGCTCCGGCGGAGGGTTCCGCGCCCGTCCCGGCCGCGTCCGTGGCCCTGGGGGCCTCGCTGCGCGAGGCCCTGGCGGCCCTGCTCCAGGAGGACTCCGGGCGGATCGGCGTCACGCATCCGGACACCGGAGCACTGGTCGGCGTACTGACTCCGGAAGCCGTGCACCGCGCGCTGCGCCGGGCCCACCTGCAAGAGGCGTAGGCGCGCGCGTGCGGGCCTGCATCCCGCGCGGAAACGGAAGAGGGCCCGACCGTGGTCGGGCCCCGCGCCTGTCCCCGCGGGGGATCAGGCCTGCATGCGCGCGCTCAGCCACACCAGCATCGGCGGGATCTCGCGGCGCCAGGTGTTGAAGTTGTGGCCGCCGCTGTCGAGGACGATCGAGGAGACCCGGTCCGGGCCCTTGACCAGCTTGATGAACTTCTTGGTGTCGTTCAGGTTGTCCTCGCCCTTCTCGCTCGTGGTGACGAGGAAGGACGTGCCGCTCGGCTTCTTGTTCTCCACGCTGTGCAGGACGTCCGCGCGCTTCTTCAGCTTGTCGTCGCCGTGGAACAGGTCACCGGTCGTCGCGTCGTCCGCCGCCTTGTAGTACGCCGACAGGCCGACGGCCGTACCGAAGGTCTGCGGGTGGTGCGCGGCGATCTTCAGGGCGCAGTAGCCGCCCGTGGAGTTCCCGACGAAGCCCATGTTCTCGGGCTTCTTGCCGACCCGGAAGGTGCTCTGGATGGCCTGGGGCAGGTCCTGCGCGAAGAAGGTCTCGGTCTGCGGGCCGCCCGGTATGTCCACGCACTCGGTGTCGCGCGGCGGGGCGATGGTCGGCCGCAGCATGACCAGGATCATCGGCTTCATCTTGCCCTGCTTGGCCTGCTTGAAGGCCGTCATGGGGTAGTTCAGCCCTTTGATCAGGTTTTCGGCCGTTCCCGGGTACCCCGTCAGGACGATGGACGCCGGAAAGTTCTGCCCCTTGTGCTGGGGCTGGAAGTACTCCGGCGGGAGCCAGACGTAGCCGGGGCTCGTTATCTTCGACTTCTGCCCGGTTATGGCGACCTTCAGGATCTGGCCGCCGACCTGCGGCTTGCCACCGCCCGGCACGTCGAGCTTCTGCTTGTCGATGACCTTGATGTCGCGGCTGCTCATCGAGTGGTCGACGACCTTGCCGATGGACGTCTCCTGACCGAACAGGTCGGCCCACGAACCGTAGAAGAGGAACGACTTGTTCGCCGCCAGACCGACTGCCGAGAACAGCGCCAGCTGGGTCGCGAGCAGGAGGCCGATCCGGCCGGCGATCGAGCGCCAGGAGCGGCCCGAGAGCTTCGGCCAGAACCAGACCGTCACCCCGAACAGCAAGACACCGGCGATGATGGCCAGGACCAGAACCGTATTACTGGTGAGACCCATGAGCAGTCAGTCGACTTTCTGATGGCAGGACTAGTTTTTTCCGACGGGAAGAGTGAACCGCCTCCTCCCGGATGTCGTCCTAGTGGACGCACCACACCCCGGAGGCCGTCACGGCCTTCGGCCACATGATCTCTCGCGGAGCAACGGGAAGCGATGTCTAGCAGGATAGATGGCGATAAGTCCGGACAGGTTCCGAAGCGGGTCAGCCGAATCCTCCGAGGCCCACGACCGGAGGCCGTCCCCGGCCTCGTAGGCACGGCCGTCATGATCGTCGGGCTGCTGGACGTCGCCGCGGGCGTCTTCCCGCGGTTCCGCCACAGCCGGATCCACGCGGTCACCGAAGTCCTGCCCGGTTCGCTGGGCCCGTTCGCCGCGGCCCTGTCCATCAGCGCCGGCGTCCTCATCCTGCTCCTCGCGCACGGCCTCAAGCGGCGCAAGCGGCGGGCCTGGCGGGCCGCCGTCGTCCTGCTGCCGGCCGGTGCCGTCGCGCAGTTCGCGTACCGCCACTCCTTCATCGGCGTGGTCATCGCGGCCGTGCTCCTCGCGCTGCTGCTGCGCCACCAGGGTGAATTCAAGGCCCTCCCGGACCCGCGCAGCCGCTGGAAGGCGCTCGCGAACTTCGTGCTGATGAGCGCCGGCTCCATCGGCCTCGGTCTGGTGATCGTCAACGCCCACCCGGGCAAGGTCGTCGGCCGCCCGAGCCTGTACGAGCGGATCACCCACGTCGTCTACGGCCTCTTCGGCTTCGAGGGACCCGTCGACTACGCCGGCCGGGTGTCCTGGACCGTCGGCTACTCCCTCGGCGCGCTCGGCATGCTGACCGCCGTCACCACCATCTACCTCGCCTTCCGCCCCGAGCACCCGGCGGCGCGGCTCACCGCCGACGACGAGGCCAAGCTGCGCGAACTGCTCGCCAAGCACGGCGGCCGCGACTCGCTCGGCCACTTCGCGCTCCGCCGCGACAAGGCCGTCGTCTTCTCCCCCAGCGGCAAGGCGGCCGTCACCTACCGCGTGGTCTCCGGCGTGATGCTCGCCTCCGGCGACCCGGTCGGCGACGTCGAAGCCTGGCCCGGCGCCATCGAGCGGTTCATGGAGGAGGCCAAGGCCCACTCCTGGACCCCCGCCGTCATGGGCTGCAGCGAGACCGGCGGCGAGGTCTGGACCCGCGAGACGGGCCTGGACGCCCTGGAACTCGGGGACGAGGCGATCGTCGACGTCAAAGACTTCTCGCTGTCGGGCCGCGCGATGCGCAACGTCCGGCAGATGGTGAAGCGCATCGAGCGCAACGGCTACACCACCAAGGTCCGCCGGGTCAGCGAGCTCACCGAACACGAACTGGAGCAGGTCCGCGGCGCCGCCGAGGCGTGGCGCGGCACCGACACCGAGCGCGGCTTCTCCATGGCCCTGGGCCGGGTCGGCGACCCGGACGACGGCGACTGCTTCATCGCCACCGCGCACCGCGTGGAGGAGGGCGACACGAGCCCCTTCGGCGACCTGAAGGCCGTCCTGCACTTCGTGCCGTGGGGCAAGGACGGCATGTCGCTGGAGCTGATGCGGCGCGACCGCGCGGCCGACCCGGGCATGAACGAGCTGCTGATCGTGGCCTCCCTGGAAGCCTGCCCGTCGCTCGGCATCGAGAAGGTCTCGCTGAACTTCGCGATGTTCCGCTCGGCGCTCGCCCGCGGCGAGAAGATCGGCGCCGGGCCGGTGCTGCGGATGTGGCGCGGCCTGCTGGTCTTCCTGTCCCGCTGGTTCCAGATCGAGTCGCTGTACAAGTTCAACGCGAAATTCAAGCCCCGCTGGGAGCCGCGCTTCGTGGTCTTCCGGCAGACCCGCGACCTGCCGCGCATCGGCTTCGCCGCGATGCAGGCCGAGGGCTTCGTCACGCTGGCCCTGCCGCGGCTGTTCGCCAGCCGCCGCCGTCCCAAGCCGGTCCGCACCTGCGCCCACGGCCACGCGACGGTCCCGGCCCAGAAGGAACGCGAAGTCCAGGCGGCCTGACCCCCGGCGCCCGGCCCCCCGCGCCCCGGCCCCGGCCCCGGCCGGGAGCCCCGGGCCCGGCCCCCGGGCCGGAGTCCGTCGCCCGGTACGGAGGCCAGTGCCCGGCCCCCTGGCCCGGCCCCCCGCGGATCGGGCCCGACCCGGGGCCCGGGGGCCGCGGAGCACCCGTCGCGGGGCCCCGTCGCGGGGCCCCGTCGCGGGGCCCGGCCGCCGGGGCGGGGGCTCTACCCTGGACCCCATGAACACCAACCGCGGGCCCGTCTCCAGGGGCCTGGTGACCGGGCTGCCCGACTGGGACCGCTGCGGGGTCATGGGCGTCGTCAACGTCACCCCGGACTCCTTCTCCGACGGCGGCCGCTGGTTCGACACCACCGCCGCCGTCAAGCGCGGCCTCGACCTCGTCGCCCAGGGCGCCGACCTCGTCGACGTCGGCGGCGAGTCCACCCGCCCCGGCGCCTCCCGCGTCGACGCCGAGGAGGAGCTGCGCCGGGTCGTGCCCGTCGTCCGCGGCCTGGCCTCCGAGGGCGTCACCGTCTCCGTCGACACCATGCGCGCGGCCGTCGCCGCCCGGGCCGTCGAAGCGGGCGCCACCCTGGTCAACGACGTCAGCGGCGGCCTCGCCGACCCCGGCATGATCCCCGCGGTGGCGGCCGCGGAAGTCCCCTTCGTCGTCATGCACTGGCGCGGCTTCAGCGACGGCATGAACAGCCTCGCCGTCTACGAGGACGTCCTCGGCGAGGTCACCGCCGAACTGCGCGCCCGCATCGACGCCGTCGTCGCCGGCGGCATCGCCCCCGAGCGGCTCGTCGTCGACCCGGGCCTCGGCTTCGCGAAGAACGCCGAGCACGACCTGGCCCTGGTCGCCCACCTCCGCGAGCTGCGCGCGCTCGGCTTCCCGCTGCTGGTCGCCGCCTCGCGCAAGCGCTTCCTCGGCCGCGTCCTGGCCGGCGCCGCCGGCACCGCCCCGCCGCCCGCGCGCGAGCGGGACGCCGCCACCGCCGCCGTCTCGGCCATCGCCGCCCACCAGGGCGCCTGGGCCGTACGGGTGCACGAGGTACGGGCGACCGCCGACGCGGTTCGGGTGGCCCGCGCCGTGGAAGGGGCACTGTGACCCGCCGTTCGCAGGAGGAAGGGGCACGGTGAGCCTTACCGACATCGAAGCCGTCGAAGAGGTCAACGCGGCCTTCTACGAGGCCATGGAGCAGGGGGACTTCGACGCACTGTCGGCGCTCTGGCTGGAGGACGAGATCTCCTGCGTGCACCCCGGCTGGCCGGTGCTCTCGGGGCGCGGCGAGGTGCTGCGCTCGTACGCGCTGATCATGTCCCACACCGAGTACATCCAGTTCTTCCTCACCGACACCAAGGTGGCCCTCATAGGCGACACCGCCCTGGTCACCTGTACCGAGAACATCCTCAGCGGCGGCCCCGCCCAGGAAGCCGGGGAGCTGGGGCCGCTGGTCGGCCAGCTCGTCGTCGCCACGAATGTGTTCCGACGCACACCGGAGGGCTGGCGGCTCTGGTCCCACCACGGTTCTCCGGTCCTGACGGACTCCGAAGACGAGGACGAAGCGGGCACCGACTGACCCCAAGGGCGGGGGCGGAGCCGCGTCGCAGGTAAATTCGAAGGCGGACGACGCCGACCGCACTCGGCGTAGGCCATGGACCCGGGGAGTCCCGGGACCGGAAGCACCTACGAAAGCAGGAGTGATTCGCGTGGATCGTGTCGCACTGCGCGGCCTCAAGGCTCGCGGGCACCACGGCGTCTTCCCCCGGGAACGCGAAGAGGGCCAGACCTTCATCGTCGACCTCGTGCTGCACCTCGACACCCGTCCCGCGGCGGCCGGCGACGACCTGGCCAAGACCGTGCACTACGGCGTCGTGGCCGAAGAGGTCGTCGACGTGGTCCGGGGAGAGCCGGTCGACCTGATCGAGACCCTCGCCGAGCGGATCGCCCAGCAGTGCCTGAAGCACGAAGCGGTGGCACAGGTCGAGGTCGTCGTCCACAAGCCGGACGCACCCATCACCGTCCCCTTCGACGACGTGACCATCACGATCACCCGGAGCCGCGCATGAACAACGGCCTGAACGCCCAGAGCGACCCCACCGTCCAGCCGGTACCCGCCTCCGTCGTCGAGGCGGTCGACGCGGCGGACGTGACCCTGTCCAACCCCAAATGGGCCGTCATCGCGCTCGGCGCGAACCTCGGCAACCGGCTGGACACCCTCCAGGGTGCCGTCGACGCCCTCGGCGACACCCCCGGCCTGCGGGTCAAGGCCGTCTCCCCGGTCTACGAGACCGAGCCGTGGGGCGTCGAGCCCGGCTCGCAGCCCTCGTACTTCAACGCCGTGGCTCTGGTGAAGACGACCCTGCCCCCCACCAGCCTGCTGGAGCGCGGGCACGCGATCGAGGAGGCCTTCGACCGCGTCCGCGAGGAACGCTGGGGCCCCCGCACCATCGACGTCGACATCGTGGCCTACGCGGACGTGGTCTCCGACGACCCCGTCCTGACCCTCCCCCACCCCCGGGCCCACCTGCGCGCCTTCGTCCTGGCTCCCTGGCACGACGTGGACCCCGAGGCCCAGGTCCCGGGCCACGGCCCCGTGGCCGCGCTGCTGGCCGGAATCGGCCCGGCCGGCCTCACGGCACGCCCCGACCTGGAACTCCGCCTGCCGGAGTAGTCGTTAGTAGCCTGTTCACGGCCGTGCGGCCAGTCACTGAGAGCGGGGAACGGGCAAGTGAAGCAACTGAGGCCGGCGGTCCTGGCGGGCATCTTCGTGATCGCCGGGGTGCTGTCCTGGGCGGGCGCCCGGCTGTGGAACGCGTACGGCACCCTGCCGGGCGTTCCGCTGGCCGCCCCGGTCGTGCTGGCGGTCATCGCCGTCGTACTGTTCGCCACCGCGCTGTCGCTGCGCGCCCGGCTGAAGGCCCAGCGCGAGCGCCGGCCGGGGGCCAAGGGCGTGGAACCGCTGATGGCGGCCCGCGCGGTGGTCTTCGGCCAGGCCAGCGCGCTGGTCGCGGCCCTGGTGGCGGGCATGTACGGCGGCGTGGGGATCTTCCTGCTGACGGAGTCCCTCGACGTCCCCGCCCGCCGCGACCAGGCCTGGTACGCGGGCGGCTCGGTCCTGGCCGGGGCGGCCGTGATCGCCGCCGCGCTCTTCCTGGAGCACGTCCTGAAGCTCCCGGAGGACGAGGACCCCGACAAGGCCCCCGCCACCGCCTGAGGCGGCCGGGCCCCGCGCGGGGCCGGAGGGGACTCCTGAGGAGCCCGGACGCCCCCCGGGGCGCTCCCGGGCCACCCGGGCGCCCGCGGCGCTCAGGAGCCCGTCAGCGCGCCATGATGAGGGTCATGGCCTCGTTGCGGGTCGCGGGGTCGCGGAGCTGGCCGCGGACCGCCGAGGTGATCGTCTTGGCGCCCGGCTTGCGGACCCCGCGCATGGTCATGCACATGTGCTCGCACTCGATGACCACGATGACCCCGCGCGGGTCGAGGATCTCCATCAGGGAATCCGCGATCTGAGTGGTCAGCCGCTCCTGGACCTGGGGGCGGCGGGCGAAGACGTCCACCAGCCGGGCCAGCTTCGACAGCCCGGTGATCTTGCCGTCGGTGGACGGGATGTAGCCGACGTGCGCGACGCCGTGGAACGGGACCAGGTGGTGTTCGCAGCTCGACATGACCTCGATGTCCTTCACCAGGACCATCTCGTCGTGGCCCAGGTCGAAGGTCGTCGTCAGCACCTCTTCCGGCGTCTGCCACAGGCCGGCGAATATCTCCCGGTACGCCCGGGCCACGCGGCCCGGCGTATCCAGGAGGCCCTCGCGGTCCGGGTCCTCGCCGACCGCGATCAGGAGCTCGCGGACCGCCGCCTCGGCGCGCTTCTCGTCGAACTCGCCGATCGTGCCCTCGCCACCGGTCAGGGTCACTGGGTCGGTCATCTCATCCTCGTTCCTGTCCACACCACGCGGTCATGAAAGAAGCCGCGCCCCCCAGGCTAGAACCTGGGGGGCGCGGCTTCCATTCCGGACCTGGTCAGGCCTCCGGACGGTCCTCCGGGGAGGACTCCGGGGCCTTCTCCACCGACACGGCCGGCGTGGCCGCCGAGGTGCCGTTGGCGGAGTTCGTCAGCTGGAGCTCCTTGGGAGAGAGCACCGGCGGACGGGTGGAGGGGGTGCGGCGGGAGGAGCCGGTCCACGCGGGACGGGCCGGACGCTTCACGATCGTGGAGAAGACCTCGGCGATCTGCTCCTTGTTCAGCGTTTCCTTCTCCAGCAGCGCGAGGACCAGGTTGTCCAGGACGTCCCGGTTCTCGACCAGGATCTCCCAGGCCTCGTTGTGCGCGGTCTCGATGAGCTTCTTGACCTCTTCGTCGACCAGCGCCGCGACCTCTTCCGAGTAGTCCCGCGGGTGCGACATCTCGCGCCCCAGGAACGGTTCGGTGTTGTCGCCGCCGAACTTGATCGCACCGAGACGCTCGGTCATGCCGTACTGCGTGACCATGGCCCGCGCCGTGGCGGTGGCCTTCTCGATGTCGTTCGCCGCGCCCGTCGTCGGGTCGTGGAAGACCAGCTCCTCGGCCGCGCGCCCGCCCAGCATGTACGCCAGCTGGTCGAGCATCTCGTTGCGCGTGGTCGAGTACTTGTCCTCGTCGGGCAGGACCATGGTGTAACCCAGGGCCCGTCCGCGGGACAGGATCGTGATCTTGTGGACCGGGTCGGAGTTCGGGGAGGCCGCCGCGACCAGGGCGTGTCCGCCCTCGTGGTACGCGGTGATCTTCTTTTCCCGGTCCGACATGATCCGGGTCCGCTTCTGCGGACCCGCCACGACGCGGTCGATCGCCTCGTCCAGCATGTGGTTGTCGATCAGCTTCAGGTCCGAGCGGGCGGTCAGCAGGGCCGCTTCGTTCAGAACGTTGGACAGATCGGCACCGGTGAAGCCGGGGGTGCGGCGGGCGACGGCCGAGAGGTCGACGTCCGGAGCGACCGGCTTGCCCTTCTGGTGGACCTTGAGGATCTCCAGGCGGCCCTGCATGTCCGGCCGGTCGACCGCGATCTGCCGGTCGAAGCGGCCCGGGCGCAGCAGCGCCGGGTCGAGGATGTCGGGCCGGTTCGTGGCGGCGATCAGGATGACGCCGCCCTTCACGTCGAAGCCGTCCATCTCGACGAGCAGCTGGTTCAGGGTCTGCTCGCGCTCGTCGTGACCGCCGCCGAGGCCCGCACCGCGGTGCCGGCCGACGGCGTCGATCTCGTCGACGAAGACGATCGCCGGCGCGTTGGCCTTGGCCTGTTCGAACAGGTCACGGACACGCGAGGCACCGACGCCGACGAACATCTCGACGAAGTCGGACCCGGAGATCGAGTAGAAGGGAACGCCGGCCTCGCCCGCGACGGCTCGCGCGAGCAGGGTCTTGCCGGTGCCGGGGGGCCCGTAGAGCAGCACGCCCTTGGGGATCTTGGCTCCGACGGCCTGGAACTTCGCCGGCTCCTGGAGGAACTCCTTGATCTCGTGGAGTTCCTCGACGGCCTCGTCCGCACCCGCGACGTCCGCGAAGGTCGTCTTCGGGGTGTCCTTGGTGATGAGCTTCGCCTTGGACTTCCCGAAGTTCATGACCCGGGAGCCGCCGCCCTGCATCTGGTTCATCAGGAACAGGAAGACGACCACGATGAGGACGAAGGGCAGGAGCGAGAGCAGCACGCTCAGGAACGGGCTGGTCTTGTCCGGAGTGACCGAGTACCCGTCAGGGATCTGACCGGCTTCGAACTTGGTCTGGAGGTTCTGGGCGAGCTGAACGCCCTGATCCCCGATGTAGTTGGCCTGGAACTTGGTGCCGTCGTTGTTGCCGAGCTTCTGGTCCTTCTTCAGCTCGATCTTGATCATCTGGCTGTCACCGGTGGTCAGCTTCGCGCTTTCCACCTGGCCACTGTTGATCGCCTTGATGACCTCGCTGGTCTCCACCGACTTGTAGCCGCCGCCGGAGCCGACGACGTTCATCAACACGACCACGGCGAGGACGGCCAGCACGATCCACATGACCGGCCCACGGAAGTATCGCTTCACGTCCATCCATACGGGGCGCCAGGCACCCCGTCCCTCCTGCCCGTAGGTAAATGCTGCTGTGAGTAAAGACTGTTCTTCGGAATGTACCCCTGTATTGTCACCCGCGGCCTCATGGGACGGCTGACAGACCCGCTCCCCTCCTCAACGCGGGAGGTCGCCCCCAGGTTCCCCCGGGGGCGCGAGCGGCGGGACGGCCGACGTTACCGCCGTCCGGCGGGTTCAGCCGCCGTAGACGTGCGGGGCGAGCGTGCCGACGAACGGCAGGTTGCGGTACTTCTCCGCGTAGTCGAGGCCGTAGCCGACGACGAACTCGTTCGGGATGTCGAAGCCGACCCACTCGACGTCGATCGCGACCTTCGCCGCCTCGGGCTTGCGCAGCAGCGTGACGACCTTCAGGGAGGCCGGCTCGCGGGAGCCCAGGTTGGACAGCAGCCAGGACAGGGTCAGGCCCGAGTCGATGATGTCCTCGACGATCAGGACGTGCTTGCCCTTGATGTCGGTGTCCAGGTCCTTGAGGATCCGGACGATGCCCGAGGACTGGGTCCCGGCGCCGTAGGAGGACACCGCCATCCAGTCCATGGTGAGCGGGGTGGACAAGGCGCGCGCCAGGTCCGCCATCACCATCACGGCGCCCTTGAGCACACCGACGATGAGCAGGTCCTTGCCCGCGTACTCCGCGTCGATCTTCGCGGCCAGCTCGGCCAGCTTCGCGTCGATCTCTTCCTTGGTGATGAGCACCGACTGGAGGTCGCTGCCCATGTCCTTCTCGTCCACCCGCATCACTTTCGTTGTCGGCCGGGGCTCCGGGGGTGACCCCGGAGGACTCAACCGTGTTTCAGCACCAATCAGCCCTGCCGGATGACAAGTCTGCCACCCTGCCGCTGGGCCTCGACGCGGCCGGGCAGGTTGATGGCGCCCTGGCCCCGCCATCCGGTGATGAGGCGGTCGACTTCCTCGATGTGCCGGGCGAAGAGGGAGCCGGCGGGGGACCCGGCCGCGACCACGGCCCTGCGCAGCACCCGGCGGCGGACGGCCGGGGGCAGGGCGTACAGCTTGGCGCACTCCAGGCGGCCGTCCTCGTCGCGGACTCCGGCCTCGGCGTCGGCGGCCCAGGCGTCGAGGGCGTCGGCGTCGTCGCGGGAGAGCTGGGCGGTGCGGGCGAGCGCCTCCACGACCCCCTTGCCGAGCGCCTTCTCCAGGGCGGGCAGACCCTCGTGGCGCAGCCGGGAGCGGGTGTAGGCGGGGTCGATGTTGTGCGGGTCGTCCCAGACGGCGAGGGACTGGACCATGCAGGCCTTGCGGGCGGTCTGCCGGTCGATCTGGAGGAAGGGGCGCCGGTAGCGGTGGCTGCGGCCGGTGCCGCCGGACTTCTCCGCCATGCCGGACAGCGAGCGGATGCCGGAGCCGCGGGCGAGGCCCAGCAGGACGGTTTCGGCTTGGTCGTCGCGGGTGTGTCCGAGCAGCACGGCGACGGCTCCGAGCCGGTCCGCGGCCTCGTCGAGGGCGGCGTAGCGGGCGTCGCGGGCGGCCGCCTCGGGTCCGCCCTCGCGGCCGACGCGCACGGCGACGGACTCCACCGGGTCGAGGCGGAGTGCGGTCATGCGGGTGACGACCTCCGCCGCGCGCAGGTCGGAGCCGGGCTGGAGGCCGTGGTCTACGGTGACGCCGCCGGCCCGGATGCCGAGCTTGGGGGCCTCGAAGGCGAGGGCGGAGGCGAGGGCCATCGAGTCGGCGCCGCCGGAGCAGGCGACGAGGACGAGCGGCGTGCCGGCCCCGGTGCGGGGGTCGGCGGCGGTGGGGGCGAGATCGTTCAGGACGTCGTGGAGTACGCGGCGGACCGCCAGGCGTATCGCCGCGACCGCAGGATGGGGACCCATGTCCGGTGCCCTTCGTGGAGTTCGGATGCTCGGAGGGTGGGGGTGTTGCACGGGGAAAGGCGTTCGTCACTCAGAGTGCGTCGATGGTGACAGAGACGAGCCGTTCTCCGAGCATCGCACGCCCTTCCACGGCCCACGGTCCCTCGGACGGGTGATGCTGCTTCCCCCAGTGAGACATGTTTACGCCCCCTGCGTCACCTTTCTTCGCTCCCCGCGCTCCCCCTGCTGTGCACGCGCGCCACCCAGTCCGCGGGCCGGGCGATCTCGGCCTTGGTGGGCAGGGTGTTCGGCGAGGTCCACACGCGGTTGAAGCCGTCCATGCCGACCTGGTCGACGACGGCGCGGACGAAGCGTTCGCCGTCGCGGTACTGGCGGAGCTTGGCGTCGAGGCCGAGCAGCTTGCGCAGGGCGGCGTCGAGACGGCCGGCCCCGGTGGCGCGGCGCTGCTGGAACTTCTCCCGGATCTCGGCGACGGAGGGCACCACCTCGGGCCCGACCCCGTCCATCACGAAGTCGGCGTGCCCCTCCAGCAGGGACATCACGGCGGTCAGCCGCCCCAGCACCTCGCGCTGCTCGGGGGTCTGGACGAGCTCGACGAGGGAGCGGCCCTCGTCGGCGCCCTCCGCTTCGGGGCGGGCCCCGGCGAAGGACTGGACGGCTTCGCGCAGCCGTTCCAGGACGGCCCCGGGTTCCATCTCGGTGGCGCCCAGGAACGTCTGGATTTCGCCCTCCAGGTGGGCGCGCAGCCACGGGACGGCCGTGAACTGGGTACGGTGCGTCTCCTCGTGCAGGCACACCCAGAGCCGGAAGTCGTGGGGGTTCACCTCCAGCTCGCGCTCCACGTGCACGATGTTGGGGGCGACGAGCAGCAGCCTGCCGCCGGTGGCGGAGCCGCCGGGGAGGTCCGGGAGGGCGGGCGCGAAGGTCTCGTACTGGCCGAGCACCCGGGATGCCAGGAAGCTCAGCAGCATGCCCAGCTCGACGCCGGTGACCTTGCCGCCGACCGCGCCGAGGACGGCGCCGCCGGGGACGCCCGCACGGCGGTCCTGCATCTTGCCGAGCAGCGGGCCCAGCAGTTCGCGGAAGCCCGCGACGTTGGCCTTGACCCAGCCGGCCCGGTCCACGACGAGGACGGGGGTGTCCGGCAGGACGGTGCCCTCGGGCATCATCCGGGTGAACGCGCGCACGTGCTCCTCGGAGGTCCGGGCGTGCCGGCGGAGCTCCGCCACCACCGCCCGTGCCTCGTCGCGGCTGACGTCGGGACCCGGCCGCACGAGCCGGGTCGCGGTCGCCACCGCGAGGTTCCAGTCGACCATCTCCGCACCACCGATGCTCGTCATGCGTCAACCGTACGTGGACCGGCGCTCCTGCGGATCCCCCTACGACGTGGTGGCCACGGCGGCCGCCAGCTTGTCGAGCCCCTTCTCGGCGGCCGGGCCGTCCGCGGCGCCCGCCGTCAGGAAGGCGAAGGCGAGCAGCCGGCCGGAGGGGTCGACGACGGTCCCGGCGAGGGAATTGACCCCGGTGAGGGTGCCCGTCTTGGCCCGGAGCAGCCCGGCGGCCGGCGAGGTGCCGGCGTTGCGGGCGCGCAGGGTGCCGGTGAAGCCGGCCACGGGCAGCCCGGTGAGGACGGGCCGCAGCTCCGGGTGGCGGGGGTCGGCGGCAGCGGCGAGCAGGCCCGTCAGGAGACGGGTGGTGACCTTGTCGGCCCGGTTGAGGCCGCTGCCGTCGGCGAAGCGGGTGCCGGCGACGTCGAGGCCGAGGGAGGCCAGCTTCTCGGCGACGGCCTTCTCGGCGCCCTCGAAGGCGGCGCCCTGCCCGGCCGCGAGGGCGGTCTGGCGGGCGAGGGCCTCGGCGATGTCGTTGTCGCTGTTGGTCAGCATCCGCTCGACGAGCCCGGCGAGCGGGGTGGACAGGGTGGTGGCGAGCGGCTGCGCCCCGGCGGGGGCCTTGGTCCGGGCGGGGTCGCCGGTCACTTTGATGCCGCGGTCGCGCAGCAGGCCGGCGAAGGCGCGCGCGGTGTCCCCGGAGGGGTCCTCGGTGCGGGTGACGGGTCCGGAGGTGGAGTCGTCGGGCCGGCCCTCGTCGGCGGTGAGGGCGGTGACGGGCGCGAGGTTGTCGTTGGGGCCGATCGGGTGGCGGACGGCCCCGGTGTAGAGCGAGTCGTCGTAGCCGAGGGCGACGGTGTCGGTGCCGGCGGCCTTGAGGACCTGGGCGGTGTCGGCGGCGAGGGCCACGAGGCTGCCGCCGGATCCGGCGGGGCTCTTCTTCTTGGCGGTCAGGGACGGATCGCCGCCGCCGACCAGGACGATCGCGCCGGGGCCCGCTCCGGGCGTCACGGTGGTCCGGATGCGGTGTTCGGGGCCGAGGGCGGCGAGGGCGGCGCTCGCGGTGGCGATCTTGACGGTGGAGGCGGGGATCATGGCCTCGCCCGAACCCGACTCGAAGAGCACGCGGCCCGTGGCGGTGTCGACCACGCTGGCGCCGCGGACGGTGCCCAGCGCCGGGTCGGCGAGCAGGGGTCTGAGCACCCCGGCGAGGGCGTCGGGGGCCGCGCCCACGGCGTCGGCGGTGCGCGGGACGACCCCGGCGAGCACCCCGGGGGCGCTGGGCGCCGCCTGGGGCGGGGCGCCGGCGGCGTGATCTGCGCCACCCGTACGGCTCCAGGAGGCGGCCTCGTCCCGCTCGGCCTTACGCTGGCCGGAGTCCCAGGGCCCGGCGGCGGACACCACCGCGGCCGAGAGGGCGAGGCCGGCGACGGCCGACCCCGCGATGAGCTGCCATGTCTTGGCCAAGGGCACCTCGGACCAGCCCCTTTCGCGATCACACATATGCGTGAGGGACACTTAACCACTGCGTCTTGCCGCGAGCATGGCACCCCACCCGGCAGGGCTGGGCCGTACGAGCGCGCAGATGGATCAATGCAGTCCCGGAGCAATGCAGCTGAGCATGGAGGAGCAGGACGTGGAGTTCGACGTCACCATCGAGATCCCCAAGGGTTCGCGGAACAAGTACGAGGTGGACCACGAGACCGGCCGGATCCGTCTGGACCGTCGCCTCTTCACCTCGACCAGCTACCCGGCCGACTACGGCTTCGTCGAGAACACCCTCGGCGAGGACGGCGACCCGCTGGACGCGCTGGTCATCCTTGACGAGCCGACCTTCCCGGGCTGCCTGATCAAGTGCCGCGCGATCGGCATGTTCCGCATGACGGACGAGGCGGGCGGCGACGACAAGCTGCTCTGCGTGCCGGCCTCCGACCCGCGCGTCGAGCACCTGCGCGACATCCACCACGTCTCCGAGTTCGACCGCCTGGAGATCCAGCACTTCTTCGAGGTCTACAAGGACCTGGAGCCGGGCAAGTCCGTCGAGGGCGCGAACTGGGTCGGCCGCACCGAGGCCGAGGCCGAGATCGAGGCCTCGTACAAGCGCCTGGAGGCGCAGGGCGGCCACCACTGAGCTTCCGCTCACTGACCGTCCCGTCGGGCGGCACCCCCTCGGGGAGTGCCGCCCGACGGCGTTTGCGCACGTCCTGCGCCTCTCCGTACGGCTCGCGCCCGCCCGCCCGCACTGCCCGTCACTCCGCGTGCGATTCCGGTTTCGCAGGGGAGGAAACGATTCCGCATACTGGTGCGGAGGCTGCCCACAACCGGGACGGGAGGACGAGTGGCGGAGGCCGAAGGATCCGGGTTCGAGGACCGCAAGCCGAAGTCGGACGAGGCGCACAGCGCCTTCACCCCGCCACCCGGCATGGCGCCCGAGGCGACGGAGGAGGACCAGCCGACCTCCGAGTTCGCCGTCCCCGACGGCATGGCCGCGCAGCTCCCCGAACCCGAGGGCTCCGCCTTCGCCGCCCCGGCGACGTACAGCGCCCACCACTCCCCGCCCGCCTACGTCCCCGGCGGATTCCCCGTCTCGCGGATGAAGGAGTCCCCCTGGCAGGACCGGATGCGCACGATGCTCCGCATGCCGGTCGACGTGCGCCCGGTGGCCGAGCCGGTGCAGCGGCAGAGCGAGACCGGCCCCGCCGTGGGCCGCGTCCTGGACCTGACCCTGCGCATCGGCGAGCTGCTGCTCGCGGGCGGCGAGGGCGCCGAGGACGTGGAGGCCGCCATGTTCGCCGTGGCCCGCTCCTACGGGCTCGACCGCTGCGAGCCCACCGTCACCTTCACCATGCTCTCCATCACCCACCAGCCCTCCCTGGTGGACCACCCCGTCTCCGCGAACCGCACCGTGCGTCGCCGGGGCACCGACTACACCCGGCTGGCCGCCGTCTTCCGGCTGGTGGACGACATCAGCGCGCACGAGGTGGAGGTCTCCCTGGAGGACGCCTACCGGCGCCTCGCCGAGATCCGCCGCAACCGCCACCCCTACCCCACCTGGGTGCTCACGGCGGCTGCGGGGCTGCTCGCGGGCGCCGCCTCCATCCTGGTCGGCGGCGGGGTCACGGTCTTCTTCTGCGCGGCCCTCGGCGCCGTCCTCGGCGACCGGCTGGCCTGGTTCTGCGCCGGGCGCGGGCTGCCGGAGTTCTACCAGTTCGTGGTGGCCGCGATGCCGCCGGCCGCCATCGGCGTGGCCCTGAAGATCGCCGAGATCGACCTGCGCGCCTCGGCCGTGATCACCGGTGGACTCTTCGCGCTGCTGCCCGGGCGGGCCCTGGTCGCGGCCGTACAGGACGGCCTGACCGGCTACTACATCACCGCGTCGGCCCGCCTGCTGGAGGTCATGTACCTCTTCATCGGGATCATCAGCGGGGTCCTCGTGGTGATCTACGTGGGCCTCCAGTTCGGCGCCCAGCCCAACCCCGACGAGGTGCTCCAGATCCCGGGCCGGCCGGTGATCCAGATCCTGGCCTCGATGGTCCTGGTGTTCACCTTCGCGATCCTGCTCCAGCAGGAATGGTCCACGGTGACGATCGTGACCCTGAACGGCGCGGTCGCCTGGGTGACCTTCGGCGCGCTGCGGGCCGCCGAGCTGCCCCCCGTACCCTCCACGGCCATCGCGGCGGGGCTGGTGGGCCTGTTCGGGCAGCTCTTCTCCCGCTACCGCTTCGCCTCCGCCCTGCCCTACGTGACGGCGGCCATCGGGCCGCTGCTGCCGGGCTCGGCGACGTACTACGGGCTGCTGTCGATCGCCGAGAACCGCCTCGACGCGGGACTGGCCTCGCTGACCAACGCCGCCGCCATCGCCCTGGCCATCGCCGTCGGGGTGAACCTGGGGTCGGAGACCTCGCGGCTCTTCATGCGGATCCCCGGCGCCCAGAGCGCGGCCAAGCGCCGGGCGGCCAAGCGCACCCGAGGCTTCTGACCCCGGACGCGCGAACGCCCCGGGGACACCGTCCCCGGGGCGTTCTCGCGCGGGCGCGGCACGGGCGGCCGCGGGGCCCGCTAGCGCTTGGCGTGCCGCCCGCGCTGTCCGGGGGCCTGCGGGTCCTCCGGAGCGCCGTACGGGGCGGCGGGGGCCTGCGCGGCGGCCTTCGCCTTGTTCTTGCGGGACTTGAGCACCTCGAAGACCACCGGGATGACGGAGACCAGCACGATGCCGATGAAGATCGTCTCGACGTTGTTCTTGATGACGTCGAACTGGCCCAGCTGGTAGCCGAGGCAGGTGACGCCCGCGCCCCAGGCGATGCCGCCGATGATGTTGAAGGTCAGGAAGGTGCGGTACTTCATCGCGCCGGCGCCCGCGACCATCGGCGCGAAGGTGCGGATGATCGGCACGAAGCGGGCCAGCACGATGGCCTTGGGGCCGTGCTTGTCCATGAACTCGTGGGCCGCGTCCAGGTTCTCGCGCTTGAACACCTTGCTGTTCGGCCGGTTGAAGAGCTTCGGGCCGAAGTACTTGCCGATCAGGTAGCCCACCTGGTCACCGATGATCGCGGCGGCCACGATCAGCGTGCAGACGAGCCACAGCGGCTGGCTGATGTCGCCGCTCGCGACGAACAGGCCCGCCGTGAACAGCAGGGAGTCGCCGGGCAGGAACGCGAAGAGACCCGATTCCGCGAAGACGATGACCAGGATGCCGATGAGGCCGAAATGGCCGATCAGGTACTCCGGGGACAGCCACTCAGGGCCGAGCGCAAGCGTGTACACGAGTTCCGGGCTCTCCTGGATCAGGGGGTGTCGGCGGTGGGGGGCGACGGGTCAGCTGGTCTCAATTATCAACGCACACGACCCCCACCGGGTTCCAGGCCCGGTGGGGGTCGTGTGAGCAAGCTCGCGGCCACCGCACGGTGACGCGCCGGTTACACCTTGCGCACGGCGTTGGCCGTGATCGCGTCCCGCAGGTGCTCGGCCAGGCCCGGCCGCACCGCGTCGTAGAAGGCCTTGAAGCGCTCGTCCGCCACGTACATGTCGCCGAGACAGACGTGCATTTCGTACGGGCAGTCGTAGAACCAGGCGCAGATGTGCCGGCGGTGCTCCTCGGCCAGGTCCATCGCGGCCTCGCCCCCGGCCGGCTCCCCCGCCTCCATCAGGGCCGCGTAGCGGGCGCTCCAGTCGGCGGCCTCGTCCTGCATCCGCTTCCAGTCGTCCTTGGTGTACGTGGCGGCCCGGCGCTGCGACTGCGCGTAGGCGTCGGTGTGGCCCCACCGCTGCCCGGCCTCCTCGGCGTACTGCTCGGGGTCCTGGTCCCCGAAGACCTCGAACCTCTCCTGCGGCGTGAGGTTGATGCCCATCTTGTTCGCCTCCATGGCGTGCTCGACGGCCGCGGCCATCCGCTGGAGCCGGGCGATCCGTCCGGACAGGAGGGCGTGCTGCCGGCGCAGGTGCTCCCCCGGGTCCGCGTCCGGATCGTCCAGCAGGACCGCGACCTCGTCGAGCGGGAAGCCGAGCTCCCGGTAGAACAGGATCCGCTGCAGCCGGTCGAGGTCGGCGTCGTCGTACCGCCGGTGTCCCGCCGTGCTGCGGCCGCTCGGGGAGAGCAGGCCGATCTCGTCGTAGTGGTGCAGCGTGCGCACCGTGACCGCGGCGAAACCGGCGACCCGGCCCACGGAGTAGCCCATCGCTTCCCGCTCCTCTGGTTGGGTGACGCCCCCCACTGTGGCTCCTCACGCCGCGTGAGGTGCAAGTCCCCTCTCAGGGGGTGGGCCGCCCCGGCGCCGCGCGGAGGCGCCGGTCGCCGGTCAGCCCATCGCCTTCGTACCGTCGATCGTCTCCCGCAGGATGTCGGCGTGCCCCGCGTGCCGGGCGAACTCGCGCACCAGGTGCAGCAGCATCCAGCGCACCGACACCTCCGCGTCGGGGAACCACGGCGCCGGGGGCAGCGGGAAGGAGTGGTCGAGGGTGGGCACGGAGGCCACGAAGTCGGCCGTCTCCTTCTTCACCCCGTCCCAGAAGGCGAGGGCGGAGTCGAGGGTCTCGTCCGCGGAGAGGTGGAAGCCCTCCTTCCAGGTCTCGGGGGCGCGCCCGTGCTCGTTCGGCTGCCGCTGGGCCATGCGCAGCCAGTTGAGCTCGACCTCGGCCGCGTGCTTGACGAGCCCGGACAGGGACAGTTCGCTCACGGTGGGGCGGCCGGCGGCCTGCTCCGGCGTGACGCCCTCGGCGGCCCGGCGGATCGCCTCGCGCTGGTCCTCGACGAACAGGAGCAGGGTCCCGCGCTCGTCTCCGGCGATCTCCTGGGTGGGGTGGGGCATGGCGGGCCGCCTTCCGTAGGGGGCGCTTGCCGCACCCCGTTCCTCCTGCTGACGGGAACCACGCTACGGAGCCTTGCGGTCAGGTTCTGTCCTCTACTGCGGACGGCGTCCGTGGCGGCTCAGAAGGGGAAGGCCGTCCGGCCGTGCTGGACGGAGATCCACTTCTGGGTGGTGAAGGCCTCGACGGTGGCCTCGCCGCCGAGCCGGCCCAGGCCCGAGGCCTTCTCGCCGCCGAAGGCGGTCAGCGGCTCGTCCCCGATGGTGGAGTCGTTGACGTGGATCATCCCGGTCTCGATGCGCTCGGCGAAGCGGACCCCGCGCTCCACGTCCCGCGTGTGCACGGCCCCGCTCAGCCCGTACGGGGTGGCGTTGGTCAGGCGCACGGCCTCCTCCTCGCCGTCGAAGACCACCAGCAGCGCCACCGGGCCGAAGATCTCCTGGCCGAGCAGCGGGGAGTCCTCGGGCAGTCCGGCCAGCACGGTCGGCTCGACCAGGTTGCCGCGCGTAGACCCGCGTACGAGCGCCCGGGCGCCGGACTCGACGGCGCGGTCCACCAGCGCGGTCAGGGCGTCGGCCTGGAAGGAGTTGATCAGGGGGCCGATGTGGGTGTCGGCCTCGCGCGGGTCGCCGGTCTTCAGGGCCCGCACCCGGGCGGTGAACTTCTCGGTGAACTCCTCGGCCAGGGAGGCGTCGACGAGGATCCGGTTGGCGGCCATGCAGACCTGGCCCTGGAAGACGAAGCGGCTGAAGACGGCCGCGTCGACGGCGTAGTCGACGTCGGCGTCGTCCAGGACCACCAGGGCGCTGTTGCCGCTCAGCTCCAGGACGGTCCGCTTGAAGTGGCGGGCGGCGACCGCGCCGACGTGCCGTCCGGTGCGGTCGGATCCGGCGAAGGAGATGACCTTGGGGACGGGGTGGGTCAGGATCGCGTCGCCTATCTCGGCGATGTCGGTGACCAGGACGTTGAGGAGGCCGGCCGGCAGGCCCGCGTCCTCGAAGATCTTGGCGATGATCCCGCCGCCCGCCACCGGGGCGTTCTGGTTCGGCTTGATCACGACGGCGTTGCCCAGGGCCAGCGCGGGTGCGACGGACTTCAGGGTGACCAGGAGCGGGAAGTTGAAGGGGCTGATCACCGCGACGACCCCGACGGGCAGCCGCTGGACCCGGTTCTCCTTGCCGGCGACCGGCGAGGGAAGGATGCGGCCCTCGGGGCGGACGGCCAGCTGGATCGCCTCGCGCAGGAACTCCATCGCGAGGTGGACCTCGTACTCGGCCTTGGGACGGGTCCCGCCGAGCTCGTCGATCATCGCCTCGACGATCTCCTTCTGGCGCTCCTCGGTGATGCGCAGGGCGCGTTCGAGGACGGAGCGTCTCGCGTAGGGGCTGGTGGCCGCCCAGAGCCGCTGGGCCCGCTCGGCCGCGCGGTAGGCCCGGTCCACCTGCTCGGTGGTGGCCACCGTGATGGCCGCGAGCTTCTCCCCGTTGTAGGGGTTGACGTCGATGATGTCCCACGAACCGGTGCCGGCCAGCCATTCGCCGTCGATGTACTGGTGAGCCAGGTCGGTGAATATGGACATGCCATCCCTTACTGCGAGCGCGCACCCGTGCGCTGCACCGGAGACCGATCGGTCGTCATGCACTGATCAGACGTCATAGTACGTGCGGTTCAAGACAGTTGGAGCAGTCCGCGCAGGAGATCCCTGGTCCGGTCGGGATCGGGGCAATCGGCCTGGAGCCGCTCCATCGCCCGCGAGTACTGCCCCACTTCCTCTTCTTTGTCCAGGTAGAGGGCACTGGTGAGCTGTTCCAGATAGACGATGTCCTGGAGGTCCGACTCGGGGAAGCGCAGCAGGGTGAAGGCTCCGCTCTCCCCCGCGTGTCCGCCGAAGGAGAAGGGCATCACCTGGAGCTGCACGTTGGGCCGCTGGCTGATTTCGATCAGGTGTTCCAATTGGCCGCGCATCACGTCACGGTCGCCGTAGGGGCGGCGCAGCGCGGCCTCGTCGAGGACGGCGTGGAAGACGGGGGCGTTCTCGGAGACGAGGACCTTCTGGCGTTCCAGGCGCAGGGCGACGCGCCGGTCGATCTCGGCGGCGGAGGCGCCGGGCATGCCGCGCTGGACGACGGCGTGCGCGTACGCCTCGGTCTGGAGCAGGCCGTGGATGAACTGCACCTCGTAGATGCGGATGAGCGAGGCGGCGCCCTCCAGGCCGACGTACGTCTGGAACCAGCCGGGCAGTACGTCGCCGTAACTGTGCCACCAGCCCGCCGCGTTGGCCTCGCGGACCAGTCCCAGCAGGGACTCCCGCTCCGTGCCGTCCGTGACCCCGTAGAGCGTCAGGAGGTCTTCGACGTCCCTGGCCTTGAAGCTCACCCTTCCCAACTCCAAGCGGCTGATCTTCGATTCTGATGCGCGGATCGAGTAGCCGGCCGCTTCACGGGTGATGCCGCGGGATTCTCGGAGTCGCCTGAGCTGCGAGCCCAGGAGGATGCGGCGCACCACGGAACCGCTGGCTTCTGCGGTCACTGTCCTGCCCTCCCCATCGCGATGTGCGTGTGCGTCGTGGGCCCCCGTACCCCGGTGCGAGAGTCTGCCACCAAAACGCATCGGACCGTACTCGTTCTGTAACGGAATCCGGCGTCCCGGAAAAGAAGTCCGTAAGTATGCGTAGGAAGAAATGAGCAAGAACCGTCACGGGAGCGGACAGGTCCGGCGCGTGCACGTGCATCTGCCCTTGCATCCGGCTGCGCCATTCGGAACGATGGTCTCGCGCACCTGCGTGCTCTTCGCGCCGGCGCCGGACCCACCCCGCAGTTCTCTTTGGACAAAGCCTCCGCTTCGTCCGCGAATCCCGGGAGTGCCTCGCATGGGGACGAATGGATCGACCATGCTCGAGCCGTTACGGCAGGGGCTGCCCCCGGTCGACCCCACGGCTGTCTCCGGGTCCGCGTCGTGCGCCCTGCCCGCCCGCTTCGAGGCGGTGCGGGGCGCCCGTTCGTTCACCCGCTCGACCTTGTCCCAGTGGGGCCTGGACGACCGCTTCGACGACGTGGCGCTGGTCGTCTCCGAACTCGTCACCAACGCGCTGCGCCATGCCCTGCCCGACGAGGCGCGGGGGTGCGCCGGCGAGCCGGAGGGCTCCGTACGGCTGCACCTGATGCGGTGGAGCACCCGGCTGGTGTGCGCGGTGCGCGACCCCAGCGAGGAGCGGCCGGGCGGCTCGTTCGCCCCGGAGCGGACCGACGAGAACTGCGACCTGGAGTCGGGGCGCGGGCTGTTCCTCGTGGACGCCTACAGCGACAACTGGGGCTGGCACCCGCTCGCGGGCCGGCTGACGGGCAAGGTCGTCTGGGCGCTGTTCATGCTCCAGGACTGACCCCGCGGACCGGCCTTCCCGGCGGGTCCGCGTCCAGGGGGACGGAACGTCACACAGCAGACATCTGGCCGGGATTGATCTTTTCGATCAGTCCCGGCCAGTGCACGTGCATGGCTCAATCGGGTGCGCTGTTCCGTCAGCCGATCAGATGATCGAACTCGCCGTCCTTGACGCCGAGCAGCAGCGCCTCTATCTCGGCCGGCGTGTACACGAGCGCCGGGCCGTCGGGAAAGCGCGAGTTGCGCATGGCGACGTCGCCGCCCGGCAGTTTGGCGAACTCCACGCAGGATCCCTGCGAGTTGCTGTGTCTGCTCTTCTGCCAGGTCAGCTCATACAAGGAAGCGAGTTCTGCAGCTGCCATCCCGTTGTACGCGTGGTCCACAGGAAGCCCCCGATAGTGCAGATGTCAACTGCACCGGATCATAGCTGTGTTCATCAGCGCATGCATGGGCAGATGCACGTGCACGCGCGGTACCGGGTCCGTCACCGTTGATCACTTCTCGGGCCCCTTCAGGGCCTCAGCGCCTCCGACACCTCGTCCAGCGCGTCCAGCAGTTGCTCCACGGCCCCCCGCAGCACCGCCGCGCCCGGCGCGTCGCCCTCGGGCAACAGCCCCCGGACCCCGTCCCACTCCGGGACCCGGCGCTCGCGCACCGCCTGCGCGCCCTCCTCGGTCGCCCCGCGCACGGCCGCCGCCAGCGCGGCCGCCCCCGGCACCGGTTCGTGCGCCCGGTCCGGGAAGTGGGCCTCCAGCAGCATCGCGTGCCGGCCCAGCGCCGCCAGGGCCTCCCCCGCCCCGTCGGCGGCCGCCCGGGACAGGCCCCGGTGGCGCACCGGCTCACCGGCCGCCCGCGCGAGTGCCTCGTGCCAGGCGATCCGGGCGTCGCGGGCGGCCAGCAGGGTCTCCCGGACGTCGGCGCGCCGGGCCCCCGCCGGGTCGGCGTACTGGGCGAGCACGGCCGCCGCGTACCGGCCGACGGCGGCCAGCCAGTCGGCGAGGCGGGTCCGCAGCCGCGGGGTCTCCCAGGCCGGGTAGACGGCGTAGGCCACCATCGCCAGCACCCCGCCGACCAGGGTCAGGGCGATCCGGTCGGGGACGGTCTGCTCCCAGCGGACGCCGCCCATGCCGAGCAGGAAGACGACGTAGGCCGAGACGAAGAGCTGCGCGACGGCGTACCCGGTGCGCATCAGCACGTACATCAGCCCCGCGCTGACGACGGCGAGCAGCCCCGACAGGTACATCCCGGGCCGGGCCAGCTGCACGATCCCGGTGGCGAGCCCGACCCCGGCCAGGGTGCCGGCGAACCGGGCGACGGCCCGGGACCAGGTCTGCGTGAAATCGGGCCGCATCACCATCACCGAGGCCATCGGCGCCCAGTAGCCGTGCCCGAACGGCAGCGCCTGCCCGATCAGGTACCCGGCGCAGGCCACGGCCGTGACCCGGACGGCGTGCCGCAGGACGGGCGAGCCCGGCCGCAGCTCGGCCCGTACGTCCCTCAGCACCAGCGGCACCAGCCCCGCCAGCGACGGCCGCACCATCGACTCGGCCGGGTCGGCGGTGCGCCCCGACCCGGGCTCGGCCGTCTCCAGCACGTCCGCCAGCAGCGCGGCCAGCCGCCGCGCGGCCCGCAGCGGCGCTCCCCGGAGCACCTCGGGGAGGTCGGGGGCCTGGAGGACGGCCACGGCCGGGGCGGGCAGGTCCACGGGGTCCCCGTGGCGGATCGCGCGCGCGGCGGCGTCCAGCACCGTCGCGGCGGCGGCGAGCAGCTCCCGCACCCGGTCCCGGGCCGGCCCCTCGGCGGGCGCCCCCACGGCCGGGTCGGCGAGCGAGGCCAGCACGGGCCGGACCCGCTCGGCGAGCCCCCGCGCCCCGTGCAGCTCGGAGGGGCGCCGCCGGGCCTGGCGGACGGTGACCGCGGCGGCGTCCCGGGCCCGCATCAGCGGCGCGGGATCGAAGGAGGCGGCCGGGTCCTGGCGCAGGCGGCGGGCGTAGTCCGCCTCGGCGGCCAGCGCGTCGGCCAGGGCGTCGCGCTGGGCGCCCCAGCGGCGGATCGGGAACAGCACGATCAGCAGCGCCTGGACCACCCCGCCCGCCGCGATCACCGCGGCGTGCCCGGCGGCCTGCGGGAGGGAGGTCGGCAGGGTGACGGTGACCAGCATGATCGCGACGTTCCCGGAGGCGATGATCCCGGCGGTCGGCCCGGCCGCCCACAGCAGCCCGGCCAGGAACGACCAGACGGCGAGCAGGAGCAGGAAGAGCCAGGTGTCCGAGGAGCCGACGAGGTAGCCGGTGAAGGTGGTGACCGCCAGGGTCAGCCCCGAGGCGAGGGCGAGCACCGGGCGCGGCCGCCAGCTCTGCTGGAAGCTCGCGATGGCGGCCATGAAGGCCCCGAAGGCCGAGCTGGCGGCCGCGCCCGGCCCGAGGAAGGCCAGCCCGAAGCCGATGACGAGGGCGAGGCCGGCGGCGGCCCGGACCGCGACGAGGGGCTCCAGGCGGGTCCGTTCGACCTTCACGCCCGAGCGGGCCGTGTCCTTCAGCGCCCGGAGCCAGCTCATGGCGTCGAGCGTAACGGTTTTCAGGGTTTCTTCAGGTTTGTACGGATCCCTTGCCGGGCGGTTCCCCGGGGCGGATCATCATCCGGTCGAAAGGTGGGTACCCGCATGCTCCGCAATGGCCTCGAACCCTGGCACCTGATCATCGTGCTGGTGGTGTGCCTGCTGGTGTTCGGCTCGAAGAAGCTCCCGGACATGGCCCGCTCCCTGGGCCGCTCCGCGCGCATCCTGAAGTCCGAGGCGCGGGCGCTGCGCACCGAGGACGCCGTCCCGCAGGGCCCGGCGGACGGGGTCGCGGGGGCCCGGGACGCGGCGGCGGCGGGGGGCCCGGCGGCTCAGGGGGCGGCGGCGCGGGGCCCCGGCGCCTGACCCCGGCGCCCGGCTACGGCAGGGCGGTGCGGTTGCGGCCGCCGCCGCCCACGTGCGCCGCGTCGGCCGCCGCCGTGCCGTCCTCCCAGCCCGCGTGGTCGGTGGCGCCGCGCAGCCGGGTCGTCGTGGTGCGGGGGAACATCTCGTCCGCCCGGGAGGTGACCGCGACGTCGCGGGCCACCAGCGCGGGCAGGTTGTCCGGCGCCTCGGCGGCCGTGTGCTCGGCGGTTTCCGCGAGCCGCCGCCCGAGCCGGCTGGCGTACGCGAGCAGGAAGGACTGACGGAAGGTCTTCGTCCGCTTGCGTCCGCCGGCCCGCTGGGCCGCTTCGGCGCGGGTCATCGCCGCCGTGCCCTGGACGAGCAGCGAGGTGTGGAGCAGCTCCACCGCCTCCAGGTCGCTCTCGAAGCCGACCACCGTGGAGAACTCGAAGCCGCTGTTCCACACCGCCCGGCAGCGGTTGGCCGTCGCCACCGCGTCCAGCAGCACCGCCTTGGCCTCCTCGTACGGGGGCTCGACCCCGATCCGGCAGGCGCCGGGCAGCTGTCCCCGGCCCCCGCCGCGGGCCGCGAGCAGCGCCTCGTCCACCGTGTGGCGGGCCATCAGCTCCTGGGCCTTCGCGCTCAGCGCCTCCGCCTCCTCCGGGAAGGTGGTGGCCTCCGCCTTGGCCAGCAGCGCGCGGATCCGGCCGAGCATGCGGGGTTCGATGTGCGCGTGCGCCGCCAGGTCGTCCGCGGGGTCACCGGGGACCGGGCCGACGGGCTCGATGGAGGGGAGCCGGACCAGCAGCCGGAACACCTCCAGCACGGCGGTGGCCAGGGTGAACCGGTCCGCCCTGGTGCGGCGCGCGAGCTGCTCGGCGTACGCGCCGTCCTCGCCCCACCACGCCGCGGCGTCCGTCCACCGCTCGGGGAGCCGTGCGTAGCGACGGGCCTCGGCGGCGATCACGTCCTCGGCGATGGCGGCGTGGAGCTCCTCCAGGTCGCGGCGCACCAGCCGGAGCACGTCGGCCGGCTGCCAGCCCCGCTCCCAGGCCTGCCGCGCGTACGCCTCCCCGCGCGCGAGCAGCTCCCGCCCCACCCCGGGCCACCGCCCGGGTTCGGCGGCGAGCAGGGAGGCCCCCGTATCGAGCCCGGCGTCGTCCTGGGCGTACAGCGCGGCGGCGAAGGCCCGGTCAACGGTCTCGGCGAACTCACTCACCCCTCCAGCTTGGCATGCCCCCCACCACCCCCCACCGCCGCCTTCCCCCACCCTGCGCGCCGCCCGAAGCAGTATCCGCCCCCGCCGCCCGGCACCCGGCCCGGGGCCCACCCCGCCCGGCGGCGCCCGGCACCCGGCCCGGGCCGACCCCGCCCGGCGGCGCCCGGCACCGCGGACTGCCCGAGAGCCACCCCGACCAGCGGCGGCCGGTGCGGGGTCCACCTTCCGGCGTCCTCCGCCCGCGCGGGTCCGGCCCGCCCGGCGGCCTCGGCCCCGCCGGAGATCCACCCCGGTCGGCACCCTCTACCCCCGGCCGGGGGAAGCCGCACCGGGGCCGGCGCGGCGGGGCGGGCGGGGGATGTCAGAGCCCGGTGGGACACTCGCACTCGTGAGCGACGCACCCGGCCCGTGGGCCCTCACCGAGGCCGCCGACGGCTGGTGGCACGCCGCACCCGTGCCCCCCGCCACCGGCCCCCGCCTGCGCGTCCGCGATCCCGCCGAGGCCGTTCGCGCCGCCCCCGCCGCCACCCGGTGGATCTGGCCGTCGACCGCCGCCGTCCACCCCCGCCTGCTCGCCGCAGGCGTCCGCGTCGAGCGCTGCTACGACGTCGAGGACGCCGAGCTGCTGCTCCTCGGCCACGAGGGCCGCTCCGGCCTGCCCCGCTCGGCGGCCGCGGCCTGGGCCCGCCTCAGCGGGGCCCCCGTCCCGCCGGACCCGCCGGCGCGCGCCGCCGCGCGCGGCAGTCAGGACTCCCTCTTCGAACCCCGGCCCGCCGCGCCCCTGTCCCTCGACGCCCTGCTCGCCGTCCACGCCGACCAGGCCCGCCGGATCGCCGCCACCGCCCGTCCCGACCGGATGCGCCTGCTCGTCGCCTCCGAGTCGGCCGCCTTCCTGATCGCCGCCGAGATGCACCGGGCCGGCCTGCCCTGGCGGGCCGACGTCCACCGCGCGCTGCTGACCGAGCTGCTCGGCGAGCGCTACGGCGGTGGCGGCGAACCCCGCCGGCTGGCCGAGCTCGCCGACGAGGTGTCCGCCGCGTTCGGCCGCCGCGTGCGCCCCGACCTGCCGGCCGATGTCGTCAAGGCGTTCGCGGAGGCCGGGATCAAGCTCGCCTCCACCCGCCGCTGGGCCCTCCAGGAGGTCGACCACCCAGCCGTGGAGCCGCTGCTGGCCCACAAGAAGCTGTACCGCATCTACACCGCCCACGGCTGGTCCTGGCTCGCGGACTGGGTCCACGACGGCCGCTTCCGCCCCGAGTTCGTCCCCGGCGGCACCCTCACCGGCCGCTGGGTCACCAACGGCGGCGGCGCCCTGCAGATCCCCAAGGTGATCCGGCGGGCGGTCGTCGCCGATCCGGGCTGGCGGCTCGTCGTCGCCGACGCCGACCAGATGGAGCCGCGCGTCCTCGCCGCGATCTCCCGCGACCCGGCCTTCATGGAGGTGGCGGGCCGGGCCGAGGACCTCTACACCGCCGTCTCCCGGCAGGGCTTCTCCGGCGACCGGGACAAGGCCAAGATCGCTGTGCTCGGGGCCGTCTACGGGCAGACCTCCGGCGACGGACTCAAGAACCTCGCCGCGCTCCGCCGCCGCTTCCCCCGGGCCGTGGCCTACGTGGACGACGCCGCCCGCGCGGGCGAGGAGGGCCGGCTCGTGCGGACCTGGCTCGGCCGGACCTGCCCGCCGCCCGCCGCCGCCCCCGAGGACGACGGGGGCGACGGGGGCGAGGCCGGGCTGCCCCAGGACCGCCCCGGACGCCCCGACGGCCCCGACGGCCGGCCCCCGGGCCACGCCTCCGCCGGCGGCCGGGCCCGCGGCCGCTTCACCCGCAACTTCGTCGTGCAGGGCAGCGCCGCCGACTGGGCCCTGCTGCTCCTGGCGGCGCTGCGCCAGGCCCTGACCGGCGCCGGGCTCCGCGCCGAGCTGGTGTTCTTCCAGCACGACGAGGTGATCGTGCACTGCCCCGCCGAGGAGGCCCCGGCCGTCGCGGAGGCGATCCGGGACGCCGCGGAGCGGGCGGGCCGGCTCTGCTTCGGCGAGACCCCGGTCCGCTTCCCCTTCACCACCGCGGTCGTGGAGTGCTACGCCGACGCCAAGTGACGCCGGCCGGCTCCGGCCCCGCGCCCCCGCCCGGCAGGGCGGACCGGCGCAGGGCCTCAGCCCGTAGCGCCCCCGAGGTCGTGGAAGTAGACGTGGAACTCCTCGCGCACGAAGCCCTCCGACTCGTACAGGCCCTGCGCGGTCCGGTTGTCGTAGGCGGTCTCCAGCTGCACCCCCGCCACCCCCTCGGCGCGCGCCCGGCGCAGCACCTCGCGCAGCAGCGCCCGGCCCGCGCCGGTGCGGCGGCCGGACGGGGCCACGTACAGGTCGTTCAGGATCCACGCCGTGCTCAGCGTGAGGGAGGAGAAGGCCCGGTAGACCTGGGCGAAGCCGACCGTCCCGGCGCCTGGCACGTCGGCGAGCAGCACCAGCGACTCGCCCTTCGCGATGCGTTCGGCCAGGAAGGCCCGCGGGCCGTCGGGGTCCTCGGGCGGCACCTCGTAGAAGTCGAGGTAGCCGCGGAACAGCTCCGCCGCCGTCTCGACGTCCGCCCCGCCCGCCTCCCGGACCTCGACGGTCCGGCCGGTCTCGATGTCCGTCATGTGTGCGTCTCCTCGCTCGGTCGGTGCGCCCGCCCCCATTGTGCTCAGGTGGCGGGTTCCGGCTGCGCGGGGAGCCTGAAGACGTGCTGCGGAGTGACGATCTTGGTGATCGCCTCGCCGAAGAGGGCGCTGGGCTCGGCGCCCTCGTGCGCGATGTCCGTGTTGAGCAGGACGACCATCGTGGCCTGCGACTGCGGCAGGTACACGGTCAGGGACTGGTACCCGGGCAGTGAGCCGTTGTGGCCGATCCAGCCCTCGACGTTGAAGATGCCCAGGCCGTAGCCCGTGTCGGGCAGGTCCCCCGCCGCGCTCACCTTCAGCCGCTGGGCCTGGGTGGCGGGGGTCAGCAGGGTGCCGGTGGCCAGGGTCTTGGCCCAGGTCCGCAGGTCGGGGAGGTCGGAGATCATCGCACCGGCCGCCCAGCCCCAGGAGGGGTTCCAGTCGGTGGCGTCCGCGGTCTTCCCGTCGGCGGTCTGGTTCGTGTACCCGTGGGCGTGCGGAGCGGGGAACTCCGCGCCCGCCGGGAAGACGGTGTGCTTGAGCCCGGCGGGTTTGACCACGTGGTCGGTGATGTAGTCGGCCAGCGTGCTCCCGCTCGCCTTCTCCACCACCAGCCCCAGCAGCACCGTGTTGGTGTTGCAGTACTCGAACTCCGCTCCGGGCGCGAAGTTCACCGGGTGCCGGAAGGCGTACGCGAGGAGCTGCTGCGGGGTGAAGGAGCGCTCGGGGTCGCCGGTGAGGGCCTTGAAGAAGCCCTCGTCCGCCGAGTAGTTGAACAGGCCGCTGCGCATGTCCGCCAGCTCGCGCAGGGTGATCCGGTCCCCGTTCGGCACCCCGGCGACGTACTTGCCGACGGGGTCGTCCAGGCCCACCTTGCCCTCGTCGACCAGTCTGAGCAGGGCCGTCACGGTGAAGGTCTTCGTCTCGCTGCCGATGCGCATGTTGAGCCCGGGCGTCATGGGGGCGCCGCTCGCCTTGTCGGCGACCCCGAAGGCCCGTACGTACTCGCCCTTGCCGGGGGCCGACAGGGCCACGATGACGCCGGGGACCCGGGCCCGCGTCATCACCTCGCGCACGGCCGCGTCCAGTTCCGCCGCCACCGCGGGCGTCAGCTTAGGGAACCCGTCGGCCGCGGGCGTCGCCGCCGCCACCGCGGAGGACGCGCCGGGGCGGGCGTCCAGCGCCCCGGCCGAGCCGGCGCCCAGCGGCACCACCACCAGTCCCACCGCGGCCGCTCCGGCCATCACACCGCGCCACCGTGTCGTCATGCCGGCCTCCAGCCCGTGCGCCGCCCAGGCCCCCTCCCCACGCTAGCCCCGCCCGCCCCGCCCCTGCGACCGCTGCGGCGGGGGCGGGGCGGAGCGGAGCCGAGGGGCCCGGCGACCGGCGCCCGGACCGTCCCGTTCGTGGAGCGCTCTCAGCGGGCCGCCGGCCGCCCGGCGCGGAACCGCCGCGTCAGGAGGTGGTCGCGACGGTCGGCGGCGTGGCGGGGCGGACGACGGGCACCTCGGCCGGGCGGCCCGTGGACGCGGTGCCGGGGGCGGCGGCCTCGTCCCAGAGGCTGAGGTAGCGCTCGCCGGTGTCGGGCAGCACGGTGACGATCGTGGCGCCGATGTAGTCCGGATGCGCGGCCAGCCGGGAGCAGGCGTGCGCGACGGCGCCGGAGGAGACCCCGACGAAGACGCCCTGCCGGCGGGCGAGCGTGCGGGCCCCGGCCATCGCGTCCTCGTCGGAGACGGTCACGACGCTGTCGATCAGGTCCACGTCCGTGGTCGCGGCGACGAAGCCGCCGTTGAGGCCGGGGATCCGGTGCAGCCCGCCGGTGCCCTGGGAGAGCACCGGGGACTTCTCCGGCTCGACCGCGACGACCCGGATGGTCGGGTCCTGCTCCTTCAGGTACTTCGCGATGCCGCTCAGCGTCCCGCCGGTGCCCACGCCGCAGACGAGGACGTCGACCCGGCCGGCCGTGTCGGCCCAGATCTCCGGGCCGGTGGTCTCGTAGTGCGCCCGGACGTTGTCGGCGTTCTCGTGCTGGCACGGGAACCAGGACCCGGGGGTCGCCGCGTGCAGCTCCTCGGCCTTGGCGATCGCACCGGGGTAACCGGCGTCCCGCGGGGTCTGCACGATCTCCGCGCCGAGCGCCCGGAGCAGGGCGACCCGCTCGCTGGTCGCGCTGTCGGGCAGCACGATGACGCAGCGGTAGCCCCGGGCGGCGCAGAGCGCCGCCAGCGAGATGCCGGTGTTCCCGGAGGTCGCCTCGATGACGGTCCCGCTGCCCGGCGTCAGGTCGCCCCTCTCCTCGGCGGCCTTCAGCATGTACAGGGCGGCCCGGTCCTTGCTGGTGGACATCGGGTTGGCCGACTCCAGCTTGGCGAGCACCTCGGTGCCCGGGGCGGTGTCGTCGAACCGCAGGCGGATCAGCGGGGTCGAACCGATCAGGTCCTCGATGCTGTCGGCGATGCGGCGGGTGTCACGGCTTTCCACGTCTGCTTCCTCACAAGTCGTTTCGTACGGTTCGCGTACGGCTGCGGATCGGGGGCGCACGACAGGCCGGGCCTGCTACCAGGAGCCCGCCGACGCCGTCACCGCGTACAGGTCTTCCATGGGCTGCGGCTCCTGGCCGACCGCCTTGATCACGGCCGTCGCGGCGAGCACCCGCGCGCCCGCGGGCACGTCCTTGTTCACCAGCGCCTGTGCCCCGATGACGGCGTCCTCGCCGATCGTGACGGGGCCCAGGACCGTGGCGTTCGTACCGAGGACGACGCCCCGGCCCACGACCGGGTGGCGGCGCTCCCCCTCGGCCCGGGCGTTGTCGCTCCACCAGCCGACCGCGCCGAGGGTCACCTGGTGGTAGATGGTCACGTCGTCGCCGACCACCGCGGTCTCGCCGATCACCACGGCCGCTCCGTGGTCGATGAACACCCGGCGCCCGAGCACCGCGCCGGGATGGATCTCGACGGCGGTGCTCCGGCGGGCCCGCCAGGCGATGATCCGCGCGGTCATCCGCAGTCCGCGCGTGTGCAGCCGGTGCGCGACCCGGTACGACCACAGCGCGGGCAGCGCCGCGTGCAGCAGGGCCTCGCGGCGGTTGCGCATGGACGGATCCCGCGCGACCACCACCTCCAGGTCCTCCTTCATGAGCCGCAGCAGCCCGATCCGGTCGCCCGCCATCAGACCAGCACCTTCACTCCGGCCACCTCGGCCAGCAGCGCGCCGGTCAGACCCGCCAGCCGCGCCACCAGCTCCGGGTCGGTGTACCGCCCGTCCTCGGTGGCCAGGGCGCCCGCCCCGCCGACGGCGACCGGCTCGTGCTCGACGACCCGCGCCCCGCACCGCCCCAGTACGCCGGCCAGCCCGGCCTGCGCGTCGAGCCCGCCCCGGGCCCCGGGCGAGGCACTGGCCACGGCCGTCACCTTGCCGGTCAGCGGGCTCGGCCCGCCGATGCCCCGGGACAGCCAGTCCAGCGCGTTCTTCAGCGCCCCGGGCATCTCCCCGTTGTAGGCGGGGGTGCTGATGAACAGCGCGTCCGCCCCGGCGACGAGCTCCTTCGCCGCCCGCACCGCCGCCGAACCGTCGGTCCGCTCCAGCTCCGCCTCGTAGAACGGCAGCTCCGCGACGGACAGCGCCACGGCCTCGTGCTCCCCGGACAGGCCCGCCAGGATGTGGCGCACGGTCTCCAGTACAGCGGTGTTCACCGAGTCCCGGCGCGTACTGCCGGACAACAAAACGATCTTCACCACAGGATCTCCTCCTCCTCGGCCGCCCGGAGACCCCTGTCCGCGGTTCCCGAACTCACTCGACGGAACGCCACCGATCAGGCCCGCGTCCCTCGACGCAAAGGTGCCACCCGCCGCCGATGCCCGACTCGAACCCCGGTGGAGACCCCTTAACCAACCCCTCCACCCCCACCGGAGCCCCACCCGCACAGCCCGGTTCAGGGCACCCCGTTTAACCCTGTAGACTTGGCGCCGCTGCTGATGAGAGCCTCCTTCCGGGGGAATTCCTCTCATCTCCCCAGCGGTGCCGCCTTAGCTCAGCTGGCCAGAGCAACGCACTCGTAATGCGTAGGTCTCGGGTTCGAATCCCGAAGGCGGCTCTGTAGAAGCCCCAGGACTCACTCGCCGTGACCTGGGGCTTTTGCTATGTCCGGGGTCGCCCGCCCGGACGTCACGCCGAGGGGCATCGGGCCCCGGCCTCGCCCTCAAGTCGCCCGCGCGCCACGCCACATCGGGCGCGCGCGTGCGCGCGCCCGGCGGCGGGCCGTCAGCAGCGTTTGCCGGCAGGTGGGGCCTGGCCCTCCAGGAGGTAGCGGTTGATCGCCGTGTCGATGCAGTCGCTGCCGCGGCCGTACGCCGTGTGGCCGTCGCCGTCGTACGTGAGCAGGGTGCCGGAGTCCAGCTGGCCGGCCAGGGCCTCGGCCCACTTGTAGGGGGTCGCCGGGTCGCGGGTCGTACCGACCACCACGATCGGCGCGGCCCCCTTCGCCGTCAGGGCCTTCGCCGAGCCCGTGGCCTTCACCGGCCAGTACGCGCAGTTCAGCGAGGCCCAGGCGAGCCCGGCGCCGAACACCGGCGAGGCCTTCTCGAAGGACGGCAGCGCGGCCCGGACCGCCTGCGGACCGTCGAAGGCGGGCGGCTGGTCGAGGCAGTTGACGGCCGCGTTCGCGAACATCAGGTTCGCGTACGTGCCGTCCCCGCCGCGCTCGTAGTAGCTGTCGGCCAGGGCCAGCAGCCCGGACCCGTCGCCGTTCATCGCGTCCGTGAGGGCGGTGCGCAGCTGCGGCCACGCGCTCTCGTCGTACAGGGCCGCGATGACGCCCGTCGTCGCGAGGGACTCGCCGAGCGGCCGGCCCGGGTCGCCCGACGGGACGGGCTGGGCGTCGAGCTTGCGGAAGAACTGCTTCAGGTTCTGCGCCACGGCGTCCGGGTCGCCCTGCCCCAACGGGCAGTCCGACTCCTTCGCGCAGTCCTTCGCGAAGGAGCGGAAGGCGGTCTCGAAGCCCGCCGTCTGGTCGCGGTTCAGCTCCAGGGCGGGCCGCTTGGGGTCCATCGCGCCGTCCAGGACGAGCCGGCCGACGCGCCCCGGGAACAGGTCGGCGTACGTCGCTCCGAGGAAGGTGCCGTACGAGGCCCCGACGTAGTTCAGCTTCTCGTCGCCCAGCACCCCGCGGAGCATGTCCATGTCCCGGGCCGCCTCCACCGTCGAGACGTGGGGCAGGACGCGCTGCGAGCGGGCCTGGCAGGCCGCCGCGAACTCCTTGAACGCGGCCACCAGCAGGGCCTGCTCCGCCGCGTCGTCCGGGGTCTGGTCCACCTGGGTGAAACGGTCCATCCCCGTGCCGGTCAGGCACTCGACGGGGCTGCTGCGCGCCACCCCGCGCGGGTCGAAGGAGACCATGTCGTACTGGGCGCGCACGGCGGCCGGGTAGCCGACGCCCGCGTACGCCTGGAGGTAGCCGATGCCGGAGCCGCCCGGGCCGCCCGGGTTGACCAGCAGGGAACCCAGCCGCTTGCCCGGGCCGGTGGCCGCGCGGCGGGCCACCGCGATGTCGACGTCCTGCCCGGAGCCCGGGTTCGCGTAGTCCAGCGGCGCCTTCATGGTGGAGCACTGGAAGCCGGGCACACCGCAGTCGCGCCAGCTGAGCTTCTGCTCGTAGTACGGGCGCAGCGCGGCGGGTACCGCCGACGGCTCCACCGAGGCCGCCTCCGATCCCCCCGAAGTGCACCCGGAGAGCAGCAGCCCGGCGGCTGCGATCACGATCCCGGTGGTACGCAGCAGACGCCTGGTGTCCATGCGGCGAGCCTACGCGCTGCCCGCGGAGCGCGTCCGGACGCCGCGGGCCGGGCGGCCGACCGCCGACCGGGGGCCCGCGCCGTCACGCGGGCGCGGAGCCCTCCCCGCGGGACGCCGGAGATCGCTCGGACGGGTGAAGCGAGCTCAGCCCGCCCGCAGCGCCATCGTCATCGCCTCGACCGCGAGGAGCGGCGCCACGTTCCGGTCGAGGGCATCCCGGCAGGCGATGATCGCCTCGATGCGCCGCAGCGTGCGCTCGGGGCCCGAGGCCCGGGCGACCCGGTCGAGGTCGTGCCGTATGTCCTCGTTGGCGATGGCCAGGTTCGAGCCGAGCTGGAGCGCCAGCACGTCCCGGTAGAAGCCCGTCAGTTCGGTCAGCGCCAGGTCGAGGCTGTCGCGCTGGGTCCGGGTGCGGCGGCGCTTCTGGCGGTCTTCGAGTTCCTTCATCACCCCGGCCGTGCCCCGGGGCATCCGGCCGCCCGCGCCCGCTCCGGCGCCGAGCGCCGCCCTCAGGTCCTCGGTCTCCTTGGTGTCGACCTCCTCCGCCATCTGCTTGGCGTCCTCGCCCGCGGCGTCGACCAGCTCCTGGGCGGCCTTGAGGCAGCCGCCCACGTCGTCCACCCGCAGGGGCATCTTCAGCACGGTGGCCCGGCGCGTCCGGGCGGACTCGTCGGTGGCGAGCCGGCGGGCCCGGTCGATGTGGCCCTGGGTCGCGCGGGCGGCGTTCGCGGCGGCGGCGGGCTCGACTCCGTCCCGGCGCACCAGCAGGTCGGCCACGGCCGCCACCGACGGGGTGCCCAGGTTCAGGTGCCGGCAGCGGGAGCGGATGGTGGGCAGCACGTCCTCCAGCGAGGGCGAGCACAGCAGCCACACCGTCCTCGGCGCGGGCTCCTCCACCGCCTTCAGCAGGACGTTGCCCGCACCTTCGGTGAGGCGGTCGGCGTCCTCCAGGACGATGACCTGCCAGCGCCCCACGGCCGGCGAGAGCTGGGCCCGGCGCACCAGGTCGCGGGTCTCCTTGACGCCGATGGACAGCAGATCGGTCCGGACGATCTCCACGTCGGCATGCGTACCGACCATGGTGGTGTGGCAGCCGTCGCAGAACCCGCAGCCCGGTTCCCCGCCGAGGGCGCGGTCCGGGCTGACGCACTGGAGGGCGGCCGCGAAGGCCCGGGCGGCGGTGGCCCGGCCGGAGCCGGGCGGTCCGGTGAACAGCCAGGCGTGCGTCATCTTGGAGGCGGCCGGCGGCGGGGTCCCGGCCGTGATGGCCGTGACGAGGGCGTCGGCGTCCCGCGCGGCGGCCGCGAGCTGCGCCTGCACGCGCTCCTGGCCCACCAGGTCGTCCCACACGGGCATCCCGCCCACCGCCTTTCCCGCTGCGTACCCGATGCCGCGCACGACGCGCGCGGCTGCTCACATTGTGGCGTCCGCCACTGACATCGCGTGGTCAGCGGCGGCGGCGGCCGCCCTCGCCCTCGTCGCCGTCCTCGTCCCGCGGCGGGCCCAGCAGCTCGTCCGCCAGGGTCGGCAGGTCGTCCATCGGGGTGGCCTCGGCCCAGTCGGACGGGGTCCGGCGCGGCCGGCCGTCCTCGCCGAGCACCGGGAGCTCGCGGGTCACGTCGTTGTCGGAGTCCCGGAAGATGCCGGGCGGCACCCGGTCGGCCGGGCTCTCCTGCGAGTGCCGGGCCGTCGGCCGCGTCGCCGGAGCCGACGCCTCGCGGGGCGGCCTGCCGTCGGGGCGTACGGGCGGCAGCACGGCCGTCTCGTCCACCGCGCGGCCGACCTTCGGCACGGGCACGGTCTGCGTCACGTCATCGGGCCGCACGGTCCGCTTGACCACCGGGGTCTCGACCGTGACGGCATCGTCCGGCTGGTACGGGTCCGGGTGCAGCGGCTCCTTGCGCATGGCCACCTTCGGCGCAGGCGCAGGCGCGGCCGCGGCCGCGGGCGCGGTCGCCGGCGCGGTGGCGGCCGAAGCCGCCGCGGCGGCGGCAGCGGCGGCCGCCGAGGCCTCCGCCAGCCTGCGTGCCTCCTCCGCCCGCAGCAGGGCCTCCTCCGCACGGCGCTGCTTCTCCAGCCGCCGGGCCTCGGCCTCCGCCCGCAGCCGGGCCGCCTCCGCCTCCTCCAGCCGCAGCCGCTCCCGCTCCGCGGCGCGGGCCTTCTCCTCGGCCTCGGCACGCAGCCGCTCGGCCTCGGCCCGGGCCCGGGCCTCCTCGGCCGCGCGCAGCCGCTCCTCCTCCGCCTTGCGGGCGGCCTCCTCCTCGGCGATCCGGCGCGCCTCGGCGGCCTCCGCCTCGGCCCTGACCCGCGCCTCCTCGGCCTCGCGGGCCAGCCGGGCCTCCTCCTCGGCCTTCAGCCGGGCTTCCTCCGCCTTGCGGGCGGCCTCTTCCTCGGCCTTGCGACGGGCCTCCTCCTGCGCGAGGCGCCGCGCTTCGAGCTGCGCCGCGACCTCGGCCTCCGAGAGCGGGAGCATCCGGTCCAGGCGGTGGCGTACGACGGTGGTCACCGAGCCGGGGTCCTGGCCCGCGTCCACCACCAGGTAGCGCCCGGGGTCGGACGCGGCGAGCGTCAGGAAACCGGCCCGCACCCGCTGGTGGAACTCGGTCGGCTCGGACTCCAGCCGGTCGGGCGCCTCCGTGAACCGCTCCCGGGCGGCCTCCGGCGAGACGTCGAGCAGCACGGTCAGGTGCGGCACCAGGCCGTCGGTGGCCCAGCGCGAGATCCGGGCGATCTCGGTCGGGGACAGGTCCCGGCCGGCGCCCTGGTAGGCCACCGAGGAGTCGATGTAGCGGTCGGAGATGACCACGGCGCCCCGCTCCAGCGCGGGCCGGACCACCGTGTCGACGTGCTCCGCGCGGTCGGCGGCGTACAGCAGCGCCTCCGCGCGGTTGGACAGCCCGGCGGAGGAGATGTCGAGCAGGATCGAGCGGAGCCGCTTGCCGACCGGGGTGGCCCCCGGCTCGCGCGTCACGACGACCTCGTGGCCCTTGCCCCGTATCCAGTCGGCCAGCGCCTCCACCTGGGTGGACTTGCCGGCGCCGTCACCGCCTTCGAGCGCGATGAAGAACCCGGTCGCCGAGGGGGCCTGGAGCGGCTCCCCGCCGCGCAGCGCCTCGCGCAGGTCGCGCCGCAGCGGTACGCCGCCCCGGTCGTCGGCCTTGGCCAGGACCACGACGGCGACCGGCAGCAGCAGCGCGCCGGCCAGCATCAGGGTGAAGGCGGCCCCGCCGTGGGCGAAGACGACCTCCCCGCCGGTCAGCCGGTGCGGTCCGATCGCGGCGGCCAGCAGCGGGGCGGCGACGGCCCCGATCGCGACGGCGATCCGGACCACGGCCTGCAGGTGCGCGGTGACGCGGGCCCGGCGGAACTCCTCGGTCTCCTGGTCCAGCAGGGTGTGCCCGGTGTTGGCGGCCACGCCGGCGGCGGTGCCCGCGAGCAGCGCCAGGAAGAGCACGGTCGCCGTGTCCGGGACCAGCCCGGTCAGCAGCAGCGCGAGCCCGGTCACCGCGATGGCCAGCGCCAGCATCCGCCGGCGGGACAGCCCGGGCAGCGCCTTGCCCGCCTGGGCGCCGCGGATGCCCAGGCCGGTGCCGCCGACCAGGGCGAGTACCAGCAGGGCGTACGCGGAGGGCCCGCCGCCGAGGTCGAAGGCGTGCAGCACGGCCACGGAGGCGGCACTGGAGATCGCCCCGGCCACGGCGGCGCAGGCCAGCACGAACAGCGGAACGGAGCCGGTACGGCCCTTCTCCGGCCGCTCGCCCACCCGGGGGGCCCGCAGCCCCTCCAGCGGGGAGCGCGGCCTCGGGGTCTTCCCGTCGGGCAGCGTCAGCGGGAGCAGCAGCGAGACGGACGCCGCGAACAGCCCGGCGGCCACGTACGAACCCAGCGCGGAGGGGTTCGCGGCGAACCAGTCCACGCCGAGGCCCAGCGCGCGCCCCACCAGGGTCGCCGCGAGCAGCGCGGCGGCCGCGACGGGCATCGCCGCGAAGGCGGTGCGCAGCGTCAGGCGGCGCAGGGCGTCGAGGTGGTCGGGCAGCGGCCGGACGGTCGCGCCCTCCGGCGGCGGCGCCGGCAGCAGCGCGGGCGCGGCGCTCTCCTTGGCCAGGGTCCACACCCGCTCGGCGGCGCCGGAGACGAAGACGGTGGCGAGGAGCGCGGTCGTGGCGTGCGCGGGGATCCAGTCGAGCCAGAGCGGGGCGACGACGAACAGGCCGATCCGCAGCCCGTCGGCGCCGACCATCGTCCAGCGGCGGTCGAGCTTGCCGCCGGGGCCGGTGAGCTTGGCCAGCGGCCCCAGCAGGACCGCGCCGAACAGCACGGTGGCGAGGATCCGTACGGCGAACACCGCGGCGACGGCGAAGGCCGCACCCCGGTAGCCGCCGCCGAAGGGTCCCCCCGAATCGGCCGTGACGGCCGCCTGGAGGGTCAGCAGCACCAGGACCAGCAGGGCCAGGGCATCGCCGATGCCGCTGACCAGCTGGGCACTCCACAGCCGGCGCAGCCCGGGCGTGCGCAGCAGGGCGCGCACCGCTCGCTCGCGGGAGTCCGCGGCCAGGGCTTCGTCGTAGGTGGGGTTCTCGGAGGCGGTCACGACCGTTGGCTGCTCGGTTCGCGTCATCCGCCCAGCCTATCCGCTGTGCCTGGCGGCTGCGGGGGCCTGTGGACAAGGTCGGATGTGACCCGGGACCCACCTCCGTGGAACGCGGAAGCCCGGGCCCCCGCGCGGTCTCGCACGGGAACCCGGGCCACGTCGTTTCCGGCCCCCCGCCCGGCCGGCCGGAGCCGGGTCCGGAGCCGGGTCCGGAGCCGGGAGGCCGGAAGCGGAGGTTATTCGTCCGCCGGAGCGGCGACCGCCTTCTTCGCCACGGCCTTCTTCGCCGTCGTCTTCTTCGCGGCGGTGGTCTTCGCGGCCGTGGTCTTCGCGGCCGTGGTCTTCGCCGCCGTCGTCTTCTTCGCGGCGGTGGCGGTCTTCGTCGCCGTCGCCTTCTTCGCCGGGGCCTTCTTCGCGGGAGCCTTCTTGACGGCCTTCTTCGCCGTCTTCTTCGCCGGACCCTTCGCCCGCTTCTCCGCGAGCAGCTCGTAGCCGCGCTCGGGCGTGATGGTCTCGACGTCGTCGTCCCGCCGCAGCGTCGCGTTCGTCTCGCCGTCCGTCACGTACGGCCCGAACCGGCCGTCCTTGACCACCACCGGCTTCTCGCTCACCGGGTCCGTGCCCAGCTCCTTCAGCGGCGGCTTGGCCGCGGCCCGGCCCCGCTGCTTGGGCTGCGCGTAGATCGCGAGCGCCTCGTCCAGGGTGATCGAGAAGAGCTGGTCCTCGGTCTCCAGGGACCGCGAGTCCGTGCCCTTCTTCAGGTACGGGCCGTAGCGGCCGTTCTGGGCCGTGATCTCCACGCCCTCCGCGTCCGCGCCCACCACGCGCGGCAGCGACATCAGCTTCAGCGCGTCGTCGAGGGTGACCGTGTCCAGGCTCATCGACTGGAACAGCGAGGCCGTCCGCGGCTTGACCGCGTTCTTGCCCGTCTTCGGCGTGCCCTCGGGGAGGATCTCCGTGACGTACGGGCCGTAGCGGCCGTCCTTCGCGACGATCTGGTTCCCGCTCACCGGGTCGGCGCCCAGTGCGAATTCACCGCTCGGCTTCGCGAAGAGCTCCTGCGCGTACTCGACCGTCAGCTCGTCCGGAGCCAGCTCCTCGGGGACGTCGGCGCGCTGGTGGCCCTCGGCGTCCTTCTCGCCCCGCTCCACGTACGGCCCGTAGCGGCCCACGCGCAGGACGATGCCGTCGCCGACAGGGAAGGAGGAGATCTCGCGGGCGTCGATCGCGCCCAGGTCCGTGACCAGCTCCTTCAGGCCGCCGAGGTGGTCCCCGTTGGCCGGCACGACCTCCGAGGCGTCCTCGGAGCCGAAGTAGAACCGCTTCAGCCACGGCACGGACTGGGCCTCGCCCCGCGCGATGCGGTCGAGGTCGTCCTCCATCTTCGCGGTGAAGTCGTAGTCGACGAGCCGCCCGAAGTGCGTCTCCAGCAGGTTCACGACGGCGAACGACAGGAAGGACGGGACGAGTGCCGTGCCCTTCTTGAAGACGTAGCCGCGGTCGAGGATCGTGCCGATGATCGACGCGTACGTCGACGGGCGGCCGATCTCGCGCTCTTCCAGCTCCTTGACCAGCGAGGCCTCGGTGTAGCGGGCCGGCGGCTTGGTCGAGTGGCCGTCGGCGGTGATCTCCTCGGCGCTCAGCGCGTCGCCCTCGGCGACCTGCGGCAGCCGCTTCTCGCGGTCGTCGAGCTCGGCGTTCGGGTCGTCCGCGCCCTCGACGTAGGCCTTCATGAAGCCGTGGAAGGTGATCGTCTTGCCGGAGGCGCTGAACTCGGCGTCACGGCCGTCGGCCGCCCGGCCGGCGATCTTCACGGTCACCGAGTTGCCGGTCGCGTCCTTCATCTGGGAGGCGACGGTCCGCTTCCAGATCAGCTCGTACAGGCGGAACTGGTCGCCGCTCAGACCGGTCTCGGCCGGAGTGCGGAAACGATCACCCGAAGGCCGGATCGCCTCGTGCGCCTCCTGGGCGTTCTTGACCTTGCCCGCGTAGACGCGCGGCTTCTCCGGCAGGTACTCGGACCCGTAGAGCTGCGTGACCTGCGCCCGGGCCGCCGACACCGCGGTCTCGGACAGGGTCGTGGAGTCCGTACGCATGTAGGTGATGAAGCCGTTCTCGTACAGCTTCTGCGCCACCTGCATCGTCGCCTTCGCACCGAAGCCCAGCTTGCGCGAGGCCTCCTGCTGGAGCGTCGTCGTGCGGAACGGGGCGTACGGGGAGCGGCGGTAGGGCTTGGACTCGACCGACCGGACGCCGAACGAGGTCTGCTCCAGCGCGGCGGCGAGCGCCCGGGCGCCCGCCTCGTCGAGGTGCAGCGTCTCGCTCTTGAGCCGCCCGTTCGAGCCGAAGTCGCGGCCCTGCGCGACGCGCTTGCCGTCCACCGCGTTCAGGCGGGCGACCAGGGTCGAGGGGTCCGAGGCGTCACCGGCGCGGCCGGTGGCGAAGGTCGCGGTCAGGTCCCAGTACTCGGCGGAGCGGAAGGCGATGCGCTCGCGCTCGCGCTCGACGACGAGACGGGTGGCCACCGACTGCACGCGGCCCGCCGACAGCTTCGGCATGACCTTCTTCCACAGGACCGGCGAGACCTCGTAGCCGTAGAGGCGGTCGAGGATGCGGCGGGTCTCCTGGGCGTCGACCATGCGCTGGTTGAGCTCGCGCGGGTTGGCCACGGCGTCCCGGATCGCGTCCTTGGTGATCTCGTGGAAGACCATCCGGTGGACGGGGACCTTGGGCTTGAGGACTTCCTGGAGGTGCCACGCGATGGCTTCGCCCTCGCGGTCCTCATCGGTGGCGAGGAAGAGTTCGTCGGACTCGGCCAGCAGGTCCTTGAGCTTGCGGACCTGCGCCTTCTTGTCTGCGTTGACGACGTAGATCGGCGCGAAGTCGTGCTCGACGTCCACGCCGAGCCGGCGGACCTCGCCGGTGTACTTGTCGGGAACCTCGGCCGCGCCGCTGGGGAGGTCGCGGATGTGCCCGACGCTCGCCTCGACGACGTATCCCGGGCCGAGGTAGCCCTTGATCGTCTTCGCCTTGGCAGGGGACTCGACGATGACGAGTCGGCGGCCGCCCTTTGCGGTCTCGCTAGTCGGGGACAACTTGGCTCTTCTCTCCGGTCGGCACTCGGTCGCGGTACGGCGACGCTGCGGAGTGTGACGGTACAACCCGCCCCCGTGTCAAACGGCACAAGCCCGCAACGGCCACTCGAACGGTAACCCGACAAGTGCCGTTTCTGCCGCCCGGATGCCGCGGCGGCCCCCTTCCGGTCACCGGGCCGAGTGGCCTGGGGGCCGTCTGGCCCCGCCCGCGCACCCGCCTCGACGTCGGGTTTCTCACCCTGCGGAGATCATGGCGGGCGGGTCCTTCAGAACCGCTGGAGGCACCAGACGCCGAGGGCCAGGGACCCCGTTCCGGCCAGCAGTGCCACCGGTACGGCCACTGCGGGGCGCACTCCCTCGGCCACCGGCGCGCGGTGCAGCACGCGCGCCCCTGTCCAGATCAGCAGCGCCGCCCCGAACAGCAGGAAGACGGCTGCCGCGAAGATCGCCGGACCGCTCTCCATACCGCTCCCCTTCGCTCGCAGCCCCGCGCGGTCCGGGGACGTCGCCGCCCGGGAACCCCCTCGGATCCCCCGCGCGCCCGCCCCGCGTGTCGCGGACGCGATCCCCCGGATCCCGCCGTCCCGGAGCCTGCCAGCCGCGGGGAGACGGCGGGCGAACCCCGGGTTACATCGCGGCCACGTCCGCCCGCGCGGGCGGGCTCAGCCCGCGGCCGGCCCCTGTACGGGCTCAAGGAAGCCCTGCTCCACCAGCATCCGGATCGCTTCCGGCGTCCGGTCCCGCAGGACCACGGGGTCCTCCTCGACCAGCTGGGCGATCGCGTCCAGGATCCGGCCCGCGCTGAGTGAGCCGTCGCACACCCCCGCGAAACCCGCCCCGACGGTGTCGACCTTGGTGGCGCGGCGCATGCCGCGGTGCTGCCGCAGCACCACGTGCTCGGGATCCTCCGCCCCGGGCGCGCCGACCTGCTCCTGGACGATCTCCTCGGTGAGCTGGAAGTACCCGGCCAGCAGGGCCGCGTCATCGTGTTCGCGCAGGTAGTCCTGGCGGGCGAAGTGCGCGAGGACGGTGTCGCCGAGCGGCTGCTCCACCGAGTGCGGCCATTCCTCGACGACGATCGAGGGCTCGGCCGCCGTGGTGCGGCGCAGCGTGATCCAGCCGAAGCCGACGGCCTTGGTCCCGCGCGCCTCGAACTCGTCGAGCCAGTCCTCGTAGCGGCGCGCGTACTCGGCCGGATCGCCGCGGTGGTCGCCCGCGTCGCGCAGCCACAGCTCCGCGTACTGCGTCACGTCCTGTACGTCACGCTGCACGATCCACGCGTCACAGCCGCGCGGCACCCAGGAGCGGACCCGGTCGTGCCAGTCCTCGCCCTCGACGTGCTGCCAGTTGCCGAGGAACTGCGCGTAGCCGCCCGGGTTGAGGTGGGCGCCCGCCTGCTGCACCAGGGTCCGGCACAGGTCGTCGCCGCCCATGCCCCCGTCCCGGTAGGTGAGCCGGGCGCCGGGCGAGATCACGAAGGGCGGGTTGGAGACGATCAGGTCGTACGTCGCCTCCCCCACGGGCTCGAACAGGGACCCGGCGAGCAGCTCGGCCCCGGGCGCCCCCGACAGCGCGAGCGTCAGACGGGTGATGTCCAGGGCCCGCGGGTTGACGTCGGTGGCGGTGACCCGGGTGGCGTGCTGCGCGGCGTGCAGGGCCTGGATGCCGGATCCGGTGCCGAGGTCGAGGGCCGAACCGACCGGGACGCGGACGGTGATTCCGGCCAGGGTCGTGGAGGCCCCGCCGACGCCGAGCACGACGCCCTCGTCGCGGCTGCCGATCCCGCCGGCCCCGCCGACCGCGCAGCCGAGGTCCGAGACGATGAACCAGTCCTCGCCGTCGGGACCGCCGTACGGGCGCACGTCGACGGTGGCGCGCACGGTGTCCGCGCCGTCGGCGGACGCCTCCCGCCGCAGCCAGCCGTCGGCGAGCGCGGCGTCGACGGGCAGCGCGGCCGCGGCGTGCGCGTACGGCACGGCGCCCTGCAGCAGGAACAGCCGGACCAGGCAGGCGAGCGGGCCGTCCCCGTGGCTGCGGGCGGCGCGCAGGGCGGGGACCGTCTCGCTGCGGGCGAGCGCGGCGTAGGCGGGGGCGCCGAGCATCTCGAGCAGTCCGTCGGCGGTGAAGCCGGCGGCGAGGAGGGCGGCGCGGAGTTCGGCGGCGCGGGCGGGCGTGGGGAGGCTGGTGGTACTCACCCGTCCATTGTGGCCGCTGGTGCCGCTGATGCGTACGACCCCCGGGGCGCGGCCCCCGCACGCACCGGGGCGGCCGGGCCCGTTGGGGTCCCGGCCGCCCCGGACGGCGTACGCACTCAGCCCTTGCTGGAGACCTGGCAGCCCTTCTGGCTGTAGATGACCTTCAGGCCGGTCGAGTTGAGCTTCTCCTTGCTCGCGGTCTCGTTGGCCGCGATCTCGGTGAGGCCCCCGGCGACCTGCTGGAGGCCCTCCGCGAACTTCGACTGGTCCTTCGCGTCGAGCGCGTCGATCTTCGTCTTGAGATCGGTGTAGCCCTTGGAGATCTCCCCGTAGCTCTTCACCACCGCGTCCTGGGCGGCCTTGGTGTCCTTGACGGGTGCTTCGCCGGCGCCCGAGAGGGCGCCGCCCATCGTCTTGTAGGCGTCGGACAGCGTCTGGAACGCGGCCGAGTCGGTCTTCTGGACCTCCTCCGGCTTGCTGCTCTGACTGGCCACCCGCTTCAGTTCGTCATTGGTGCTCTTGATCTTGGTGAGCTCTGGCTCCCACTTGTCACAGACCTTCTTGGCCCAGGCGTCGGCCTTCTTGTCGCCGTCGTCCCCACCACCACAGCCGGACAGGACGAGCATCAGTACCGCACCGCCGGACACCGCGGCCGCAAGCTTCTTGTTCACCGGATTGGTCCCTTCGAAGGCTCTCGGCCCGGAAGATACACGCCCTCCATCCGGGTACGCACAAAGGCGGACAGACGGCGCGTCAGTCCGCGCCGCCCGTCCGCCGTTCGGGCGCATCTTCGAGCCGGTCCGCCGCAAGGGCCGGGGCCGACGCGTACGGGGCGTCCGCAGGGTCAGGAAACCACCGCCGGGCCGGCCGGCTGGGCCACCCTCTCGGCGGCGCCGTCGTCACCCTCGTCGCCGACGGCGATGCCGCGGCGCTTGGAGATGTAGACCGCGCCCACGATGACGGCGATGGCCAGGGCCGCGACCACGGCCCGTACGGTCGCGCTGGCGTCGTCGCCGTAGCTGAACTGCACGACGGCCGGGGCGATCAGCAGGGCCACCAGGTTCATGACCTTGAGCAGCGGGTTGATGGCCGGGCCCGCGGTGTCCTTGAACGGGTCGCCGACGGTGTCGCCGATGACGACCGCGGCATGGGCCTCGCTGCCCTTGCCGCCGTGGTGGCCGTCCTCGACGAGCTTCTTCGCGTTGTCCCACGCGCCGCCGGAGTTGGCGAGGAAGACCGCCATCAGGGTGCCGGTGCCGATGGCGCCCGCGAGGAAGGAGCCCAGCGCGCCGACGCCGAGGCAGAAGCCCACCGCGATCGGGGTCAGCACGGCGAGCAGGCCGGGCGTGGCGAGCTCGCGCAGCGCGTCCTTGGTGCAGATGTCCACGACGCGCCCGTACTCGGGCTTCTCGGTGTAGTCCATGATCCCGGGGTGCTCGCGGAACTGCCGGCGCACCTCGTAGACGACGGCGCCCGCGGAGCGGGAGACGGCGCTGATGGCCAGGCCCGAGAAGAGGAACACCACGGCCGCGCCGAGGATCAGCCCGACCAGGTTGTTGGGCTGGGCGATGTCCAGGCTGAGGTTCATCTCGCTGGCCTTGGCCCCGACCGACTTGACCGCGGTGGCGATGGCGTCGTTGTACGAACCGAACAGCGCGGCCGCGGCCAGGACGGCGGTGGCGATGGCGATGCCCTTGGTGATGGCCTTGGTGGTGTTGCCGACCGCGTCGAGGTCGGTGAGCACCTGCGCGCCCGCGCCCTCGACGTCCCCGGACATCTCCGCGATGCCCTGGGCGTTGTCCGAGACCGGCCCGAAGGTGTCCATCGCGACGATGACGCCGACGGTGGTCAGCAGACCGGTGCCGGCCAGGGCCACCGCGAACAGCGCCAGCATGATCGACGTGCCGCCGAGCAGGAACGCCCCGTAGACGCCGAGGCCGATCAGGAGCGCCGTGTAGACGGCGGACTCCAGGCCGACGGAGATGCCGGCCAGGACCACGGTGGCGGGTCCGGTCAGCGAGGACTTGCCGATGTCCCGCACGGGGCGCCGGTTGGTCTCGGTGAAGTAGCCCGTGAGCTGCTGGATGAGCGCCGCCAGCACGATGCCGATGGCCACGGCGACCACCGCCAGCACGCGCGGGTCCCCGGAGTGGCCGGAGATGGCGGCGTCCTCGACGCCGACGAGCTCCTTGTAGGTGGCCGGGAGGTACGCGTAGACGGCGATGCCGACGAGGACCAGGGAGATCACGGCGGAGATGAAGAACCCGCGGTTGATCGCGGTCATCCCGCTGCGGTCGGAGCGCTTCGGCGCGACCGCGAAGATGCCGATCATCGCGGTGACGACGCCGATGGCGGGCACGATCAGCGGGAAGGCCAGGCCCAGGTCGCCGAAGGCGGCCTTGCCGAGGATCAGCGCGGCCACCAGGGTGACGGCGTAGGACTCGAAGAGGTCGGCCGCCATCCCCGCGCAGTCGCCGACGTTGTCGCCCACGTTGTCGGCGATGGTCGCGGCATTGCGCGGATCGTCCTCCGGAATGCCCTGCTCCACCTTGCCGACCAGGTCGGCGCCGACGTCGGCGGCCTTCGTGAAGATGCCGCCGCCCACGCGCATGAACATCGCGATCAGCGCGGCGCCGAGGCCGAAGCCCTCCAGCACCTTGGGGGCGTCGGCGGCGTAGACCAGGACGACGCAGGACGCGCCGAGCAGTCCGAGGCCGACGGTGAACATGCCCACCACGCCACCCGTCCGGAAGGCGATCTTCATCGCCTTGTGGGAGACCTCGGTCAGGTCCTTGGCGGGTTCGCCCTCGGCCGGGGTGGCCTCCCGGGCCGCGGCCGCGACGCGCACGTTGGCGCGGACCGCGAGGCGCATGCCGATGTAGCCGGTGGTGGCCGAGAAGAGCGCGCCGACGAGGAAGAAGGCGGAACGTCCCGCCCGCTGCGTCCAGTCGTCGGCGGGGAGCAGGAAGAGCAGGAAGAACACCACGACGGCGAAGATGCCGAGGGTGCGCAACTGGCGTCCGAGATAGGCGTTGGCGCCTTCCTGGACCGCCGCCGCGATCTTCTTCATGCTGTCGGTGCCCTCGTCGGCGGCGAGCACCTGGCGGACCAGGATCTGCGCGACGACCAGGGCCGCCAGCGCGACTCCGGCGATGACGAACACGATGAGCCGATTGTCATCGGTCAGTACTGCGGCTGCCAGATCATTGACGCGATCCGGCGCGATAGGGGTGAAGAGCCCCGTCATTCGTCCTCCTTGACGTGATGAGCTCAAGATGTGGACGGATTGTAGGGAGCGCGACCCGATCAAAACAGTGGGCGTGAAACGGAATTGGCCTGCACTCGTTCCTCACCAATAGATCACGTCACTCCATTACCCTCGAAAGAAGTAATGGGACAAAGGCATTGACGGTCGTTCGGAAATAAAAAAGGCCCTGCTCAGCAGGGCCTTGATAAAGATCGGAAGATACGACGGGGCGACGGACGGTGCGGGCTACGGGAGGTCCGGGGCGCCGCCTCCGGCGACGGGCCAGCTCATCCGGATCGTTCCGCCGAACTCGCCGGCGGTCACCGAGACGTCGTCCACGAGGCCGCTGATCACGGCGAGACCCATCTCGTCCTCGCTGTCGACATCCGGATCCAGGGCAGCGGTGATCCCGGACACGGCTTCGGCGCTGCCGCCGGCCGGCCCGGGCACCTCGTCGCCGACCTCGATGGAGAAAGCCTTCTCCTCCTCGGTCAGCACCACCCGGACCGGCGCGGTCAGCCCGTTGCTGCGGTGCAGTCCGACGGCACGCGAGCAGGCCTCGCCCACGGCGAGGCGGACCTCGTCGAGGACGGCTTCCTCCACCCCCGCCCGGCGCGCCACGGCGGCCGCGACCAGGCGGGCCGTCCGGACGTGTTCGGGCTGGGCGCTGAAGCGCAGTTCAACGGTGGCCATGTGCGTCCCCCTCGGACTACGGGCGTGCCTTGACAGGGGCCCGGACCGACCGCGGTCCGGTACCCCTCTCCTCGTCGGCTCGGTGCCGCCGTGGCGGCACTCGCCGGGAGCCGTCAGTCGGTGGCGCTGACGGCGTCTTCCACCGTGGTGTGGATCGGGAACACCTTGGTCAGACCGGTGATCCGGAAGATCTTCAGGATGCGCTCCTGGTTGCAGACCAGACGCAGCGAGCCCTCGTGCGCGCGCACGCGCTTGAGGCCTCCCACGAGCACACCGAGGCCGGTGGAGTCGAGGAAGTCCACTCGCTCCATGTCGACAACCAAGTGGTAGCTGCCGTCGTTCACCAACTCCACCAACTGCTCGCGCAGCTTGGGCGCGGTATACACATCAATCTCGCCACCGACCTCTACGACCATGCGGTCGCCGACAGTGCGAGTCGACAGGGACAGGTCCACGGATCCTCCAGCACCTTGCTATCGAGCGGCGCCCCCCAGGGGCCTCCCCACCCGAAGGTAGGGGAGGGATCGGCTGCCGCGATGGCATTCAATCACTTACCGGCAGGCGCGCACGACGCCTTGGGTCCATTGTCCCGCACGCCGGTGACACACTCGGTTCCAATGGCCAACACTCACCGCCCCGGTCCGGCCACGGCCGCGGCGGACCCACGACCCACTCCCGGCACGGTCCTGGACCGTCTCTCACGGGGGCCTTCCCGAGCTGCGCGCATCACCCATACGGAGCACTTGCCCCCTCGGGCGGGTCGTCATGCGGTCTGGCCCGACCGCATCCGAACGGATGTCGTGGCCGCCATCCAGGCCGCCGGAGTCGAACATCCGTGGGAACACCAGGCCGCGGCGGCCGAGCACGCCCTGGACGGCCGGTCCGTGGTCGTCGCCACCGGCACCGCCTCCGGCAAGTCCCTGGCCTACCTCGCCCCGGTGCTCTCCGCGCTCGCCGACGGCGCCGAGGCCCCCAACGGCAGGGGTGCGACGGCCCTCTACCTGGCTCCGACCAAGGCTCTGGCCGCCGACCAGCGCCGGTCGGTGCGAGGGCTCTCCGCGCCCCTCGGGAACGCCGTACGCCCCGCCGTGTACGACGGGGACACCCCTTTCGAGGAACGCGAGTGGGTGCGCCAGTACGCGAACTACGTGCTGACCAACCCCGACATGCTGCACCGGGGGATCCTGCCCTCCCATCCGCGCTGGTCGTCCTTCCTGAAGGCGCTGCGCTACGTCGTGATCGACGAGTGCCACACCTACCGCGGAGTGTTCGGCTCCCACGTCGCCCAGGTCCTGCGGCGGCTGCGCCGGCTGTGCGCCCGCTACGGCTCCGAGCCGGTCTTCCTGCTGGCCTCCGCCACCGCGAGCGACCCGGCGGCCGCCGCGTCCCGGCTGACGGGCGTGCCGGTCACCGAGGTCACCGACGACGCCTCCCCGCGCGGCGAGGTGGTCTTCGCCCTGTGGGAGCCGCCGCTGACCGACCTGAAGGGCGAGAAGGGCGCCCCGGTGCGCCGTACGGCGACCGCCGAGACCGCCGACCTGCTGACCGACCTGGTCGCGCAGGGCGTGCGCACGGTGGCCTTCGTGCGCTCCCGGCGCGGCGCCGAGCTGATCTCCGTGATCGCCAAGGAACGGCTCGCCGAGGTGGACCGGTCGCTGCCCCGGCGTGTCGCGGCCTACCGGGGCGGCTACCTGCCGGAGGAACGGCGCGCCCTGGAGGCCGCCCTGCACTCCGGTGACCTGCTGGGACTGGCCGCCACGACCGCCCTGGAGCTGGGCATCGACGTGTCCGGCCTGGACGCGGTGCTGATCACCGGCTACCCGGGCACGCGGGCCTCCCTGTGGCAGCAGGCGGGCCGGGCCGGGCGGGCGGGGCAGGGCGCCCTGGCCGTGCTGATCGCACGCGACGACCCCCTGGACACCTACCTGGTCCACCACCCCGAGGCCCTCTTCCGGCAGCCGGTGGAGGCCACCGTCCTGGACCCCGACAACCCGTACGTCCTGGCCCCGCACCTGTGCGCGGCCGCCTCCGAGATCCCGCTGACCGAGCCCGACCTGGAGCTCTTCGGCCCCGCCGCGCGCGAGCTCCTGCCCCAGCTGGAGGCGGCGAAGCTGCTGCGGCGGCGGGCCACGGCCTGGCACTGGACCCGCCGGGAGCGGGCCTGCGACCTCGCCGACATCCGGGGCGGCGGCGGCCGCCCCGTGCAGATCGTCGAGGCCGCGACGGGCCGGCTGCTGGGCACCGTGGACGAGTCGGCCTCCCACACCGCCGTCCACGACGGGGCCGTCCACCTCCACCAGGGCCGCACCTACCTGGTGAAGCACCTGGACCTGGAGGACTCGGTGGCCCTCGTCGAGGAGGCCTCCCCGCCGTTCTCCACCACGGCCCGGGACACCACCTCGATCGCCATCCTGGAGACCGAGAAGGAGATCCCGTGGGGGGCGGCCCGGCTCTGCTTCGGCTCCGTGGAGGTCACCAACCAGGTCGTCTCCTACCTTCGGCGCAAACTGATCACCGGCGAGGTGCTCGGCGAGGCCAAACTGGACCTGCCGCCGCGCACCCTGCGCACGCGGGCCGTGTGGTGGACGGTCACCGAGGACCAGCTCGACGAGGCCCGGATCAACCCGGAGATCCTCGGCGGCGCCCTGCACGCCGCCGAGCACGCCTCCATCGGCCTGCTGCCCCTGTTCGCCACCTGCGACCGCTGGGACATCGGCGGGGTCTCCGTCCCGCTGCATCCCGACACCCTCCTCCCGACGGTCTTCGTCTACGACGGCCACCCCGGCGGCGCCGGCTTCGCCGAGCGGGGCTTCCACACCGCCCGGGCGTGGCTCGCGGCCACCCGGGACGCCATCGCCGCCTGCGAGTGCGAGGCGGGCTGCCCCTCCTGCATCCAGTCACCCAAGTGCGGCAACGGCAACGACCCCCTCCACAAACGCGGCGCCCTCCGCCTCCTGACCCACCTCCTCACCCCCGCCCCGGACGCCCCGGACGCCCCCTCCGACCCGGACGACCCGGCCACGTCCTGAGCCCGGTCCGGGGCCTGCCGGGGTGCGAGCGGCGTCGGGGAGGGACCCGGCCCCCGGAACCGCGGGCCGGCGCCGTTCAGCCCTCCGGGAGGACCGGCGGGCCCGCGCGGGCCGGGACCGCCGGGGCGAAGGGCCCCGCCCGGACCCGGGCCGTGACCTCCGTCACCTCGCCCCCGACCCGGCACAGCACCACCGCCGCCCCCTGCGCCCGCGCCACCCGCCCGGCCACCGCACACGCCTCCTGCGGCCCGCGCGCCCAGGTGGCCGCCGCCGCCAGCGCCGCGAGGTCAGCGGCCGCCCCCGCCCGGTGGCGGGCCACCACCGCCTGCCCGAGCAGCAGCACGCCCCCGAACACCGCCACCAGGGCCGTGGCCACCACCGCGGCCCACACCGTCGCCGAGCCCCGGTCCCGGCTCACGGCGGTGCCCCCACGCTGTCCTCCGCCAGGGCCACCGCCAGCGCCCCGATCCGCACCGGGAGCCCGGCCGGCCCCGGCGCCGGGGCCTCGACCCGGACCCGCCAGAGGTCTCCCGAGCGCTCCAGCTCCACCCGGGACCCCGGAGGGGCCGCCTCCCGGGCGGCCGCCACGGCCGCCTCCGCAGGCTCCGAGCGGCCCGCCGCCCGGGCACCGGCCCGCGCGGCGTCCACGCACCGGATCTGCGCCGCGGCCGCCATCAGGGCCCACACCAGCAGCGCCGCGAACAGCACCAGCGCCGGAATGATCAGGGCGGCCTCCGCCGTCACATATCCCCGGTCCCGGATTCCCCCCGGATTTCGCTCAGAACGGTGCATCGAGCGCCTTCCCGATGGTCGACTGAAGGGCCGCCGCGACCACGTCACTCGTCACCACCTTGTACAGAACGGCGGCGAACGCACAGGCCGCGATCGTGCCCATGGCGTATTCCGAAGTCGACATTCCCGCGTCGCCCGAGCGGCCGTTCAGCACCGTCCGCACACGCATCCAGATGATCCTCATGACAACCTCCTGTGGGATTACGTTCTTGATGTGATTTCAGATGTGATCCGAGTCGTTCTTTCAGCGGTCCGACAGCAGTCCGGAGGCCATTGCGATCACCACCGGCGCCACCCCGACCGCGAGGAAGGCGGGGAGGAAGCACAGCCCCACCGGCGCGGTGACGAGCACCGCCGCCCGCTGCGCCCGGGCGCCCGACCGCCGCGCCCGGTCCGCCCTGAGCGCCGCCGCCAGACGGGAGACCGGTTCCGCGGCCGGAGCCCCGGTCCGCGCGGCCCGCTCCAGGCACTCCGCCAGGTCCCGGGCGCCCGGGACCCGCGCCAACCGCCCCCACGCGGAGCCTGGTTCGCCCCCGAGTCGCAACTCCGCCCCCGCGAGGGCCAGCCGTTCGCCCACCGGACCGCCCAGCGACTCCCCCACCGCCTCGGCCGCCTCCACGGGCCCCGCGCCCGCCGCCAGACAGGCCGCGAGGAGGTCGGCGGCGAAGGGCAACTGCCCCTCGGCCTCCCGGGGGTCGACCCCGGCCGGCGGCGCGGCCCGGGAGCGGGCGAGCAGCCGCCACGCCCCGAACGCCGCCGCACACCCGGTCAGCGCGCCCACCGCCCCGCCGATCAGCAGCCAGCACGCCAGCAGGGCCCCGGCCGGTCCCGCCCAGACGGCGGGCGCCGCCCGGGCCCGGGCCCGGGCCCGCCACACCGGCCACCGCCGCTCCGCCTTCACGGGGAACAGCCCCGCGCATCTGCGCCGCCGCGCCCGCCGCCGCAGCCGGGCCGCGCATCCCGTCACCAGACTCCACGCCCCCAGCGCCAGACACAGCGCCATCCCCAGCCTGTGGACCACTCCGGCGCCCATCACCGCTCCCCCGTCCGCACGATCCGCCGGCACCACAGCAGTCCCAGCGCCTCCAGCACCCCGCCCGCCAACAGACAGCCCCACCCGACCGGGGTGTGCAGCAGCACCCGCAGCGGGTCCGCACCCAGCCCCGTACCGATCAGCAGCCCCACCACCGGCAGCAGCGCGAGCACCACCGTCGTCGACCTGGCTCCGGCCAGCTGGGCCCGCAATGACTCCTGCCGGTCCCGTTCGGCCCGCAACGCCCCTTCCAGCCGGTCCAGTCCGGATGTCAGGCCCGCGCCACCGTCCACGGAGACCCGCCAGCAGGCCGCCATCGCGGCCAGCCCCTCCGCGCCCGGCTCCCGGGCCGCTTCGCGCAGCGCGGCGGCCACGTCCCCGCCGAAGGCCGCCGCGGCGAGCGCCGCCGCCTGGGCCGCGCCCGGGCCTCCGGGACCGGCGGCCGTACGGCGCATGGCCGCCGTCAGCGCCTGTCCGGGCTGCGAGCCCGCCCGCAGCTCGCCCACCACGGCGCCGCACAGCGCCACCACCTCCGCCGCCCGGGCCGCGCGCGCCCGTTCCCGCTCGCGCGCCCGCAGCCCGCGCCGCACCAGGGGCACCGCGAGCGCCCCCAGCACCAGCGGAATCACCGAGCCGCCCAAGGCGGCGACCACCAGCCCCGCCGGCAGCGCGGCCCACTCCCGCCCCCGTGCGGCCCGCACCCGCAGCAGGGCCAGCAGCCGCCCGGGCGACGGGCCGCCCGGCGCCACCGGCCCGCCCCCGGCGAGCACCAGCCGGGCCCGCCGGGGCAGCCGGTCCGCGCCGGCCAGCACCCAGGCGGCCGCCCCGGCACACAGCGCCCCCGCGAGGACGGGCACCGCCCCCGGCGCCCCGGGGCTCACCGCGCACCTCCCAGCAGCGGCCCCAGCCGCGCCCAGCCCCGCTCCCGCAGGAAGCCCCGGCTGCCCCAGCGCAGCGCCGGAACGGTCACCACCAGCCCAGCCGGATCCCGCTCCAGGACGTGGACCTCGGCCAGGCGGCGGCGCCCCGCCCGGTCCCGGACCAGGTGGACCACCAGGGTCAGCGCCGCCGCCAACTGGCTGTGCAGGGCGGCCCGGTCGAGCCCTGCGGCCGTCCCCAGCGCCTCCAGCCGTGCGGGCACGTGCGCCGCGGCATTGGCGTGCACCGTGCCGCAGCCGCCTTCGTGCCCGGTGTTCAGGGCGGCGAGCAGGTCGGCCACCTCCGCGCCCCGGACCTCGCCGACCACCAGCCGGTCGGGCCGCATGCGCAGGGCCTGACGCACCAGATCGGCCAGGGTGACCAGCCCGGCTCCCTCCTGATTGGCCGGCCGGGTCTCCAGCCGCACCACGTGCGGATGGTCGGGGCGCAGTTCGGCGGAGTCCTCGGCCAGCACGATCCGCTCACCCGGTCCGACCAGCCCCAACAGGGCGCTGAGCAGGGTGGTCTTGCCCGTCCCGGTCCCGCCGGAGACGAGGAAGGACAGCCGTGCCTCGACCATGGCCCGCAGCAGCCGCTGCCCGCCGGGCGGCAGGGTCCCGGCGGCCACCAGCTCGTCCAGCGTGAACGCCTTGGGCCGCACCACCCGCAGCGACAGGCAGGCCGATCCGACGGATACCGGGGGCAGCACGGCGTGCAGCCGGGTGCCGTCCGGCAGCCGGGCGTCCACCCAGGGCCGGGCATCGTCCAACCGCCGCCCGGCGACGGCGGCCAGCCGCTGGGCCAGCCTGCGCACGGCCTCGGCATCGGCGAAGGTCACCTCCGTCAGCTCCAGCCCGCCACCCCGGTCCACCCACACCCGGTCCGGAGCGGCCACCAGGACATCGGTGACCTCGGGGTCGGCGAGCAACCGCTCCAGTGGCCCGGCGCCCACCAGTTCCGAGCGCAATTCCTCGGCCACGCCGAGCACTTCGGCGTCACCGAGCAGTCGGCCCCGGGCCCGCAGGGCCGCGGCCACCCGGGCCGGGGTGGGCTCGGCCCCGCTCTCGGCCAGATGGCGGCGCACCTCGTCCAGCAGTACCGCGCTCATGCCGGCACCCCCTGTGCGGGGCCGAGCACCCGCTGCCAGAATCCGTCGCAGAACCGGGCCAGCGGGCCGCGCGCACCCGGCGGTTCCCCCTCGGCGACCCGCCCCGGAAGTCCCACCTCCACCGGCACCTCCCCGGCCAGCGGCGCGCCCAGCAGCCGGGCCACGGCTTCGGCGTCGAGCCCTTCCCGGCAGCGCCCCCGTACGACGACCCGCACGTCCCGGGCCACCATCCGCACTCCGGCGGCCACCCGCCCCGCCGCGGCCACCGACCGCAGTTCGCCCGGCACCACGAGCAGCACCAGGTCCAGTTGGGCCAGCACCTCCGCCACGGCCTCGTCGACCCGGCGGGGCAGGTCGACCACCACCACCCCGCCCCGCCTGCGCGCGGCGGCGACGACGGACCGGATCGCGGCGGGGGGCACGACCACCCGGTCCCCGCGGTCCCAGCTCAGTACCCGCAGCGCGTGCAGTTCGGGCAGGGACTCCTCCAGCGCGCCGGCTCCGACCCGGCCGCGCGAGGCGGCGAAGTCAGGCCAGCGCAGTCCTTCGGTGCACTCGCCGCCGAGCATGACGTCCATGCCGCCGCCGAGCGGATCCCCGTCGATGAGGATGGTGCGCCGGCCGGTCCGGACGGCCCGCAGCGCGAGGGCGCAGGCCAGGGTGGAGGCACCCGCCCCACCACTGCCGCCGATCACGCCGACCGTCAGGGCGGGGCGTCCGGCTCCCTCCACCACATCGGCGATGCGGTCCACGAGCATGCCCTCGGCATCGGGCAGCCGCAGCACCTCCTCGGCGCCGATCTCCACCGCCCGCTGCCACACGCGAGGGTCGTCGAGATCCCGGCCGACGAGGAACACCCCGTCCCGGCGCGGCGCTCCGCTCACGCGCCCGGCGGCGTCGTCCCCGACGAGGACGAGCGGGGCCGATTCCCATCCCGGCTCACCGCGCGGCCCGGACCCGCCCCGTACGCCCGCGTCACTCCCGCCACCACGGTCACCACCGCCTCCGCTCTGCTCCGGCACCGCGTGGTGCACGTGCGGTTCGGCGCCCGCGGCGGCGCACAGCCGCAGCAGGTCGTCGAGCAGCAGCGGATCCTCGGTGATGATCAACGGCCGGCCACCGCCGGCCCCGGCCCCGAGCGCACGGGCGGGCAGCCCGCCCCCGCCGGCCGCCACGGGCTCCGGTGCTTCACACGACTTCGATCCAGCCACGATCTCCGCCTCCTTCTCGCCGCAAATCCACGAGCCGCGGACTTCGCGGCTGGAATCACGGTGCAGCGATCCGGAAAAGGAAGTGGATCTTGCTCAAAAACTGTGGACAAGAAGGCCCTTGTGAATAACTTCGCCACCCACTCGGGTGAGTTCCAGAGCGCGCCGGAACCACTACGCAGCGTGACGAGTTCGAGGAGTGAGGGCCTGCGATCGGCGGGCCCGCCGAAGAGGGAGGGCCGGGCAGATGATCACTGAAGGCCGAAGGCACGGGACGCGAACCGCGTCCGGACATGCGACGACCCCCGCCGGGGGGGAGAGCGGGGGTCGTCCCCACGGTCCGACTCGGGGGGGGAGGAGCCAGACCGGGTTAGCACGGTCGCGAACGATCCGTGACTTCCATGGTGTACCCGAGAGCCCTCTCAGGCAAACCCACGCGCCACACCTTACGCCGAATGGTGGGCGCATATGCTCGGTGCGTGGAAAATCAGCCCTTGCCGCACTCCTCGCCTCGGACCGCCGCCTTCTTCGACCTGGACAAGACGGTCATTGCGAAGTCCAGCACCCTGACGTTCAGCAAGTCCTTCTACCAGGGCGGCCTGATCAACCGGCGGGCCGTGCTGCGCACCGCGTACACGCAGTTCATCTTCCTGGCCGGCGGCGCCGACCACGACCAGATGGAGCGGATGCGCGAGTACCTGTCCGCCCTCTGCAAGGGGTGGAACGTGCAGCAGGTCCGCGAGATCGTCGCCGAAGCGCTCCACGATCTGATCGACCCGATCATCTACGACGAGGCCGCGTCCCTCATCGAGGCCCACCACACCGCGGGCCGCGATGTGGTGATCGTGTCGACCTCGGGTGCCGAAGTCGTCGAGCCGATCGGCGAGATGCTCGGCGCCGACCGGGTCGTGGCCACCCGCATGGTGGTCGGCGAGGACGGCTGCTTCACCGGGGAGATCGAGTACTACGCCTACGGTCCCACCAAGGCCGAGGCGGTGCGCGAGCTCGCGGAGTCCGAGGGGTACGACCTCTCCCGCTGCTACGCGTACAGCGACTCGTTCACCGATGTGCCGATGCTCGAAGCCGTCGGGCATCCGCACGCGGTCAACCCGGACCGGGCGCTGCGCCGTGAAGCGGTGGCGCGGGAGTGGCCGGTGCTGGTGTTCAGCAAGCCGGTGCGGCTGAAGCAGCGGCTGCCCGGACTGTCGATGCCGGCGCGGCCCGCCCTCGTCGCCGCGGCGGCGGTCGGAGCGGCCGCGGCCACGGCCGGGCTCGTCTGGTACGCGAGTCGCCGGCGGGCAGCAGCCACCTCAGCCTGACCCCGGACTCCCGGACGCCCAGTCGCCCAGTCGCCCCGGCACCGGAATGCCCCGGCTCGGGGCGATACGGAGTGTCCGAATCGCCCTTAATCGCCCCGAAAAGTAAAGAACTCCGGTCAGGGGTTTCGCTCCACTCGGAAGCGGAGTACAAAGGAGTCAACGGCCCGCGAGACCAAAGAACATCCGAGAGGATCATCTTTACAACGCAGCAAGGCCCACGGACCGAAGCATGAACGCCGAGCACCCACGCGACGTCGACCCGTCGATTACGGGCCAGCCGCACCAGGTAACCGGGCAGAGTTCCCGACCTGATGGGCATATTTCGAGGACGCTTGGTAACTGGGCGCGAATGCCAGCGGCGACACCAGAGCAGTGCGGTGTCGCCGCAACCCATGTCCGGCCCGCGCCGCGCGGCGGCGTCAGGCCGCTCCGCGCTGGAGCGCCTCGCAGACCGCCGTCGACTCGCGCACCCCGAGCTCGATCGCCCGGCCGCAGTGCGCGATCCAGGCCGCCATTCCTTCCGGGGTCCCGGACACGTAGCCCCCGAAGGCCTCCAGGTAGGCCTGCGCCCCCTGTTCGGCGTGTCCGACCTCCGCCGGGCAGATCGCCTTCGGGTCGAGGCCGCTGTTGATCAGCACGATCCGCTCGGCGGCGCGCGCGACCAGCCCGTTGTGGGTGCCGAAGGGCCGCAGGGCCAGCAGTTCACCGTGCACCACCGCGCCCGTGATCAGGGCGGGAGCAGAGCCGCCCGCGATGATCAGTCGGGACAGGCCGTCCAGGCGCCCCGCGACCTCGTCGGCGCCGGGCAGCGGGAACTCCACCAGGGGTTCGTCCACCGGTTCGCCGGCCAGCCGCGGCCGGCCCACCACATCCCCGGCACCGGCACCGGCACCGGTCGAGCCGGACGCCACCAGGTGCAGCCGCGCCAGGACCCGGAGCGGCGACTGGCGCCAGATGCTCAGCAGCTGCCCCGCCTCGGCGGTCAGGCGCAGGGCCGCGCCCACCGTCAGCGCCTGCTCCTCCGTACCGAAGTCGGTCCGGCGGCGCACCTCTTCCAGCGCCCAGTCGGCCCCGGACAGTGCCGCGCTCCCGCGGGCGCCGCGCAGCGCGGCCTCGGAGGTGATCTCCGCACCGCGCCGGCGCATGACGCGGTGCCCGTAGACCCGGTCCACGGCCTTGCGTACGGAATCCACGGACTCTGCGACGCCCGGCAGGGAGCCGAGGGCCGCCAGCGGGTCGGAAGGGCTACTCATAAGTAGGGAGCCTACGCACTGCGCGGCCCTGGCACCGACCCCTCCTTGGAGTGGTCTTCTTCACTCACCTCGACCACACCCCGCAGTCGTTCCACTACGCTTCGTGAACATGAAGATCGCTTTCGTGGGAAAGGGCGGCAGCGGGAAGACGACGCTGTCCTCCCTCTTCATCCGCCACCTCGCAGCCAATGAAGCCGCCGTCGTCGCCGTGGACGCCGACATCAACCAGCACCTCGGAGCGGCCCTCGGGCTCGACGAGGACGAGGCGGCCGCGCTGCCCGCCCTGGGTGCGCACCTGCCCCTCATCAAGGAGTACCTGCGGGGCTCGAACCCCCGCATCGCCTCCGCCGACAGCATGATCAAGACCACCCCGCCCGGCGCCGGTTCGCGTCTGCTGCGGGTCACCGAGGACAACCCGGTGTACGAGGCCTGCGCGCGCACCCTGGAGCTCGACGGCGATCCCGTACGGCTGATGGCCACGGGGCCGTTCACCGAGGCCGACCTCGGGGTGGCCTGCTACCACTCGAAGGTCGGCGCGGTCGAGCTCTGCCTCAACCACCTGGTCGACGGCCCGGAGGAGTACGTGGTCGTCGACATGACGGCGGGCTCCGACTCCTTCGCCTCGGGCATGTTCACGCGCTTCGACGTGACGTTCCTCGTCGCCGAGCCGACCCGCAAGGGCGTCTCCGTCTACCGCCAGTACAAGGAGTACGCGCGGGACTTCGGGGTCGCGCTCAAGGTGGTCGGGAACAAGGTGCAGGGGCCGGAGGACATCGAGTTCCTCCAGGACGAGGTGGGCGAGGACCTGCTCGTCACCTTCGGGCACTCCGACTGGGTGCGGGCGATGGAGAAGGGCCGGCCGGCCCGGTTCGAGCTGCTGGAGGCCACCAACCGGCTCGCGCTCCAGGCCCTCCAGGACGCCGCCGAGGACTCCTACGCCGACCGCGACTGGGACCGGTACACCGAGCAGATGGTGCACTTCCACCTCCGCAACGCGGAGAGCTGGGGCAACGCCAAGACCGGGGTGGACCTGGCGGACCAGATCGACCCCGGCTTCGTCCTGCACGAGGCCCTGGTCAGCCCTCGTCCGACGCCCCGGCCTGCTCCTCAGCCGGCTTGACCGCGGCCGGGGCCGTCGGCGGCGCGGGCGGCGGCCCCGCGGTGAGGAACTCCGTCCAGCCCTCCTTGGGGGTCTGGCCGACGTCGAGGCCGCGCATCCACTCCAGGGTCTTGGGGTCCTGCGCGTCCAGCCAGTCGGCCAGCTCGCGGAAGGGCACGCAGCGGACCTCGGGCTTGGTGCACATGGTCTTGATGGACTCCTCGACGGCACGCATGTAGGTGCCGCCGTTCCAGGACTCGAAGTGGTTGCCGATGATCAGCGGCGCCCGGTTGCCCTGGTAGACCCGGTCGAAGGCCTGGCGCAGGCCGTCGCGCATCTGGTCGCCCCAGTACTCGTGCTGGGTGGGGTCGCCCTGCGTGGTCGTCCCGGACTGGTTGACCATGTAGTTGTAGTCCATGCTCAGCGTGTCGAAGGCACGTCCCGGCATGGGCACCAGCTGGAGCGGGATGTCCCAGAGACCGTCCGTCTTCTTGGGCCAGATCTGCTTGCTGATGCCGCTGGAGTCGTAGCGGAAGCCCATGTCCTTGGCCGCCAGCATGAAGTTCTTCTGGCCTTCGAGGCAGGGGGTGCGGGCGCCGACCATCTCCTTGTCGTAGTCGAAGGGCAGCGCCGCCGTGTCCTTGAGGGCCGGGGTGTTCGTCTTCCAGCTCTTGACGAACGACTTGGCCTGGTTGATCTCGCTCTTCCACTCCTCCACCGACCAGGTGCCGACGCCCCCGTCGGGCCCGCAGAAGTGGCCGTTGAAGTGGGTGCCGATCTCGTTGCCCTCCAGCCAGGCCTCGCGGACCTGGGTGGCCGTGTCCTTGATGCCCTGGACGTCGCCGAAGCCGATGTCGGACAGGCCCGGGGAGTGCTGTGGCGCGGTGTAGAGCGAACGCTTCTCCTCCGGGAGCATGTAGACGCCGCTGAGGAAGTAGGTCATCCGGGCGTTGTACTGCTTGCCGACCTCACGGAAGTGCGAGAAGAGCTTCTGGCTGTCCTCGCCGGCCCCGTCCCACGAGAACACCACGAACTGCGGGGGCTTCTCGCCCGGCTTGAGCTTCTCCGGCTTCCGCACGTTCGGCTGCGCGCCGGTGTAGGCCGTGGAGCCGTCGCCGATGGGGCGGTTGACGCTGCCGGGGGCCTCCTGGACGGCGGGGCCCTTCTTCCCGCTCTGGCCGCCGGGGGCGCCGGGCTTCACCGGCTCGGAGGTGCTGCACCCGGCAACGCCCAGGACCAGGGCCGTGGCGACCAGGCCGCCGGCGATCTTCTTCGTGGCGGCGATCATCCGCACACCTCTCCCTCGCAGTTCCATCGCTGGACTTCCGCGACGCAACGTCCCATGCGGTCCGCTTTAAGGAAGGTGTGACAAGCCAGACAAAATGCCTAATCACCCCTGAGTGCTAATTCGTAGCCCATTTGCCCGTATTCCCCACCACCTGCCTTTACTCCCCATTACCATCCATTTACCGAGTGTTGAGACTCCCGCCGCTTCACCCCTCCCCGAGGAGACGGGACCCCATGACGACAGCCACACCCCCCTCCCTGACCAAAGGCCCCGGCCACGGCGGACCGCGCCCCAAGGGGCTCCAGGCGGACCTGTCCGCCTCCGTCGCCGTCTTCCTGATCGCCCTCCCCCTCTCGCTGGGCATCGCCCTGGCCACCGGAGCCCCCCTGCAAGCGGGGCTGGTGGCTGCGGCGGTGGGCGGGATCGTGGCCGGCCGGCTCGGCGGCGCCCCGCTCCAGGTGAGCGGCCCGACCGCCGGACTCACCGTGGTGACGGCCGGGTTGATCCAGCACTACGGCTGGCGCACCACCTGCGCGATCACGGTGCTGGCCGGCTGCTGCCAGCTCGGACTGGCCTTCCTGCGGACCGCCCGCTCGGCCCTGCTGGTCAGTCCGGCGATCATGCACGGGATGCTGGCCGGCATCGGCGTGACCATCGCGCTGGCCCAGCTGCACATCGTGCTCGGCGGCACCCCGCAGAGCTCGGCGGTCGCCAACGTGAGCGGGCTGCCCGCCCAGTTGGCCGATCTGCATCCGGCCGCGCTCGGGGTGAGCGCGCTGACGCTCTGTGTGCTGCTGGGCTGGTCCCGCGTCCCCGGACCGGTCGGCCGGGCCCTGCGCAAGGTGCCCGCCGCTCTGGCGGCGGTCGCCGCGGCGACCGCCTTCGCCGCCCTGGCGGGGCTCGAACTGCCCCGGGTGGACCTGCCGTCCTGGAGCGGTCACGCCCTGCCGGAACTGCCGCAGGGGCCGGTGCTCGGGATCATCGCCGCCGTGCTGACCATCACCCTCGTCGGCAGCGTCGAGTCCCTGATGTCCTCGGTCGCCACCGACAAGCTGATCGCCTCCGCGCGCGGTACGGGAGAACGCCCGCCCCGCGCCGACCTCGACCGCGAACTGCGCGGGCAGGGCGCGGCCAACATCGTCTCCGGGATGCTCGGCGGACTGCCCGTCGCCGCCGTGGCCGTGCGCAGCGCCGCGAACGTCAAGGCCGGTGCCGTAAGCAGGAAATCAGCCATGTTGCACGGCCTGTGGGTGGTGCTCGCCGCCGGGCTGCTCGTCCCGGTGCTCGACCTGATCCCGCTGGCGGCGCTGGCGGCGCTGGTCCTGGCCGTCGGCATCCAGGTGGTCAGCATCACGCACCTGAGGACCGTCACCCGCTACCGGGAACTCCTCGTCTACGCGGCCACCATCGTGGCCGTGGTGCTGGGCGGGGTGCTGGAGGGCGTCGCCGTCGGCATCGCCGTCGCCGTGGCCCTGGCCATGCACCGGCTGGCGCGCACGCGGATCACCCTGGAGGTGGTGGACGGCATCCACCGGGTGCGGGCGCGCGGGCAGTTGACCTTCCTCGCCGTTCCGCGCCTGAGCCGGGTCCTGAACTCGATCCCCCACGGGGGGCACGCAGTGGTCGAGTTGGACGGCTCGTTCATCGACCACGCGGCCTACGAGATCCTCCAGGACTGGCAGGACTCCCACGACGCGCACGGGGGCTCCACGGAGCTCACCGGCCGGGCCGGGGCCGCCATCTCCCGCGGCGGGCCCGCGCGGACGGTCGCAACGGCGCCGACCGGAACCGGCCCGGAAGCCGGCCCGGGCTCCCCCTCCGGAGCCGGGCGGGAAACGGCCGGCGGGAGCACCGCGATCGGCGGAGCGGGCGGCCACCGGAGCGAGGGACGGGGGGCGCACCACTGCTGCCGGCCGTGGACCCCCTGGCAGAACCACTGCGACCACCGCACCCCGCACGCCCCGCATCCGGCGGCCCCCGGCGAGGTGACCGCCGCGATCCCCAGCGCCGCCGAGCCCCCGGACGCCGTGGCGGCCGCGCCCCGGCGCCGGGGCGCGGGTCAACTCGCCAGCGGGATCGGCGCCTTCCAGCGGGACACCGCCCCGCACGTCCGTGACGAGCTGGCCCGGCTGGCCCGGGAGGGTCAGCGGCCCTCGCAGCTCTTCTTGACCTGCGCGGACTCCCGCCTGGTGACCAGCATGATCACGGCCAGCGGCCCTGGGGACCTGTTCACCGTCCGCAACGTGGGCAACCTGGTCCCGCTGCCCGGCGCCGAGGCCACTGACGACTCGGTCGCGGCGGCCATCGAGTACGCCGTGGACGTCCTCCAGGTGGACAGCATCACCGTGTGCGGGCACTCGGGCTGCGGGGCCATGCAGGCCCTGCTGAACTCCCACCCCGCAGCCCCGATGACACCGCTGCGCCGCTGGCTGCGGCACGGGCTGCCGAGCCTGGAGCGGATGGCCAGCCGCCACCACGCCTGGGCCCGGATCGCGGGCCGCCTGCCTGCGGACGCCGTGGAGCAGCTGTGCCTGACCAACGTGGTGCAGCAGCTGGAGCACCTGCGGGCGCACGAGTCCGTGGCCCGCCGGCTCGCCGAGGGCACACTGGAGCTGCACGGGATGTACTTCCACGTGGGCGAGGCCCAGGCGTACCTGCTGTCGGAGGGCGAGGACTTCTTCGACTGTCGGGTTTTCGACAGCGTGGGCCAGAACGCCTGACCGACATCCCTCCCGAACCGATACCCTCCCGTATCCGTGCAAGCCGTTGGCCCCCTCCCGCCACTGAAGCGGGAGGGGGCCGCTGCGCGCGGCCCGCGGATGCGGACCGGGCGCGCCCGCGGCGTGCGGGCCCAGTCGTGGTATAGGTCTAAACCAATTCTCGGCTACCCCTTGTCACCTGGGCGTCTGACCTGATGAGCTATGCCCGGGGACACAACGGACACCCTGGGAAAGGGAGATGTCGTGAGCAATGACAGCCTGGCCAATCTGCTCAAAGAGGAGCGCCGGTTCGCACCGCCCGCCGCTCTGGCCGCCGCCGCCAACGTGACCGAGGGGGCGTACGCGCAGGCCGACGCGGACCGGCTGGGCTTCTGGGCCGAGCAGGCCCGGCGGCTGACCTGGGACACCGAGCCGACGGAAACGCTCGACTGGAGCAACCCGCCCTTCGCGAAGTGGTTCGCCGACGGCAAGCTGAACGTGGCGTACAACTGCGTGGACCGGCACGTCGAGGCCGGCAACGGCGACCGCGTGGCCCTCCACTTCGAGGGCGAGCCCGGCGACAGCCGCTCGATCACCTACGCCCAGCTCAAGGACGAGGTCTCGCAGGCCGCCAACGCCCTCACCGAGCTCGGTGTCCGGGCCGGCGACCGGGTCGCCGTCTACCTGCCGATGATCCCCGAAGCGGTCGTCGCGATGCTCGCGTGCGCCCGCGTCGGCGCCGCGCACTCGGTGGTCTTCGGCGGCTTCTCCGCCGACGCCGTCGCCTCCCGCATCCAGGACGCCGACGCCAAGCTGGTGATCACCGCCGACGGCGGCTACCGGCGCGGCAAGCCCAGCGCGCTCAAGCCCGCCATCGACGAGGCCGTCGCCAAGTGTCCGCAGGTCGAGCACGTGCTCGTGGTCCGCCGGACCGGCCAGGACACCGCCTTCACCGAGGGCCGGGACGTCTGGTGGCACGACGCGGTCGGCCGCCAGTCCACCGAGCACGCCCCGCAGGCCTTCGACGCCGAGCACCCGCTCTTCATCCTGTACACCTCGGGCACCACCGGGAAGCCGAAGGGCATCCTGCACACCTCGGGCGGCTACCTCACGCAGGCGGCGTACACCCACCACGCCGTCTTCGACCTCAAGCCGGAGAGCGACGTCTACTGGTGCACCGCCGACATCGGCTGGGTCACCGGGCACTCCTACATCGTCTACGGACCCCTCGCCAACGGCGCCACCCAGGTGATGTACGAGGGCACGCCGGACACCCCGCACCAGGGCCGGTTCTGGGAGGTCGTGCAGAAGTACGGCGTCACCATCCTGTACACCGCGCCCACGGCGATCCGTACGTTCATGAAGTGGGGCGACGACATCCCCGCGAAGTTCGACCTGTCGAGCCTGCGCGTGCTGGGCTCGGTCGGCGAGCCGATCAACCCCGAGGCCTGGATCTGGTACCGCAAGCACATCGGCGGCGACCGCTGCCCGATCGTGGACACCTGGTGGCAGACCGAGACCGGCGCCATGATGATCGCCCCGCTGCCGGGCGTCACCGAGACCAAGCCCGGCTCCGCGCAGCGCGCGCTGCCCGGCATCGGTGCCACCGTCGTGGACGACGAGGGCCGTGAGGTCGACAACGGCGGGGGCGGCTACCTCGTCCTCACCGAGCCGTGGCCGTCGATGCTGCGCACCATCTGGGGCGACGACCAGCGGTTCGTCGACACCTACTGGTCCCGCTTCGAGGGCACGTACTTCGCGGGCGACGGCGCCAAGAAGGACGACGACGGCGACATCTGGCTGCTCGGCCGGGTCGACGACGTGATGCTCGTGTCGGGCCACAACATCTCGACCACCGAGGTGGAGTCGGCGCTCGTCTCGCACCCCGCCGTCGCCGAGGCGGCCGTCGTGGGCGCCAAGGACGAGACCACCGGCCAGGCCATCGTGGCCTTCGTGATCCTGCGCGGCAGCGCCACCGAGACCGACACCCTGGTCGGCGAGCTGCGCAACCACGTGGGCGCCACGCTCGGCCCGATCGCCAAGCCGAAGCGGATCGTCCCGGTGCAGGAGCTGCCGAAGACCCGGTCCGGCAAGATCATGCGGCGCCTGCTGCGCGACGTCGCGGAGGACCGCGCGGTCGGTGACGTCACCACTCTGGCGGACTCCTCGGTCATGGACCTGATCCAGACCAAGCTGCCCAGCGCCGCCAGCGAGGACTGACCGGCGGCGGATCTGCGGGCGGGCCCAGGCCCGGAGGGCGTCCGGCGCACAACGCGCCGGGCGCCCTCCTCCCGTTTAAGGTGAAGATCACCTGATACGACCGCGCACGCCCTGTAAGGTCAAGGAAACGTCAATGACTGACGTTCTCCAGGAGTCACGGGAAGTCCGGGAACTCCGAGAGACCTCAGGGTGCGCCGGGAAGTCTGGTCGGCAACTGCATTTGCCATGCCGTCGACCACCCGGAGGTTCCCCACCGTGGCCACGCCCCCGCCCAGCACCCGCCAGAAGTTCCTCGGCAGGCTCTCCCTGCCCGAGCGCCGCTTCGTCGCCGACGCGCTGCGCACCGAGACCGTGGGCGGCGTCCTGCTCCTGGTGGCCGCCATCGCCGCGCTCACCTGGGCGAACATCCCCGCGCTGGCCGACAGCTTCGAACGCGTGCGGTCCTTCCACATCGGACCGGCGGCCCTCGGCCTGGACCTCTCGCTCCAGCACTGGGCGGCCGACGGCCTGCTCGCGGTCTTCTTCTTCGTCGCCGGCATCGAGCTCAAGCGCGAGCTCGTCGCGGGCGACCTGCGCGACGCCAAGGCCGCCGCCCTCCCGGTCATCGCCGCCCTGTGCGGCATGGCCGCGCCCGCGCTGGTCTACGTCCTGGTCAACACGGCGGGCGGCGGCTCGCTCGGCGGATGGGCGGTTCCGACCGCCACCGACATCGCCTTCGCGCTCGCCGTCCTCGCGGTCATCGGCACCTCGCTGCCGTCCGCGCTGCGCGCCTTCCTGCTGACCCTGGCCGTCGTCGACGACCTCTTCGCCATCCTGATCATCGCGGTGTTCTTCACCAGCGAGCTGAACTTCCTCGCCCTCGGCGGGGCCGTCCTCGGCCTGGTCCTCTTCTGGTTCCTGCTGCGCGTCGGCGTGCGCGGCTGGTACGTGTACGTCCCGCTGGCCCTGGTCATCTGGGGCCTGATGTACAACAGCGGCGTCCACGCGACCATCGCCGGCGTGGCGATGGGCCTGATGCTGCGCTGCACCCGCGCGGAGGGCGAGGAGCACTCCCCCGGCGAGCACATCGAGCACCTCGTCCGGCCGGTCTCCGCCGGCCTGGCCGTCCCGCTCTTCGCCCTCTTCTCGGCCGGTGTCTCGCTCTCCGACGAGGCCATCGCGCAGGTCTTCACCCGCCCCGAGACCCTCGGCGTGGTCCTCGGCCTGGTCGTCGGCAAGACGGTCGGCATCTTCGGCGGGACCTGGCTCGCCGCCCGCTTCACCAAGGCCGAACTCAACGAGGACCTCGCCTGGCCCGACGTCCTGGCCGTGGCCTCCCTGGCCGGCATCGGCTTCACCGTCTCCCTGCTGATCGGCGAACTGGCCTTCACCGACGATCCCGTACTGACCGACGAGATCAAGGCCTCCGTCCTGCTCGGCTCCCTGATCGCGGCGATCGTCGCGAGCGTCATGCTCAAGATGCGCAACCGCCGCTACCGGAAGCTGACCGAGGACGAGGAGCGCGACGAGGACCTCGACGGGATCCCGGACATCTACGAACAGGACAACCCGGCGTACCACCTGCGGATGGCGAAGATCCACGAGGACAAGGCCGCCGGGCACCGCCGCCGGGCGGCGGCCGCGGCCGCCGCGGCCCGCGGACCGCTGGACGCCCCGGCGCCCGGATCCCCGGACGGATCCCCGGACGGACCGGCGGGCGAACCGGACGGCGAACCGGCGGGCGGGTCCAGCACCGGCGCCGACCGTCCGGCATGATCTGACTGACGACGCAGGACAGCCGCCGGCAGCAGACGACAGAGGGAGATCAGAGATGAGCGCAGTGGACCAAGGGGCTCCGGGAGCCGAGCGCACGCTCGGCCAGCTGGTCGCCTCGGCCACCGCCGAGATGTCGGCCCTGGTGCACGACGAGATCGCCCTCGCCAAGGTCGAGATCAAGCAGGACGTCAAGCGCGCGGGAATCGGCAGCGGGGCGGCCGTCGTGGCCGGCGTGCTGCTGCTGTTCTCCCTCCCCGTACTGAGTTTCGCCGCGGCCTACGGGATCCACAATCTCGGCCTCGGCCTGGCGTGGTCCTTCCTCATCGTCGGCGGCGCGTTCTGGCTGCTCGCGGGCCTGATCGGGCTGCTCGCCATGGCGAAGTTCAAGAAGGTCAAGCCGCCGGTGAAGACCATCGACTCCGTCAAGCGGACGGCCGCCGTCGTCAGCACCGTCAAGCCGCACCCGCGGCCGGTGAGTGACCAGGCCGTGGGTGTGGCACGCTCGTCTTCATGACAGCCCCCTCGCCGGACTCCGGCCCTGCGCCCACCGCTGCTTCGGCGGTCCGGATCGACCTTCCCGGCGGCAGGGCCGTGACCCACCGGGACGTCGCCGCGAACGGGGCCCGCTTCCACGTCGCGGAGCTCGGCGACGGCCCGCTGGTCCTCCTGCTGCACGGGTTCCCGCAGTTCTGGTGGACCTGGCGGCACCAGCTGACCGCGCTCGCGGACGCCGGGTACCGCGCGGTGGCGATGGACCTGCGCGGGGTGGGCGGCAGCGACCGCACTCCGCGCGGCTACGACCCCGCGAACCTGGCGCTGGACATCACGGGGGTCATCCGTTCCCTCGGCGAGCCGGACGCCGCCCTCGTCGGGCACGACCTGGGCGGCTACCTCGCCTGGACGGCGGCCGTGATGCGGCCCAAGCTGGTGCGCCGGCTGGTCGTCTCCTCCATGCCGCACCCGCGCCGCTGGCGCTCGGCGATGCTGGCCGACTTCGGGCAGACCCGGGCGAGCTCCCACGTCTGGGGCTTCCAGCGGCCGTTCGTCCCCGAGCGGCAGCTGGTCGCCGACGACGGGGCCCTGGTGGGCGAGCTGATCCGGGAGTGGTCCGGGCCCCGGCTCCAGGCCGACGGCTCGGAGGGCGCCGACGAGGAGGCCCTCGCCGTGTACCGCAGGGCGATGTGCATCCCCTCGACCGCGCACTGCTCGATCGAGCCCTACCGCTGGATGATGCGCTCGATGGCCCGGCCCGACGGACTGCAGTTCTACCGGCGGATGAAGCGGCCCGTACGGGTGCCGACGCTGCACCTGCACGGCTCGCTCGACCCGGTGATGCGCACCCGCAGCGCCGCCGGTTCCGGGGAGTACGTCGAAGCCCCCTACCGCTGGCGGCTCTTCGACGGCCTGGGGCACTTCCCGCACGAGGAGGACCCGGCGGCGTTCTCCACCGAGCTGGTGAACTGGCTGAAGGACCCCGAGCCCGACCGCTGACGGGCCGTCCGCCCGGCTCCGGGCGGCTGCCGTACCGGTCCTGACGGACCGTTCGCCACCATGACGGTGCGTTCATACGACATTCATACGAGCATTCAATTGCCCGGCGCATAGGCCAATTGGCCGCCCCGAGGGGGGTTACGGACCTTGGGGCCCGGGCACAGCTCGTTGTATGGGCTGGACGCACGACCACGGTGACACCGCACACGAACGCCGCACGGCCACCGCGCCGGGCACGCACGACAGGACCGTCCGGGACGGTCACGACGACCCCCGGCTGGGGATCCCGCGCATCCTGCGCCGCCGCGCCCGCTGGGTCTCGGCACGGCTGCGGCATCCACGGATGTAGGACGCCGGGGCCCCGGGTCACCGGAGCCCCGGCGACCCGGCCGGATCAGAGGGCGCAGCCCTGGGTGTCGACCCGGCGCTCGGAGGTCTTGCCGAGGCGGATGTCGTCCCGGATCTCGTCGGCCGTCAGGGCGTAACCGGTGTTCGGATCGTCGAGGGACTTCGCGAAGACGACCCCGTACACACGGCCTTCGGGCGTCAGCAGGGGGCCGCCGGAGTTGCCCTGGCGGACCGTCGCGTACAGCGAGTAGACGTCCCGGCGGACGGTGCCCCGGTGGTAGATGTCCGGGCCGTTGGCGTTGATCCTGCCGCGGACGCGGGCCGCGCGGACGTCGTAGGCGCCGTTCTCGGGGAAGCCGGCCACGATCGCGTCGCTGCTGCTGGTGGCGTCCTTGTCGGTGAACTCCAGGGCCGGGGCGCGCAGCTTGGGCACGTCCAGTACGGCGATGTCGCGCTCCCAGTCGTAGAGCACCACCGTGCCGTCGAAGAGCTTGCCCTCGCCGCCGACCTGCACGGTCGGTTCGATGACCCCGCCGACGACGTGGGCGTTGGTCATCACCTTGCCCGGCGCGAAGACGAAGCCGGTGCCCTCCAGGACCTTGCTGCAACTGGGGGCGGTGCCGACGACCTTCACGATCGAGAGCTTCGCCTGCTCGGCGACGGCACTGCGGGCGAGGGCCGGGTCGGGAGGCTTGACCTCGGTGATGGGCTCGTTGGAGAACGGGCTGAAGACCTGTGGGAAGCCGTTGCGGGCGAGGGTGGAACTGAAGTCCGAGAACCAGGTGTTCGCCTGCGCCGGGAGCACCCGGGACACGCCGAGGAGCACCTTGGAGTTGCGGACTTCCTTGCCCAGCGTGGGCAGTGAGGTCCCGGCGAGCGCCGAGCCGATCAGCCAGGCCACCAGCAGCATCGCGACGACGTTGACCAGCGCGCCGCCGGTCGCGTCGAGCGCGCGGGCGGGCGACCAGGTGATGTGGCGCCGCAGCCGGTTGCCCAGATGGGTGGTCAGCGCCTGGCCGATCGAGGCACAGATGATGATCACGACGACGGCGATCACGACGACGGTGGTCGTCACCTGGGTGCCGTTGTCGGTCACCCGGTCCCAGATCAGGGGCAGCAGGGAGACGGCGATGAGACCACCGCCGAGGAAGCCGATCACCGACAGGATGCCGACGACGAAGCCCTGGCGGTAGCCCACGATCGCGAACCACACGGCGGCGACCAGCAACAGGATGTCCAGCACGTTCACGAGGGTCACCGTCTCATGCGTGCCAGTCGAGTGGGACCTGACGTGAGCGGTCCCACGGGCGCTCCCAGCCCGCGAAGTGCAGGATGCGGTCGATCACCCCGGCGGTGAAGCCCCACACGAGGGCCGATTCGACCGTGAATGCGGGACCTTGGTGGCCGCGCGGGTGGACCACGGTGACCCGGTGCCCGGGCTCCGTGAGATCCGCCACGGGCACCGTGAAGACCCGGGCCGTCTCGGCCGGGTCCACCGCGCCGACCGGGGACGGCTCGCGCCACCAGCCGAGCACCGGGGTGACGACGAACTCGCTGACCGGGATGTAGAGGCGGGGCAGCACCCCGAAGAGCTGGACGCCGGCCGGATCGAGGCCGGTCTCCTCCTCGGCCTCGCGCAGCGCGGCGCGCAGCGGGCCGGTGGTGTGCGGGTCGCCGTCCTGCGGGTCCAGGGCGCCGCCGGGGAAGGAGGGCTGGCCCGCGTGCGAGCGCAGGGTGCCGGCGCGCTCCTGGAGTAGCAGTTCGGGACCGCGCGGGCCCTCGCCGAAGAGGATGAGCACGGCGGACTGTCGGCCCCGGCCGTCCTCGGGCGGGAGGAAGCGGCTGAGCTGGCGCGGGCGCACGGTGCGGGCGGCCTCCACGACCGGGTCCAGCCATGCGGGCAGGCCCTCGGTGCTGAGGGTGAGGCCGCCGTCCCCGCGGGCGGCGGCCTCGGTGTCGTCCTGCGTACCGCGCGTCATAGGCACCCCTGTCCCCGATCTCCTGTTGAACACCGTCTCCTGCGGACCCCGTCCCCACACCGCTGAACGCGGTCCGGGTGCGGATTCGTTCCTCCGGGGGCGCGCGACGGGCCGGCCGCGCGCCCCCGTACTCCGGGCCCCGGGAGGGCCTCCCGGGGCCCGCTCAGGCCTCCGTGCGGGCTCCCAGCGGGGCGGCGGGCCGGCCCGGGTAGTCCGGGGGCGGGGAGAGCCGCTGGCCCGGGTAGCCGCCCTTCTCGTACTTCAGCAGCTTCTTCGCCTTCTCCGGGTCGGTCTCCCCCTCCCCGTACGCCGGGCAGAGCGGGGCGATGGGGCAGGCGCCGCAGGCGGGCTTGCGGGCGTGGCAGATCCGGCGGCCGTGGAAGACGACCCGGTGCGAGAGCATCGTCCACTCGCTCTTGGGGAAGATCGCGCAGATCTCCGCCTCGACCTTCTCCGGATCCTCCTGCTCGGTCCACTTGAAGCGGCGCACCAGTCGTCCGAAGTGGGTGTCGACGGTGATGCCGGGGACTCCGAAGACGTTGCCGAGGACCACGTTGGCCGTCTTGCGGCCGACGCCGGGCAGGGTGACCAGGTCGTCGAGGCGGCCGGGGACCTCGCCGTCGAAGCGGTCCCGCAGGGCCTGCGAGAGCCCGAGGAGGGACTTCGCCTTCATCCGGAAGAACCCGGTCGGCCTGATCAGCTCCTCCAGTTCCTCCGGCACCGCCGCGGCCATGTCCTCGGGGGTCGGGTAGGCGGCGAACAGCGCCGGGGTCGTCTGGTTCACGCGCAGGTCGGTGGTCTGCGCGGACAGGACGGTGGCGACCAGGAGCTCGAAGGGATTGCGGAAGTCCAGCTCCGGATGGGCGTACGGGTAGACCTCGGCCAGCTCGCGGTTGATCCGCCGGGCCCTGCGGATCATGGCCAGGCGGGATTCGGGCCTGGCCGTGCCCGCGGTCGCGGACTTCGGTTTCTTGGCCGAAGCTTTGCCCTGGGGGCCCGACCGGACCGCCTCGGACGCCTCCGCAGGGGCTTGTTCGCCCACGGCTGAATTTTGGGCCGCCGTCACTCCTGCGGACCCCTTGGCCTGTGCTCTCACCGGCTTATTGGACACCCGGCCAGCCTAAGGCCGGGCACCGACACCCGCCCGGACCTCAGGTAACACCACCCCGATCGGCCGCCCACCACACAGCACGGGCCCGCGTCCGGCATCCTTGGTAGTGATTGATCGCACTGTTTGAGCCGTCCGGCAAAATGGGAGACCGGTCCCCTGAGCTGGTCGACATAGGAGAGAGACTCGTGGACGACGTTCTGCGGCGCGCCCCGCTCTTCGCGGCGCTCGATGACGAGCAGGCCGCGGAGCTCCGCGCCTCCATGGGCGAGGTGACCCTCGCACGCGGTGACGCCCTGTTCCACGAGGGCGACCCCGGCGACCGGCTGTATGTCGTGACCGAGGGCAAGGTGAAGCTCCACCGCACCTCCCCCGACGGTCGCGAGAACATGCTGGCCGTCCTCGGCCCCGGCGAGCTGATCGGCGAGCTGTCGCTCTTCGACCCGGGCCCGCGCACCGCCACCGCCACCGCGCTGACCGAGGTCAAGCTCCTCGGCCTCGGCCACGGTGACCTCCAGCCGTGGCTCAACGCCCGGCCCGAGGTCGCGACCGCGCTGCTGCGCGCCGTCGCCCGCCGCCTGCGCAAGACCAACGACCAGATGTCCGACCTGGTCTTCTCCGACGTCCCGGGCCGCGTGGCCCGCGCGCTCCTCGACCTCTCGCGCCGCTTCGGCGTGCAGTCGGAGGAGGGCATCCACGTCGTGCACGACCTGACGCAGGAAGAGCTGGCCCAGCTCGTCGGCGCCTCCCGCGAGACCGTGAACAAGGCCCTGGCCGACTTCGCGGGCCGCGGCTGGCTGCGCCTGGAGGCGCGCGCCGTGATCCTGCTGGACGTGGAGCGGCTCGCGAAGCGCTCGCGCTGACGCGTCCGGCCTCGCCGTGAGGGGTCCCGCCCGAGGGGGCGGGGCCCTTTCGCGTCTCCGGCCCCCCGGACGGGGCAGACTGGGGATCATGGAGCGCAGGGGTCTGGACGCCGACGGCCACTTCGAGCGGGAGGGGTCCCTCGGCCGGATCCAGCCCGCCTTCGCGGCGCTCGTCGCCGCCGCGCGCGCCCGTACCGCCGAGGCGTACGGGCCCCGGCTGCACAGCGCCTACCTCTACGGGTCCCTCCCGCGCGGGACCGGCCGCCCCGGGCGCTCCGACCTCGACCTGCTGCTGGCCCTGCACCGGGAACCCTGCGCCGAGGACCGGGACACCGCCGAGGTGCTGGGGCGCGGGCTCGACGAGGACTTCCCGGAGATCGACGGCGCCGGCATCCTGCTGTTCGGCAAGGACCGGCTGCTGAGCGAGCGGGAACGGTACGACCTGGGCTGGTTCCTGGCCTGCCTGTGCACTCCGCTGCTCGGCGACGACCTGGCCGAGCACCTGCCCCGCTACCGTCCCGACGGCCTGCTCGCCCGGGAGACCAACGGGGACCTGGCCCGCCTGCCGCCGGGCTGGCGGGAGCGGTTCGAGGCCGCCTCGGAACCCGCCGAGTACCGCCGGCTGAGCCGGGGCTTCGCACGGCACCTGGTGCGGACCGGATTCACGCTGGTCATGCCCCGGTGGGGCGGCTGGACCAGTGACCTCACCGAGTCGGCGGAGGTCTTCGGCCGGTACTACCCGGGGCGGGCCGCGCAGATGCGGGCCGCGGCCGCCGTGGCACTGGCCCCCGTGGCGGACCCGGAGGTGGTGCGGGCGTACGTCGAGGACCTCGGCCCGTGGCTGGCGGCGGAGTACACGGCCCGGCACGGGACGAAGGCGCCGCGCTAGGGGCGGTGCGGACGGGGCGGGCGGGGCCGGTGCGGCGGGGTGCCGGTGCGGCGGGGTCAGCCGCGCGGGGTGACGTCCAGTGCCTCGACCGCCTGTTTGGCCTCCACCAGGCCCGCGCCCGTGATCTCCCGGTACCGCTTGATGGCCGACACCTCGCGGCCCGCGCGCTTCAGGCCCCGTACGTCGTCCAGCCCGGCCGGCTCCGGCTCCTCGATGCCGAAGTGCTCCAGCACCAGGCCCAGGCGCCGCTCCAGGCGGTCCGCCCGGTCGGCCAGCGCCTTCGTGCGCAGGCTCACGGTCGAGATGACCCAGACGGCGGCGGCGAGCAGTGCGAGCAGGACGAACAGCGTGTTCATTCGGGGCCTCCGGGGATCAGTCCGTGATCGCGAAGGTACTCCAGCTGGGCCTGGACCGACCAGGTGGCGGCGGGCCACAGCGAGCGGTCCACATCGGCGTAGACCTGCGCGACGACCGCCTCCGGGGTGACGAAGCCGTTCTCCACCGCCGTCTCGACCTGGGCGAGCCGGTGCGCGCGGTGGGCCAGGTAGTACTCGACGGCCCCCTGGGCGTCCTCCAGGACCGGTCCGTGGCCCGGCAGCACCGTGGTCACCCCGTCGTCGACGGTGAGCGAGCGCAGGCGGCGCAGGGAGTCCAGGTAGTCGCCGAGGCGGCCGTCGGGGTGCGCGACGACGGTGGTGCCGCGGCCCAGGATCGTGTCGCCGGTCAGGACGGCCCGGTCGGCGGGCAGGTGGAAGCAGAGCGAATCGGCGGTGTGGCCGGGCGTGGGGACCACGCGCAGCTCCAGGCCGCCGGTGCGGATCACGCTGCCCGCGGCCAGGCCCTCGTCGCCGAGGCGCAGCGCCGGGTCCAGTGCGCGGACCTTCGTACCGGTCAGCTCGGCGAAGCGGTCGGCGCCCTCGGCGTGATCGGGGTGGCCGTGGGTGAGCAGGGTCAGGGCGACGCGCTTGCCGGCCTGCTCGGCCGTGGCGACGACGGCCCTCAGGTGCGCCTCGTCCAGCGGACCGGGGTCGATGACGACGGCCAGCTCGGAGCCGGGCTCCGAGACGAGCCAGGTGTTGGTGCCGTCCAGGGTCATGGCCGACGCGTTGGGGGCCAGGACGTTGACGGCGCGGGCGGTCGCCGGTCCGGAGGAGACGACCCCGCGGGGCTGGCCGGGGAGGGCCACGGCGTCGGTCATGCGGGGCCTCCCGGGCGGACGCGCTTGGTGAACTCATCGTGTCCCGGCCAGCTGAGCACCAGCTCCCCGTCGACCAGCTCGGCCTGCGCCAGCACCGGCGTCAGGTCCTGGAGCGCGGCGGCGGCCAGGGCGGCGGAGGCGGTCGGGTGGGGCTGGAGGGAGCGCAGGGTGGAGATGGTCGGCGGCATCATCAGCAGCTCGCCGGCGTCGTAGCGGGCGGCGGCCTCGGTGGGGCGGATCCAGACGGTCCGGTCGGCCTCGGTGGAGGCGTTGCGGGTGCGCTGGCCCTGCGGGAGGGCGGCGACGAAGAACCACGTGTCGTAGCGGCGGGGCTCGAACTCCGGGGTGATCCAGCGGGCCCACGCGCCGAGCAGGTCCGAGCGGAGCACGAGGCCGCGGCGGTCCAGGAACTCGGCGAAGGAGAAGGCGCGGGCGACGAGGCCCTCGCGGTCGGCCTCCCAGTCGTCGCCGGTGGTGTCGCCGACGACGGTGCCGGCGCTCTCCCCGGCCAGGAGCACGCCGGCCTCCTCGAAGGTCTCGCGGACGGCTCCGCAGACGATCGCCTGGGCCGTGGCGGCGTCGGTGCCGAGCCGCTCGGCCCAGGCGTCCCGGTCCGGGCCGGCCCAGCCGATGCGGAGGTCCTCGTCGCGGGGGTCGACCCCGCCGCCGGGGTAGGCGTAGGCGCCTCCGGCGAAGGCCATGGACGCGCGGCGGCGCAGCATGTGCACGGCGGGGCCGTCCGGGGCGTCACGGAGCAGCATCACCGTGGCGGCGCGTTTGGGGGCCACCGGGGTGAGGGCGCCGTCCGCGAGGGCGCGGATGCGGTCGGGCCACTCCGGGGGGTACCACTGGCCTCCGGCGGGCTGGGCGGGCGACGGACCGTGCTGACCATTCGGCATGGCCGGATGCTACGACCATCCGGCCCGATGTTCGAGGCCCCTCCCTGGCGGGAGGGGTGGACGGGGCCCCGGGCCGCGCCCGGCCCCGTGCCGCTGCGACGCCGCCGGCTCCGGGCCCGCCGCGCCGGGTGGAGTCCGGTGCGGCGGCTCGCGGAGCCGGCAGGGGGGTGGAGCGTCAGGCGGAGGGGGTGAGTTCCACCTGGATCTCGACCTCTACCGGGGCGTCCAGGGGCAGGACCGCCACGCCGACCGCGCTGCGGGCGTGAACGCCCTTGTCGCCGAGGATCTCGCCCAGCAGCTCGCTCGCGCCGTTCAGGACGCCCGGCTGGGCCGTGAAGTCGGGGGCCGAGGCGACGAAGCCGACGACCTTGACCACGCGGGCGATCTTGTCGAGGTCACCGACCACGGACTTGACTGCGGCCAGCGCGTTCAGCGCGCAGGTCGCGGCCAGCTCCTTGGCCTGCTCCGCCGAGACCTCCGCGCCGACCTTGCCGGTCAGCGGCAGCTTGCCCTGCACCATCGGCAGCTGGCCGGCGGTGTACACGTACGCGCCCGACCGGACGGCCGGCTGGTAGGTGGCCAGCGGCGGGACGACCTCGGGCAGGGTCAGGCCCAGCTCCGCGATGCGCGCCTCGACGACGCCGCTCATGCCTTCTCCCGCTTGAGGTAGGCCACGAGCTGCTCGGGGTTGTTCGGGCCGGGCACGACCTGGACGAGCTCCCAGCCGTCCTCGCCCCAGGTGTCCAGGATCTGCTTCGTGGCGTGAACCAGCAGGGGGACCGTCGCGTATTCGAACTTCTTGGTCATGGGCCCGAGCGTAATGCCTGCGCGGGAGTGGTTAGGCTCGGACGCTGTGAGCAGGCTCCAGGTGGTCAGCGGCAAGGGCGGCACCGGCAAGACCACGGTCGCCGCGGCACTCGCGCTCTCCCTCGCACGCGAGGGCAGGCGGACTCTTCTCGTGGAGGTCGAGGGCAGGCAGGGCATCGCACAGCTTTTCGGCACGGAAGCGCTCCCCTACGAGGAGCGGAAGATCGCCGTCGCGCCCGGCGGCGGCGGAGGTGAGGTGCACGCGCTCGCCATCGACGCGGAGCGGGCGCTGCTGGACTACCTCCAGATGTTCTACAAGCTCGGCTCGGCCGGGCGCGCCCTGAAGAAGCTGGGCGCCATCGACTTCGCGACGACGATCGCGCCGGGGCTGCGGGACGTCCTGCTGACCGGCAAGGCGTGCGAGGCGGTGCGGCGCAAGGACAAGGCGGGCCGGTTCGTCTACGACCACGTGATCATGGACGCTCCGCCGACCGGGCGCATCACCCGCTTCCTGAACGTCAACGACGAGGTGGCGGGGCTGGCCCGGTTCGGGCCGATCCACAATCAGGCGCAGGCCGTCATGAAGGTGCTCAAGTCCCCGGACACCGCGGTGCACCTGGTGACGCTGCTGGAGGAGATGCCCGTCCAGGAGACCGCGGACGGCATCGCGGAACTCCAGGCGGCGGGGCTCCCGGTGGGGCGTGTCTTCGTGAACATGGTGCGCCCGCACCACCTGGACGAGAGCACCCTGCGCGAGGCCGCCGACGGCCACCGGGCGGAGATCGCCAAGGCCCTGTCCCGGGCGGGGCTCGGGGGCGCCCGGCGGGGCGGGCTGGCCGAGCGGCTGGTGGAGCCGCTGCTGGCGCAGGCCGCCGAGCACGCGAGCCGCGTGGAGCTGGAGCGGGAGCAACGCGCGGTGCTGGCGGGGCTGCGGGTGCCGACGTACGAACTTCCCCTGCTCGGCTCGGGAATGGAGCTGGCCGGGCTGTACGAGCTGGCTGCGGAACTCCGCAAGCAGGCGGACGCCGATGAGTGAGGGTGGGAACACCGTGGGCCTGGACACTCCCGCACAGCTGGCGGTCGACGCCCTGCTGGACGACCCGAAGACCCGGATCATCGTGTGCTGCGGGGCGGGCGGGGTCGGCAAGACCACCACCGCCGCGGCGCTCGGCGTCCGGGCGGCCGAGCGGGGCCGCAAGGCGGTCGTGCTGACCATCGACCCGGCCCGCAGGCTGGCCCAGTCGATGGGCATCGACTCGCTGGACAACACGCCGCGCAGGGTGGCGGGCGTGGCGGGCGACGGCGAACTGCACGCCATGATGCTGGACATGAAGCGGACGTTCGACGAGATCGTCGAATCGCACGCGGACGGCGACCGGGCGCAGGCGATCCTGGCGAACCCCTTCTACCAGTCCCTGTCGGCCGGCTTCGCGGGCACGCAGGAGTACATGGCGATGGAGAAGCTGGGCCAGCTGCGGGCCAGGGACGACTGGGACCTGATCGTCGTGGACACCCCGCCGAGCCGGTCGGCGCTGGACTTCCTCGACGCGCCGAAGCGTCTCGGGTCCTTCCTGGACGGGAAGTTCATCCGCGTGCTGATGGCTCCGGCGAAGGTCGGCGGGCGCGCCGGGATGAAGTTCCTGAATGTCGGCATGTCGATGATGACCGGCACGCTGAGCAAGCTGATGGGCGCCTCGCTGCTGAAGGACGTCCAGACCTTCGTGGCCGCGATGGACACGATGTTCGGCGGGTTCCGCACGCGCGCGGACGCGACGTTCCGGCTGCTCCAGGCTCCTGGGACGGCCTTCCTCGTGGTCGCGGCCCCCGAGCCGGACGCGCTGCGCGAGGCGGCGTACTTCGTGGAACGGCTGGCCGCGGAACGGATGCCGCTGGCCGGCCTGGTGCTGAACCGGGTGCACGGGAGCGGCGCCGCGCGGCTGTCCGCGGAGCGGGCCCTGGCCGCCGCAGAGAATCTTGAAGAAGGCGGCATTGTCGATCAGGAGTCCGGGAAAACTGGACTTCGTGACGCCGCCGAGAACGGCTCCCCCGGCGCGGGCGGCGACAGCGAAAGCGACAGCAAGCAGGAACATGGGCACGAGCACGACGACACGAGCGACGTGGACGAGATCACGGCCGGGTTGTTGCGCCTGCACGCCGAACGGATGCAGGTGATCGCGCGCGAACAGCGCACACGCGACCGCTTCACCTCGCTGCACCCCGAAGTGGCGGTGGTACAGGTGGCCGCCCTGCCCGGCGATGTGCACGACCTCGCCGGGCTACGGGCCATCGGAGAGCGGCTCGCGGCCGGGGTGCCGGCCGGAGCGTAGGCGTTCGTACGGTGTGACGTCGTGGCGCGCCGGGTGGTTACCCGGCTGCCGCGTACGTCTCGTACGTGACGTCGAGCTCCGCGTCGACATCCATGGTGAGGATGCCCGTGCTGCGCTCGTACTCCGTGCGGGCGGTTTCGAGCAGCCGTCGCCACGAGGTGACGGTGGGGCGCCTGCGCAGCAGCGCACGGCGTTCCCGCTCGGTCATTCCGCCCCATACTCCGAACTCGACACGGTTGTCGAGCGCGTCGGCCAGGCATTCGGTCCGCACCGGACATCCGGTGCACACCGCCTTGGCCCTGTTCTGTGCCGCTCCTTGAACGAACAGTTCATCCGGATCGGTAGTGCGGCAGGCTGCCTGCGCACTCCAGTCGGTAACCCAGCCCATCCCGGCGCCGTCCTCTCCCGAATCGAGGCTCCCCCACGGCGGCATGCGGCATATTCACCGCTGCCAGTTGAGGACGTTACGGAAGGTGGGCACAGTGCAACACCCCCGACGGGCCCAATCTTGAATGGTCCGAACGGACTATGGGTAAGCGGCAGATCACCCGACGGAGTGATCCGGCGACATGCCCGACCTATCCGGCGATTCGGGTGAAATCAGGAAAGCGCCGGTGCGCGGCCGTCAGAGGGAAGGGCGGGATTCGGACATGAGTCCACCCCATTCGGGAAGGGTGAAAATCAAGCCGGGGGGTTGATGTCGCACCGCGCTCCTGTGACAGTTGGGGTCAGCTTAGGCCAAGGCATTCGCGTGTGTCCGGCGAATGAGAACGTAGGCTGCCCTCCATGGGAAAGAAGCGCTCGGGCGGCGGGCTCACGGGGCCACAGCAGGCCGCCAAGTTCCTCGGGGTGTCCGTTCTCTCCGGAGTCGTACTCGCCGGCATCGCGATCCCGGGCGCAGGCGCGCTGGGACTCGCGGCCAAGGGGACCGTCGAGGGTTTCGACGAGATCCCGGCCAATCTGAAGACCCCTCCGCTGAGCCAGCGCACCACGATTCTGGACGCGGAAGGTGGCTTGATCGCCACCGTCTATTCACGAGACCGGCAGGTGGTCCCCCTCACGGCCATCTCGCCGTACATGCAGAAGGCGATCGTCGCGATCGAGGACTCTCGTTTCTACGAGCACGGCGCGGTCGACCTCAAGGGCATCCTGCGCGCGGTCAACCGCAACGCGCAGGAGGGCGGCGCCGCACAGGGCGCCTCCACGCTGACGCAGCAGTACGTCAAGAACGTCTTCGTCGAGGAGGCCGGCGACGACGAGTCGAAGGTCCGCGAGGCGCAGGAGAAGAGCCTCGGGCGCAAGATCCGCGAGCTGAAGTACTCGATCCAGGTCGAGGAGGAGCTCGGGAAGAAGAAGATCCTCGAGAACTACCTGAACATCACCTACTTCGGCCAGCAGGCGTACGGGATCGAGTCCGCGGCGCAGCGCTACTTCAGCAAGCCGGCCAAGGACCTGACCCTGGAGGAGTCGGCGCTGCTGGCGGGCGTCGTGCAGTCGCCGAGCCGGTTCGACCCGGTGAACGACGCGCAGGAGGCGATGAAGCGCCGCAACGTCGTCCTCCAGCGGATGGCCGACATGAAGGACATCTCGCAGGCCGAGGCCGACGAGGCGAAGCAGAAGCCGGTCCAGCTGAAGGTGACGCGGCCGAAGAACGGCTGCATCACCGCGGTCAAGGGCGCGGGCTTCTTCTGCGACTACGTGCGCAACACCTTCCTGACGGACCCGGTGTTCGGCAAGACCCGCGAGGAGCGCGCGAAGATCTGGAACCAGGGCGGCCTGACGGTCCGCACGACGCTGGACCCGCAGTCGCAGGACGCGGCCAACGCCTCGATCAAGGACCACGTGAACGAGGACGACTCGATCGCGACGGCCGTGACCATGGTCCAGCCGGGCACCGGACGCGTCCTGGCGATGGGCCAGTCGAAGCCGTACGGCTTCGGGAAGAACGAGACCCAGATCAACTACTCCGTGGACAAGCGGATGGGCGGGTCCAACTTCGGCTTCCAGGTCGGTTCGACGTTCAAGCCGTTCATCGCGGCCGCCGCCATAGAGCGGGGCATGGAGCCGACGAAGGTCTACCCGGCGCCGAACAAGATGGAGTACCCGAGCCCGGTGTCGCGCTGCGACGGCTCGAACTGGCAGAACCTCCCGCTCGCCAACGGCAAGCTGCAGACCGCCGAGAACGAGACCTCGGACGAGGTCGGCCCGTACGCGATGAAGACGGCGATGGAGAAGTCCATCAACACGTACTTCGTGCAGATGATCTCCGACATCGGGCTCTGCCCGGTCACGGAGATGACGCAGAAGCTCGGCGTGGTCCCGGCCAGCGGCGTGAAGCTGCCCGAGGAGCCGTCCATCGCGCTCGGCTCCGCCGAGATGTCCCCGCTGACGATGGCCAACGCGTACGCCACCTTCGCCAACCGGGGCGTCTACTGCACCCCGATCGCCCTGGAGTCGATCACCGACGCGCACGGCAAGGCGCTCGCGGTGCCGAAGACCAAGTGCGACCGGGCGATGGCCCAGGACACGGCCGACACCATCAACACCCTGCTGCGCGGCGTGGTCGACTCCGGTACGGGTGAGCGGGCGGGCCTGAGCGACCGGGACAACGCCGGCAAGACCGGTACGACGGACAACCGCTACAACGCCTGGTTCGTCGGCTACACGCCGAACCTGTCCGGAGCGGTGTGGGTCGGTTCGGGCGGCGCGAAGAAGATCACGATGGAGGACATCACCATCGGCGGTCAGTACTACCCGAAGGTCTTCGGCGGTGGTCTGCCGGGCCCGATCTGGAAGGACGCGGTCTCCGGCTCGCTGTCCGGCCGCGAGGCCCCCGGCTTCGTGACGGTCAACATCCCGGAGCCCTCGGTTCCGGGCGGCGGGGGCGGCAACGGGAACGGCAACGGCGGCAACAACGGCGGCCGCAACAACCCGCCGACCCAGCCGTCCAGGCCGGGCAAGCCCTCGAAGCCGGGCAAGCCCGGCGGTGACAACAAGCCGGGCGACAACCGCCCCGGCGGCGCGGGGGCGGCCGGACCCACCGGCGGCCTCTTCGGCGGCGCCACCGGTGGCGGTGGGGGGACCGACCTCCTCACCGGCGGCACCAACGCGGGTGACGGCGGCGCGGAGCCGCAGTAGCGCGACGAAGAAGGGGAGGGCCCCGGCGGATGCTTCCGCCGGGGCCCTCCCCTTCTGTGCTGCCGGTGCCCGGTACCGGTGTCTGCTGCCGGCGCCCGGGGCCGGGCGGCTACGCGAGGTGCTTCTTGACGGCGGCGGCGACCCGGCCGCCCTCCGCCAGACCGGCCACCTTCGGGTTCACGATCTTCATGACGGCGCCCATGGCCCGCGGCCCCTCGGCACCCGCCGCCCTGGCCTCCTCAACGGCCGCCGCCACGATCGCGGCGAGCTCGTCGTCGCCGAGCTGCTTGGGCAGGTAGCCGTCGAGGAACTCGCCCTCCGCGGTCTCGCGCGCGGACTGCTCGGCCCGGCCGCCCTGGGCGAAGGCCTCGGCGGCCTCGCGGCGCTTCTTCGCCTCCTTGGCGATGACCTTGAGGACTTCGTCGTCGGAGAGCACGCGCGCCTCCTTGCCCGCGACCTCTTCCTTGGTGATGGCGGTGAGGGTCAGGCGCAGGGTGGACGAAGCGAGTTCGTCGCGCGCCCTGATGGCGGTGGTGAGGTCTTCCTGGAGCTTGGCCTTGAGCGTGGTCATGCCCTGAAGTCTGCCAGGTGCGGGGGCGGTGGCGCCCGCCGGTTTTCCGGGTCTGCGACGATGGGGGCATGCGCGCGCGTTACGAAGTCCCCCTGAAGGTCACGGCCGGACTCGCGGCGGCGGGGGCCGCCGGAGTGGCCTATGCCGCCGGTTTCGAGGCCCGTTCCTTCCGGCTCCGCCGGGTCACCGTGCCGGTCCTCCCCTCCGGGATGCGACCGCTGCGCGTGCTCCAGGTGTCGGACATCCACATGGTCGGCGGGCAGCGCAAGAAGCGCGCCTGGCTCCAGTCCCTGGCCGGACTGCGCCCCGACTTCGTGGTCAACACGGGCGACAACCTCTCCGACACGGAGGGCGTGCCCGAGGTGCTGGACGCACTGGGGCCGCTGATGGAGTTCCCCGGCGTGTACGTCTTCGGGTCGAACGACTACTACGGGCCCCGGCTGCGCAACCCCGGGCGCTACCTGATCGAGAAGGTGCAGGGCCGGCACGGGCTGAACGGCAACAAGCCGGTCGTCGGCGCCGTCCACAACCCGTGGGAGGACCTGCGGGACGCCTTCGACTCGGCGGGCTGGCTGAACCTCACCAACACCCGGGCCCGGCTCAAGCTGGACGGCCTGGAGCTGGCCTTCACCGGCCTGGACGACCCGCACATCAAGCGGGACCGCTACGAGCGGGTGGCGGGCGGCCCCGAGACGGACGCGGACTTCTCGATGGCCGTCGTCCACGCCCCCTACCTGCGGGTCCTGGAATCCTTCACCGCCGACCGGTACCCGCTGATCCTCGCCGGGCACACCCACGGCGGCCAGCTGTGCATCCCCTTCTACGGGGCCCTGGTCACCAACTGCGACCTCGACACGAAGCGGGTGAAGGGCCTGTCCACGTACGAGGCCGAGGGCCGGCGCGCCTACCTGCACGTGTCGGCGGGCTGCGGCACCAACCGCTTCACCCCGGTCCGCTTCGCCTGCCCCCCGGAGGCGACCCTCCTGACCCTCACCCCGAAGGCCTGACGACCACCTGCGAAAACCGGATTTCGTCTCAGGGCGAGGGTCCGCTAAAGTAATCGATGTCGCCAGGCAGCAAGCCTGCAAGGTGGACATCGGGGTGTAGCGCAGCTTGGCAGCGCGCTTCGTTCGGGACGAAGAGGTCGTGGGTTCAAATCCCGCCACCCCGACTTCGTAATACCAGGTGAGAGCCGGTGCAGAGCAATCTGCACCGGCTCTTTCTGCGTGTGGGTGACTTACCGAGTGACCAATCACCCTCGACACGGCGTCACGCCACCTGGGGAGGGTCTCGGCGTCGAGGACGCCGTATGGGCAGCCGTCGAAGTGAAGGTGTGCAACAAGCAGGGGCCGGACATCAGCAGTGATCAACAGCCCTGGTCGCTGGCCTTTGCCGACGGGACACGGACGCAGACGACCGGGTTGAACGGAGGGGACTTGCCCAAGCCCGAGTACCCGACGCTCCCCACCGTGGTCAAAGCCGGCGACTGCCTCCGCGGAAAGATCCCGTTCCCCGTGCCGAAGGACCAGCGGCCAACGAAGATCGTCTATCGCTCGGCGAGCGCCCTGACGTCCACCGAGTGGGCTGTCCCGGCGTCCTAGGGCCGCCCGGCGACGGCCCGCGCCCAGGGCTCCTTCGGGACGAAGGATGTGGGTTCGGATTTCGCCAATGGGACTGCGGATGGCCGGATCAGGGGGCTGCGATGGTGGGGGTGGCACGAAGTTGAGGGGGGTGTGCAGCAAGCTGACATCGATCTTCGGGTGGGGTGGGGCGGGGCGCTGACAAGGTGGTTCTCACCGGCGAACAGCCGGGCGCAACCGTCCGCTCTTCCATCACACGGAGATTCGAATGAGCGTCAAGAAGATCACCGCAGCCCTGATGCCGGCCACGGCCCTGCTGGTTCTGCTGGTGCCGGCCGAGGCGTACGCGGCCGGGCCGGGGGCCGGGGTGTCGCGGGCTGTCTGTGCGGCGCCGGCCGTCAAGGGTCTGCCGAAGCCGAGCTGCGTCAACGGCTGGCAGTGAGAGGCCGGTGAGCGAGCGGCAACCGTACGAAGTGACCCTGGTCAGGGCCGGTCCGGGGGCCGCGGCGGAGACGACCGTGCTGCGGCTCGTGGGGCTGCTGCCCCCGGACTGGAGCTGCGCCCAACGGGTGGACGGCGACCGGATCCGGATGCTGGTGCACGCCGGGCGGGACGCGGCGGCGGAGGCCGTCCCGGGCTGGCTGGCGCGGACGCTCGCCGACACCGCGTTCCGCGGCTGGAGCCCGGGCGGCGCGGGTACCGGCTAGATCCAGCCGCGCTCGCGGGCGAGCAGCGCGGCGTGCGGGCGGCTGGTGGCGCCGAGGATGCGGAGCACGTCGGCCACGTGGCGGCGGTAGGTGCGGACCGAGATGTCGAGGTTCCGGGCTCCCGTCTCGTCCTTGCCGACGCGGCACAGTTCTTCGAGCACCCGGCGTTCGATCTCCGAGAGGACCTCGTCGGCCCCGTGGCCGTCGCCGGTCAGCAGGGTGAGGTCGACGGCCTGGTCCCAGATCTTCTCGAACAGGGCCAGGATGTTGGAGACCAGACCGGCCTGCTGGGTGACCAGCGCGCCGCGCGCGGTGTTCTCCGGGTCGACGGGGACCAGCGCGGTCTGGCGGTCGTAGACGAGGATCCGCTCCGAGAAGCTCTCCGCGACCCTGATCGACGCGCCCTGTGCGGTGAGTTCGCGCAGATAGGCGACGGTCGGCGGGTGGTCGAGGGCCTCCTTGCGGACGACGCTGCAAAGGCGCACGCCGCGGCGCAGGCAGCGGGTGTCGAGGGGGCGGGAGTGGGCGATGTTGTCGGGTGTGAGGGCCGTGTACGGCTCCACGGAGATGATCTCGTCGCGGGCGAAGAAGGCCAGGTCGTCGATCCGGTCGCGGATCTGGGCCAGCACTTCGAGCCGCTCCACCCCTTGCGGGGCCAGGGACTTCGAACCCCGTTCCGCCTCCAGCTCCGCGATCAGGTGGCGGGACTGGGTGACCTGGCGGAGCTGGTCGTGCAGGACCCGCAGCTGGAGGTCGGTCAGCCGGCCCACGGCCGTTTCCGGGTCGGTGGCGAAGAGCGCCGACCGGTCGCCGCGCAGCAGGCCGAGCCCGTTCAGCCGTTCCTGGGCGGCCTCGACCTCTTCGCGAGGGGCGTGCAGGAGCAGGTGGATGTCCTCCCCGAACGTCCCCGGATTGCGCAGGAAGTGGCGGTAGACCCGCTCCTCCGTGCCCGTGAGTCCGAGTATGAGCAGGCTGGTGCCGTTCACTGTATTGCCCCCCGCAGGACGTGCGTTCTCAGGACCGCGCGGCGTGGGTCAGACGCCGAACGGTTCTCCCTAGTGGAACGCAGGGTAATGCCCAGGTAAAGCCCAAGTCCGGCGTAGCGGCCGAAAGTGACATGAATCATGAACCGTCAACGGGGGAAGTTGCAGTGAAGACATTGGCCGAAAAACATCCGTTGGACTTCTCGGTGCTCACCGGCCGCGAGGTGGAAGTACTCCTCCTGCTGGCCTCCGGGGAGCAGAACCGCAGGCTCGCACGGCACTTGGGCATCGCGGAGCGCACCGTCCGCGCGCACACCGCCAGCATCGTGCGCAAGCTGGACCTCAAGTCGCGCTTCGAGGCGGCGATCGTGGCCCACCTGTACGCGGACGAGATCACCGGCGGCCGGGAGAGCGCCCCGCCCGGCGCCGTCGCCGCCTGACCTCGGGCGCCGTACGGCGTGTACGGCGCGTACGCATGCGAAAGGCCCCTCCGGCCGGTCCGGAGGGGCCTTTCGCGCGGGCGGGGGGGCGTGGCGGCGGTTACGGGAGGGCGCTGGCCACGCCGTCGACGATCATCATCCACATGGGCTGGCCCCCCGTACCGAAGGCCGAGGCCAGGGCATATCCGACGGCGGCGTCCGTCGGCCGGACCTCGGCGTCCTCGCGCCATTCGGCGAGCACCAGTTCGTCCCCGTCGGAGGAGAAGTCACCGAGGTGGCGGCCGTCGCGCGTCAGCCGGCTGCTGGGCACGGAATCGGGGACCAGGCGGTACGCGACGCCCTCGAACTCCACGTCCACCCGGTACGAACGCCTGCTCAGCGCGCCCTTGGCCGGCTTCAGTACGGCCGTGCGCCCGTCGATCGTCATCGTCAGGCGTTCCGGGTCGCGGGTGCCGATGGCGGTCTGCGGGTCCACCTCCGACGCGGGGTCGCGCTCCAGGGCGACGCGGGGGACGCGCTCGCCCTCGACCTCCAGGCGCTCCTGTCCCTCCTGGCGGACGGTGATCGCGCCGAAGCGCACGTCCTGAAGGGGGCTGCGGTCCTGCGGTCCGGCCGCGGGGGCGTTGGCTGCGTCGTTCATGGTTCAAGTCCTTCGGTGCGGTGAGAACCGGCGGTGGGTCACGGGTGACGCCGCCGCAACGATTCTCCGTCGGGGGCGGAGGTCAGCGGACGGAGGCCAGCTGGGTCGCGGCCAGTTCGCGGTACAGCCCGTTGCGTTCCAGCAGCTCGGCGTGCGGGCCGTGGTCGGCGGCCCGGCCGTCGTCGAACAGGACGAGCTGGCGCGCGGAGGTCACCGTGGACAGCCGGTGGGCGATCAGCAGCACCGTGCAGTTCTCGGCGGCCTGCTCGACGGTCTTGCGCAGGGCGAGTTCGCTGTGGCCGTCGAGGTGGGCGGTGACCTCGTCCAGCAGCAGGACCTGCGGTTCGCGCAGCAGCGCGCGGGCGATGGCGAGGCGTTGGCGCTCGCCGCCGGAGAGGGCCAGGCCGCGCGAGCCGACCTCGGTGTCGAGCCCGTCGGGCAGTCCCGCGACGAACTCGTCGAGCAGGGTCTTGCGCAGCACCTCGGCGATGGCCTCCGCGGTGGCGTCGGGCGCCGAGTAGAGGAGGTTCTCGCGGAGGGTGCCGGCGAGCATCGGGGAGTCCTGCTCGACGTAGGCGATGCGGCGCCGCAGATCGGCGCGGGTCAGGGTGCGGATGTCGGTGCCGTCGAGGCGGATGGTGCCGCCGTCGAGGTCGTAGAAGCGCTGGATCAGGGAGAACACCGTGGTCTTGCCCGATCCGGAGGAGCCGATGATCGCCGTGACGGCGCCGGCCGGTGCGGTGAAACTGGCGCCCTTCAAGGTCGGCGTACGGCCCTCGTAGGAGAACCGCAGGTCCTCCACGACCACCTCGGGCGGCGGGCCGGCGGGCCGGGCCGGGGCGAGGTCCACGTCGTCCTCGGTCCGCATCTGCCGCACCTCCTCGATCCGGGCGAGCGCGCCGAGGCCCTGCTGGAGGGAGGTGGTGCCGGAGACCAGCGACAGGATGGGGCCGCCCAGGTTGAACAGGTAGAGCAGGAAGCCGATCAGGGCGGCCAGGTCCAGCGCGCCGGTGGCCACGAGGGCACCGCCGAAGCCGATGACCGCGAGGAACGAGGCCTGGACGACGAGTCCGGCGAGCACGGCGATCATCGCCTGGTAGCGGGCTCCCACCAGGCCCGCGCGGTAGGCGCGTTCGGCGGCCGCGTCGGCGCGCTCGGTCTCCTTGGCCTCCCCGCCGTTCGCCTTGACCGTACGGGCGGCGCCCAGCGCCCGGTCCAGGGCGGCGCCGATCGCGCCGACGGACTCCTGGGCCTGGGTGGTGACCCGGCGGATGCGCGGCATGACCACGCCCATGGCGACACCGACGACGAGCAGGACCACCGACGTGATCCCGAGCAGGGGCAGGCTGGTGACGCCCATCAGGACGACGGTGGCCAGCAGGTGGATCGATCCGTCGACGATCTGGATGAGCCCGCCGGTGGCGGCGTGCTGGACGAGGGTGCTGTCGGAGGTGACCCGGGTGGTCAGGCCACCGGGCTCGACGCGGTCCAGCTCGCTCGTGCGCAGCCGGATCAGGCGGGCGATGAGGCCGCGGCGCACGTGCAGGACCACGCGCTCGGCGGTGCGCTCGCTCAGCCAGGCCTGTCCCCACATGAGGGCGATGGACAGCACCAGCAGGGCGATCAGCAGGGTGAGCTGGTCGCGCAGGCCCGCCCCGGTCATCAGGTTCGTCAGGACGGACTGGATGACCATGGGCTGGGCGAGCCCCGCGGCGCTGGCGAGCAGGGTCAGCAGCAGCACCAGCAGGAGAACACCGCGGTGCGGCCGCGCGTACGAGAGCAGCGCGCGCAGCGCGGGCCGCTCAGCCTTGGGCTGTTCTGCGTCAGAAGTGTTCACACCCGCATTTCTATTCCGCTTCCCGCGCGGGCGGAATTGTCACTTGCGGCAATGCCGCGACGCGGCCGCGAGGAGCCCGGATTTCCACTGACGGGCCCTGCCGGAAACGGAGTTGGCGCTCCGGGCAATGCCGCAAGTGGCAATGGTGCGGGGGTGTGGCGCGGGGTCACCATCGGTCTGTCCCCAGCGGACACCGGCCGCCGCCGCAGGGAAGGGCGGTCCGGGAAGTGAATTCGTCTCCGTACTCCGAAGGAGTTCCGCCATGCAGAACGTCAGCGAGCAGGACCTGTTCGACGGCTACACCGCCTACACCTCCGCCGAAGAGCTCGGCCTGCACGACGGCGCCTCGGCCGGCCCGGCCTTCAGCCCCACCGTCCCGTGGGCGATCCAGGCCACCGTCATCTCCGCCCGCTCCTCGCAGGCCTGCGCCGCCGCCCTCGGCTCGCTCGCCGCGAAGACCGTCGAGAAGAAGTGCTGATCACCGCCTGACCGCGCACGGCGCGCGAGCGCCGCTCGCAGAGCCGGCCCAGCGCAGTACCGCAGTACCGCAGTACCGCAGCAGCGGGACTGCCATCGATAGGGCGCCGGCCGGACCGGCCGGACCGCCCGCCACCAGCGAAACGGGGACCACCCATGCAGAACGTCAGCGAGCAGGACCTGTTCGACGGCTACACCGCCTACACCTCCGCCGAAGAGCTCGGCCTGCACGACGGCGCCTCGGCCGGCCCGGCCTTCAGCCCCACCGTCCCGTGGGCGATCCAGGCCACCGTCATCTCCGCCCGCTCCTCGCAGGCCTGCGCCGCCGCCCTCGGCTCGCTCGCCGCGAAGACCGTCGAGAAGAAGTGCTGATCACCGCCTGACATCGGGGACCGGCCGGCCCCGCGCGCCACGGCGTCGCGGCGCCCGGCCGGCGCCGGCGCCGACGGCGACGCCGGCACGGACCGAACGAGGAGTGGAGGAGGAGAGATGGACGACGGTTTCAAACGGGTCCTCGTCGTGGGGACCGGGGCACTCGGGGTGGCTTTCCTCCCCTTCTGGATCAACTGGCTGCGCAATTCCCACCCCGATACGGAATTCCGGATCGCACTGACCCGTTCCGCCCTGCGGTTCGTTTCCGCGGACGCGGTGGCGGTGCTGTCCGGCACGGAAGTGTTCATCGACGACTGGAACGAATTCTCCGGCGTCGACGTCCCCCACGTGGAACTCGCGCGCTGGGCGGACCTCGTCCTCGTCCACCCGGCCACGCTGCACTTCGTCGGCCGCTACGCCCTCGGCATCACCGACACCCCGCTGCTGCTCGCGCTCCAGTCCACCCGGGCGCTGGTGGGCGTCGCCCCCTCCCTGCCGCCCGCGGCCCACGAGAGTCCCGTCGTACGGGGACACCTGGACGTGCTGCGCGCCCGGCCCGGGGTGGTCCTCGCGCCGACGGTCCCCGCCGTCAGCGCGAGCACCGGAGAGCTGGAGGACGGCGGCTCGGCCCCGCTCAACGAGCTGTACGCCCTGTGCGCGGCCCGCGCCGCCGCCGTGCGGGGGGAGGCCGGATGACCGCCCCGGAACTGCTCGGCCTCGACGTGCTCGCGGAGTACGGTACGGGGCTCCAGACCACCCGGGTGTTCCGCGCTCCCGACGGCGGCTTCCTGTGGTGGCAGGGGCCCGGCGCGCAGGCCGGGGGCCCGCTGACCGCACCCGCCGCCGCGCTCGTGCCCCGGCCGCCCGACGGGGGCGCGGCCGCGCTGCTGACCCTGCCCGAGGAGGTGGGCGGCGGGCTCCTGCACCGGGTCGCCGGTCCGGCTTCGGCCGCCGCCTGGCTGCGGGACTTCCGGCCCGGGGCGCGCACCCTGGTGGCCCACGCGCTGGCCTCGGCGGCCCGCTCCCTGCGCGCGCTGCACGCCGTACGGGTGCCGAGGCCCGGGGGGCCCGCGCTCGGCACCCCGCCCGGGCTGACGCGGCTGCGCGACTGGGCCCGCGGCGACGGGGAGCTGCGCGAACGGGCGCTGGCGCACTGGGGCGCCGGGCGGCTGGAGCGGCTGCTCGACTGGGCCGACGACCTGTCGCCCGAACCCGGCGCGACGCCCGGCACGGAGCCCGCCGCCGGGTTCCTGGTCCACGGCTGGGCCTCGCTCGGCGCACTGGTGCCGCCCGCGAGCCGCGGCCGGTCGGCCCTGCTGACCGGGGAGGACCTCGCCGCCGGGCGCCCCGAACTGGACCTCGGCTGGCTGCTCGGCGAACTCGTGGAGCTGGCCTGGGCCCGGCCCCCGCGTGACGCGTCGGACCTCCAGCGGGCGCTGCTGGACGCCTACGGGCCCGGCCCCGACCCGGTCCGCACCGGACGCTCCGCCGTCCTGCGCATCGTCACGCACATGCAGGACTTCGCCACCTACCGGGGGTGGGACGACGAACTCCTGGGCCACATCGCGTTTACCGCCGAGCTGATCGACGAAGAGGGCCGCCGCGCGGTCCCCCAGGGAGAGTCATGACCACAGCGTCCCCGACCGAACCGCAGCCCGCGCTGCTGCGCTACCAGCCCACCGCCCTGGACACCGTGCCCGAGGTGGACGAGCTGCTGCGGCGGCTCGGCCTCGGCGCCTTCGTGCCGGACGGCCTCACCGCCTTCGGGGGCCGCAACGACAACTGGGCGGGCACCACGACCAGCGGCGAGCGGGTCTTCGTCAAGAGCGTCGCCCGCGCGGCCGACGGCAGCAGCCCCGAGCTGGACCGCTCGCTGGCCTACGAGGCCCTCGCGGCCCGGCTGCCCGCGGACTCCCCGCTGCGCTCCCCCGCCCACCTCGGCGTCCACCGGGAAGCCGCCCTGGGCGCCTACCGGCTGCTCTCGGGCGCCCGCTCCGGCTCCGAGGTCGCCCTGGACGGGGACTTCGACGAGGAGCTGTGCCGGGCCGCGGGCCGGGCCGTCGCCACCCTGCACGGTCTGGACCCCGCGGACGCCGGACTCGAACTCGACCGGGGCGAGGCCCCGCTGCCGCCGCTGGGCTGGCTGGAGGCCTTCCCGTGGGCCGCGCTGCACGACCGCAGCATGGCGCAGATCGCCGCCTGGAAACTGGTCCAGGACGACGCCGAGGTGGTCGCCGCGCTCGGGCTGCTGCGGGAACGCGAGCGGGCCGCCGTCCCCACCCCGGCCCACTGCGACCTGCGCTTCGACCAGTTCATCCTGCACGGGGGCGCGCTTCACCTCTGCGACTGGGAGGAGTTCCGGATCGCCGACCCGGCCCGCGACGTCGGCGCGTTCATCGGCGAATGGCTCTTCCAGGCCACCTACTCGGTGTTCGCCCCGACCGGCGAGCGGGGCGCGGAGCCGGAGCCGGAGCCCGCGCCCGGCTTCGAGCTCACGCACGAGGAGATCGTCGCGCGGGGCTCGGCCAGCCTGCGCCGCCACGTCCCGTACGTGGAGGCCTTCTGGCAGGGCTACCTCGACTGCCGCGCACCCGACGCGGGCCTGGCCGAACGGGCCGTCGGCTTCGCGGGCTGGCACATGTACGACCGGCTGATCGCCACCGCCCAGGCGCATGCCGTCCTCAGCCCGGTGGCCCGCGCGGCGGCCGGCATCGGCCGGGTCCTGCTGCTCAATCCGTCCGCGGCCGTCGCCACGCTGCGGCTCGACACCCCCTCCGGGAGCTCCCGATGACCGCCACCGACACGCTCGTCCTCGCCCCGAGGCTGGCGGCCGCCCTCGACCTGGTCTCCGTACGGCAGGACGCGCTCCGCGCCACCGTCGCCGGGCACGAGATCAGTGCCGACAGCCCGCGGGACCTGCGCGGGCGCCTGAGCAACGCGCTGTACGAGGAGTTCCACGCGGGCAACGGCGCCCGGCGCCGCGAACCGGGCGGCGCCCCCCGGCGCAGCCTGCGCGACCCGGCCCTGGAGGAGCGGCTCGCGGCGGGCGTGCCGCACGCCTGGACGCCGACGCCGGGCCGGCTGATCGAGGTGCTGCGCCGTCCCGGCGGCGACCAGCTCGTCGTACGGCTGCCGGACATCACCGCCCGGGTGCCCGCCGACCGGCTGCTCGGCCACGGGGGCCCCGGAGCCGGTCCCCGCCCGGGAGACCTGGTGGAGCTGGCGCTGGAGGCCGCCCGGCCCGCGCTGTCGCCCGGCTTCTTCTACGTGATGGGCTCGCGGGCGCTGCCCCGTCCCGCCGGGACCATCCGCCGGATCTTCCTGCACGCCCTGGACGCGGACGGGGCGACGGCCCTGTGGTCGGCCGCGCTGGCGGCCCTGGAGGGGGCCGGCGCGCTGTACCACGCCAAGGTCCTCTCCGATCCGGACGACTTCCCGCGCCGCGACGGGGTGGTCGTCTACCTGCACGGCGACCACGAGCCGGGCGAACGCGCGGTGGTCGAGGCGGTGCGGGGGCTGCCCGGGACCGGTCCGGACACCTCGCTGTTCACCGAGCGCCTCGCGCCGGGCGTCGCGGCGGCCTGGGACCCGCGCGACCCGCGGCCGGGCCAGGGCGGCATGAGCTTCGGGCAGCACCGCGGCTTCGCGCTGGCCACGGCACTGGTCGACCACGCGCTGGCGGCCGCCGCGGGCGGATCCCTCCAGGAGCGGATCGCGGCGGAGTTCAGGGCGGCGGGGATCGATCCGCTGCACCCGGAGAACAACATCCCGGCGCACCCGACGAGTTACGCGAGCCACGTGAACCCCGGAGCCCCCACGAAGCCCGTGAACCCCACGAACTCCACGAACCCCACGAACTCCACGAACTCCACGACGGAGGGGAACTGACATGAGCGACACCACGACGCGGGACACGGACGCCGCCCCGGACGCGAGCGGACTCGGCACCGTCATCACCACCGCGTACAGCGACGCCCTCGCCGAGGTCTACGACGACATCTATCCGGGTACCTCCGAGATCGCCGACTACCTGTCGACGATCGCGGAGCCCGGTGCGAGCGTCCTCGAACTCGGTGTGGGCACCGGCCGGGTGGCGCTACCGCTGGCCGACGCGGGCTTCGAGGTGCACGGCATCGACACCTCCGAGGGCATGCTCGCCCGGTTGGCCGCGAAGGACCCGCAGGGGCGGATCACCACGGTGCTCGGGGACCTCGCCCGCCTGGACCTGGGCCGCACCTTCGACGTGGTGCTGGCGCCCTTCAACGTCCTGTGCTGCGCGATGGCGGTCGACGAACAGATCGCGCTGATGCACGCGGTGGCCCGGCACACCGCTCCCGGCGGACACGTGGTGATCGAGACCTTCGACCCGAGCGACTACCACGTGCAGCGCAAGAGCGCGATCACCACCCGTCCGGCCGGCGGCCGCGGCGTGGTCATCGAGTCGCTGGAGGTGCTCCCCGCCTCCCAGAACATGCTGCTGAACAGCACGCTCTTCCTCGACGGCGGCGCGCCCGTCTCCTCCTCCACGGTCATGCGCTACCTGTGGCCGAGCGAGCTGGACCTGCTGGCCGCCATCGCCCGCCTGGAGCTGGCCGACCGCTATTCCGGCTGGCAGGAGCAGCCCTTCGACGGCGGTGACAGCCGCAAGATGTGCGTCTCCGTCTTCCGGCCGCTGGCATGAGTCCGTGGGCCGGCCGGCTGTCGAACGGCCTCGCGCTGACGGTGGAACGCCCCCCGGGCGAGGGCAGCGGGCTGGTCTGCGTCGCCCTGACCGTGGCGGCGGGCGGCGACCACGACCCGAAGGGCGCGCACGGCACGGCCCACCTGGTGGAACACCTGCTCTTCCCGCGCGCGGCGGACGGCGCGGACCCGGACGGTCACGTCGCCCGGATCGCGGGCGCGGGCGGGGTCTGCAACGCCGAGACCCACCGCGACCACACCGTCTTCCACACCACCGTGCCGGCCGGGATGCTCCCCGCCGTCCTGGAGTGGGAGGCACAGCGGCTGCTCGGCTTCGCCCCCGAGGAAGCGGTGGTGCGTACGGAGACGGCCGTGATCGCGGAGGAGATCCGCGGCGCCGCGGCCGCCGGGCGGGCCTGGGAGGCCGCCCTGGGGGCGCTCCACCCGGGCCGCCGCGACAGCTTCGGCACCCCCGCCGAGCTGGCCCGGGTCACCGCCGGGGACGCGGCGGCCTTCTTCAGCCGCCACTACCGGGCCGGGGCGATGGCCCTGTCGGTGGCCGGGGACGTGGACCCGGACCGGGTCGCGGACTCGGCGGCCGCACTGTTCGGGGGCCTTCCGGGGGGCGGGCTCCCGCCGCGCCACGAAGGCGCCCCGGCGGGCCCGGGCGTGGCCGGCGACGGCACCCCGGCCGTGATCCGGACGGCGCCGCTGGCTTCCCCCGTCAGCGGCGCCGCCCTCGGCCATCCGCTGCCCGACCCCGTCGCCGACCGGCACGGCTACCTGGCGCACGTGGTCCTGGCCGAGGTGCTCGGACGCGGGGTCCTGCCGCGGTTCAGCCGGCGCGATCCCCGCGTCGCGTCCGCCCGGATCACCTGCGGGTACCACGGACAGTGGCTCGGGTCGGCCGCCCCGGACCTGGCCCTCGTCCTGCTGGCCTGCGCCCCCGGGGCGTCCCCCGCCGAAGCGGCCGACAGCTGGCCCGAGGTGCTCGCGGAGGTGGCCGCACGTCCCCCCGCCCCGGCGGAACACCGGCGCGCCCTCAACTCCCTGCTGCTGGCCTGCCACCGCGCGGCCGACTCCCTCACCTCGCGCGCCGTCGCCCACGGGCGCGCCGCGCTGCTCTTCCCCGGCGCGCCGGGCGCCGGCCTCCCCCACGAGCTGGCCCGGGTGACCCCGGCCGACGTGTCCGGGGCCGCCCGCGCCCTGCTGGCCGGGCCCCGCTCGGTGACCGAACTCGGAGGAACCCGGTGAACCGCGACACCGCCGACACGCTGCTCGGCAACGGCCTGCGGGTGCTCGCCGTCCACTCCCCCGGCGCGCCGCTCGCCGAGCTGCGGCTGGTGCTCCCGTACGCCCGTACCGGTCCGCCCGGGCCCGGGGACGCGCAGGAGCTGCTCGCCGCCTGTCTCGGTACGGGGACCACGGCGGGCGGCGGCACCCGGCAGGACATCGCCGACCGGGCCGCCGACCTGGGCGCCGAGCTCAGCACGGTCGTCACCGCCGAGTCGCTGGTGATGGGCGCGAGCGTGCTCCGCCCGGGGCTGGGCGGGGCGCTGGAACTCCTGGCCGACCTGCTGCTGCGCCCCGCGTACCGCGAGGACGAACTCGCCGTGGCCCGCCGGCGGTCGGCCGCCGTCACCCGGACGCCGGGCCCCCGGCAGCGGCTGCGGCGGGCCCTGCTGACCCGGGCGTTCGGCGCCCACCCGCTGACGGCCGCCCCGGCGGCCGGCCGGGCCGAGGACGGGGCGCGGCCCGACGGCGGGGCGCGGCCCGACGGCGCCGCGCCGGACGCCGCCGCGCTGCACCGGCTGCACGCGCGGGCGGTCGTCCCCGGCGGGGCCGTCCTGCTGGTCCTGTCCGGCGAGTCCCCCGACACCGTGACCGCCCTGGTGCGGCGGCACCTCGACGGCTGGACCGGCGGCCCGTCCGGGCTGCTGCTGCCGCCGTTCGCCCGGTCCGCCCCGCTGCCGGGCCGGCTCGCCCTGACCGGACCGGCCGCTGCTGACCCGGGTCAGGCCCTGGTCCTGGCCGCCGGTCCGGCCGTCCCCGAGGCCGACCCGGCCCACGCCCCGCTGCACCTGGCGCAGCTGGTCCTCGGCGGGCACGCCTCCTCGCTGCTGGTGCGCCGGATCCGCGACCGGCACGGGCTGGCGTACGCGGTCCACGCCGAGCTGCGCGGCAACCGGGCCGGGCACTGGCTGGAGGTCGAGTGCGCCGGCGCACCCGGCAGCTCCGGCCGGATGGCCGCCGAGGTCACGGCCTGTCTGCGGGAACTCGCCGAGGACGGCCCCGCCCCGGGGGAGGTCGAGCGGGCCCGCGCCTACGCCGCCGGGTTCACCCGGTTCGCGCTGGCCACCCGGACCGAGGAGGCGAGCGCGCTGGCCGGGTTCGCCGCCGCCGGACTGCCCCTGGACTGGCTGGAGTCGTACCGGGCAGCGCTCGCCCGGGTGACGTACGCCCAGGTCGCCGAGGCCGCCGCGTGGTTCCTCGACCCGGCCGGCTTCCTCGTCTCCACCCTCGACACCGCGCCCGGCCCCGGCCCCGGCCGCGACTCCGACTCCGACTCCGACTCCGAAAGCGAACGGTGGACGCCGTGACCGCCCCGCACCCCGACCCGCGGCTGCCCGCCGTGCTCTATCCGCTCCAGCCCGACCACCCCGAGCTCGTCGCCCCCTTCGCCGCGCTCGCCGGGCGCAGCGGTGCCCGCCGGCTGTGGCTGTGCCAGTCCTTCAAGGCCGAGCCCCACCAGGTCCTGGCCCACCTGGCCGGGATGGGCCACGCCGTCCCGGTCGGCACGAGCGTGACCCTGCTGCCGCTGCGCCACCCCTACGAGGCCGCGCTCCAGGCGCGCTCGCTCGCGCTGGTCACCGGCCGTCCGGTCGTCGCGGGCTTCGGCATCGGCAACCCCGGCTTCGTGGCGGGGCTCACCGGCAGCCCGTACGCGAGCCCCCGTACGGCCGTCCGGGACTACCTGTCCACCGTGCGGGCCCTGCTCGACGGGCGGACCGTCGCCCTCGAAGGCCCGTACCACCGGATGCACGGGGGCCTGATGCCGCTGGACCACGAGCCGGTCGAGGTCGGCGCCGGGGTGTTGCGGCCGGGCATGGCGCGCACCGCCGGGGAGGTCGCGGACGTGGCCATCACCTGGATGACCCCGCCCTCCTACCTGGCGGACACGCTCCGTCCGGCCCTGGAGGAGGGCGCCCGGGAGCGGCCCGCCGCCCCCCGGATCGCGACCGCCGTGCACGTGGCGCTGACCCGTCCCGGGCGGGACCCGCGCCGCCTCGCGCTGGCCGCCGCCGGGGAGCACCTGAAGGCCCCGCACTACGCGGACATGCTGCGCCGGGCCGGAGTCGGCGTGGACCCGCACGATCCGGCGGGGACGGCGAGGGCGCTGCTGGAGCGTCAGGTCGTCCTCACCGGCAGCGCGCAGGAGGTCGCGGAGGCCCTGGAGGCGTACCGGCGGGCCGGAGTCGACGAGATCATGCTCAACCCCTCGGGCGTCCTGCTGACCGAAGGGGTGCACGCGGCCGTCGCCGACCTGGAGGAGATCCTCGCGGCCTGCGACAGGATCCTGCCGCCGCCCCCGCAGGAACCTGCGCTCTGACGGGCCCGCCGGGCGCCCCGCCCGCTGGTGGGATGGGAGCGTCCCCCGAACCCCGCCGGGACCCGCCTCAGGTCCCGTTCGAACAGGAAGAAGATCCGTGAACAGCAGGGAACACCCGCTCCCGCCCGAGGGCGCCGGCGTGACGCTCTCGGGCATCAGCAAGAGGTTCGGCGGCCACCAGGCCCTCGACGGCGTCTCCTTCGAGCTGCGGCCGGGCAAGGTCACCGGTCTGCTCGGCCCCAACGGCGCGGGCAAGTCCACCCTGTTGCGGATCCTGCTCGGCCTCGCCCGCCCCGACAGCGGCACCGCCCGGGTGCTGGGCGCGGAGCCCGGGACGGGCCCCGGCCACGGGCGGCGGATCGGCGCCGTCATGGACTCGGTGGGCTTCGCGCCCCGGCTGACCGTACGCCGCCAGCTGGAGGTGTCGGCCCGGGCTCTCGGGCTCCCCGGGGCCCGTGTCGACGAGGTGCTCGCGCAGGTCGGCCTGGAGGGCGACGCGGCCCGCAGGCGCACCGGCGCCTGCTCCACCGGCATGCGCCAGCGCCTGGCGCTCGCCGTGGCGCTGCTCCCGGACCCCGGGCTGCTCGTCCTCGACGAGCCGCTCAACGGCCTCGACCCGGACGGCATCCGCTGGATGCGCCGGCTCGTCGAGGGCGCCGCCGCCGAGGGGCGCACCGTGCTGATGGCGAGCCACCTGCTGTCGGAGGTCGAGCAGAGCGTCGACGACATCGTCGTGCTGCGCCGCTCGGTCCTGTTCACCGGCACCCTGCGGGACCTGGTCCGCCGGGGCGGGGGCCGCCTGGAGGACGCGTACTTCGGACTCGTGGACGGCGCCGACGGCTCCGCCCCCGCCGGTCCCCGCTACGGCCGGGAGGCCTCTCGTGCGTAACGCGGTGCGGCACCAGATCGCCGCCGAAATCCTGAAGGCCCGCTCCGGCGCGGCCCTGCCCGGACTGCTGCTGATCGCCGTGGCGCTGGGCCTCCTCGGTCAGCTGGGCGTCGTCTACGCCGCCGAGGACCTGGCGGGCAGCGCCGCCGAGACCTCCCACCGGGTGATGAACCTGGCCGGGTCGGCGAGCCTCTTCGCCACGCTCTTCGGCGCCCTGCTCGTGACGGGCGAGTACAAATGCGGCGCGATGGGCCGCAGCGTCCTGTACGCCCCCGGGCGCAGTGCCGTCGTCGGGGCGAAGCTGCTGGTGGCGGGCGTGTACGGGGTGTTCTTCGGGCTGGTCTGCGTGCTCTGCTCGCTGGCGGCCGGGGCGGCCCTGTTCGGGGCGCGGGACGCCTCGCTGGTGCTGGACGGCGGGACCTGGCGGACCGCGGCGGCGGTCGTCGGCGTGTGCGCGCTGGCCGGGCCGTGGGGCGCGGCGGTCGGGTTCGTCGTGCGCAGCCAGCTCGTCGCGGTGATCGGGCTGCTGATGTGGGGGACGGTCGGCCAGCTGACGGTGCTGAGCCAGTTCCCGCAGCTGGGCCGCTTCCTTCCCGACGGGGCGCAGCTCGCCGTGCTGGGCGACGCGTCGAGCTTCCCGGACGGGCTGGCCGCCCCGTACGCGCTGCTGGTCCTCCTCGCGTGGGGAGCCGGGATGGCGCTGCTCGCCCAGCGGCTGTTCGTCCGCCGCGACGTGTGACACCGGGCTCCGGCCGCGCCCCGCACCGCCCGCTGCGCGCCCCGCCTCCCGCTCCGGCGGCTGAGGTGCGGCGCGGGGCGGGCGGTGTTGCAATGCGTGGAGGGCTCCGCCGGACGGGCGGGCCGCCCGGGCACGGGTGAGGAGGGACATGGGCGACGCGTCCGGCCGACGGCGAAGCACAGGGCTCCCGGGCCTCCTGGCCCGCACCATCGGGGCGCCCGTCCTGCTGACCGGGCTCTACTACGTGGCCCCGCTGGAGCGGGGCTTCGGCGCGGCGACCGTGCTGGCGCTGCTGGCCGGGCTGGCCCTGTTCGCGGCCCTGGTGACCTGGCAGGTCTCCGCCATCGCCCGGTCGGAGCATCCGCGGCTGCGCGTACTGGAGGCGCTGGCCACCGCACTGCCGCTGTTCCTGGTGCTGTTCTCGGCCTCCTACTTCCTGCTCTCGGGCCAGCGCCCGGAATCGTTCTCCGAGCCGTTGAGCCGCACCGACGCCCTCTACTTCACGGTGTCGGTGTTCGCGACGGTCGGCTTCGGCGACATCGTGGCGGTGGACGGGCCCGGCCGGGTACTGGCGACCGTCCAGATGGTGGCCGACCTCGTCGTGGTGGGGCTCGTCGCCAAGGTGCTCTTCGGCGCGGTGCAGGTCGGACTGACCCGCCGGCCGGGAAGGAGCGGACCGTGAGCTCCGCGCAACCCGTGGAATCGGCCCGGCTGGCCGACGTACTGAAGGGTCCCGGCTACCTGAAGACGCTGCTGCTCGGCGCGCTCGTGGGCGTGCCGGTCTCGCTGGTGTCCTTCTGGTTCCTCGCCGGGATGCACGAGTTGCAGCACGTGCTGTGGTCGACCCTGCCGCACTCCCTCGGCTGGGACGCGCCGCCCTGGTGGTGGCCGCTGCCGCTGCTGCTGGTCTCCGGTGTCCTGGTCGGTCTGGTCGTCACGCACCTGACCGGCGCGGGCGGGCACATCCCCGCCAACGGCATGGCGATGGGCGGCGCCTCGACGGCCGTGCTGCCCGGGGTGGTGCTGGCGGCCGCCGCGAGCCTGCCGCTGGGCGCCGTGCTGGGCCCGGAGGCGCCGCTGATCGCCCTCGGCGGCGGGCTCGCGCTGCTGCTGCGGGACCTCGCGCGAGGGCCCTCGACGCCTCAGACGACCGCGCTGCTGGGCGCGGCGGGCGCCGCCGCGGCCATCGCGGCCATCTTCGGCAGCCCGCTGATCGCGGGGGTGCTCCTCATCGAGCTGGTGGGGGTGGGCGGGGTCAGGCTGTTCGCGGTCATGCTGCCCGCCCTGCTCTCCAGCGGGCTGGGCGCCCTGGTGTTCACCGGGTTCGGGAGGTGGACCGGCCTGGAGACGGGCGGCCTGACCACGAAGCTGCCCGGGACGTTCACCCGGCTGGACGCCCCGGACGTGGCCTGGGGACTGCTCATCGCCGTGCTCGTGGCCGTCGTCCAGCACCGGGCGATGTCCACGGGCCGGGCCGTGGCCGCGTACGTCGCGGGGCGGCCGCTGATGCGGACCACGCTGTGCGCGCTCGGCGCGGGCGTCTGCGCGGCGGTGTACGCGCTGAGCACCGGCCGCGATCCGCAGGAGGTGGCCTCCTCCGGGCAGGCGACCATGGCGACGCTGACCGCCGATCCCCACGCGTGGGGCATCGGCGCCCTGATAGCCGTCCTGCTGTGCAAGGCCGTCGGCTACAGCCTCTGCCTCGGTAGCCTGCGCGGCGGCCCGGTCTTCCCCGCGCTGTTCCTCGGCGCGGCGACGGGCCTGCTGCTGTCACCGCTGCCGGGCCTGGACCTCGTCCCCGCCGTGGCGGCGGGCCTGGCGGCCGCCGCGGCGGGCGTCCTGCGCCTCCCGGTCAGCAGCGCGCTCCTGGTGACGGTCCTGCTGGGCAACCTGGCGGTCACCCCCCTGATCATCCTCGCGGTGGTGGCCTCCCTCATCACCACGGAACTCCTTCCGGCCGGCCCCCCGAAGGCCCTCCCCCCGGCGAAGGCGTGAGCGGCGGGCGGCTCGCCCGGAAGGGGGTCAGGGACGGGGTCAGGGACGGGCGCTCGGGATGAAATCCACCTGCGACGGGGCTTCGCCCGGCCAGGACAGCCGGGTCGGCGCGGGCGGGGTCTCGGCCAGGACGCTGCCGCGCGCGACCACCCACCGCGGCCTGACCTGACGGCGGACCGCCTCCTCGGGCGTGGGGGCCGGCAGCAGGACGAAGGAGGCGGGAGCTCCCTCGGCGATGCCGTACTGCGAGGCGTCGAGTCCGAGGACGCGCGCCGCACGGTCCGTCACCATCGAGAACGCGACCGGGATCTCGTCCGCCCCGGTGAGCTGGGCGGCGTAGAGGCCGACGAGGGCGGTCTGGAGCGGATTGGCGGTGCCGAGGGCGTTCCAGGGGTCCATCACGTCGTCGTGGCCGAAGGCCACGTTGACCCCGGCGGCCAGCATCTCCTTGACCTGGGTCAGGCCGCGCCGCCGCGGGTAGGCGTCGAAGCGGCCCTGGAGGTTGAGGTTGGCGAAGGGGTTGGCGACCAGGCTGATGCCCGAACGGGACAGCAGCCGCTGCAGCTTGTAGCTGTACGCGCCGTTGTAGGAGCCCATCGCCGTGGTGTGCGAGGCGGTCGCGCGGGCGCCGAGCCCCGAGCGCAGGGCGAGGGTGGCCAGCACCTCCACGAAGCGGGACTGCTCGTCGTCGATCTCGTCGCAGTGGGCGTCGACGCGCAGCCCGTGCTCCTCGGCGAGCGCGAAGGCGGTCCGCAGCGAGGCGACCCCGTCCTCCCGGGTGTCCTCGAAGTGCGGGATCGCCCCGACGACGTCGGCCCCGCGCCGTACCGCCTCGCGCAGCAGCGCCTCGCCGTCCGGGAAGGAGACGATGCCCTCCTGCGGGAAGGCCACGATCTGGAGGGTCATGACGTCCCGCACCCGGTCGCGGACCTCCAGCAGCGCGTCGAGCGCGGTGAGGGAGGGATCGGTGACGTCACAGTGGGTGCGCACGTGCAGCACGCCGTTGGCCGCCTGCCAGCGCAGCACCTGCGTGGCCCGCGCCACCACGTCCTCGCGGGTCAGGGTCCGCTTGCGCTCGCTCCAGCAGGCGATGCCCTCCCAGAGGGTGCCGGAGGCGTTGGGGCGCGGCTGCCCCGCGGTCAGGGCGGTGTCCAGGTGGATGTGCGGTTCGACGAAGGGGGCGGTGAGCAGGCCGCCGTGGGCCTCGATGAGCACGCCGGTCGCGGGCGGTTCCTTCTGGTCGTCGTACGGGATCACCCGCGCGATGCGGCCGTCCTCGGCGACCTCCACGTCGGACAGGCCATCGGTGTGGAGCAGCCGGGCACCCCGGACGATCATCCGCATGCGGCCAGCGTAAGCGGGCGGGCCGCTGTTTCACGTGAAACATCGGGCCGCCCGCCCGCTGTGGCGCGTGGCGGGGGTCAGCCGCGCTTGGCCTGGGCCTTCTGCTGCATGCCCCTGGTCTTCGCGGAGACGGACTGGACGTCGCGGACCGCGGCCTTGGCGCGTGCCTCGGCCGCGGTGTTCTTCGCCAGCGCGCGCTCGGAATCCTGGTGGCCGTGGTGACCGGTACGAGCCTTCTTCGCCATGATCAACACCCTCTCGGCTGCCGTGGTCGTACCCCCACCACGATGCTCTTCCGCGCCCCCGTCGGCATCCGGGGCCGCCCCGGCCGCCGCATCACACCCGCCGGTGCGGCAAGAATGGAGGGCATGACCAGCGACAGCGATCTGACCCCCGGCGCAGCCGCCGAGACGCCCGAGATGCCCGATTGGGAGAAGCGCTTCCGGGCGCCTCGCGTGGGGCTCCCCGACTGGGCGGAGGACGCCCCGGACCGCTCGCTCTTCGTCTCGAACGCCACCGGGACCTACGAGCTCTACGCCTGGGACCGTGCCACCGGCTCCCAGCGCCAGGCCACCGACCGTCCCAACGGCACCACCGACGGCACCCTCTCCCCCGACGGCGAGTGGATCTGGTGGTTCTCCGACACCGACGGCGACGAATTCGGCACCTGGGTGCGCCAGCCCTTCGCGGGCGGACCCGACGAACCCGCCACCCCCGGCCTGGAGCCCTCCTATCCGGCCGGACTCGCCATCGGCCGTGACGGCACGGCCGTCGTCGGCCGGTCCACCGACGAGGACGGCTCCACCCTCCACGTCGTACGCCCCGGCGGCGACCCGACCGTCATCTACCGCCACCGCGAGTCGGCCGGCGTCGGCGACCTGTCCCACGACGGGAGCCTGCTCGCCATCGAGCACACCGAGCACGGGGACGCGATGCACTCGTCGCTGCGCGTGGTCACCCTCGACGGCGAGACCGTGGCCGAGCTCGACGACTCGCGCGGCGGGACCGTGGAGCTCGGCCTGGAGGTGCTCGGCTTCGCCCCGGTCGCCGGCGACACCCGCCTCCTCGTCGGCCACCAGCGGCGCGGCCGCTGGGAGCCGATGGTGTGGGACGTCGCCACCGGCACCCAGGAGGACCTCGCGGTCGACCTGCCCGGCGACGTGAGCGCCGAGTGGTACCCGGACGGCTCCGCCCTGCTCGTCGCGCACAGCTTCGAGGCCCGCAGCGAGCTGTGGCGCTACGAGCTCTCCGCGCGCGAGCTCCGGCGCGTCGACACGCCCCCCGGCACGGTGTCGGGCGCAACGGCCCGGCCGGACGGCACGGTGGAGTACCAGTGGTCCTCGGCGGCCGAGCCGGCCTCCGTACGGTCCACCGCGGGCGGCGTCGTCCTCGACCCGCCCGGTTTCCGGCCCCCGGGCTCGGTGCCGGTCGAGGACGTGTGGGTGGAGGGCCCCGGCGGGCGGATCCACGCGCTCGCGCAGCGCCCGTCCGGCCACGGCGAGGGCCCCTTCCCGACGATCTTCGAGATCCACGGCGGCCCGACCTGGCACGACAGCGACTCCTTCCTGGCCACTCCGGCGGCCTGGCTGGACCACGGTTTCGCCGTGGTCCGGGTCAACTACCGCGGTTCCACCGGCTACGGCCGGGAGTGGACCGACGCCCTCAAGCACCGCGTCGGCCTGATCGAGCTGGAGGACGTCGCCGCCGTCCGGGAGTGGGCCGTGGCCTCCGGGCTCGCCGACCCGGACCGCCTGGTGCTGTCCGGCGGTTCCTGGGGCGGGTACCTGACGCTGCTGGGCCTGGGCACCGAGCCGGACGCGTGGGCGGTGGGGCTGGCCGCCGTACCGGTGGCCGACTACGTGACGGCGTACCACGACGAGATGGAGGCGCTGAAGGCCCTGGACCGCACCCTCTTCGGCGGAACGCCGGAAGAGGTCCCGGAGCGTTTCGCGGCCTCCTCTCCGCTGACGTACGTCGACGCGGTCAAGGCCCCCGTCCACATCGCGGCGGGTGTCAACGACCCGCGCTGTCCGATCCGGCAGATCGACAACTACGTCGACCGGCTCGCGGCGCGCGGCGCCGTCCACGAGGTGTACCGCTACGACGCGGGCCACGGCTCGCTGGTCGTGGAGGAGCGGATCAAGCAGGTCCGCATGGACCTGGAATTCGCGCTCAAGCACCTGCCCCGCTGAGCCCCGGAGACGGCCCGCCGGTGCACCCCCCGTACGGTGGTGGGGTGCACCGGTTTCTCCTGACCCCGCGCTGGTGGGGGATCAACGTCTTCGTCGCGCTCGCCATCCCCTTCTGCCTGTTCATGGGCACCTGGCAGCTCGGCCGGTTCGAGGACCGTGTCGGCAGCCACCGGGAGGCGACCGCCGAGCGCCCCGCCGACCAGCCGGCCGCGCCGCTGGACTCGCTGCTGCCGGTCGACACGAAGACCTCCGGACGGCTCGCCTCGGCGAGCGGCGAGTACGGACGGCAGCTGCTGGTCCCGGACCGGGAGGTCGACGGGAAGAACGGCTACTACGTCCTGACGCTGCTGCGGACCGACACCGGCAAGACCGTCCCCGTCGTACGGGGCTGGCTCCCGGGCACCCCCGATCCGGCGAAGGCCCCGGCACCGCCGACCGGGCGGACCGAGGTGACGGGAGCCCTCCAGGCCTCCGAGAACTCCGGGACCAAGGGCGTGCACGCGCAGGGCGGACTGCCGGCCGGGCAGGTCGGGGTGATCGGCGCGGCCACGCTGGTCAACCTGGTGCAGGACCCGCTCTACGACGCCTGGCTGACGGTGCAGACCCCGGCGGACGGGATGATCCCGGTGCCCGCCAAGGCCCCCCTCAACACCGGGCTCGACCTGAAGGCCTTCCAGAACCTCGGCTACACCGGCGAGTGGTTCGTCTTCGTCGCCTTCGTGCTGTTCATGTGGTTCCGGCTCTACCGCCGCGAGGTGGAGACCCTGCGCGACGCCGAGGCCGGACTGCTCCCGGCGGCCGCGCCCGCGTCGGCCGGAACCGCGTCGGCCGGGGCCGCCGTGGCCCCCGGGGCCGCCGCCGCTACGGCGCGGCCTGCGGAATGATGCCCGTCCGGTAGACCGTCCCCCCGCACGCGTCCGCGATGGTGGTCCGGGTCACCGGATCCCCCGCGGCGGGGGTGTGCGACACCGCAACGCCCGCACCGCCCTGCGCGCCGGTCCGCAGCTCCTGGCCCCCGGCCGCGTCGGCGCCCGCCGCCGCACCGGCGGCCGCAGACCCGGCGCCCTCCGGTTCCCGGGCCGGGGTCTGCGCCTCGCCGCCCTGGGCCGGCTTGGACGACGGGCCGGGGCTCGCCGCCGGGCAGGACTGCGCGGACGGCACCCAGGCGAAGCGCACCTCGTACGCCCCGTTCGGCTCCAGGACCAGCGCCGGGGCCTCCGCCGACGGGTCGGGCAGCAGCCCGCTCGCCGGGTCCCCCGCCGTATGGCCCGTCACCGTCACCCCGGGCGCCCGGGCGGGCGGCGGGGTCACGGGGAGCGCGACCGCCGTCACCGTGTCCGGGCCGGTGACCGTACAGCCCCGGGCGGAGACGTTGGTGACCTTGAAACTGCCGAGCACCCTGCCGTCGGACTCGGGGGCGCGGGCGCTGCCGGCCACCCCGAGCTGTCCGGCGGTGCAGGCCGGCACCCCGGGGGCGGCGCCCGCCGGGGGCTGCGGTCCGTTGCCGGCGCCCGTCGTGGTGCCCGCGGTGGCCCCGGCGGTGGAGCCGCCCGCCACCGCCGCGCCGGAGGGGGAACCGCTCGTCCGGGGGGACGCGGCCGCGCCGGCGCCACCGGTCTCCCGGCCCGTGCCGGGGGTCCTGGCCGCCCTCGGGGCGCCGCTGTCCCCGTCGCCCGAGCCGTTCTGACGCGGCGAGGAGGTGCCGCCGGCGGCGCCGTCCCGGGCCTCGCCGTGACCGGCCATCGCCGAGTGCCCGGCGGCCGCGCCCTGGTCCGTGCCCAGGTGCAGGGCGGCCGGGATCACGGTACCGGCCAGCAGGGCCACCGCGGCCGCGCCGACGAGGGCCTGGCGTTTGCGGGCCCGGCGGGCGGGCACCGCGTGGCGCAACCGCTCCAGGGCGCCCTCCGAGGGCTCCAGGCCCCCCACGGCTCCGGCCAGCAGGTCGCGCAGGCCCTGTTCGTCGGGGGCCGGGCGCCCGGGCGGACCCGGCGGGTTCTTCTCGTCGTCGCTCATGACTGCGCGGCCTCCATCGCCACCCTCAGCGCGGCAATGCCCCGCGATCCGTACGCCTTGACCGAGCCGAGCGATATGCCGAGCGTCTCGGCGACCTGGGCCTCCGTCATGTCCGCGAAGTACCGCAGGACGAGCACCTCGCGCTGGCGGCGCTGGAGTCCGCGCATCGACTTGATCAGGTCGTCGCGCTCCAGCTGGTCGTACGCCCCTTCCTCGGCGCTCGCCATGTCCGGCATGGGCTTGGACAGCAGCTTGAGACCGAGGATGCGGCGGCGCAGCGCCGAACGCGAGAGGTTCACGACGGTCTGGCGGAGATAGGCCAGTGTCTTGTCCCGGTCTCGCACCCGGTTGCGGGCCGAGTGGACGCGGATGAAGGCCTCCTGCACCACGTCCTCGCAGGAGGCGGTGTCGTCGAGCAGGAGGGCGGCCAGGCCCAGGAGGGAGCGGTAGTGGGCCTGGTAGGTCTCGGTGAGGTGGTCGACCGTCGTGCCGGCCACGACCGGCCGCGCGCCGTCGGCGGCGCCCGCCGCCGCGCCCGCGGTCCCTGCGGCAGCGGTCCCTGCGGCGGCGGTCCCTGCGGCGGGCGCGCTATCGCGGGGCGAGGGCACGCGGCCGCCCCGGGTCGGCAGAACGGACGGCGCGGTGGCCGGAACGCTCGCCGGCGGGATGGGCACGATCACCGGAAGACCACCGGGCCCGCCGGGGTCCGCGGACACACCGGTACGACGGCGCGACGCAGCGATCCCGGTGCGCGCCGGTAGGACGGACCACTCCAACAGTGCCTCTGCCACGCCCGTTGGACACCCGTCCCCCCGTCAGGGTTGTACGCGTGCGGCAGAGTAACCAGCAATTTCCCCATTGCCTTCATGCGTAACCGCTCTTCCCAATTGCCCCATTTATCCAGACGGCAGTCGGGCCATCACCTTGATCAAGGGATCGATGCCGATCCTACAAAGCGAATTACGCGAATTCACCCGCGATCAGTTCCGAGATCTGAGTGGCATTCAGCGCGGCGCCCTTGCGCAGGTTGTCCGCGCACACGAAGAACTCCAGGGAACGCGCGTCGTCGAGCGAGGCCCGCACCCGTCCCACCCACGCCGGATCCGTACCGGCCGCGTCCGCGGGCGTGGGGAACTCCCCCGCCGCCGGATCGTCGACGAGCACCACTCCGGGCGCCGCCTCCAGGATCTCCCGGGCGTGTGCCGCGGCCACCTCCCGCTCGAAGCGGGCGCGCACGGTCAGGGAATGCCCGGTCAGCACGGGAACCTGTACGCAGGTCACGGCGACCGGCAGCGCCTCCAGCCCCAGGATCCGCCGGGTCTCCGCCCGTACGGCCAGCTCGTGCGAGGACCAGCCGTCCTCGCGCAGCTCCCCGGACCAGGGCACCACGTTCAGCGCGAGCGGGGCGGCGAAGGGGCCGGTGTCCTCTCCCACGGCCCGGCGCACGTCCCCGGGCTGCTCCCCCAGAGAGGTCCCGGCGACCAGCGAGAGCTGCCGGCGCAGCGCCTCGCTGCCGGCCCGGCCCGCCGCGCTGGCGGCCTGGTACGAGGAGACGGCCAGCTCGGCCAGCCCGTACTCGGCGTGCAGCGCGCCCAGGGCCGCGATCATCGCGGCGGTGACGCAGTCCGGGCCCGCGACGATGCCGCGCGGCCGGGTCCGTACGGCACCGGCGTTCACCTCGGGCACCACCAGGGGCACCTCGGGGTCCTCCCGGAACGCGGCGGACTGGTCCACCACGACGGTGCCGCGCGCGGTCACGGCGGGGGCCCAGCGCGCGGAGACCGCCGCCGGGGTCAGGAACAGCGCGACGTCGCCCGCGCCGAAGCCGTCGAAGGCGTCCTCGGTGAGGGCGAGCACCTCGGTCTCCTGCCCGCGGACGGCCAGCACGCGGCCGGCCGAGCGCGGTGAGGCGATCAGGCGGATGTCGCCCCAGACGTCCGCCCGCTGGGACAGGATCTGGAGCAGGATCGTGCCGACCGCTCCGGTCGCCCCGACCACGGCGAGCGCCGGGCCGGAGGACCGGGGCGCCGTCATCGTCCGGTGCCTCCGTAGACGACGGCCTCGTCGCTGTCGGAGTCGAGTCCGAAGGCCGTGTGCACGGCGCGGACGGCCTCGTTGACGTCGTCCTGGCGGGTGACGACCGAGATGCGGATCTCGGAGGTCGAGATCAGCTCGATGTTCACGCCCGCGTCGGACAGCGCCTGGAAGAAGGAGGCGGTGACGCCCGGGTTCGTCTTCATGCCCGCGCCGACCAGGGAGATCTTGCCGATCTGGTCGTCGTAGCGCAGCGAGTCGAAGCCGATCTGGCCCTTCGCCTTCTCCAGGGCTTCGATGGCCTTGTGGCCCTCGGCCTTGGGGAGGGTGAAGGAGATGTCCGTCAGGCCCGTGGAGGCCGCCGACACGTTCTGGACGATCATGTCGATGTTGATCTCGGCGTCCGCGATGGCGCGGAAGATCGCCGCGGCCTCGCCCGGCTTGTCCGGGACGCCTACGACGGTGATCTTGGCCTCGGAGACGTCGTGAGCGACTCCGGAGATGATGGCGTGCTCCACCTGCTCGTCCCCTTGCGAAACGTTGGGATTCTCGTTGCTGACCCAGGTGCCCGGCAGCCCGGAGAACGACGAGCGCACGTGGATCGGAATGTCATAGCGGCGGGCGTACTCGACGCAGCGGTGCAGCAGCACCTTGGAACCGGAGGCCGCCAGCTCCAGCATGTCCTCGGAGGAGATCCAGTCGATCTTCCGGGCCTTCTTCACGACGCGGGGGTCCGCGGTGAAGACGCCGTCGACATCGGTGTAGATCTCGCAGACCTCGGCGTCCAGCGCCGCGGCCAGCGCCACGGCGGTGGTGTCCGAGCCGCCCCGGCCCAGGGTGGTGATGTCCTTGGAGTCCGCGGACACCCCCTGGAAGCCCGCGACGATGGCGATGTTGCCCTCGTCCAGCGCGGTGCGGATCCGGCCCGGCGTCACATCGATGATGCGCGCTTTGTTGTGGACGGAGTCGGTGATCACGCCTGCCTGGCTGCCGGTGAACGACTGGGCCTCGTGGCCCAGGTTTTTGATCGCCATGGCCAGCAGGGCCATGGAGATCCGCTCTCCGGCGGTCAGCAGCATGTCGAATTCGCGCCCCGCCGGCATCGGAGATACCTGCTCGGCGAGATCGATCAGCTCGTCCGTAGTGTCGCCCATCGCGGAAACCACGACGACCACCTGGTGGCCGTTCTTCTTGGCATCCACGATCCGCTTGGCGACGCGCTTGATGCCCTCGGCATCGGCTACGGAGGAGCCTCCGTACTTCTGCACGACAAGGCCCACGTGCGCTCCTCGCTCGGTCCGTCTCATTGCGTGTGCAGTGTAACGAGCGGTCGGGATCCGACCGCCTCGTACCACATCATGAGACGAAAAGATCAGCGTTCCGGTTGCCCCGCGGAGCGCTTCCGCGGGGCTTCCGGCGCCCGCGCGGCTACTTGCGGCCGAGCTGTCCGAGCTCCTCCGCCATGACCAGCCCGGCCTGCTCCGCGAGCTCCTCCTCGGTCAGGTCCTCGTCCGTGTCCAGCCCGTCCAGGGCCGCCAGGGGCTGGTCGAGACGGACGTGCGCGATCAGCGACTGGAGGGCGCGCAGGGTCGCCGAGGCCGTCGGACCCCAGTTGGTGAAGTACGAGAACTGCCACCACCACAGCGCCTCGGTGATCCGGCCCGCCTGGTGGTGGATGAGCCCGTGCCGCAGGTCGGCGACCACGTCGGCGAGGTCGTCGGAGATCCGGTGCGCGACCGGGGCCTTGCGGGGTTCGTACGGGTCGAAGACCTCGGAGTAGACGTCGACCGGCTCCAGCATGACCGCGAAGCGCTCGCGCAGGTCGTCCACGTCCGGCTCCGGGCCCAGGTCGGGCTCGTAGCGCTCTTCGGGCAGGACGTCCTGGTACGCGCCCAGCCGGCCGCCCGCCAGCAGCAGCTGGGACACCTCCAGGAGGAGGAAGGGCACCGCGCTGTCCGGGTCCTCGCCCTTGGCCACCTCGGTGACCGCGACGATGAAGGACTCGATCTGGTCCGCGATCGAGGCGGCGAAGTCGTCCGGATCCTGTCCCAGGGCGTGCAGCGTTGCGTCAGACATCGAGAAGTCGCCTTCCTTCAAAGGCCCGCCCGAGCGTGACCTCGTCCGCGTACTCCAGATCTCCCCCGACGGGGAGCCCGCTGGCCAGGCGGGTGACCTTCAGGCCCATGGGCTTGATCATGCGGGCGAGGTAGGTCGCGGTCGCCTCGCCCTCCAGGTTCGGGTCGGTCGCGAGGATCAGCTCGGTGATCGTGCCGTCCGCCAGCCGCGCCAGCAGCTCGCGGATCCGCAGGTCGTCCGGACCGACGCCCTCGATCGGGCTGATCGCTCCGCCCAGGACGTGGTACTTGCCCCGGAACTCACGGGTCCGCTCGATCGCGACGACGTCCTTCGGCTCCTCCACCACACAGATGACCGTGGTGTCGCGCCGCGGATCGCGGCAGATCCCGCACCGCTCCTCCTGCGCGACGTTCCCGCACACCGCGCAGAACCGGACCTTGTCCTTGACCTCCAGCAGCGCGTGCGCGAGGCGGCGGACATCGGCCGGTTCGGCCTGCAGGATGTGGAAGGCGATCCGCTGCGCGCTCTTGGGCCCGACGCCGGGCAGCCTGCCCAGTTCGTCGATCAGGTCCTGGACCACGCCTTCGTACAACGGACTGCCTTCTCTCTGTGGATCTTCTGGGGTTCGGTACTAGAACGGGAGGCCGGGGATGCCGCTGCCGCCGCCCAGGCCCTGGGCCAGCGGCCCCAGCTTCTGCTGCTGGAGCGTCTGCGCGTTCTCGTTGGCCGCCTGGACCGCCGCGACCACCAGGTCGGCGAGGGTCTCGGTGTCCTCCGGGTCCACGGCCTTCGGGTCGATCACCAGCGCCCGCAATTCACCGGAACCGGTGACGGTCGCCTTCACCAGACCGCCTCCGGCCTGGCCCTCGACCTCCGCCAGAGCCAGCTCCTCCTGGGCCGCGGCGAGGTCCTGCTGCATCTTCTGGGCCTGCTGAAGCAGCTGCTGCATGTCGGGCTGGCCACCACCGGGAATCACAGGTACTCACTCCTACGTCACGAAGACCTTCGGGAACGCTCGGTCAATCCGAGCCTACGTGCTCCCCGGGCGCCGCGCCCTACGCCGGGAGGACCAACTCTTTCGAGTGAGAGTCGGGGCGTGCGCGTACCCGTTGGAGGGCTCCGTGCGGGCGGAAAACCCGGGATTCGTTGTCCATCGCGTGTCATTCGAAGGTAGGAAGAGCATGTGCACCATTGCGCACACGCGCACCACGAGATGTCAGCGCAGGGCAGAGGGAGTGCCGGGTGAGTCAGCCGGAGATGCAGCCCGAGGGGCCACCCCGGGATCCCGCGGAGGACGGCGACGGCGACCTGACCGGCCGGCCGTTCCCCCTCGGGGACTGGGGCGAACCCGCCGAGCGGCTCGACGAGCTCTACCGGCGGGTGGAGGCCGACGCGCTGCGCACCGCCGAGTGGTACCTGTCCGACCGGGCGTGGAAGCGCCGGGGCGCGCGGACCCTGCGGGTGGGCGCGGCCGCGGGCGCCGTCGCGGGCGCCGCGATGCCGCTGCTGGAGCTGACGGGCTCGGCGCCGGGCGTGGCCTCGTACGGGTACCTGTCCCTGCTGCTGGCCGCCGCCTGCCTGGCCTGCGACCGGTTCTTCGGGCTGACCTCGGGCTGGATGCGGGACGTCGCCACCGCCCAGGCGGTGCAGCGGCGGCTGCAGACCCTCCAGTTCGACTGGGCCTCGGAGAACGTCCGCGAGGTGCTCGGTCCGACGGAGGGCACGGCGAGCGAGGCCGCGGAGCGCTGCCTGACGGTGCTGCGCCGCTTCTCCGAGGACGTCACGGAGCTGGTGCGCTCGGAGACGGCGGACTGGATGGTGGAGTTCCGTTCGGGACCGGCGCCGCTGGTGATGCAGTCCCTGGCCGGCTCCGCCGCGCGTCCGGACGCGTACGTGCCCCCGGCGCGGTTCCCGCTGCCCCCGGGCACCCGCCCGAACATGCCGCGCCAGCGGCCGCCGGAGCAGCCCAGGTGAGCTGCCGCCGGGCGGCGCGGCCCGTACGGACCGCGCCGCCCGGACCGGTCAGCTGAAGATGATCATCGAGCCCTGGCCGAGGCTGCGCGTCGCCGCCGCGTGCAGGCCCAGCCACACGTGCCGCTCCCGCGCGAAGGGACTCGCGTCGTACGGGATCGGCCCCGCCGGCTCCTCCAGCGACGTCGGCCGCCCCGGCGGCGCGGGCGCGGCCGGCGGGTTGCCCGGGTCGATCCCGATCGCGGGAGCCACGAAGGCCAGCTCCCGCAGCAGCCCCTGCGCCGACCCCAGCGGCCCGCCCCCGGCCAGCAGCTCCTCGTTGGACAGCGGAGCCGGGAAGTCCACCGGGACGTACGCCCCGGCGTGGTCGTAGTGCCACACCAGGTGCGACTGCTGCGCCGTCGGCTCGAACATCTCCAGCAGCTGCTCGTAGTCCCCGCCCAGCTCGTCCACCGGCGTCACCGGCAGTCCGCAGATCTGGAGCAGGTACGCCCGCCGCAGGAAGTGCAGGGCGTCGTAGTCGAAGCCGGCGACCGGGGCCACGTCCCCGCTCAGGCCCGGCATGTAAGCGAAGACGGGCACCGACGGCAGACCCGCCTCGCCCAGCGCCTTGTCGTACGAGGCGATCTCTTCCGCGAAGGGGTTGTCGGGGCTGTGGCACAGCACGTCGACAAGGGGGACCAGCCACAGGTCACAGGCCACGCGGGCTCCGATCAGTCGTTGCCGCCGATCCGGCCAGAGTAGTGCGCCGGACACCCTCCGCGAAGGGGTGCGCAGAACCCGTGACGAGCACGGGGGCGGCGGACCGGGCCTCAGAGCCCGGCGGCCCAGTCCAGCCCGTGCTGGTTGTAGGCCCGCACGAGACGGCGCACCTCGTCCGGGTCGGACAGCGTCACGGCGTCCACCAGCTCGTTGTGCCCGTCCCACAGCGCGCTCCGCAGCTCCGGCGCCCCTTGGAGGTGGGGGACGGAGAAGACCCAGCACTGGACCCGGATGCGGTGCAGGAACTCCGATATGTAGATGTTGCCGACCAGCCCGCTGAGCTCCCGCCAGAACCGCAGGTCGTAGCCGATCAGCACTTCGAGGGACCCGTCGCGCACGGCCCGCCGGGCCTCCTCCGCGCGGCGCCGTACCGACACCAGCATCTCGGCGGCACCGGGGGCGACCCCGCGCTCGACGAGCCGGCGGAAGACCCCGTCGAGGATCAGCGTCCGGGCCTCGATCATGTCCCGGAAGTCGTCGACGGTGTACGTGCGCACCCGGAAGCCCCGGTGCTGCACGGACTCCAGCAGTCCCTGCGCCGAGAGGTCGACCAGCGCTTCGCGCACCGGGGTCGCCGAGACCTCGTACTGCTCGGCGATCTGCTTGACCGTGAATTCGGTCCCCGGCGGCAGGCGCCCCGCCAGCACTTCGTCGCGCAGCGCGTCCGCGATCTGCTGCCGAAGGGTGTTGCGGGTGACAGCTCCGCTTCCGCTGCCTGGCATAGGGGTCCGTCTCCTCCGTAGATCTTCGGACACCTTAGGCCAGGCAGCGCGGCCGAAACCGATCGGTTTCATCGCCGTTATACGGATGTACCGATCGTTATGCGGACGATTAGCCACCCAGGGTGTGGCGGTCCGCCACCGTCAGCGCCTCGCCGAGGAGGGCCAGACCCTCCTTGGCCTCGGCTTCCGTGACCGTGCAGGGCGGGACGACGTGCGTCCGGTTCATATTGACGAAGGGCCACAGTCCGGACGCCTTGCAGGCGGCGGCGAATTCGGCCATCGGCGCGTTCGCGGCGCCCGAGGCGTTGTACGGGACGAGCGGCTCGCGCGTCTCCTTGTCCCGTACGAGTTCCAGGGCCCAGAAGGTGCCCAGACCGCGCACCTCCCCGACGGACGGGTGGCGCTCGGCGATGTCGGCCAGTCCGGGGCCGATCACCTGGGACCCGATGCGGGCGGCGTTGCCGACGACGTCCTCCTCCTCCATCGCGTTGATCGTCGCGACGGCGGCGGCGCAGGCCAGCGGGTGCCCGGAGTAGGTCAGGCCGCCCGGGTAGGGGCGGGTGGCGAAGGTCTCGGCGATGGCGCCGGAGATGGCGACGCCGCCGAGCGGCACGTAACCGCTGTTCACGCCCTTGGCGAAGGTGATCAGGTCGGGGGTGACGTCCCAGTGCTCGACCGCGAACCACTTGCCCGTGCGGCCGAAGCCCGACATGACCTCGTCGAGGATGAAGACGATCCCGTACCGGTCGCAGAGCTCGCGCACGCCGGCGAGGTAGCCGGGCGGCGGGGTCATGATGCCGGCCGTGCCCGGCACTGACTCCAGGATGATCGCGGCGACGGTCTGCGGGCCCTCGAAGGCGAGGGTGTCGGCGAGGTGGGCGAGCGCGCGCTCGCACTCCTCGGCCTCGGTGACCGCGTGGAAGGGCGAGCGGTAGAGGAACGGGCCCCAGAAGTGCACGACGCCGGCGGAGGCGGTGTCCGAGGGCCAGCGGCGCGGGTCGCCGGTCAGGTTGATCGCGGCGGCGGTGGCCCCGTGGTACGAGCGGTAGGTGGAGAGCACCTTCTGGCGGCCGGTGTGCAGCCGGGCCATCCGCACGGCGTTCTCGACGGCCTCGGCGCCGCCGTTGGTGAAGAAGATCTTGTCCAGGTCCCCGGGGGTGCGCTCGGCGATGAGGCGTGCGGCCTCGGAGCGGACGTCCACGGCGAAGCCGGGCGCGAGGGTGCAGAGCCGGGCGGCCTGTTCCTGCACGGCCGCGACCACCTTGGGGTGCTGGTGGCCGATGTTGGTGTTGACCAGCTGGGAGGCGAAGTCGAGGAAGCGGTTCCCGTCGTAGTCCCAGAAGTACGAGCCCTCGGCCCCGGCGACGGCCAGCGGGTCGATCAGGGCCTGGGCGGACCACGAGTGGAAGACGTGCGCGCGGTCGGCGGCCTTGACGGTCGCGCCGGTGACATGAGGGGTCATGTCGTCACGCTAGAAGTGCGCAGGTCGGAAGGGATATCGGCGGACTGTATGGGGGTGGCGTCCCGCCCTCGGCAGTCTGTCGGCCGCCCGGGCCATCATTGACAGGACACTCCCATGATGACAGCCTGTTGTCATATCTCGCGGTCGGCTCCTCCCCTTGCCCCTTCGCCCCGCCCCTTCCCCTCCTCACTCCGCTCCGGAGGCGATCACCATGAACGAGACCCCGAACGAGAACCCGAACGAGGCCCCGGCTCAGGCCACGGCCCCGCACAAGCCCGTCCACCTCGCCGTCTACGACACCTACGCGGACTGGGAGACCGGCCACGCCACCGCGCACCTCGCCCGGCGCGGCCGTGCGGTCCGTACGGTCGGCCTCGCCGCCGGGCAGCCGGTCACCACCATGGGCGGGCTCCGCGTCCAGCCCGACCTGGCCCTGGCGGACCTGCGTCCCGAGGACTCCGCGCTGCTGATCCTCACCGGCGCCTCGCTCTGGGACACCGGTGACGGCCTGGCTCCCTTCGCGGCGAAGGCCCGCGCCTTCCTGGCGGCCGGGGTGCCGGTCGCGGCGATCTGCGGGGCCACGGCGGGCCTGGCCCGCGAGGGGCTGCTCGACGGACGCGCACACACCAGCGCCGCCTCCTTCTACCTGGCCCAGCAGCCCGGGTACGGGGGCGCGGAGCGGTACGTGGAGGCCGACGCCGTCACCGACGGCGACCTGATCACGGCCGGGCCGACGGAACCGGTGGCCTTCGCCCGCGAGGTCTTCGCCCGGCTCGGCGTGTGGGAGCCGGAGGCACTGGACGCCTGGTACCGGCTCTTCCACGACTCCGACGCGAGCGCGTACCCGGTGCTGATGGCGGCGGAGGCCGGCGGTGCCTGACGCGCGGCCGCAGCCGCTGTCCCTGCGGGAGCGGCAGGACCTGCTGAGCCGGACCGCGCTCGGCGCCTTCCGGCTCAACGGCCAGTTCCTCGGCGTCTCCGAGGAACTGGCCCGCCCGGCCGGGCTGACGGCGGCGTGGTGGCAGGTGCTGGGCGCGGTGCTGCACGAGCCGCTGCCCGTCGCGGGCATCGCCCGATCCATGGGCATCACCCGGCAGAGCGTGCAGCGGGTGGCCGACCTGCTGGCCGCCAAGGGCCTCGCCGAGTACGCCCCGAACCCGGCGCACCGGCGCGCGAAGCTGCTGCGCCCGACCGGCGAGGGCCGCGCCGCCGTCGCCCGCATCAACCCGGGGCACGCGGCCCTGGCGACCCGGCTGGCCGCCGAGCTCGGTGACGAGGCCCTCGCCGAGACGGCGCGCGTCCTGACCCGCCTCTCCGAGGCCCTCGACGCGATCACCGACGCGGTCACCGACGCCCCGGTCTGAGCGCACCGCTCTGAGCGCCCCGGGGGCGGCACGGGCCGATTGTGTCGAAGTCAATAAGCCTGCAAGCAAAGCTTGTTACGTGCGAGGAGCCCGTCGCACACTGCGGCACATGGAGCCGTTGAAGGTAGTGGCACGACTGTGGGAGCGGATCGAGGCACGCGACTGGGACGGCGTGGCCGGGCTCATCGCCCAGGACGCCGTCATCGAATGGCCGGTCAGCGGCGAGCGCATCGTGGGCAGGGCCAACTTCGTCGCCGTGCTCCGTGACGAGTCCGACGGCTCCGACGCCCCGGGCGGCTCGGGGGGCTTCGGCGGGTCGGGCGGCTTCGGCGGCGGCGGCTCCGCCGACGAACGGCCCCTCGGCAGGGTCGAGGTCCTGCGCATCCTCGCGGACGGGGACCTCGTCGTCACCGAGGTGGAAATCCCCGAAGAACACGTCCTCTACCGGGCGGTTTCCCTGTGGACCGTGCGCGACGGGGAGATCGTCGGCGCCCGGGAGTACTGGACCAGCCCTGGACAGGACCCCGCGCCTCGCTGGAGGGCCGTTTACGTCGAGCCGCTGGTGGCAGACTGAGCCACGTGCTCACGCAACTCGCCGCGGCGACCGGCGTCTTAGGCCTGCTCACCCTCGTACCCGGACCCGACATGGCCGTCGTCACCCGGCGGGCCGTCTCGCGCGGACGGGCCGACGGGCTGCGCACGGTCGGCGGGATCGCCGCCGGTCTGCTGCTCTGGGGCGCACTCACCGTCGCCGGGCTCGCGGCGCTGCTCGCCGCGTCCGCCGAGGTGTACCTGGTGGTCAAGCTCGCGGGCGCGGCGTACCTGTGCTTCCTCGGCATCCAGTCCCTGCGCCGCCCGGGCGCCGGCGTGGACGGCGCCGCGGAGGGGGACGCCCTCCCGGAGCGCCGCGGCGGCGGCGGTGCCTGGCGCACCGGGCTGGTGAGCAACGCCCTCAACCCGAAGATCGCCGTGTTCTACACCGGGCTGCTCCCCACCCTCGCCCCCCGGGGTCTGGGCCCGGCGGCGGGGATGGCGCTCCTGGTCCTGGTGCACGTCCTGCTCACGCTGCTCTGGCTGGGCACGTACGTGTACGTCCTCTCGCGCGCCCGGCAGTTCTTCACGCGGCCGCGCGTCCGGCGGGCGATGGACCGGGTGACGGGCATCGTCCTGATCGGTTTCGGAGTGCGCGTCGCGACGTCCGCGGCCTGACCCGGCCGGGGCATGACCGGCCGGGTCAGGCCGGCCGGGTCAGGCCGGCCGGCCGGAGGCGTAGCGGGCGAGCGTGGTCTCCACCGCCTGCTCGACGGCGTAGCGGACGTCGGATGCCGCGGGGTTCCAGTCGGTCAGCAGCATGCGGGGCCACAGGACGTAGTTGGCGATCATCCCGAGGAATTGGTTGGCCGCGCTCTCGGCGTCCGGGACGTCGGCGTTACCGGCCTCGTGCTCCGACTCCAGGTAGTGCTGGACCGAGATGAAGTAGGGCAGTTTGCCGAGCTGGAACTGCATCCGCCCCAGTTCGGGGAAGCGCGGCAGTTCGGCGATGACGATGCGGAACAGGGCCCTCATGGCGGGCCGGCCGATCAGTTCGGCGTAGCGGTGGCCGATGGAGGTCAGGCCGGAACGCAGGTCTCCGGCCTGAGGCCGCGCGACGGCGCCCGCCGCGTCGCGTTGCCAGGACTCGGTGACGATGGCCTCGAAGAGGGCCGCCTTGGTGGGGAACTGCTTGAACAGGGTGGACTTCGAGACGGCCGCCTCCTCGGCGACGCGGGCGAGGGAGGTCCCGTCGTAGCCGCGGTTCAGGAAGAGGTCCGTGGCTGCGGAGACGATCGCCTCTCGCTTCTGCTGGGCGAGACGGCGGTGATGCGGGGAGAGCTCTGCTGCCATGCGTGAAGTATGCCGTGAGTCCGAGGCGAGTCACTTGACTCGCCTCTGTGGGCGTGCCTACGCTGCCACCGCATGGCGAGTCGACCGACTCGCATCTATTGGCCTTGCCCGTCCTTCCGGGGCAGTGCGACGAAAGAGCAGGCGATGACAGCCGACAAGATCGCTTTGGTGACGGGTGCGAACCGTGGTCTGGGCCGGAGTGCGGCTCTTGCGCTGGCGGCGCGCGGGGTGCGGGTCGTGGTCACCCATCGCGGAGATGTGGCCGGGGCCGAGGAGACGGCGCGGCACGTGCGCGCTGCGGATGGGACCGCCGCCGTCGTCCGTCTCGACATCAGCGACATCCCCTCTTTCGGAGCCTTCACTTCCGAGCTGAGCGCACTGCTCGAGCGCTGGGGGGCCTCGCGGCTCGACATCCTGGTCAACAACGCGGGGGTGGGTGTCTTCGGCATGCTGGAGGACGTCACGGCCGACGACTTCGACACGGTGTTCGGCACGAACGTGCGGGGCACGTTCTTCCTCATCCAGTCGCTCGTGCCGCTGCTGGCGCAGGGCGCCCGGATCATCAACGTCTCGTCGTCGTTGACCCGCCACACCAGTCCCGCGACCGCGGTCTACTCCGCCTCGAAGGCCGCCGTCGAGGCTCTGAGCCGCACGCTGGCCGCAGAACTCGGCCCCCGGGGCATCCGGGTCAACTCCATTGCCCCGGGGCCGACCGCCACCGACTTCAACGGCGGTGCCATGCGGGATGACGCCGGTCTGCGCCAGGACCTGGCCGGGCAGACCGCGCTCGGCCGCGTCGGCGAACCCGAGGAGATCGGCGACGCCATCGCCGCGCTGGCGTCCGAGGACCTGCGCTGGATGACGGCCCAGCGCGTCGAGGTCTCCGGCGGCATCCTCCTCTGACCGGCCGGGCGAGCCCGGGCCGGGCCGCGCCGCGCCGGGTGGCTCCTGCGAGGGATCCGGCCCCCTACCGGAGGAGGGCGTCGAGCTCCTCGGTGATCGCGGTGCGCAGTGCGTCGTGGCGGGGCGCCAGTGCGTGGCGTTCGCCGCGCCAGCACTCCTCGTCCTCGTAGCGCCAGACCGGCATGCGGACCAGGTCGTCGGGCTCCCACGCGTAGCGGGGCCAGATGTGCGTGTGGAGGTAGGGGTCGGTGTTGCCGAGGATCTCGATGTTCACGCGGCGGAAGGCCGGGTCGAGGCGGGCGCAGGCGCGCTCGACGGCTTCGGCGAACCGCTCCAGGTCGCTCAGGTAGGCGAGCCGGCGCGCGCGGGGCAGGTCGGAGAGGCGGGTCACGGCGGGATCGTCGGTCAGCAGCACCGCGTACCCGGGGAGGAACTGCCGGTCCCCCATCACCGCGAAACCCGCGTCGAGGCGGCGCAGGACGGTGGGGTTCTCGCCGCGGTGGGCGCTGCCTATGCGGTCGCTCCGCCAGTCGTTCACGTTCATCCCCTCACCCTAAGGCGCCCTGCGACCAGGGGATTTGATGGCTCTGAGGTAGGGGCCGTCATACCTGGGAGCTACCCGGGAAGTGCGCTCCGGAGCGTGACGCCGACGAGGGGGGCTTCTTCCTAACTTCGGTGTGAGAGCGGGCGAGTGCCCGCTCCCCCGCCGAATCCGAGGAAGAGGAAACCGCCATGAGCGCTGGCAGCCGCATCCGCCGCACCCTGCTGGCCGGCCTCGTCGCCGCCGCCGTCGTGGTCCCCGTGAGCGCAGCCGCCTCACCGGCGGTCCCGGCCCCCGCACCGGCGGTCTTCGCCGCGTCCGCGAGCACGCAGAGCCGCTACGCGGCAAACCTCTCCGCGATAGCCGAGGCGGCCCGGACCGCCCGCGAAGCGGGGTACCCGGGACGGGCCGCGTCGCTGCGGGCGATGACGGCCGCCTCGCCGGGCGGTGACGGCGCCGAGGCGCGGTTCCTCGCCTTCGACGGCCGCGGCGGAGGCCGTGCCGTCGAGGTGTTCGGCGATCTGGACACGGCCGACCGGGTCGCCGTCCTGGTGCCCGGCTCGGATACGACGCTGGACACCTACCAGCGCTTCCGGGACGGCGCCGTCTCCCTCCAGCGGCGTCTGCGGGCGGAGCATCCGCGCTCGGCGGTGGTCGCCTGGCTCGGGTACGAGACTCCGGGAACGGTGAGCACCACCGTCCTGACCACCGGCCGTGCCGACACGGCTGCCGCCGAACTGGCGCCGTTCCTCGCCTGGTTGCGGGGTACGGTTCCGGCCGGAGCCCGGGTGTCGCTGCTGTGCCACTCGTACGGCTCGGTGGTCTGCGCCCGGACCCGAACGGGGCCCGGCGTGAGCGACGTCGTCCTCTTCGGCAGTCCGGGTACGGGAGCCTCCTCCACGGCCGGACTGCCGACCTCGGCCCGGGTATGGGCCGGGCGGGGCGGCGAGGACTGGATCGGCGGCGTCCCCCACGTCCGCTTCGCCGGGCTCGGGTTCGGTACCGACCCGGTGGATCCCGCCTTCGGCGCCCGGCCCTTCGCGGCCGGCGCCGCCGGGCACAGCGATTACCTGAAGCCCGGCACGGAGTCCCTCGGCTCCCTGGCCCGCATCGTCATCGGTGGGGAGGCCTCCCGTGGCTGAGCTCCGGTCCGGCTGGGCCGCCCTCGCCGACCGCGTCGACCGGGCGACCCCGGCCGGCCGGGACCGGTCCGTCGACGCGCTGCGGGCCTTCGCGATCCTCGGCGTGGTGCTCGGCCACTGGCTGGTCACCGCCCTGACCGCCCACGACGGCGGCCTGCACGGCACGAGCCCGCTGGCCTCCATGCCCTGGCTGGCCCCGGTGTCCTGGGTGTTCCAGACGCTGGCCGTCTTCTTCCTGGTCGGCGGGCACGTCGCCGCCCAGGGATACGCCTCGGCGCGGGCCCGCGGGGTCCCGTACCGGATCTGGGTGGGACAGCGCCTCGGGCGGCTGTTCCGTCCGGTGACGGCGGTACTGGCGCTGTGGGCCGTCGTGGCGGGCGGGCTGCTGCTCGGAGGCGCCGGGATCGAGACCGTACGGACCCTGCTCAAGCTGGTGTGGTCCCCGCTCTGGTTCCTGCTGGTGTTCGCCGCGCTGACCGCGGCCACTCCGCTCGTCGCCCGGCTCCCTCCGGTGGGGCCCCTGGCCGTGGTGGCCGGGGTGGACCTGTGGCGGTTCGGCCTCGGTGGGCCGGCCTGGATCGGCTGGGTCAATGTCGCCGCCGGCTGGCTCGTGCCCTACACCCTCGGCGCCGCCTGGTCCCGGGGCGCGTTCACCCGGCGCCGGACGGCCCTGATGCTGCTGGGCGGGGGCGCCGCCGCCACCGCCGGGCTGACCCTCTGGTGCGGGTACCCGGCCTCCATGGTGGGGGTGCCGGGGGCGGCCGTGTCGAACCTGAACCCGCCGACGCTGGCCGCCGCCGCCTTCGGCCTGGCCCAGTGCGGGCTGGCCCTGCTGCTCCGCGAGCCGCTGGCGCGGGCCATGCGCAGACCTCGGACCTGGGCGAAGGTGGCCCTGCTGAACCTCTCCGCGATGACCGTGTTCCTCTGGCACCAGACCGCGATGATGTCCGTCACCGCCCTGGGGCTGCTGTTCTCCACCGATCTGCCCGGGCTGCACACGGCCCCGGTGTCGGCGGTCTGGCTCGCCGAACGGCTGCTGTGGCTGCCGCTGTTCGCGGCCGCGCTGGCCGTCTGCTGGGCCGGGTTCCGCGTCCACGAGCAGCCCCGCCGGGCGCGTGCCCCGCGTACGGGCGGGTCCGTGGTGGCGTCGAGGGCGCCGCTGCCCCGGGCCCCCCGGTTCGAGGAGGCCGGCCGTGCCTAGGGTGATCCGCGTGACCCGACAGCAAGTACCCCCCGCGGAGGCCGGGTTTCCGGCCGGCGCCGGAGCGCTCCTCGAACTGTTCACCCTGCGCCGGGATCCGCTCCCGCGGCTGTCCCGCCCCCGGTGGCTGGCGCGGCTCCCGCACGCGGTGGTGCTGTACGCGGCCGTCTTCTTCGCCTTCCTCACCAACATCCAGCTGTCCGACCACTACGACGTGACCGGTGGACGGCCGCTGGCGCTGTCGCTGCTGACCGGGGTGTCGATCGCGGTGGGGCTGTCGCGCCCGATCGCCGGCTGGTGGCTGGGGCTGCTGGCGGCCGGCCTCGTCGCGTGGGCGATCCACGGCCATGGGGGAGAGGGCCAGAGCTGGCCCTGGCTGCCCGCCGGGTTCCTCGCCTTCGCGCCGCTGGTCCTGCTGGCAGCGCTGCGCCTGCCCCCGCGGGTCACCGTCGCGATCGTGTCCCTCCCCGTCGCCCTCGGGCTCGTCGCGGAGCTGGCGTTCCGGCCGCCGCACAGCACGACGAGCTTCTTCGCCGCCTCCCTCGTCCTCGGCTTCGTGGGACTCCTGGGGTACGCGCTGCGCGCGGTGCGCCTGGCCCGGGGCCAGCTCGTCGCCCAGGAGACCCTGACCGAGGAGGAGCGGGCCCGGCGCACCCTGCTGGAGGAGCGCAGCCGCATCGCGCGGGAGCTGCACGACGTGGTCGCCCACCACATGTCGGTGATCTCCATCCAGGCGCAGGTCGCCCCGCACCTGGTCGAGAACCCGTCCGAGGAACTGAAGGAGAACCTCGCCGGGATCCGGGAGAACGCGCTGGAGGCCCTGATCGAGCTGCGCCGGGTCCTGGGGGTCCTGCGGTCCGAGCATCCAGACGATCCCGCGGCCCCGCAGCACCCCCAGCCCACCCTCGGCGAGCTGGACGGGCTCGTGGACAACGTGCGCAGTGCCGGGCTGGAGGTCAGCACCGAAGTGGCCGGGACACGGCGGCCGCTGACCCCGGGCCTGGAGCTGACGGCGTACCGCATCGTGCAGGAAGCCCTCAGCAACTGCCTTCGCCATGCGCCCGGTTCCCGGGTGGAGGTGGGCATCGCCTACGGGCCGCGCGAACTGCACCTGTGCGTCGCGAACTCGGCTCCGGCCCGGCCCGCCCCGCCCTCCCTCGGCGCCGGGCACGGGCTGCTCGGGATGCGGGAGCGGGCGGGCATGCTGGGGGGCGAGCTGGTGGCCGGCCCGCGGCCCGGCGGCGGGTACGAGGTGAGCGCGGTGCTGCCCGTGGATCCGCCCGGCGGCTCCTCCTCAGAGAAGAAGAAGGACGCATGAGCACTCCGATCAAAGTCATGATCGCCGACGACCAGATGATGGTCCGGCAGGGCTTCACCGTCCTCCTGAACGCACAGCCCGACATAGAGGTGGTCGGTCAGGCCGTCGACGGGGCCGACGCGGTGTCGAAGGTCGCGGAACTCGTTCCGGACGTGGTGCTGATGGACATCCGGATGCCCGGGATGGGCGGCATCGAGGCGACCTCCCTCATCACCGGCGTCCCGGACGCGACGGTGAAGGTGCTGGTGCTGACCACCTTCGATCTCGACGAGTACGTCTACGAGGCGCTGCGGGCCGGGGCCTCCGGCTTCCTGCTGAAGGACGCCTCGGCCGACCAGCTCGCCGAGGCGGTCCGGGTGGTGGCGGCGGGCGAGGCGCTGCTGTCGCCGAACATCACGAAGCGGCTCATCACGGAGTTCTCGCGGATGGGGGCGCCCCGGGCGCCGTCGCGGGCCCGCATCGAGGAGCTGACGGAGCGGGAGACGGAGGTGCTGTCGCTGATCGCGCAGGGACTGTCCAACGCGGAGATCGCGGGGCACCTGACGGTCGCCGAGCAGACGGTGAAGACCCATGTGAGCCGGATCCTGGTGAAGCTGGGCCTGCGCGACCGGACGCAGGCCGCGGTGTTCGCGTACGAGACGGGTCTGGTCCGTCCAGCGGGGTACTGAAGGGGCCCTCGTAGTACTTGCGGGGGAAGCCGGAACATCCCCTTCGGCGCCGACGCGGACGAGGGGACGGGCGGCCTACGGTGTGGACATGACCGAGACGACCACCACCGGGGCCACGACCCGGCCGCCCGAAGTACGGATGGCTTCGGGCGTGATCCAGAACCTGCGGGACGACCTGCTCACCGATGCGCTGGCCTACCGGCCGCTCGGACCGATGCGGACGGACGGACCGCTGACGCGCCGGCTGCCGGGGCGGATGCGGGCCTCGGCCGCCTACCTCCCGCACGCCGTGGTGATGGCGACGGCCTTCTTCGTGTTCCTGCTGGCGGGGGCCGGCGGTCTGGGCGGCATACCGCCGCTCGAAGGTGCCGTGACGGGGCTGGTGGCCGGGGTACCGGTGCTGATGACCCTGGTGCGGCCCCTGGCGGCGTTCTGGGCGGCGCTGGCCGCGACCGCCCTGCTCGCGGTGCCGCACGCCGTGGAGTTCAGCTGGCCGTGGTCGCCGAGCACCTTCGTCGCCTATCTGGCCGTGCTGGTCTTCGTGGCGCTGCGGAGCACACCCCGGGCGGCCGGCTGGATGTGGCTCATCACCGTGCTGTTCGGGACGGCCGCGCAGATCCTGCTCGGCTCGGGCGGATCGGGCAGTGTCGCGCCGATGGCGTTCGCGTCGGCGGTGGCGCTGCTGCTGGTGGCGGTCCGCAACACCCGCCGGGAGGCGAAGCAGGTGGTCACCGCGCAGCTGGAGGTGACGGCCTTCGAGCGGGACCGGCGCACGCTCCTGGAGGAGCGGACGACCATCGCGCGGGAGCTGCACGACGTGGTCGCGCACCACATGTCGGTGGTGGCGATCCAGGCGGAGGCGGCTCCGTACCGGGTGAAGAATCCGCCGCCGGAGCTGGAGGCGGCGTTCGTCACCATCCGGGAGAACGCGGTGGCGGCCCTGACCGAGCTGCGCCGGGTGCTGGGCGTGGTGCGTTCCGCGGACTACGAGGCGCCCGATGCCCCGCAGCCGACCCTGGCTTCGCTGGACGGGCTGCTGGCCAACGTCCGGGAGGCCGGGCTGAGCGTGGAGAAGACCGTCACGGGTGCGGTGCGCGAGCTGCCGCAGGGCGTGGAGCTGTCGGCGTACCGGATCGTCCAGGAGGCGCTGAGCAACACGCTGCGGCACGCGCCGGGCGCCGCGGCCGGGGTCGAGGTGTCGTACGTACTGGGTGGTCTGGGGATACGGGTGGTCAACGGTCCGCCGGTCGGGGACGTGCGGCCCTCGCCGGGCGCCGGGCACGGGGTGACGGGGATGCGGGAGCGGGTGGCCATGCTGGAGGGGGAGATGACGGCCGGGGAGAACGCCTCGGGCGGGTACGAGGTGGCCGTGTTCATACCGGTGCCCAGCCGGCCGCAGGCGCAGGCCCAGGCGCAGGAGGAGCGGGCATGACGATCAGAGTGCTGATCGTCGACGACCAGATGATGGTCCGCGAGGGTTTCTCCGTCCTGCTGAACGCGATGGACGGCATCGAGGTGGTCGGCGAGGCCGTCGACGGCAGGCAGGCCATCACCCAGGTGGCGGCCCTGCGGCCGGACGTGGTGCTGATGGACATCCGGATGCCGGAGATGAACGGCCTGGAGGCGACGCGGCAGATCGTGGCCGCCGACACGGACGCGAAGGTGCTGGTGCTGACGACCTTCGACCTCGACGAGTACGTGTACCAGGCGCTGCGGGCGGGGGCCTCGGGCTTCCTCCTGAAGGACGCCTCGGCCCGGCAGCTGGCGGAGGGGGTGCGGGTGGTGGCGGCCGGGGAGGCGCTGCTGGCCCCTTCGGTGACGAAGCGGCTGATCGTGGAGTTCTCGAAGCTGTCGCAGGCTCCGCGCGTGGCGGATCCGGCGGGGGTGACGGAGCTGACGGAGCGGGAGACGGAGGTGCTGGTGCTGATCGCTCAGGGTCTGTCCAACGCGGAGATCGCGGACCGGCTGATGGTGGCGGAGTCCACGATCAAGACGCACGTGAGCCGGATCCTGGTGAAGCTGGGATTGCGCGACCGCACGCAGGCCGCGGTGTTCGCCTACGAGACGCGGCTGGTGACGCCTGCTTAGGGAACTTCGGGAACAGCACCCCGGACGCGGGCGCGGGAGCCGGCGCGCCGTGGACGCGAGCGGGCGCGGCTAGTCTGCGGGAATGGGCTTTGATCCGTGGGACTCCGCGTTCGTCGCCGATCCGTACCCGGCCTACCGAGAGTTGCGGGAGCAGGGGCGGGCGCTGTGGTCGGAGGCGACCGGGCAGTGGCTGGTGCCGCACTACGCCGACGTGAGCGCGCTGCTGCGGGACCGGCGGCTGGGGCGGACGTACCTGCACCGCTTCAGCCACGAGGAGTTCGGCCGGACGGCGCCGCCGCCGGAACACGAACCCTTCCACGTGCTCAACGACAACGGCCTGCTGGACCTGGAGGATCCCGCCCACGCGCGGGTGCGGCGGCTGGTGGCGAAGGCCTTCACCCCGCGGACGGTGGAACGGCTGGCGCCCTCCGTGGAGCGCCTGGCCAGGGAGTTGACGGACGGTCTGCGCCGCACGGGCGGCGGCGACCTGCTGACCGCCGTCGCCGAACCGTTGCCGGTGGCGGTGATCGCGGAGCTGCTGGGCGTCCCCGAGGCCGACCGCGGGCTGCTGCGGCCCTGGTCGGCGGACATCTGCGGGATGTACGAGCTGCGCCCGGCCCCGGAGACGGCCCGGCGCGCGGTGACGGCGAGCCTGGAGTTCAGCGCGTACCTGCGGGAGCTGATCGGCGCGCGCCGCAAGCGGCCCGGCACTGATTTGATCTCCGGTCTGATCGCCGCTCACGATGAGGAGGGCCGCCTCAGCGAGCAGGAGATGATCTCCACCTGCGTCCTCCTGCTGAACGCCGGGCACGAGGCCACCGTCAACACGACGGTCAACGGCTGGTGGGCCCTGTTCCGCAATCCCGAGCAGCTCGCGCGGCTGCGCGCGCACCCCGGATCGGCGGATCCCGAAAAGTTGTCCACAGCTGTGGATGAACTCATGCGGTACGACACACCCCTCCAGCTGTTCGAGCGGTGGGTGCTCGACGACATCCGGATCGGGGACACGGAGATCCCCCGGGGAGCCGAAGTCGCACTGTTGTTCGGTTCTGCGAACCGGGACCCGGCACGCTTCGCGCATCCGGACGAACTGGACCTCACCCGGTCCGACAACCCCCACCTGACCTTCGGCGCCGGAATCCACTACTGCCTCGGCGCACCCCTGGCCCGGCTGGAGCTGGCCGCCTCCTTCGGCGCGCTCCTGGACCCCGCGCTCCCGCCCGTACGGCTCGTGCGCGAACCGCAGTGGGGCGACGGCTTCGTCATCCGGGGCCTGCGCGAGCTGCTCGTGGAGTTCTGACCCGCCCGGAGAGCCGCCCCGTCCCCGCCACCCGCTCGTGCGCCCGGCCGTGCGCCCGCCCGCCCCCCGTGGACAGGCGGCCGCACGGCCGGGAGGGGCTCAGTACCAGCCGGTGCAGCGCGTGGTGCCGGTGGTGTCGTTCCAGCCGCAGGCCCGCATCACGAAGCCCGCGTCGTTGTAGGCCCCGGTGTGGGTGTCGCTGCCGGACTGCACGGTGGTCATGCCCATCGGGCCGGTCCAGGTGCTGCCCCCGTTGCTGGAGCGGTCCACCCAGACCTTGTCGCCCGGGTCGGCGGTGTAGATCCGGCCCCACGCACAGCGCGTGGACGGGCTGTAGCGCAGCTCGATGTGGATGGAGTCGACGGTGGCCGTCTTCTTCGTGACGGGATCGCTCGTGGAGCAGGCCTGCGCCCCGGTCCCCGCCGCGTGCGCGGCGGTTCCCGTGACGCCGAGTCCCGCGACCAGTGCGACGCCCGCCGCCAGGACGGCGGCCTTCCTCGTGAACTGCATGTGATCCCCCTGTGTGACGTCGAGGTGATCGGCACGCCGGCCGGCGTGCTGTCGGTCGGACCCCGTGGGGCCGACCCCCGTAAGGTCCCCCGGACGGCCCCCGCGGCGCGTCAACCGCAGAGTGGACTCCCCCGGTAAACCTCCGCGTCAGTACGGCGCCCCCACCCGCTACACCCCTGGTATGACGACCACCGCCCGGGCCCCCGCGTAGGGTTCGCCGATGCGCACCAGGGCCTGGCCGGCGGCAGACCGGTTCCGCGCGGCAGACCGGTTCCGCTCCGTCGACCCCCGGCTCGCCGACGCCGTGCTGGCGCTGGGCCTGATCGCCGCCGCGGCCGTCACCGGACAGCAGTACCACCCGGCGGGCTGGCCCCCCTTCGACGCCACCGCCTATCTGCTGACCGCGCTGACGGGGCTGCCGCTGGCCGCGCGCCGGACCGCCCCCGTGGCCGTCCTCGTCGCGTGCTGCCTGGCCTTCACCGGGTACCTGGCCGCCGGGTACCAGCCCTCCCTGAACTTCTGGAGCCCGCTGATCGCGCTGTACGGGGTCGCGGCCCGCCGTCCGCCCCGGACCGCGGCCGCGTGCGCGGCGCTGACCGCGGCCGTGGTGCTGCTCAGCGGGCTGAGCGCCCGTGAGCTGGGGCTGCCGGTGGCGGTGTTGCAGGCCCTGGTCGTCCCGGCGGTGGTGTGGGCCTTCGGCAACGGCGCCCGCCTGCTCGACGAGCGCAACCGCCAGCTGGCCGCCGTCACCGCCCAGTTGCACCGCGAGCAGGAGTGGCGGGCCCGCCGCGCGGTCTCGCAGGAGCAGCGGCGCATCGCCCGCGAGCTGCACGACGTGGTCGCCCACCACATGTCGGTCATCAGCGTCCAGGCGGGCATGGCCGGTTACGTCTTCCCGTCCGCGCCCGAGAAGGCCCGGGCGGCGCTCGGCACGATCGCCGAGACCAGCCAGGAGGGGCTGCGCGAGCTGCGCCGCATCCTGACCCTGCTGCGCTCGGCCGCCGACGAGGAGCCGGACGCCCGGCGCGGCCCGTCCGCGGACGGCGACCGGGGCGACGAGCGGACCCCGTACGCGCCGATACCGGGCCTGGCGGGGCTCGCGGAGGCGGCGCGGCGGGTACGGGCTGCGGGCGTCGCGGTGGAGCTGCGCACCGGCGGTGTTCCGAGGCCGTTGCCGCCGGGCGTGGAGCTGTGCGCGTACCGGGTCGTCCAGGAGGCCCTCACCAACGTCATCAAGCACGCCCCGGCGGCGCGCGTCGAGGTTCTCGTCGCCTACCTCCCGCACATCCTGACGGTCACGGTCACCGACGACGGCGGCGCCCCGGCCGGCGCCCCGGGCGGCTCACCCGACGGCCGGGCGCGCCGACCGGATCCGGCCAACGTTGCGGCAGGACCGGGGCACGGGTTGATCGGCATGCGCGAACGCGCGAGGCTCTACGGCGGAACAGTGGCCGCCGGCCCGCGGACCGAGGGGGGATTCAGCGTGCGCCTCACCCTGCCGGTCACCGCCGCGCGTCCCCTCGGACCGGAGAACCGGCCGCCGGCATGATCCGGGTCCTCGTCGTCGACGACCAGATCCTGATCCGGGCCGGACTCGTGGCGCTGCTCCAGGCGGCGCCCGGCATCGAGGTGGTCGGGGAGGCCGAGGACGGCGAGGGCGCCGTGGCCCGCGCGGCCGAGACCCGCCCGGACGTGATCCTGATGGACATCCGGATGCCCGGCCTCGACGGCACCGCCGCCACCGAGCGGATCCTCGCCCGGGCGGTGGACCCGCTGCCCCGGGTCCTCGTCCTGACCACCTTCGACCTCGACGAGTACGTGTACGCCGCCCTGCGCGCCGGAGCCTCCGGGTTCCTGCTGAAGGACACCGGTCCGGAGCGGCTGATCGAGGCGGTCGCCGCGGTGGCCCGCGGCGACGTGCTCTTCGCCCCGAGCGTGACGCGCCGCCTCATCGAGGCCTACGTGAACCGCTCGGACCCGGTGCCGGACACCCCCGCCGCCCTCGACGCGCTCACCGCCCGCGAGCGGGAGGTGCTGCGGCTGACGGCGCGCGGGCTGTCCAACACGGAGATCGCCGAGCTGCTCTTCATCAGCGAGGCGACCGTCAAGACCCACCTCAACCGGACCATGAGCAAGCTCGCCCTGGACAGCCGTGCCCAGGCCGTCGTCGTGGCGTACGAGACGGGCCTGGTCGTCCCCGGCGGCCCGCCCCCGACCGCCTGAGCCGGCCCGCCACCGGCCGCCACCGGCCGCCACCGGCCGCCCCGGCGCCCGGCGCACCGTCCCGCGCCTCAGCGCGGCAGGGTGAGGGACCAGGCCGCCGGGTGGTGGGTCCAGGTGCGGCGGCGGACCGGGCCGGTCAGGAGGTGGTCGGCCCGGTAGCGGAAGTCCGCCCCGGACACCGTCACCGCCTGCGCGCGCCCCGTCAGCGGCGCGCCGCCCGCCACCCGCACCACGACCTCCGCCGGGCCGCCCCCTTCGCCGGTCCGCACCGCCACGTCCTCCACCGGCTGGTCCACGTCCGCGAGGACCACCCCGTCCACCCGCACCTCCACCCGCAGCCGGTGCCCCGCCGCCGCCGGCCCGGGCAGCAGCGTCCGCAGCAGCGAGCGGTAGCCCCCGCCGCGGCGCGCCGAAGCGCCCGCCGCCTCCGCCGCCCCGGAAATCCGCAGCCCGCCCAGCACCACCCCGTCGCTGTCGTCGACCAGCAGGTCCCGCGGCCGCGTCACCCCGTCCAGCGCCGCCCTCGCCCCGAGCACCGCCGACAGCGGCACCCCGAGCGAGCGGGCCAGCGCCAGCGACCCCGCCGGCCCCACCGGCACCAGCGCGACCGCCCGGTCCACCGGCCCCCGCTCCCGGTGCAACAGGGCCACGGCCCGGACCAGCGCCCGGTCGTCGCCGACGATCACCGGCCGCCGATGACCCCGGCGGGCCAGGGCCCGCGCAAATTCCTCCTGCGAATCCGGGAGGCAGATTTTCGCCGCCGCCCCCGCTGACAGCACATCCTTCGCGATTCGCACGGACTCGCCGTCAAGACGGCGGGCGACCGGGTCGACGAGCACGAGCAGGCCGCCTACCGGCGCGCCCGCATGGCTCATGGTGGGCTCTGGAGCCGACACCTCGGTCCTTCCTCGGGTAGCATCTTTGTGCAAGAGGCCCTTGCGCTATTGCGCCAGGGCCTTCGTCTATTCCGGGGCACCGGTCCGACGGCTCAGCCTGCGGTGTACATCGTCGTACGCCCCCTGACCTTGGACATGCCCCATCCGGAAGAGGTGTACGCCTGTGCCCGCTCTTGTGCTGCTCGGAGCTCAGTGGGGTGACGAGGGCAAGGGAAAGGCCACCGACCTGCTCGGTGGTTCCGTCGACTATGTAGTGCGTTACCAGGGTGGCAACAACGCCGGCCACACGGTCGTCGTCGGCGACCAGAAGTACGCGCTGCACCTTCTCCCTTCCGGCATCCTCTCCCCCGGATGCACCCCGGTGATCGGCAACGGCGTCGTCGTCGACCCGGCCGTCCTGCTCTCCGAGCTGCGCGGCCTGAACGAGCGGGGCATCGACACCTCCAAGCTGCTCATCAGCGGCAACGCGCACCTGATCACGCCGTACAACGTCACCCTCGACAAGGTCGGCGAGCGCTTCCTCGGCAAGCGCAAGATCGGTACGACCGGCCGCGGCATCGGTCCGACGTACGCGGACAAGATCAACCGCGTCGGCATCCGCGTGCAGGACCTCTACGACGAGTCGATCCTCACCCAGAAGGTCGAAGCGGCGCTGGAGGGCAAGAACCAGCTCCTCGCGAAGCTGTACAACCGCCGCGCGATCGAGGCGGAGGCGATCGTCGAGGAGATGCTCCAGTACGCGGAGCAGATCAAGGGGTACGTCGCCGACACCACCCTGATCCTGAACAACGCGCTGGACGACGACAAGGTCGTGCTCTTCGAGGGCGGCCAGGGCACCCTGCTCGACGTCGACCACGGCACGTACCCCTTCGTCACCTCGTCGAACCCGACCGCGGGCGGCGCCTGCACCGGTACCGGCGTGGGCCCGACGAAGATCAGCCGCGTCATCGGCATCCTCAAGGCGTACACGACCCGCGTCGGCGCCGGCCCGTTCCCGACCGAGCTGTTCGACGAGGACGGCGAGGCCCTGCGCCGCATCGGCGGCGAGCGCGGCGTGACCACCGGCCGTGACCGCCGCTGCGGCTGGTTCGACGCCCCGATCGCCCGCTACGCGACCCGCGTGAACGGCCTGACGGACTTCTTCCTCACCAAGCTGGACGTGCTGACCGGCTGGGAGGAGATCCCCGTCTGCGTCGCGTACGAGATCGACGGCAAGCGCGTCGAGGAGCTGCCCTACTCGCAGACCGACTTCCACCACGCGAAGCCGATCTACGAAACCCTTCCGGGCTGGTCCGAGGACATCACGAAGGCCAAGACCTTCGCGGACCTCCCCAAGAACGCCCAGGCGTACGTGAAGGCCCTGGAGGAGATGTCGGGCGCCCCGATCTCCGCGATCGGCGTCGGCCCCGGCCGCACCGAGACGATCGAGATCAACTCGTTCCTCTAGGAACCGCACCACCCGCACCACCCGCACCACCCGCGGGGACAGGGCCCCGGAGCTCCGCGCTCCGGGGCCCTGTCCGTGCCCGGCGGCCCCGTACGGGCCCCGTGGCGCCGCTCAGCAGAACGCCTCGCGCGCCACGGCGGCGCCCTTGTTCCAGCCCTGGGTGTACGTCGCGTTGCCGGAGGCCGGGGCCCGCACGTCGCAGTCGCGCCGGGCGGCGTCCCAGCCCTCCCGGACGCCGGCCTTGTAGGGATTGCCGCCGACGGGCCCGCTCCCCTTGGCGCCCGTGCACCTCGTGTCCGTGTTGCCCTGCCGGACCGTGTACGGGGCGTCGCCCGTCTTGGGCATCGAGAAGGTGCCGTCGGCCTTCACGGTGAACCGCTGCGTCGGACTGTCGGTCCGCGCCAGGACGGCGGTCCCCGGCTGGAAGCCGTGGCCGGACAGGGTCGCTGTCCCGTCGGGCCGGACACCGGCCAGGGAACACGCGGCGGGGGGCGGCACGGCCGCGGGGGACGAGGCCCGCGCGAGGGCGCCGGGCCCGAGGGAGAGGGCCCCCGCCAGCACGGGGGCCAGGACGATCAGACGCGTACGTCGGTTCATGGTGCCGCTGCCTTCCACGGGGGACGGGGCCGTCGTTTGCGCCCCTCCATCGTCTCCCCGGGGGCCCCGTGTGTCGTCGCGAAGGGTTACGTCCCCGGACCCCGTCACCCGACCCGTGCGCCGGTGCGCCCGTGCGCCGGTGCGCCCGTGCGCCGGTGCCGCGGGTACCACCGGTGCCGCCCGTGCCGCCGCCCGGCGGGCGGCCGCACCGGGGCGGGCCTAGCCTGAAAGTTCCCTCGGGCAACAGGAGGAACCGTGGTGAAGGCGAGCCTCATACCCCTGCGCCGGGCCTGCGCGGCCGCCGCCGCGGCGACCGTGCTCCTCGTCCCGGCGGGCGCCGTCCGCGCGTACGGGGCGCCCGCCGCCCCGGCGCCCGCGGCCCCCTCCCCCACCCCTTCTCCGGACGACGGCTTCGCCCGGCTCACCCCCGCCGTGGCGGCCGAGCTGGACGCGGCCATCCGCACGACGATGGCCGAGACCAAGGTCCCGGGCGTGATCGTGGGCCTGTGGGCGCCGGGCAAGGGCAGCTACGTGAAGACCTTCGGCGTGGCCGACAAGGAGACCGGCGCCCCGATGCGGACGGACCTCGGGGTCCGCATCGGCAGCGAGACCAAGACCTTCACCGTCACCGCCCTGCTCCAGCTCGTCGACCAGGGCAAGGCCGGTCTGGACGACCCCATCGGCAGGTACGTCTCCGGCGTCCCGAACGGGGACCGCATCACCCTGCGCGAGCTGGCGGGCATGCGCAGCGGACTCTTCAACTACAGCGAGGACCCCGCCTTCGACAAGGCGCTCACCGGCGACCCCGACCGCGTCTTCACCCCCGGCGAGCTGCTGGACTACTCCTTCAGGCACCCGGTGCAGTTCGCGCCGGACGCCAAGTTCGAGTACTCCAACACCAATCTGATCCTGCTGGGCCTGGTCATCGAGAAGCTGACCGGACGCCGGCTGGCCGACGTCGTCAACCAGGACGTCATCAAAGCGGCCGGGCTGCGCCACACCCTCTTCCCCACCGGTTCGGAGTTCCCCGCTCCGCACGCACAGGGCTACACCGACCAGACGGCCTCCGGGAAGGTGGAGAACTCCACGGACTGGGACCCCTCCTGGGCCTGGGCCGCCGGGGCGGTCACCTCCGACCTCCAGGACCTGCGCAGCTGGGCGAAGACCCTCGCCACGGGCACCCTCCTGACGCCCGCGACGCAGGCCCAGCGCCTGAAGACGAAGCCGATCGGCATCCCCGGCGACGGCTACGGGCTGGGCATCTTCGACATCCAGGGCTGGATCGGCCACAACGGCTCGATCCCCGGCTACGAGACGCTGACGGTGTACCTGCCGCAGGCGCGGGCGACGATGGTCGTCCTGCTGAACACCGACGTCCTGGTCAACGGGCAGGAACCGAGCACCCTCTTCGGCGGCGCGATCACGCGCGTCGTCACACCGGGCCACGTCTATCCGGGCAAGAAGCCCCCCGTGCACGGCCGTTAGCGCGGGCGGGGCCCCGGGCCCTACCAGGCCAGCTGCGCGATCTCCTCGCAGACCACCGCGCACGCGTCGGCCGCCGGGTCGATCAGCGGGAAGTGGCCGATGCCGTCCAGCAGGGTCAGGCCGACCAGTTCCCCCGCCTCGCCCGCGGCGGCGACGTACGCCTCCGCCACCGCGTGCGGGACCACGATGTCCTCGCGCCCGTGCACGACGGCGGTGGCGATGCCCGTCGGGAGCAGCGCCGCCGGGTCGGCCGCGGGCCGCCGCGCCTCCCAGTGCTCCGCGCCCCCCAGCAACTGCCCCGACGCACCCCCGCAGACGCCCAGCGCCTGCGCCACCGTGAAGTCCGCGATGGGGGCCAGCGCCACCACCCCGCGCAGCGCGGGCGGCGCGGGCAGCCACCAGGGGGACCCGGCCGGGAGCACGTGCCGGGCGGCCGCCCACAGCGCGAGGTGTCCGCCCGCCGAATGCCCCGTCACCACCGTGCGGCGGGCGTCCGCGGCGGGCAGCGCCCCGGCAGCCAGGCCGGGCAGGGCGTCCATGGCGGCGGCGACGTCGTCGAAGGTCTCCGGCCAGCGCCCGGCGACCGGTCCCTCGGCATCCTGGTGCGGCAGGGAACTGCCGCGCCGGTACTCGACGTTGGCGACGGCGAAGCCCCGGCGGGCCAGGAACTCCGCGAAGGGGGTGACGTGCTGCCGGTCGTAGGGGGCCCGCCAGGCCCCGCCGTGCAGGACCACGACCAGCGGGGCCGGTCCCGAAGCGTCCCCGCGCGGGGCGTAGAAGTCGATGACCTGGTCGGGGTGTTCCCCGTAGGCGGCGCTCGCGTCCGGGGCGACCGCGGGGTGCGAGAAGGCCGAGGCGGCCTCGGCGGCGTCCCGTTCGACTGCGGGGTCCGTCATCGGCTCAACCTCTCGGTAACGCGTGGGACAGCGGGGACAGATGTTCCGGTGTTTCAGCAGAGCGGGACCGTATCAGGCTAGAACCCGCCTTCCTGTGGCCGGACAGCGCGGAACTGGAGCGGGCGGAGCCGTAGCCCCGCCCGCCCGTCGCAGTGACGTTTCGCTACCGGGTCACCCGAAAATGTGACCCAGCGTGCGCGCCGCGCGCTCCACGTCGGCGAATCCGACGTACAGCGGGGTGAACCCGAAGCGCAGGACGTCGGGGGCACGGAAGTCCCCGACGACGCCCCGGGAGACGAGCTCGGCCATCACCGCGCGCGCGTCGCCGGTGCGCAGCGAGACCTGGCTGCCCCGCTCGGCGTGCCCGGCCGGAGTGACCGGCTCGACCCGGCCCCCGGGGACGTACGCCGCCACGCACTCCAGGAAGAAGTCCGTCAGCGCGAGCGACTTGGCGCGGACGTCCTCGATGTCGACGCCCTCCCACACCCCGAGCGCCGCCTCCAGGGCCAGCATGGACAGGATGTCCGGGGTCCCGACCCGCGCCCGGGCCGCGCCCTCGGCCGGCTCGTAGCCAGGGGTCATCGCGAACGGCTCGGCGTGGCTGTTCCAGCCGGGCAGCGGCGAGTCGAAGGCGCCCTGGTGGCGGGCGGCCACGTAGACGTACGCCGGGGAGCCCGGTCCGCCGTTGAGGTACTTGTACGTGCACCCCACCGCGAGGTCCACGGCGTGCGCGTCCAGGCCGACCGGCAGGGCGCCCGCGCTGTGGCACAGGTCCCAGACGATCAGCGCGCCCGCGGCGTGCGCGGCCGCGGTCAGGGCGGGCAGGTCGTGGAGCCGGCCGCTGCGGTAGTCGACGTGGTTCAGGAGCACCACGGCGGTGTCCCCGTCGAAGGCGGCCGCCGCGTCGGCGGGGTCGACGGCCACCAGCTCCAGGCCCGTCAGCCGGGCGGCGGAGGCGGCGATGTAGCCGTCCGTCGGGAAGGTGGTGGCGTCGACGAGCAGCCGGGTCCGGCCGGGGGCCGCCAGGCGGGCGGCGCCGACCAGGGCCTTGAAGAGGTTGACGCTGGTGGAGTCGCCGACGGTCACCTGGCCGGGGGCCGCGCCGACGAGCGGGGCGATCAGGCCGCCGATCCGCTCGGGGGCGGTCCACCAGCCGCTCTCGTCCCAGGAGCGGATGAGGAGCTCGCCCCACTGGCGCCGGACGACGTCCGCGAGGGCGTCGGGGACGGCGGCCGGGAGCGCGCCGAGGGAGTTCCCGTCGAGGTAGACGACCCCGTCGGGGAGGGTGAAGCGCTCGCGGAGCCCCGCGAGCCCGTCCTCGGCGTCCAGCCGCGCGGCGCGGTCCCGCAGCTCGGTCGCGGTCGTGTCGGTCGCGGTCGTGTCGGTCGTGGTCCGGTCGGTCGCGGCCGGGTCGGTCGCGGTCCGGTCGGTCGCGGCCGGGTCGGTCGCGGTCGTGTCAGACATGGCTGCGGGCCGTCCAGAGCTCGGGGAAGACGTTCTTCGTCGCCCGCTTCTCCAGCCAGGTGACCCCGGCGGAGCCGCCCGTGCCGGTCTTCGCACCCATCGCGCGGCGGGTGGCCACCAGGTGGTCGTTGCGCCACCGCCAGACGAGTTCCGCCACGTCCGTGAGGACCTCGCCCAGCCGGTGCAGGTCGGCGTGGCGGCCGTCGGGCTCGGCGTACAGGGCGGTCCAGACGGCCTCGACCTCCGCCGAGGGCTCGTAGCGCAGCGCGAGGTCGCGCGTCAGGACCGACTGGGGGACCGGCAGGCCCCGGCGGGCCAGCAGGCGCAGGGTCTCGTCGTAGAGGCCGGGCTCCTGGAGCGCCTTCTCCAGCTCGCCGTGGACGCGCGGCGCGCCCCGGTGCGGAACCAGCATCGACGCCGACTTCTCGCCGAGCAGGAACTCCATCCGCCGGTACATCGCCGACTGGAAACCGGAACCTTCGCCCAGCGCCGAACGGTAGGCGTTGAACTGCGCGGGAGTGAGCTGCGCGAGGGGCCGCCAGGAGGCGTTCAGGGCCTCCAGCTCGCGGAGGGATCGTTTCAGCGCGTCCATCGCGACCGGGATGTCGTCCTCGCGCAGGGCGCGGGCCGCCGTCTCCCACTCGTAGACGATGACCGTGAACCACAGCTCCATGACCTGGGTCGTCACCAGGAAGACCATCTCGCCGGGATCGTCCGAGCGCAGGTGCTGGAGGTGGGTGAGGACGTCCGCCTGGACGTAGTCCTCGTACGGAGTCGTGCCCGCGAAGTCGAGGTTCGGGGTGTCCGAACCGGCTCCGGAGGCATCAAGGGCGTGCGACATTTCTGTCTCCTCGACACGTGCTTCCGGGTAGCGGTCCGCTCCTTCCGGTGAGGTAAGTGGAGCCCCGGTCCCCTGCCTCGCATCATAAGCAGGGGATCCGGAAGCCCTCTAGGGCGAACGCCTACGGTTATGCGAGCGTGTCCGCGGCCGTCGCCGAGGAGTCGCGCAGGAAGGTCGAGCAGCGCGCGTGCTCGTCCTTCTCCCCGATGGCCCCGGCCGCCCGGGCCAGGGCGTGCAGGGCGCGCAGGAAGCCGCGGTTCGGCTCGTGCTCCCACGGCACCGGGCCGTGGCCCTTCCAGCCGGCCCGGCGCAGCGAGTCGAGGCCGCGGTGGTAGCCGGTGCGGGCGTACGCGTACGACTCGACGGTGTGGCCCGCCGCGAAGGCGCGGTCGGCGAGGGCCGCCCAGGCCAGCGACGAGGTCGGGTGGGCGGCGGCCACCTCGGCCGGGTCGGTCCCGGCGGCGAGGGCCTCGCGGGGGGCGGGCTCGTCGGGCAGGTGGGTGGGGGCCGGGCCCCCGAGCAGGTTCTGGTGAATCGACATGGCCCCAGTGTGTCCGATGGGCCGGACGGGCGCGGTCCCGGCCGACTTGACGGACCGCCGCAATTCCCCGCCCCCGCGGACCCCGGCGTCGCCCAGGCTCCCGTACCGGAGCGTCCGCCGCGGCGGACCGGGGTGGTGGCGCGCCCACCACGTTGCGGGGAAGTGCGGTGGCCGGGGCACCTCCCCCGCAGGGGGGCGGACGGCGGAACGTGGGGGTGCAGTCGATGCACGCCTAGGGGGATGTCGTGGCAACGATCATGAGCAGCAGCACCGTCACCGGCCTGGACCCGGACCCGCTCCGGGCCACGGACCCGCGCCCGGAGCAGGGACCCGACCCGGCCTACGCCATGGCCGACGACCTCTGCGACACCGTCCTCGCCCCCCTGCGCCGCAAGGACCAGCGCGAGAAGGGCCGCCAGTACGTACGGGGGCTGCTCGCCCTGCCCGGCCGCAAGTCGATGCGCGGGATCGCCGCGCAGGTCGGCGGGGGCGCCGCCGAGCAGAGCACCCACCACTTCATCTCCGGCTCCACCTGGGACTGGGAACCGCTGCGCGACGCCCTCGCCGGGTACCTGGAGGCCACCACCCCGCTGACCGCCTGGGTGGCGCAGCCGATGGCGATCCCCAAGGGCGGCGAGCACTCGGTGGGCGTGGCGCACCGCTTCGACCCGCACCTGGGGCAGATGTTCCGCGGCCAGCAGGCCTTCGGCACCTGGTTCGCCTCGTCCTCGCTGGTGACGCCGGTCGGGTGGCGGATGTTCCTGCCCGAGGCGGAGGGCGCCGCCCCGCGCCCGCCCGCCGAGCGCGGGCCGTACGAGGACGCCGCCTACGCGCAGTCCGCGACGGCCGCCGTGCTCGACACCGTGCGCCGCGCCGCGGGCGCCCCCCGGCCGGTGGTGCTGGACGTCCACCGCATCGGCACCCGGTCCACGATGAACCGCTTCGCGCAGGCCGGGGTGCCGGTCATCGCCCGGGCGGATCCGGCGACCCCGCTGCTCGTCACCGACCCGGCACTGCCCGGCCACGGCGCGGGCCCCCGCGGCGCCCGGGACATCCTCCAGTCCGTGCGCGGGCTGTGCACGCCGGTGGAGTGGACCGACCCGGACCCGGCGCACCCGGGCGGCCGGCACCGCAGCACCCTCGCCGTCGCGGTGCGGGTGATGATGCCCGACCCGGCCCCGTCCCGCCGCCGCCACCTGCTGCTGGTCGGCGAGTGGACGGATCCCCGCCGCGCCCCGTCGCAGCTGTGGGTGACCGACCTCGTACGCCTGCCCGTCGGCCCGCTGCTGCGGCTGACGAAGCAGGGGCTGCGCGTCGGCTCCGCCGCCGGGCGCACCGGCCGCGAGGCGGGGCTGCGCGACTTCGCGGGCCGCGCCCTGCCCGGCTGGCACCGGCACGTCACCCTGGCGTCGGTCGCCCACGCCGCCCGCGCCCTGACGGCGTAGCCGCGCGCCGGGGCGGGCCGGGCTCCCGTCAGCCGGGGCGGTGCGCCGCCGTGCGGCGGTCGTGCAGGACCGTGCGGGCCTTGCGCAGCCGCAGGGCCAGCTGGATCTCCAGGGCCCGGGCGGGCTTCTGCCAGTGCGGGCCCAGCAGTTCGGCGATGCGCTCCAGGCGGCGGGAGACGGTGTTGGGGTGCACGTGCAGGCTCTCGGCGGCGTGGGTGGGGCTGGACCCGGCGGCGAAGTAGGCCTCCAGGGTGCGGGTCAGCTCCGTCAGCCGGTCGGCGTCGTACTCCAGGACCGGGCCGATGGTGCGGGCCACGAAGGACTCCACGTCGTGGTCGGCGGACAGCAGCAGCCCGAGGAACCCCAGGTCGCTCAGCGAGGCCGTGCCGCCGACCCCGTCCAGGGCGGTCAGCGCGTCCAGGCAGCGCACCGCCTCGGCGTACACGCGGGCCACCTCCCCCGGGCCCCCGGTGGGTCCGGCGGCGCCGGTGGACACGGCGTGGCCCAGCAGCGGGGAGAGTTCGCCGGAGGCCCGGTGGGCCGCGGCCGAGGCGTCGGCGCCGGGCAGCACCAGGACGATGCAGCCGCGGCGGACGCCCTTGAGGCCGCCCATCCGGTACGCGTACGAGGACGCCCAGGCGAGCGCCTTGCCCAGTTCGCCGCCCTCGGGCCGGGCGACGACCACCACGTGCGGGCGGTCGAGGTCGATGCCGAGCCGTCGGGTGCGCTCCAGCAGGTGCGGGTCGACGGAGTGCGGCCGCTCCAGCAGGTCGGCCAGGAGCTCGTCGTGCACGGGACCTTCGGCGGCGGCCGTACCGCGCTGGATCAGCATCAGGCAGGCCACGGACTGGGCCGCCAGCTGCAGGAGCCGTACGTCCTCGTCGGCGAGCGGCGCGGAGGCGCGCAGCAGCAGCACCCCGAGGTCCTCCGCGCCGGCCAGGACGGGAGCCAGCCACAGGTCGTCCGGCAGCCGCAGCGGCCGCCGGTCGGTCAGCGCCTGGAGGGCCCCCTTGGTCACCGTCTCCTCGTCCAGGCCGGGGAGTTCGCCGGTGGCGGTCAGCGGCCGCCCGCCCGGATCCCGTACCTGGAGGACCCCGTCCAGCGCGTCGGCGGTGGCGCGGGCCACGGTGGGCAGCCCGGCCCCGTCCAGGACCAGCCCGGCCAGCCGGGCGTGGCACTCCCACAGGTAACGGACCCGGGTCAGGGCCGTGTTGGTGCGCGAGCCGAAGGCCTCCAGCTCGGTGACCTCGTCGCGGGTCTGCTCCAGCAGCCGGGCCTTCTCGATGGCCACGGCGGCCAGGTCGGCGAGGGAGAGCATGATGCCGATCTCGTCCGGGGTGAACTGCCGTACGGAGCGGTCGGATCCGTACAGCGCGCCGAGGCTGGAGTCCCCGCGGCGCAGCGGGACCGCGATGATCGCGTGCAGGCCCTCCGCCGCGACGACGGCGTCGATGCCGGGCGAGTGGGCGATGGCCGGGTCGGCGAGGTAGTCGGCGGTCCACACCGGGGACTGGCGGGCCTGGGCGATGCTGCCGAGGCCCCGGCCGGTGCCGAGTTCGAGGCCGACGTTGAAGGCGGTGGTCTCGCCCTCGGAGGTGCGCACGTACGCGGACCCGTCGGGGCGGCTGAGCGAGACCCACGCCATGTCGAAGCCCAGCAGGCGCCGGGCCCGGCGGGTGATCAGGCGCAGCAGGCCGTCGATGTCGTACGGGGAGGTGAGGTCGTGCGCGGTGTCGACGAGGGCGGTGAGGGCGGCCTCGCGCTGCTTGCGGCGGGCCGCGCCGGCCCGGACGGTGCGGGCGAGCTCGACGGCCCGGGTGAGCTCGGCGAGGACGGCCTCCCCGGCGCCCGCGCCGTGGGCTTCGGCGAGCAGGGCGTCGTAGCGGCTCTGCGGGGCGTCCGCCGCGAGCAGTTCCAGTACGGCCAGTGAGCCCCCGTCGTCCCCGCCCATGGTGCCCTTCCCCCGTCCGACCAGCTGTTTTGCGCCCGGCTCCCGAACCTAGGTTCCGTCCGGCGGGGGGTCAAGCAGGACGCGCCCGGACGGCGCCGGCCGCGGTCTTCGGCCGGTCAGCAGCGGGCGCCGCAGGCCAGCGCCCGCTCGGCGGCGGGCGTCACGGGCGTCACGGGCGTCACCGGCGTCACGGGCCGGCCTCCGGCGCGGGCCGGCCCGGAGCCGGGGCGGCCGCCACCGGCCGGGCCCGGACCGGCCGCCGGGCGGATCGCGCCGCCCAGGCGGGGTCCGGAGGCGGGGCGGCCGGCCAGGGCCCGCGCCTCGGCCCGGCGCAGCGCGTCCGGGTAGGCGCCGTCGGGCCGCCCGGCGCCCGCCCCGCGCAGGCCCGCCAGTTCCAGGCGCAGTTCGCGGTGGCGGCCGAGCGCGAGTTCCGCTTCGACCCACTGGCCGAGTACGGAGATCCGGTCCGCGTCGAGCGCCGCGATGCGGCCGCGGAGCCAGGGGCCCGCCTCGACGCCGTCCAGGGCGGGGCCGGTCCACAGGTCCAGGGCGCGGCGCAGCCGGGAGGCGGCGCGGGCGAAGTCGCCCCGGCTCATGGCCCGGTACCCGGCGCCCGCCTCGCGCTCGAACTCCCGCACGTCGCAGCGGCCGCCGCCGGTGTCGAGAAGATACCCGCCGGGACGTGACGAGAGCACCGTTTCCGCGGTCCGTACCCCGCAGGTCCCCAGCGCCTCGGCGAACCGCTCGCGCAGACGGCGTACGGCGGCGTGCAGGGCGGCCCGGGCGTGCTCGGGCGGCACCCGGCCGGACAGCTCGTCGGCGAGCACCGCGACCGGTACGACCCGGTCGGGAGAGGCGGCGAGCACCGCCAGGACGTGCCGGGACTCCGGTGTCGGGGCCGTGACGGGCACGCCGTTCTCGGTGACCCGCGGTGGTCCGAGCACATCGATGTCCACAGTCTTCTCCCCCTGGGCGGCAGCAGAAAAATAATACCCGGAAGGATCTTTCAGGGAAGGGGTGGCGGGGTCCCGTCCTCGCGTCAGACGGAGATCCCCCGGTCGGCGACGGACGCGGCTCCGGCGGCAGCGGCTCCGACGGGCGCGGCCGCGGCCGGCTCCGCCCCGCCGGCGTCCGCCGGAGCCGTCCCGCCCGGGCAGCCGCTCCGGCAGCTGTGGCCCCCGTCGGGCCCGTACAGCGCCCGCGCGCCCCGCCCGGGCCGGGTGTCGAGCCGGATCGCCACGGCCGGCACCACCACGTTCGGCATGACGTGCGAGTACAGCTCGGAGACCTGCGCGTCCAGGTCCAGCCGGAGCGTCTGGGACATGGTGTTCAGCCCCGCGTACGCGCCCACGATCAGCCGCGACGGCACCAGCGGGTCCACGTTGGGCAGCAGTTCCCCGCGCCGCTCCGCCTCCTCCAGCACACCGACGTGCAGGTCGATCCAGGCCTGGTAGGGGGCGGCCTTGTCGAGGTGGCGGCCGGCGTGGTCCAGGGTCAGCCGGGCGCTCGCCCGCATCAGCGTCTCGTGCCGCAGCCGGTGCGAGAACACCATGCCGATGTCCACGAACTCCTGGGTCTTGTACGGCTGGGGGACCAGCTCCGGCTGCGAGGCGTTCTGCGCGTCGATGACGGCCTGGGCCAGGGCTTCCTTGGAGTCGAAGTGGAAGTAGAGCGCGCCCTTGGTGACCTTCGCGATGTTGACGATGTCGGAGAGCTTGGCCGTCTCGTAGCCGTGCTCCTCGAAGACCTCGGCCGCCGCTTCCAGGATCGCCCGACGCGTGCGCACCGCCCGGTCCTGCTTCACCTGGGGTCGCTCTGTCCTCATGTCTGGCGTCGCCTCTCCTGGCCCGCCGGCATTACATCCCCACGGGTACGTTTCTGTGGGTAGATTCCACACCATGGCGCGGCCGCCCGTCCACCGGAGCCCCCCGCCTCCGTCACAAAGGCCCGGCCCGACGGCCCGTCGCACGGGCCCGGCGCGACCAACGCGGCGCGGCCACCCGGCCGCGACCGCGCGGAAGGGGGCCCGCCGGTCCGTGGTGCGGACCGGCGGACCCCCTTCCCGGGTCCTCGGCGGGGACGGACGCCCCCGGCGCGGGTTACTTCAGCCTGGTGCCCGTGGAGCGCAGGTCCGCGCAGGCCGCGGTGACGCGCTTGGCCATGCCGGCCTCGGCCAGCTTGCCCCAGGTGCGCGGGTCGTAGGTGGACTTGGTGCCGACCTCGCCGTCGACCTTCAGCACGCCGTCGTAGTTGCGGAACATGTGGTCCGCGACCGGGCGGGTGAAGGCGTACTGGGTGTCGGTGTCGAGGTTCATCTTCACGACGCCGTTCTCCAGCGCGGTGGCGATCTCCTCGGCCGTGGAGCCCGAGCCGCCGTGGAAGACGAAGTCGAACGGCGAGGACTTGCCGTACTTCTCGCCGACGCCGGCCTGGAGGTCCTTGAGGAGCTCGGGGCGCAGGACGACGTTGCCCGGCTTGTAGACGCCGTGCACGTTGCCGAAGGAGGCGGCCAGCAGGTAGCGGCCCTTCTCGCCCAGGCCGAGGGCCTCGGCGGTGCGCAGCGCGTCGTCGACGGTGGTGTACAGCTCGTCGTTGATCTCGTGGCTGACGCCGTCCTCCTCGCCGCCGGTCGGGGTGATCTCGACCTCAAGGATGATCTTCGCGGCGGCGGCCTTGGCGAGCAGCTCCTGGCCGATGGCCAGGTTGTCGGCCAGGGTCTCGGCGGAGCCGTCCCACATGTGCGACTGGAAGAGCGGGTTCAGGCCGCGGGCCACGCGCTCGGCGGAGACCTCCAGGAGCGGACGGACGTAGCCGTCCAGCTTGTCCTTCGGGCAGTGGTCCGTGTGCAGCGCGACGGTGATGTCGTACTTGGCGGCGACGACGTGCGCGAACTCGGCCAGGGCGACCGCGCCGGTGACCATGTCCTTGTTGTACTGGCCACCCAGGAACTCGGCACCGCCGGTGGAGATCTGGATGATGCCGTCGCTCTCGGCCTCCGCGAAGCCGCGCAGCGCAGCGTGCAGGGTCTGGGTCGAGGTCACGTTGATCGCCGGGTAGGCGAACTTGCCTGCCTTCGCCCGGTCGAGCATCTCGTTGTAGACCTCGGGGGTTGCGATGGGCATCTGTCCGCTCCTTGGATGTGCGGGGAGTGTGCTTATTGCGGGCCCTGACCTGGGGGCGACGTCAGACGTCGCCCCCATCTTTCCAGACTCGGCGCAACACTCCAGCCCACCCGTCTCGCCATCCGGTCCGGCGCGGGTGGAGCCCTTCGCGGGGAGCGCCCCACCCACCCGGAAAGGAGCAGGTCAGGGCCCGGTGAGCCGGGCCGCGGGGACCTTGGTCCCCAGTTGTCCGCACGCTCCCCGTGTCCCCGGCGCGGGGCGGGTCAGCCGAGGCCGAGGTCCCCGAGGCGGTAGCCGGTCAGGTAGGGCAGGCCCGCCGCGGCGATGGCGTCGGCCGCGCCCCGGTCCACGATGGTGGCGACGGCGACGACCTCGCCGCCCGCCTCGCGGACCGCTTCGACGGCGGTCAGCGGGGAGCCGCCGGTGGTCGAGGTGTCCTCGACGACCAGGCAGCGCTTGCCCTTGACCTCGGTGCCCTCGATGCGGCGCTGCATGCCGTGCGCCTTCTGCGCCTTGCGGACGACGAAGGCGTCGAGGCGCCCGCCGCGCGCGGCCGAGGCGTGCAGCATCGAGGTGGCGACCGGGTCGGCGCCCAGGGTCAGGCCGCCGACGCAGTCGAAGTCGAGGTCGGCGGTGAGGTCGAGCATGACCTGCCCGACCATCGGGGCGGCCTCGCCGTCGAGGGTGATCCGGCGGAGGTCGATGTAGTAGTCGGCCTCCTTGCCGGAGGAGAGCGTCACCTTGCCGTGCACGACGGCCTTGTCCTTGATCTGCTGCAGAAGCGCATCGCGTACGTCAGTCATGCCCCCGAGCTTAATTGCGCCCTACGGGAGCCGCCGCCAGGTCCAGGTGCTGGAGATCTCCAGCGGGTCGACGGGCGTGACCAGCCGCGGGAGCGTGTTCAGACCGTTCGGGGGGCCGGACTGGGGCTCCACGCAGACGGCCTCGGGCTGCTCGTCGTAGATCACCACCCATTCGGCGCGGCTGGTCACCTTCAGCTCCAGGCGGCCGGGCCAGGTGAGGGTGACGTCGACGCCGCCGGGCATCCCGAAGCAGTCGTCCCAGGGGCCCGGCTTCGGGTCGGTGCGGCGGCCGGTGGGCAGGTGGTCCTCCCCGCGTTCCTCCTGCCACTGCGGCGCGAAGCCGATCTGCGCCTCGGGGCCGCCGGGTTCGAGGACGCGGTTGAACCAGGGGTGCCAGCCCGCCTGCGCCGGGAAGGAGTCCCCGTACGTCTCCACGCCCATGGTGAGCGTCAGCGCGTCCTCGGTGAGTTCGAAGACCTGCGTCACCCGGCCGGCGTAGGGCCAGGGGTCGGCCAGGTCGTAGACGAAGGCCGCCCGGGTCCCGCTCGCCCCGGCGGGCTGCCAGGCCGCGTCCCGGCCGAAGCCGTGGATGGCGTGCGGCGGGTGGTTCAGGGGCAGCTGGTGGACGGTCGCCCCGTCGCGGAACCGCCCGTTCGCCGTCCGGCCGCACCAGGGGACCATCGGGAAGGCCCCGAAGTGCGGGCCCTGGCGCAGCAGCTCGGTGCCGTCGACGCGCAGGCCGGCGATCCGGCAGCCGTTCTCCGGGTCGATGGTGATCTCGGCGCCGCCGGCGCTCAGTCGCGTACTCATACCGCGACCCTACGGCCCGTCAGCGGCGGCGGCGCAACGCCCGTCCGACCACGACGGCCGAGGCCAGGGCGAGTGCCGCGGCCGGGGCGACCCAGCGCATCCCGGCTCCCGCGCCGGCGGCGGAGGGGGCGGGGACGGGGGCGTAGCGGCCGCGCGGGGGCAGGTGGTCGACCTCCTCGGCGCTGCGGCCGATCATCGTGCGGCGGGCGTGCGCGGCCTCGGCCGGGGGGCCGGCCGGAGCATCGGGTCCCCCGGGGGCGCCCGGGGCGCCGTCCGCGGCGGGCTCCCCGCTCAGGAAGGGGTCGAGGGCGGGGTCGAGGGCGGGCGGCGGTACCTCGGTGTCGAACACGGAGGCGGTGACCTCGGTGACGTCCTCGCCCGGCTCCCCCGTCCCCCGGGCCTCCTCCGCTTCCTCGGCCTCGGCCACCGGGTCGTGCGGCTGCTCGCGCTCGGGCGCGCAGGCGCCCGCCAGATTGGCGGCGAACCGGTCCAGCAGACGGCGCCCGGCGGTGACGGTGGCCCCCGGATCGAAGCCCTCGGCCCGCCCCTTGGCCTCGGCCCCGGCGGTGAACTCCAGCCGGGTGCCGCCCTCGTGCGGGACCAGCCGCAGCCCGATCCGGAGCGCGACGGTGCCGCTGCCGCGCACCTCGGCGCCCTCGCCGACGGCCTCGAAGCGGCCGGGTTCGGGCTCGGTGAGGGCCAGCGCCCCGCGGTAGGTCACGGTGTGCCCGCCGACCCGCACCTTGAGCCGTCCGGCCGGCGGTCCGGCGTCGGCGTCCTGCTGGAGGCCGGGAACGCAGCGGGCCACCCGGGCGGGGTCGCGCAGCACTGCGCGGAGATCGTCTGCCGGTACCGGAACGAACACCTGATGCTCCATGTGGTCGAGCCTACCGACGGGACCCGTCCGCGCACACGGACACGACGGCTCCGGGGCCCGCCCGCCCGGGATCAGGAGTAGCGCGGGTGCGGGAGCGTGGAGGGCGGGAGCCCGGCCGGACGGGTCCGGGCGATGTCGCGGGCGGAGTCCTGCAGGGAGCGGGTGGACACCGCGCGCAGGGCGGGCGTGTCGCGGTCCACGCGCAGTTCGGGGACCTTCTCGCGGGCGGCGAGCACGTAGCCCCAGTCCTGCGTCGGCGAGCCGGTGGCGCCCGCCGTGCGGTCGGGCCCGGCGGCGAAGCCGGAGAGCCGGCCGCCCGCGCTGTAGGGGGTGGTCAGCAGCCCGGCGGCGCGCAGGGTGGCGTCGACGGTCCAGTAGGTGCGCGGCCGGGTGGTCAGCGGCCCGGCGTGCACGGCGAGGCGCCCGCCGGGGTTCAGGGCCCGTGCGGCGAGCCCGTAGAACTCCTGCGAGTAGAGCTTCGTGCTCGGGGTGATGCCCGGGTCGGGCAGGTCGGAGACGATGACGTCGAAGCGGGCGCGGGCGGCGGGACCGCGCAGCCAGCGGAAGGCGTCCTCGGTGACGACGGCCAGCCGCGGGTCCTCGTAGGCGCGGCCGTTGAGCACGGAGAGCATCGGGTCGGTGCGAGCGAGCCGGACGACGCCGGGGTCGAGCTCGACGACGGTGACGGAGGCGACGTCCCGGTAGCGCAGCACCTCGCGGGCGGCGAGCCCGTCGCCCCCGCCGAGGACCAGGACACGGGCGTGCGGCCCGGTCATCGCGGGGTGCACCAGGGCCTCGTGGTAGCGGTACTCGTCGTAGCCGGAGACCCGCAGGCGGCCGTCGAGGTAGAGGTCGAGGGAGCGGGGGGAGCCGGTGGCGGGGCCGGTCAGCACCAGTTCCTGCACGCCGGTCTGGACGGCGACCCGCACCTCCCCGCCGTAGACGGCGGTGCGCGCGATCCGTTCGAAGTCGTCGGCGAGCAGGGTCGCGCAGGCGAGGACGGCGAGGACGGTGGCGTTGGCGGCGATCAGCAGCCAACGGCAGCGGCGGCTGAGGTCGCACCGGAACAGCCACAGGACGAGGCCGCCCCCGGCGACCGCGTTGACCGTGCCGGTGAGCAGCGCGCCGGTGAGCTGGCCGACCATCGGCAGCAGCAGGAAGGGGAAGGCGAGGCCGCCCACGAGGGCGCCCACGTAGTCGGCGGCGAACAGGTCGGCGACGGCGCCGCCGGCGTCCTGTCTGCGGATGCGCTGGATGAGGACCATCAGCAGCGGGATCTCCGCGCCGATGAGCACGCCGATGGCGAAGGAGAAGCCGACGAGCGCCGGGCGGGACTCCCCCAGCCAGGCGAAGCTCGCGTACAGGGCCATGGCGGAGAATCCGCCGAGCAGGGCGAGGGCGGCCTCAATCGCGCCGAAGCCGAAGGCGGGCCGGGCGCGCAGGTGTTTGGCGAGCAGGGAGCCGACGCCCATGGCGAAGACCATGACGGACAGCACGACGGACGCCTGGGTGACGGAGTCGCCGATGAGGTACGAGCCGAGGGCGAGGAGCTCCAGCTCGTAGACGAGTCCGCAGGCGGCGCACACGAACACCGTGGCCAGGACGAGGAGTCGGCCGGTCCGTGCACGTACGGGCAGGGCGGCGGCCGGGACGGTCTGCACGCCCCGCGGCTCCGCCGCCGGGAGCACCCCGCGGGGGGCGGAACGGTCGATCATGAAGCGAACCGTACGTCACCGCCCGCGCACACCCTGTCACCCACATGGGTGCAACTGGCGCACTTATCCGGCCAGTTGGCGCAATCGGCGCGCAACCCGCCCTAGACGGCCGCCCCCATCCGTACGCCGACCCGGGTGCGGGTGGCCACCAGCTGGCCCTCCTGCGGGTAGGCGTGCCAGGTCCGCCAGCGCACCTGCCCCTCGCAGCGCTGCGCGAGCAGGGCGGTGAAGGCGTGTTCGTCGCCGGGAAAGGTGCCCGCTAGCCCGTTCGGGTGGTCCGCGACCAGGGCCAGCAACTCCTGGGCCCGCCCGGTGAAGGAGCCGCGGGAGAGGGTCTCGACCCGCGCGGCGAACTCGTACTCCCAGTCGCCCACCCGCTTGGCCACGCCCAGCGGCAGCGGCGTACTGCTGCCGGGCATGCAGGCGACCGTCTCCGAGCAGAGCACCTCGCCCTCCTCCAGGAACACCTGGTGGGAGGCTCCGAGCAGACGCAACTCCACCTTCGCGTCCGCGAGCTGGAGGTTCAGCACGGCAAGGGCGGGCAGCCGCTCCCGTCCCAGGGCCCAGGCGAGATCGGCGGCACGCGTGTCGGTGTAGGTGGTCTGGAGGGTCGTGAGCATGAGTCGGCTCCGCAAACGCGCGAGGGAGATGGGCCGGAGCCCGCCAGCGGTAGTCAACGGGTGGGGGGACACCGGCACGGGTCCACAGGAAGTCCAGGGAGGCCCGAGGACTGGTCTACTCAACCGAGGGAATCATGAAAGGCACGGCACTCACAGCGTTTTTACCCAACTTGACGGGGTTTACATCCCACCGGGGGCTACACAGTTCACGTGTTCAACGGGACGCCGCCCGTACGCCGCAGTGCGGGCCCGAACAAGAAGACGCCCCGGGGAAGTTGTCCCCACCGGAGCGCGCGTTCACGCAGGTCCGGCAGGCCCCTTCCAGTGTCAGCTGGACCCGCAGCCACCGCCACCGCAGGAGGACGACGAACCGCAGGAGGAAGAAGAACCGCACGAGGAGGAGGAACCGCAGGACGAGGAGGATCCGCACGAGGAGCCCCCGCCCCCGCCGGCCCACCAGCTGCTGCTGCTGCCACTGCCGCCGCTGCCGCTGCCGCCGCCCCCGGCCTTCTTGACGATCCAGACGATTCCCGCGAAGACGACTCCGATGATCACGACTACGAGGACCATGTCCCCGCCCCCTCTCTGACGCCCGGTCCCCCGGGCCCCGGGCTCCCCATGTCCCGGCGTGCAGGGGGGATGCCCGCAGGCCACGGCGGCCAAAGCACACTTGAGCAACTCCAGAGGTTCCCCCCAGGATGGCGCCCATGAGCGCACCCGCGAACAGCAGCCGCCCCTTCCTCAACCGCCGCCTGGCCTCCTTCGGCACCACGATCTTCGCGGAGATGTCGGCGCTGGCCGCCCGCACCGGATCGATCAACCTGGGCCAGGGTTTCCCCGACACCGACGGCCCCGCCGAGATCGCCGAGGCCGCCGTCCGCGCGATCCGGGACGGCCGCGGCAACCAGTACCCGCCGGGCCCGGGCGTCCCCGAGCTCCGCGAGGCGATCGCCGCCCACCAGCGACGCTTCTACGGGCTGGCGTACGACCCGGACACGGAGGTGCTCGTCACCGCCGGCGCCACCGAGGCCATCGCGGCCGCCCTGCTCGCCCTGCTGGAGCCCGGCGACGAGGTCATCGCCCTCGAACCGTTCTACGACTCCTACGCCGCCTGCATCGCCATGGCCGGCGCCGTCCGCGTCCCGCTCACCCTGCGCGCCCCCGCCTTCCGCCCCGACCTGGACGCCCTGCGCGACGCCGTCACCCCGCGCACCCGGCTGCTCCTGCTGAACACCCCGCACAACCCGACGGGCACCGTCCTGACCCCCGCCGAACTGGCCGCCATCGCCGAGCTCGCCGTCGAGCGCGACCTCCTGGTCGTCACCGACGAGGTCTACGAACACCTCGTCTTCGAGGGCGGCCACACCCCGCTGGCCTCCCTGCCCGGCATGCGCGAACGCACCGTCACCATCTCCTCCGCGGGCAAGACCTTCTCCTTCACCGGCTGGAAGGTCGGCTGGATCACCGCCCCGCCCGCCCTGGTCACCGCGGTCCGCTCCGCGAAGCAGTACCTCACCTACGTCGCCTCGGGCCCCTTCCAGTACGCCGTGGCCGAGGCCCTCGCCCTGCCCGACGCCTACTACGACGGCTTCCGCGCCGACCTCGCCGCCAAGCGCGACCTGCTCGCCGGCGGCCTCGCCGCCGCCGGGCTGGAGGTCTTCCGCCCGCAGGGCACGTACTTCGTCACCACCGACGTCTCCCCGCTCGGCGAGAGCGACGGCCTGGCCTTCTGCCGCGCCCTGCCCGAGCGCTGCGGCCTCGTCGCCATCCCGAACCAGGTCTTCTACGACGACAAGTCCGCCGGCGCCACCCAGGTCCGCTGGGCCTTCTGCAAGCGGACGGATGTTTTGGAGGAGGCCGTGGCCCGCCTCGGGCGTCTGGGGGCCGCGGCCTCGTAGGGTGGCGCCGGAGGGGGACCGAAGACCTTGGAACTGCCCGCCGGACGCAGCCTGCGAGGAGCGGCCCGCGCGGGCACGGGAAAGCCGGGCGGAACATGACGACGGTGTCCCTGCGGCCGCCGGTGCGGGCGACCACGGCCCCGGCGGCCCTCGTCGCGCTCGGCGTGTTCGCGGCCGTGCGCGGGGCCGGCGTGCTGGTGCTGGCCGCCGGGTCCTGGTGGGACGGGCGCGGCCCGGTACGGGTGCTCGGGAGCTCCTGGGACTCCGTCTGGTACCTCGCCATCGCCGCCCACGGCTACGGCCGGACCCAGATGTGGGCCGACGGCTCCATCCAGAGCGACCACGCCTTCTTCCCGCTCTACCCCGCCCTGGTCCGGCTGGCCGGGGCCACCGCGCCCGCCGGGCTGGCGGTGGCCTGGACGGCCGCCGCGGTGGCCGCCGTCGGCGTGTACCGGGTCGGGGAGCACCTGCTCGGGGCCCGGGCCGGGGTGCTGCTCGTCGGCCTGTGGGCGGCCCTTCCGCACGCCGTGGTGCTGACCCTGGCCTACACCGAGGCCCTGCTCTGCGCCCTCGCCGCCTGGGCCCTGTACGCCCTGCTGCGCGGGCGCTGGGCCGTCGCCGCGGCCCTGGCGGTGCTCGCCGGGCTGACCCGGCCCACCGGGATCGCCGTGGCCGCCGCGGTGACGGCGCTGGCGGTGCGGGAGCTGGCGCTGCGGGGCGGCCGCGCACCCGGCGTGTGGGCGGCCGGGCTGCTGGCCCCGGCGGGCTGGGCCGCGTACGTCCTGGCCGTAGGGGCGGCCCGCGGCGAGCCGCTCGGCTACTTCGCCGTGCAGCGGCAGTGGGGCTCGCGCTTCGACTTCGGCGTCGGGGCCATGCGGTCCGCCGGGACGGTGCTGACCGGCGGGCACGTGCCGCTCGCGACCACCGTGACGGTGGCCGTGCTGGCCGCGGCGGGGCTGCTCGCGGCGGCGCTGGTACTGGAACGGGCCCCGCTGCCGCTGCTCGCCTACACCGGGACCCTGCTGGTGATCACCTTCGGCGGCGCGGGGTTCTTCGAGTCGAAGCCGCGGTTCCTGCTGCCCGCGTTCCCGCTGCTGCTGCCGCTGGCGGCCGTCATGGCGAGAGCCCGGCCGCGCACCGCGGTCGTGGTGACCGGGTGCGCGGCCGGGCTCTCGTACGGCTACGGGGCGTACCTGCTCCTGGTGGCGCGGGTACCCCTGTGAGGGCCGCCGGCGACTAGTTGGTCCCGTCGCCCTCGGCCGTGTCGTCGCCCTCCGCGGAGTCGACGTCCTTCTCCAGGCCGAGCTGCTCCACGAGCCACTTGTCGAACTCGATCGAGGCGCGGACCCAGCTGACCGTGGAGGACACGAAGTGCTCCAGGCTGACGCCGGTGCCGATCAGCATCTGCGCCTCGCCGATCAGCCGGACGGAGCCGTCGTCGTGCGTGTGGCTGTAGACCTTCGGCCACAGGGTGCGGCGGTTCCAGTCGTCGATCGACTCGAGCAGCTGCGGCTTGTCGTCGATCGCGTGGGGGCGGTCGTAGAAGGTCCGCACGGAGAAGACCTGCTGCTCGTCTTCGCCGCGGAACATGAAGTACGTCCGGAAGTCCTCCCACGGCGCCGCGAGGTCACCCTCGTCGTCGACGACGTACTTGAGCTCCATCTGCTCCAGGAGCTGCTTGACCAGATCCTGGTCGGGGACGACGGGGCCCGCCGGTCCTGTGGCCTGCGGTTCGGGCTGACCCCCGAAGTTCGGAATCGAGGCCGGGTCGATGCTCACCGTGTACTTCCCTTCGTGCGGATACAGCCATCCTCCACCATCGCTCCCACTCCGTGTCCACCCCCGCACCCCCGATCCGCTCCGGGCGGACACGGGGACGCGGGAGGGGGTACGCGCGGGCGCCCGGGCGCGGGCCCGGCCCCCGCCCGGACGGCCCCGCTCAGAGCGCCTTGCCGACCAGCAGGCCGTCGCCGGCCACGTCGACGCGGACGGTGTCGCCGTCCTTGACCTCGCCGGAGAGGATCTCCCGGGCCAGCCGGTCCCCGACGGCCGTCTGGATCAGGCGGCGCAGGGGGCGGGCGCCGTACGCCGGGTCGTTGCCCTCGTCCGCCAGCCAGGCCAGGGCCGCGGGGGTGACGTCCAGGTGCAGGCGCCGGTCGGCGAGGCGCCGGGCGAGGCGGCCGATCTGGAGCTCCGCGATGTGCGCCAGCTCGTCGCGGGTGAGGGCGGAGAAGACCACCAGGTCGTCGAGGCGGTTGAGGAACTCCGGCTTGAAGCTCGCCCGGACCACCTCCAGGACGCGGGCCTTCTTGTCCTCGGCGGAGGTCGCCGGGTCCACCAGGTACTGGCTGCCCAGGTTGGAGGTCAGGACCAGGATGGTGTTGCGGAAGTCCACGGTGCGGCCCTGGCCGTCCGTGAGCCGGCCGTCGTCGAGGACCTGGAGCAGGACGTCGAAGACCTCCGGGTGGGCCTTCTCCACCTCGTCCAGGAGGACGACGGAGTAGGGGCGGCGCCGGACGGCCTCGGTGAGCTGGCCGCCCTCCTCGTAGCCCACGTAACCGGGCGGGGCGCCGACGAGCCGGGCCACGCTGTGCTTCTCGCCGTACTCCGACATGTCGATGCGGATCATGGCCCGCTCGTCGTCGAAGAGGAAGTCCGCGAGGGCCTTGGCCAGCTCGGTCTTGCCCACGCCCGTCGGGCCCAGGAAGAGGAACGAGCCGGTCGGGCGGTCCGGGTCGGCGATGCCGGCGCGGGTGCGGCGCACGGCGTCCGAGACGGCCCGTACGGCCTCGCCCTGGCCGATCAGCCGGCGGCCCAGCTCGTCCTCCATGCGCAGCAGCTTCTGGGTCTCGCCCTCCAGCAGCCGGCCGGCCGGGATGCCCGTCCAGGCACCGACCACGTCCGCGATGTCGTCGGGGCCGACCTCGTCCTTGACCATGCTGTCCTTGGCGGCGGCGCCCCCGCCGGCCTTGGTGGCCGCCTCCTCCTCGGTGGCCTCGGCCAGCTCGCGCTCCAGGGCCGGGATCTCCCCGTAGAGCAGCTTGGAGGCGGAGTCGAAGTCCCCGTCGCGCTGGGCGCGCTCGGCCTGGCCGCGCAGGTCGTCCAGGCGCTCCTTGAGCTCGCCGACCCGGTTCAGGGACTGCTTCTCCTTCTCCCAGCGGGCGGTCAGGCCGCGCAGCTCCTCCTCGCGGTCCGCGAGGTCCTTGCGCAGCTTGTCGAGGCGCTCGCGGGAGGCGGCGTCCGACTCGTTCTTCAGGGCCAGCTCCTCCATCCGCAGCCGGTCCACGGAGCGCTGGAGCTCGTCGATCTCGACGGGCGAGGAGTCGATCTCCATGCGGAGCCGGGAGGCGGCCTCGTCGACGAGGTCGATGGCCTTGTCGGGCAGGAAGCGGGAGGTGATGTACCGGTCGGAGAGGGTGGCGGCGGCGACGAGCGCGCTGTCGTTGATGACGACCTTGTGGTGGGCCTCGTAGCGGCCCTTGAGCCCGCGCAGGATCGCGATGGTGTCCTCGACGCTCGGCTCGGCGACCAGGACCTGCTGGAAGCGGCGCTCCAGCGCCGGGTCCTTCTCGATGCGCTCGCGGTACTCGTCCAGGGTGGTCGCGCCGACCATCCGCAGTTCGCCGCGGGCCAGCATGGGCTTGAGCATGTTGCCCGCGTCCATGGCGGAGTCCCCGCCGGCGCCCGCGCCGACGACGGTGTGCAGCTCGTCGATGAAGGTGATGATCTGGCCGTCGCTGGACTTGATCTCCGCGAGGACGGTCTTGAGGCGTTCCTCGAACTCGCCGCGGTACTTCGCGCCGGCGACCATCGCGCCGAGGTCGAGGGAGACGAGCCGCTTGTTCTTCAGGGACTCGGGGACGTCCCCCTTGACGATGCGCTGGGCCAGGCCCTCGACCACGGCGGTCTTGCCGACGCCGGGCTCGCCGATGAGCACCGGGTTGTTCTTCGTACGGCGCGAAAGCACCTGGACAACGCGCCGGATCTCGTGGTCGCGGCCGATGACGGGGTCGAGCTTGCCCTCGCGGGCGGCCGCCGTGAAGTCCGTGCCGAACTTCTCCAGGGCCTTGTACTGGCCCTCGGGATCGGGGGTGGTCACCCGCCGTCCTCCTCGTGCGTTCTCGAATGCGGACAGCAGCTTCTTCGCGGTCGCGCCCTGGGCGGAAAGGACCTCACCGGCGGCCCCGCCCTTGGCGGCGGTCGCGATGAGGAGGTGTTCGGTGGAGAGGTAGTCGTCGCCGAGCTTGCCGGCCTCCGCGTCGGCCTCGGCCAGGACGGCGAGCAGCTCGCGGGTGGGCTGCGGGGGCGCGACGGTGGAACCGGTGACGCTGGGCAGGGCGGCGAGCAGCCGCTCGGCGCCGGCCCGGACGGCGGCCTGGTCGGCGTCGGTCGCGGCGAGCAGGTCGGTGACGTTCTCGTTGTCCTCGCCGGCGAGCAGTGCCAGCAGCAGGTGTGCGGGGGTCAGGTCGGCGTGGCCGTCCTTGACGGCCCTGCTGGTGGCCGCGTTCAGGGCGTCGCGGCTCTTGTTCGTCAGCTCGGCGTCCACTCCGTGGCTCTCCTCTCCGGCGGGGTGCGCGCGCCGCGCACCGCTTTTTCTCGACTATGACACGTTCAGCGTCTGCAAACTTGAGTCTATTCCACTCAAGGTGAGTTTCGTACGCTTCGGCGCATGTCCCATGACGTACTCAATCCGACGCCCGAGTACCTCGCCTTCTGGCAGGAACGGCACGTCTGCACCCTGACCACCCCGCGCCCGGACGGCACGCCCCACGTGGTGCCGGTGGGCGTGACGTACGACCCCGCGGCCGGGCTGGCCCGGGTGATCAGCAACCGGCACAGCAAGAAGGTGCGCAACGTGCTCGCGGCGCCGGGCGGTTCGGCGCGGGCGGCGGTCTGCCAGATGCAGGGCCGGCGCTGGGCCACCCTGGAGGGGCGCGCGGTGGTCCGTACGGACGAGGCGTCGGTCGCCGACGCGGTGGCGCGCTACGCGGAGCGGTACGGGCGCACGCCCTCGCCCAACCCGGACCGGGTCGTACTGGAGATCACCCTGGACCGGGCGATGGGCCGGGCCTGAAGGGGCCGCCGGGGCGGACGGGGCGGCCCGGCCGGCCGGCAGGGCGTTCTCACCGGATCCTCATGCGGCGGACCGGTCCGGCCCCTGGACGCGGACATCACAACGGCGCCATCGTGGTCAGGTCCACGATGGCGCCGTTGTGTGGGGGAAGCACCTGGGGCGATCTGCAACGACGGGGGAATCGCCTCAGGCACTGCGGGGGGTGGCGGCGGTGATGTCGGGTTCGAAGAGCTGGTGATCGCGCTGATCGAGGTTGACGAAGACCATTCCGTACCGCACCTCGCAGCGGACGGGCTGCGGTGCGCCCCGGGGGCGGCGCAGACAGCGGTAGGCGCGGACGTCTTCGTCCTCCTCGCGCACGACGACGATCGGCTGGCCGAAGAGGGTGACCATCAGCGAGTCGCCCGCGTAGGGGATGGCGGTCGCAAGGTCGATGAACTGCCAGCCGGACCGGTAGGCGGAAGCCATCTCACGTCGGAAGTCGCGGTCGTCGGGGGTCATCAGGCGACCGTCGCGGGTGCGGCGTTCCAGCCGCTGTCGGACTGGACGGTCGGCACGACGTTCCAACCGCTGTCGAGCTCACCGTCCGCCACGGTGTTCCAGCCGCTGTCCGTCTTGCCCGCGGGCCTGGCGTCCCTGCCGCTGTCCGTCGGCGCGACGTTCCAACCGCTGTCGGCCAGAGCACCCCCCGCGTCGCCGTTGACAGCGCCGACTGCCCCAAAGACCGCAACAGCGGAGAAAACAACGGCAAGCGCCGAGCGAAGCATTCTCTTGTACATGGTCGGCTTCGTCCTCACTTGATGGAATCCTCTCCCCCGCATGTCAGACCATGGCTCATTCAGGCACGTTACGGCCACAGGGACGATGCATCATGTTCTTGCATGTTCAGGACCCTGGGGGGTGGAGATTTGCCCATAAGCGACACAAACCCGACACATCCCCACCCCGTGACATCGATGTGCGACGAGGGAGCCCGGCTCTACGCGGCGGCGCTGAGCACCGGACGGGTGCCGCGCAGCGAGGTGGAAAACGTTCCCTGCCTGCTTGAATTCGCCCTCCTGCGCCCCGACCCGGATGACGCGAACCAGCTCCGGGCGGTTCCGCCCGCCATCGCCCTGGCGCAGCGGCTCCAGCCCCTGGAACGCGAGATCCAGGACCGGCGGCGCAGCGCGATCGACCTCACCGACGCATTCGAGCCGTTCCTCACCATCAGCGCGCAGAACCCCTCGAACACCCACGCCATCACCGTCCTGGAGGGATTCGACCAGATCAACGCCGCGCTGGACCTGGCGACGGCCGAGTGCCACACGGAGATGCTGACGGTCCAGCCGGGCGGGGCCCGCCCCTCCTACGCCCTCAGCGAGGCGCTGGAACGCGACGCCCCGCTGATCGACCGCGGGGTGAGCATCCGCACGCTCTACCAGCACACCGCCCGGCACAGCCAGGGCACGCTCGCCTACGTGGAGCGGATCTCGGCGGGCAAGGTGGAGATCCGCACCCTGGAGGAGCTGATCGAACGGCTCATCGTGTTCGACCGCACGGTGGCCTTCATCCCGGTCAGCGACGACCGGCGGGTGGCGCTGGAGCTCCGCCACCCGGGGCTGGTCGACTACCTGATCAAGGTGTTCGAGCAGCTGTGGCGGCGGGCCGTGCCGCTCAGCGACGAGGTCACGTACACGCACATGCCCGACGGGATCTCCGGCGTGCAGCGCTCCATCGCCCAGCTGCTGATCGAGGGGCACGTGGACGAGGCCATCGCGCGCCGGCTGGGGATGAACGTGCGGACCTGCCGCGCGCACATCGCCCGGCTGGCCACCGCCCTGGGCAGCGGCAGCAGGGCCCAGCTGGGCTACCTCATCGCCCAGTCGGGGATCCTGCACACCGAGGGCCCCCCGGACCTCCCGGAGCCCTGAGGGGGCCGTACAGGGCCGCCCACGGCCCCGTGACGCGCGACGCGCGAAGGCCCCGCCCGGGATTTCGGGCGGGGCCTTCGCGCGTGCAGGTTCTTACAGGGCCGAACGGGCCGTACGGGTCGTACGGGGGCCTGCGCCGGGTGCGGGCGGCGTCAGTCCATCGGGCGCTTGGGACGCCAGACGACCAGCGCGCTGCCCGGCTGCGGCGGCTGGTACGGGACCAGGTCGCGCCGGTAGGAGGCGTGCACCTGGGCCTCGCGGGCCTTGAGGGTGGCCGCGGCCCCGTCCACCGCGCTGGCGAGCTCGGCGACGCGCTGCTGGAGCGCGGCCACCTGGTTCTCCAGTTCGATGATCCGCTTGATTCCCGCCAGATTGATGCCCTCGTCCTGGGACAGCGCCTGCACCGTGCGGAGCAGCTCGATGTCCCGGGCGGAGTAGCGCCGGCCGCGGCCGGCCGTCCGGTCCGGGGAGACCAGGCCGAGCCGGTCGTACTGGCGCAGGGTCTGCGGATGCAGGCCCGACAGCTGGGCGGCCACCGAGATGACGTAGACCGGGGTCTCGTCGGTCAGCTGGTACGCACCACTGCCGAAACGGGTCTGTCGTCGGCGGCCGTCCATGTCAAGCTCCCTTCGCGGACTCGAACAGCAGGGCGCGCGGGTCCTCGGACCCCACCGCGTCGCGGTACGTCTCCAGGGCCTCGCGGGCCTTGTCGCTCAGTTCCGTCGGCACCGCCACCTCCACCGTGACGAGCAGGTCGCCGCGGGTGCCGTCCTTGCGGACCGCGCCCTTGCCGCGGGCCCGCATCGTACGGCCGCCGGGGGTGCCCGGGGGGAGTTTCAGCGTGACCGCCGGACCGTTCAGGGTCGGCACCTTGATGTCGGCGCCCAGGGCGGCCTCCGCGAAGGTCACCGGGACCGTCACCGTGAGGTTGTCGTCCTTGCGGCCGAACACCGGGTGGGAGTCCACGTGGACGACCACGTAGAGGTCGCCCGCCGGGCCGCCGCGCTCGCCCGGAGTGCCCTTGCCGCGCAGCCGGATCCGCTGGCCGTCGGAGACGCCCGCCGGGATCCTGACCTGCATGGTCCGCGAGCTGCGGGCCCGCCCGCTGCCCTTGCAGACGTCACAGGGGGTCTCCGCGATCAGTCCGCGGCCCTTGCAGTCCGCGCAGGGGTCGGTCAGCGAGAAGCCGCCGCCGCTGCCGCGGGACACCTGGCCGGTGCCGACGCAGGTCGGGCACACCCGGGGGGTGCCGTTCTTGTCGCCGGTGCCCGAGCAGGCCTTGCAGGGTGCCTGCGAGGACATCCGCAGCGGGACGGTCGCGCCGTCCACCGCCTCCGTGAAGGAGAGCGTCACCTCGGACTCGACGTCCTGGCCGCGGCGCGGCTGGGTGCGGCCTCCCGCACCCGGGCCGGCGCCACGGTTGAACAGGCCGCCGAAGACGTCCCCGAGGCCGCCGCCGAAACCGCCGGCCCCCGCGCCGCCACCGCCGCCCTGGGTGCCCCCGAAGAGGTCGCCCAGGTCGAAGTTGAAGGAGCCGCCGCCCCCGCCCGGACCGGGGCGGAAGCCACCGTTGCCGAACAGGGCGCGGGCCTCGTCGTACTCCTTGCGCTTCTTGGGGTCGCCGAGGACGTCGTTCGCCTCGGAGATCTCCTTGAAGCGCTCCTCGGCCGAGGCGTCGCCCTTGTTCGCGTCCGGGTGGAACTCGCGCGCGAGCTTGCGGTACGCCTTCTTCACCTCGGCGTCGGTGGCGTCCTTCGGGACACCGAGGACCTTGTAGTAGTCCTTCTCGACGAAGTCCTTCGTGCTCATCCCCGGTGGCCCTCCTCTCGGTTTCCTACGTGTGCTGCGTCAGCCCTCTTCGGGGGCATCCGCGTCCTTGTCGGACGGCTTGTCGCCCTCCGCGGACTCGGACTTGGCGGCGGGCGCCGCACCCGGCTGGGGCTCGGCGACCGCGACCCGCGCGGGACGGATCGTACGCTCGCCGATCCGGTACCCCGGCTGCAGGATCGCCACGCAGGTGTCCTCGGTGACGTCCGGCGCGTACGAGTGCATCAGGGCCTCGTGGATCGTCGGGTCGAAGGGCTCGCCCTCCTTGCCGAACTGCTGCAGGCCCATCTTGGCCGCCGCGGTCTCCAGCGACTCGGCCACCGACTTGAAGCCGCCGACCAGTTCGCCGTGCTCCCGCGCCCGGCCGATGTCGTCCAGGGTGGGCAGGAGCTCCGTCAGGAGGGACGCGACAGCGATCTCCTTGACGGCGATCCGGTCCCGCTCCACGCGGCGACGGTAGTTCTGGTACTCCGCCTGGAGCCGCTGGAGGTCCGCGGTGCGCTCGCCGAGCGCGGTACGGGCCTGGTCCAGCTGCGCCAGCAGAGCCACGTCTGCTGCTGCGGAGTCCCCGGCCGGGGCCGCGGCCTCCTCCTTGTCGGAGGAAGCTGCGGCCTTCGGCTCGGCGGCGTCGTCGGACGTGCCGTCGGCGGGGACTTCGGGCTTCTCGTCGAAGCCCGGGGTCTCCTCCGGCATCAGGCAGCGCCACCCTTCGGCTTCTCGTCGTCCACGATCTCGGCGTCGACGACGTCGTCGTCGGCCGCCTTGGCCTGGCCCGCGTCACCGGCGCCACCCGCGGCACCCTGGGCACCCTGGGCGTCGGCGTAGATGGCCTGGCCCAGCTTCTGGCTGATCGCGGCGAGCTTCTCGGTCGAGGTGCGGATCTCCGCCGCGTCCTCGCCCTTCAGCTTCTCCTTGAGCTCGGTGATGGCGCTCTCGACCTCGGTCTTGACGTCGGCCGGGACCTTCTCCGCGTTCTCCGAGAGGAACTTCTCCGTCTGGTAGACGAGCTGCTCGCCCTGGTTGCGGGACTCGGCGGCCTCCTTGCGGCGCAGGTCCTCGTCCGCGTACTGCTCCGCCTCCTGGCGCATGCGGTCGACCTCGTCCTTGCCGAGCGAAGAGCCGCCGGTGACGGTCATCTTCTGCTCCTTGCCCGTGCCGAGGTCCTTCGCCGTCACGTGCATGATGCCGTTGGCGTCGATGTCGAAGGAGACCTCGATCTGCGGGACGCCGCGGGGCGCCGGCGGCAGGCCGGTCAGCTCGAACATGCCGAGCTTCTTGTTGTACGCCGCGATCTCGCGCTCGCCCTGGTAGACCTGGATCTGCACGGACGGCTGGTTGTCCTCGGCCGTCGTGAAGATCTCGGACCGCTTGGTCGGGATCGTGGTGTTGCGCTCGATGAGCTTGGTCATGATGCCGCCCTTGGTTTCGATACCCAGGGACAGCGGGGTCACGTCGAGGAGCAGGACGTCCTTGACCTCACCCTTGAGCACACCGGCCTGGAGGGTGGCGCCGATGGCGACGACCTCGTCCGGGTTGACGCCCTTGTTGGCGTCCTGACCGCCGGTGAGCTCCTTGACGAGCTCGGCGACGGCGGGCATGCGGGTGGAGCCACCGACGAGAACGACGTGGTCGATCTCGGACAGGTTGATGCCCGCGTCCTTGATGACGTTGTGGAACGGGGTCTTGCAGCGGTCGAGCAGGTCCGCGGTGAGCTGCTGGAACTGCGAGCGCGTGAGCTTCTCGTCCAGGTGCAGCGGGCCCTCGGCGGAGGCCGTGATGTACGGCAGGTTGATCGAGGTCTCCGTGGAGGAGGACAGCTCGATCTTCGCCTTCTCGGCGGCCTCGCGCAGGCGCTGGAGCGCCATCTTGTCCTTGGACAGGTCGACGCCGTGGCCGTTCTGGAACTGCTTCACCAGGTAGTCGACGACGCGCTGGTCCCAGTCGTCGCCACCGAGGTGGTTGTCACCGTTGGTGGCCTTCACCTCGACGACGCCGTCGCCGATCTCCAGGAGCGACACGTCGAAGGTGCCGCCACCGAGGTCGAAGACGAGAATGGTCTGGTCGTCCTTGTCGAGGCCGTAGGCCAGGGCGGCGGCGGTCGGCTCGTTGACAATACGCAGGACGTTCAGGCCCGCGATCTCGCCGGCCTCCTTCGTCGCCTGGCGCTCGGAGTCGTTGAAGTAGGCCGGGACGGTGATGACCGCGTCCGTGACCTTCTCGCCCAGGTACGCCTCGGCGTCGCGCTTCAGCTTCTGCAGGATGAAGGCGCTCATCTGCTGCGGGTTGAAGTCCTTGCCATCCAGGTTGATCTTCCAGTCAGTGCCCATGTGGCGCTTGACGGAGCGGATGGTCCGGTCCACGTTCGTGACCGCCTGGCGCTTGGCCACCTCGCCGACGAGGACCTCGCCGTTCTTGGCGAAGGCGACGACGGACGGCGTGGTCCTGGCGCCCTCGGCGTTGGTGATGACGGTGGGCTCTCCGCCTTCGAGAACGCTGACGACGGAGTTAGTGGTGCCCAGGTCGATGCCGACCGCACGTGCCATTTCAATTCCTCCAGCTGACTTGAGTGCAACGGACTCAAGAATGCCCCACAACCCTCCCGGCGTCAACAGAGGTGAGTCGAGGACGCTCAACCTTTAGGTGCCCCTTACGCTCACGTCTGCCGCGGCGCGCCCGAACGGGGCACCCCGGCCGCGCGCCACCCCCGTACGGCCGGAGGCGTCCGGCACCGTGCTGCCATGCCCCTGCTGCTCACGTTCCCCGACCGGCCGGCGCCGTGGCCGGCCAAGCGGGTCTTCGACCTGATCGGCGCACTGGCCCTGCTGACGGTATGCGTCCCGCCGCTCCTGCTCGCCGCCGCCCTGCTCTACGCGGCCCGGCGCCGGGGAGTCCTCGTGCGCGAGCCGGCGCTCGGGCTCGGCGGGCGCCCGTTCCGCACCTGGCGGCTGCGGACCGAGGACGCCGGACGGGCCGGCGAGGCCGTGGAGCGGTGCGCCCTGGACGCGCTCCCGCAGCTGCTCAACGTGCTGCGCGGCGAGATGTCCCTGGTCGGGCCCCGCCCGCAGGCCGCGCTCGCCCGGGCGGACCGCCCCGAACGCCTGCACGTACGTCCCGGAATGACCGGATTGTGGCAGGTCAGCTCGCGATCCGACCTCCCCTGGGAGGAGATGGACCTGCTGGACCGGCACTATGTGGAGAGCCATTGGCTGGGGATGGATCTCGCGATCCTCGCGCAGACCCCTCGGGCGGCCTACCGACAGAGGCATGCCTGAGCGACACAGATCACCGCTCGCCCACCTACATTGCGGCGGGGGAACTGGGTAACCTCAAGCCTTGACTCAATAAGTTACCGCTTAGTAAGTCCCGCCCGAGGAGCCCTCCCATGCAACTCGCCGCGATCATCGTGTCGCTGGTCCTGACCGTGGTCGGCGTCGCGCTGCTCGCCCGAGCCGTGGCCCAGATCTACCGCTTCGTGAAGATCGGCCAACCCGTACCGGCCGGCAGCCGTACGGACCGGCCGAAGGAACGAACGCTCACCCTGGTCAGGGAGTTCCTCGGCCACAGTCGGATGAACCGCTGGGGCATCGTCGGCTTCGCCCACTGGTTCGTCGCCATCGGCTTCCTGACGCTGCCTCCGACCCTGGTGCAGGCGTACGGCCAGCTCTTCCAGGCGGACTGGCTGCTGCCGATCGTCGGGGACTTCCTGCCCTTCGAGATGTACACCGAGTTCATCGGCGTCATGACGGTCGTGGGCATCGTCATCCTGATGGCGATCCGGCTGCTCAACCTTCCCTCGCGGGCCGGTCGCAAGTCGCGCTTCGCGGGCTCGAAGGCCTGGCAGGCGTACTTCGTCGAGTACGTCATCCTCACCATCGGCCTCGCCATCCTCGCCCTGCGCGGCCTCGAAGGCGCGATCCACCACGTGGACGGCTACGAGCCGGCGTACTTCGCCTCGTACCCGCTGGTCCTGGCCTTCAAGGGGCTCTCCCTCGGCGGCCTGCAGAACGCCATCTACTTCACCGCGATGGTCAAGATCAGCGTTTCGCTGATCTGGATGATCACGGTCTCGCTCAACACCAACATGGGTGTCGCCTGGCACCGCTTCCTCGGCTTCCCGAACATCTGGTTCAAGCGGAACGCAGACGGCGGCGTGGCCCTCGGCGCGCTCCAGCCGATGACCAGCGGCGGCAAGGAGATCGACTTCGAGGACCCGGGCGAGGACGACGTCTTCGGCGTCTCCCAGGTCGAGCAGTTCTCCTGGAAGGGCATCCTCGACTTCTCCACCTGCACCGAATGCGGCCGCTGCCAGTCGCAGTGCCCCGCCTGGAACACCGGCAAGCCGCTGTCCCCGAAGCTGCTGATCATGTCGCTGCGCGATCACGCGCACGCCAAGGCCCCGTACCTGCTCGCGGGCGGCGGCAAGGACATGGAGGGCAACGAGAAGGCGACGGCGGAGCAGCTCAAGGACGTACCGGCCGCGGCCCTGGCCGAGGCCGAGCGCCCGCTGATCGGCACCGCCGAGGAGAACGGCGTCATCGACCCGGACGTGCTGTGGTCCTGCACGACCTGCGGCGCGTGCGTGGAGCAGTGCCCCGTCGACATCGAGCACATCGACCACATCGTCGACATGCGGCGGTACCAGGTGATGATCGAGAGCGCGTTCCCGTCGGAGGCGGGCACGATGCTCAAGAACCTGGAGAAGAAGGGCAACCCCTGGGGCCTGGCCAAGAAGCAGCGCGTCGAGTGGACGAAGGAGGTCGACTTCGAGGTCCCGATCATCGGCAAGGACGCGGAGGACCTCTCGGAGTTCGACTACCTCTACTGGGTCGGCTGCGCGGGCGCCCTCGAAGACCGCGCGAAGAAGACCACGAAGGCCTTCGCGGAGCTGCTGAACATCGCGGGCGTCAAGTTCGCGATCATGGGCGGCGACGAGAAGTGCACGGGTGACTCGCCGCGCCGCCTGGGCAACGAGCCGCTGTTCCAGCAGCTGGCCCAGGAGAACGTGGCCATGCTGAACATGGCCTTCGGCGAGGACGACGAGGACGAGTCGACGAAGAAGCCGAAGACCGCGAAGCGGATCGTCTCGACCTGCCCGCACTGCTTCAACACGATCGCGAACGAGTACCCGCAGCTGGGCGGCGAGTACGAGGTCATCCACCACACGCAGCTGCTCCAGCACCTGATCGACGAGGGCCGGCTGACGCCGGTGACGCCGGTCGACGGGCTGATCACGTACCACGACCCCTGCTACCTGGGCCGGCACAACAAGGTCTACACGCCGCCGCGCGAGATCATGTCGGCCGTGCCGGGGCTGCGCCAGCAGGAGATGCACCGCCACAAGGAGCGGGGCTTCTGCTGTGGCGCGGGCGGCGCGCGGATGTGGATGGAGGAGCGGATCGGCAAGCGCATCAACAACGAGCGCGTCGACGAGGCCCTGTCCCTGAACCCCGACATCGTCTCCACGGCCTGCCCCTTCTGCCTCGTCATGCTCACCGACTCGGTGAACGGCAAGAAGAACGACGGCCAGGCGAAGGAATCCGTCCAGGTGGTGGACGTCGCTCAGCTGCTGCTCGCGTCGGTGAAGGCCCCGGAGCCGACCGAAGCCGAACTCGCCGCGGCGGCCGCGGAGGCCGCCCGGGCGGAGGAGGAGGCCGCGGCCGCGGCCGCCGCCGCGAAGGCCGAGGCGGACGCGAAGGCGAAGGCCGACGCGGACGCGAAGGCGAAGGCCGAGGCCGACGCCGAGGCGGAAGCCGCCGCACAGGCCGAGGCGCCCGCGGCGAAGGCGGACACCGACCCGGAGACCGAGGCCGCAGCGACGGCCACCACACGGGAAGCCGAGGCAGAGCCCACGCCCGACGCTCCGGCCGAGCCGAAGCCCGCCGCCGACGCGGCGCCGGAGGCAGCCGCCGAGCCCGAGCCGAAGGCGGCCACCGCGCCGGAGGCCAAGGCCGACGCGGCTCCGGAGGCAGCCGCCAAGGCCACGGCCGAGGCCGAGCCGAAGGCAGGCACCAAGCCCGCGCCGGAGGCGGAGGCCACGGCCGAGGCCGAGCCGAAGGCGGGCACCAAGCCCGCGCCGGAGGCGGAGGCCAAGGCCGACGCCGCACCCGAGGCAGCCGCCAAGGCCACGGCCGAGGCCGAGCCGAAGGCCACGGCCGACGCTCCCGCCGGGTCGAAGCCCGCCGCCGACGCGGCGACCGAGGCAGACGCCAAGGCGGCCGACAAGGCGGAGGCCGGGGCCGACGCGGCGACCGAGCCGGAGGCCGAGGGCGCCAAGTAGGCCGCCCGGCCCGCCCGGCAGCAGACAGGAACGGAACGGCCGGTCCCCGCGAGGGGGACCGGCCGTTCCCGCGTCACCGGGACCGGAGGTCAGCCGCGTCCGCGCCGCAGCAGCGCGAAGCCCAGCCCCGCCGCCCCCACCGCGGCCATGCCGCCGCCCGCGGCCAGCAGCACCGGCGTGCCGGGCTCCGACCGCTCGGCGAGCCCCTTCGCACCGGCCTTCACCCCGCCCTTCGGGACGACCCGCTCGCTCTTCGGCGTCGGCGCGGCGGCCGGAGCGGTCGGTACGGTCACGACCGCAGCCGGCTTCGGGCCCGCGGGCTTCCCCTCGCCCCTCCCGTCCCTCCCGTCCCTCCCGTCCCTCTCCACGCGGTACGTCTCGATCAGCTTGCCGGTGCCGAAGTCGTAGACCAAGCTGTCGCCCTTCCCGTCGATGACGACGAACTTCACCTGCCGCCGGTCCTGGACGAGCTTGTACGTCCAGCCGTCGTGCAGCGCGCTCGGGTGCTTCAGGTCGACCGTGCCGAGCCGTTCGCCGCTCGGCAGGGAGATCTCCGCCCGCTTGCCCTGAGGGCCGTCGACGAGGTGCGCGATCCGCCCGTCCGGCAGGGCGACGCGGGCGGAGGTCTCCTTGCCGACGTGCCGCTCCGGCTTCCCGGCCGACCTGTGACCGCCCTCGATCCACGAGCTCACCGTCCCGTCCGCGTGCAGCACGACGTGCAGGCCGTCGTGCTGCCCGTACGCGGCCTTGCCGCCCTTGCTGACCAGCGTGTCCAGCGTCGTTCCGGCGTCGCGGAGCTCCGCCTCGTACTGCCCGGGCCGGACCTTGTAGACCTTGGCGACCGACCCGTCGGCCAGCTCCACGGTGGCCACGTACACCCGCCCCTCGCCGCGCGGCGCCACCGGCGCCGCCACCGGCTCCGCACCCGGCCCGGTCGTCGCGTCGGCGAAGGCGGACCCCACCGGCAGCGCCAGAACGGCGGCGGCCCCGGTGAGGACGGCGGCGGTACGGAGGGTGGTGCGTCGGTTGCTGCGCATGGCGTGGCTCTTTCCGTGCTCGGTGCGTGCGGCGTGGGGGGTGGGGTCCGTGACGGCGACACCCCCGAAGCTACGGACCGAACATCTAGACATTCCGTAGGGAAGGTAACGAACCACCGCACACCTCCGCGCAGCCGCGTAAACCGGCAACTCCCGGTGTCCCCTAGGGGATGTCACAGCTCAGCCGCAAAGCCCCCCACTTCCGGCGGCCCGGCCACCGATCCCCCGCGGAACAGGTACTTTCGATCACGTGGCTGGATTCAGGATCGGACGCGGCCGGGACAACAACCGCACCCCGCAACAACCCCCGCAAGCCCCGCGGCAGCAGCCGTACGGTCAGCAGCAGGCGCCACAAGCGCCGCAGGCACCGTACGGCCGTCAGCCCTACCCGCCCGCCGGGCCGCCCCCGCAGCAGCACTGGCCGCAGCAGGGCGGCGGCCCCGGGGGCCACGGCGAGCCCGAGTACTTCGACCCGTACGGCCAGCCGCACCCGCAGCAGCCGCAGGATCCGTACGCGGACCCGCACGGGGACGCGTACACGGCCCCGTACGCCTCCTCCTACGCGAACGACCCGGGACACACGCAGGCGTTCTCCGTCAACGAGGACCCCTACGGCCAGGGCGCGACCTACCAGGCGGGCGCGGCGGCCGTCGCCCCCGCCGGTCCGCGGCTGCCCTGGAAGGAGCTCCTGCGCGGCATCGTGATGCGCCCGGGGCCGACCTTCCTCCAGATGCGCGACTACGCCGTCTGGGGCCCGGCGCTGCTCGTGACCTTCCTCTACGGGATGTTCGCGGTCTTCGGCTTCGACACGGCCCGCGAGGACGCCATCAAGGCGACCCTCACCCAGGCGATCCCGATCGTCCTCAGCACCGGCGTGGCCTTCGTCATCTGCGGACTGATCCTGGGCGCGGTCACCCACACGCTGGCCCGCCAGCTGGGCGGCGACGGCGCCTGGCAGCCGACGGTCGGCCTGTCGATGCTGGTCATGTCGCTGACGGACGCCCCGCGCCTGCTGTTCGCGATCTTCCTGGGCGGCGACAACATGCTCGTCCAGATCCTCGGCTGGGTCACCTGGCTGGCGGCCGGCGCGCTCTTCACCTCGCTGGTCAGCAAGTCGCACGACCTGCCGTGGCAGAAGGCGCTCGGCGCGTCCGCGATCCAGCTGGTGGCGCTGCTCTCGCTCATCAAGCTGGGCACGCTCTAGCGGTACCGGTACGGACACGACGAAGGGCCCGCCGCGCTGCGCGGCGGGCCCTTCGTCACGTTCGCCTCAGGCGTCGAGGACCTGGCCCTCGCGCTTCACCACGGGCGGCTCGACCGACCAGGGGAAGTTGATCCACTCGTCGGTCTTCTTCCACACGTACTCGCACTTCACGAGCGAGTGGGACTTCTCGTAGATCACGGCCGAGCGCACCTCGGCGACGTGCCCGAGGCAGAAGTCGTGGACCAGCTTGAGCGTCTTGCCGGTGTCGGCGACGTCGTCGGCGATCAGCACCTTCTTGTCGGTGAAGTCGATCGCCTCGGGGACGGGTGCCAGCATCACGGGCATTTCAAGCGTGGTACCCACACCTGTATAGAACTCAACATTCACGAGGTGAATGTTCTTGCAGTCGAGCGCGTACGCCAGACCGCCGGCGACGAACACGCCGCCGCGCGCGATGCTCAGGATGATGTCCGGCTCGTAGCCGTCGTCGGCGATCGTCTGCGCCAGCTCGCGGACGGCGTTCCCGAATCCCTCGTAGTTCAGGTTCTCGCGTACGTCGCTCATGCCTCGTGCCTCACCTGGGTGCGGTGGAAGTTCTGGAAGGAGCGCGAGGCGGTCGGGCCGCGCTGCCCCTGGTACCTGGACCCGTACCGCTCGCTGCCGTACGGGAACTCCGCGGGCGAGCTGAGCCGGAACAGGCACAGCTGGCCGATCTTCATCCCCGGCCACAGCTTGATCGGCAGGGTGGCGAGGTTCGACAGCTCCAGGGTCACGTGCCCCGAGAACCCGGGGTCGATGAACCCGGCGGTCGAATGCGTCACCAGACCCAGACGGCCCAGGCTGGACTTCCCCTCCAGTCTGGAGGCGATGTCGTCGGGCAGCGAGATGACCTCGTACGTCGAGGCGAGCACGAACTCGCCCGGATGCAGGATGAAGGCCTCATCCCCCTCGGGCTCGACCATGCGGGTCAGGTCGGGCTGCTCGACGGCGGGGTCGATGTGCGCGTAGCGGTGGTTCTCGAAGACCCGGAAGAACCGGTCGAGCCGCACGTCGATGCTGGAGGGCTGCACCATCGACTCGTCGAAGGGGTCAATGCGAACCCGTCCGCTGTCGATCTCGGCCCGGATGTCTTTGTCGGAGAGAAGCACGTCCCGAGGATACGCAGAGCGCGCGGGCCACCCCCAATCGGAGCGACACCCGCGCGCCCGGCCCATCTGCCGCCTACCGCTTGGCGCCGCCCACCGGCACCGCGTGCCGCAGCCGCGCGCACCGCGGGCACCTCAGCAGCCGCCCGGGCCCGATCCGGCCGGCACCGAGGTGCTGCAACGGAAACGAGGCGGTGCTGAATACATGCCCTTCGGCACAACGGACGACTGTGTGCTCCATCGAGTCCCTTTCCCCAACGAGCCGTACTGCGATGAATCGCCACATTAGGGGATGATCGGGACCCACTCCAGCCGCCGCTCCGACCCCCCACGCTACGCCCCAACTCCCGCCCCCACGAACCCTGCTGCCCGACTTCCGCGAGCGCGCCCACCCGGGCGAATTCACCGGGGGTCGATCATGGGGTACAGTGTGCAACGGTACGGATCCAGGCAATTGGACCGCCGTGCGGATGTAGTTTAATGGTAGAACATGAGCTTCCCAAGCTTATAGCGCGGGTTCGATTCCCGTCATCCGCTCAGATACGAAGGCCCAGGTCACAGACCTGGGCCTTCGTCGTTGTCTAGACCGGGTCAGTAGTCCCGCACCACTTGCGCACCACTTGACCCTTGCGCGCCCTGCTCTGCGACCTTCTGCCGCGCGGCCCGCACCATACCGTCCAACCCGCCGGCCACCTGCCGCTCATGATCAGAGTGTTGGTAGATCAGCGCGGCCTTCTCGGACGACTGGCCGGCGCGCACCATCGTGTCCTTCAACGTGGCCCCGGACCGCGTCGACAGGGTGTGCCCGGTGTGACAGAGGTCGTAGAACCTGAACGACTTCGGCATGCCGACTTTCACCCGCGCCTTGGCCCACTTCCGCCCGAACGTCGTATCTCCCCCACGAAGACGAGACCTTCGGGTCCCTTCTCGGCGTACCACTCGACGTGGCGCCGCAGCTCTTCCCTGAGGAACTCAGGCAGGACGACGACGCGCTTGCCGGCCTCGGATTTGGTGGGGCCATCGGCCCGCCTCCCGGTGTTCAGCTCGGGCGCCGCCGTCCGGACGCGGATCATCATGTTGTCGAGATCCACGTCCTTCCGCCGCAGCCCGGCCTGCTCCTCCGGCCGCATCGGGCCGTATGCGCCGAGGTAGACCATCAGCCGCCACCGGATCCCGACCGCCTCGGCGAGCGCGTCCACCTGGGCGGCCGTAGCGATCTCGCGTTCGGCGGCCGACTCCTTCCCGGCGCCCCGGATCCGGCACGGGTTCCGCCGGATCAGCTCGTCGTCAGCCGCCGTCTCCAGGATCGCCTTCAAGAGCCGGTAGGACTTCGCCACCGTGGTCGGGGCCTTGGTCGTCGCGAGCCTTTCGGCCCGCCACTCCCGGATGCGCGGCGGGGCGATCTCGTCCAAGTCCCAACCCTCGAAGGTCGGCAGGATGTGCAGCCGGAGCAGGCGCAGGTACAACTCGACCGTGAGAGCGCCGAGGTCCCGCTCCGCCACCCACTTCCCGGCGTACTCCTCGAAGTTGACCGCCCCGGCGTCGGGGCCCCGCCAGGCGCCTCGGGTGAGGTCGGCCTCCACCTGAGAGAGCCACACCTCGGCTGCGACCTCCGTCTCGAAGGTCTCCGGGGACCGCCGCACCCCCCGTCGGGTCGAGGTAGGAGGCGGTCCAGAAGCCGGAGCGGTACTGACGGACCGCTCCGAACCTCCGCTTGCCCTTCGTCTTCTTGGGACGCTTCACTGCCACTACGCCGCCCTCCGCATCCGCCGGCGGACGGGAACGGCCGGGACGACGCTGGCGCGCATGTACTCCTCCAGCACGCTTACTGCGATACGTACGTGCGTGCCGAACTTGCAGTAGGTGATCCGGCGTTCGGCAACGCCCGTCCGCCTACGTTCCACTCATATCCACGAAGCGGGCATAGTGCCCCTGGAATGCAGCAGTGATGGCCCCAGTGGGGCCCGTTCGGTTCTTCGCGATGAAGAGATCCGCTTCTCCCGCTCGCGGGGATTCGCGTTCATAGGCATCTTCCCGATGCAACAGGATCACAACATCGGCGAGAGCTTCGAGGCATGCCGGGATGTGGTGCAGCTCAGGCCTTGGAATATAGCCACCACCAGGTAGTCTCCCCATCTGATAGAGACAGACCACCGCCAAGTCGAGCTCCTTCGCCATCCTCCGAAGCTCTCGAATAGCAACGGATAGATCCTTCTCCTGATCCCCCACCCCTTTCGAGGGTTCGACGTAGAGTAGGTCGAGGCTGTCAATGACTACGAGTCGAACACCCTTGTACGTTCGCATCCTCTTGCAGGCATCCATCAGTTCACCGAGCGTATAGCCCGGCTCATCAACGATGTAGATCGGCGCATCCGAGAAAGCCGGAGCCACACGAGCTATCCGGGTCCAATCGTCATCAGTCATTGTTCCCGACCGCATATGATGAACAGCTACCCGCGCTTCCGCCGACATCATTCGCATCAGCGCTTCTTCACGACTCATCTGAAGTGACACAAGAAAGCTAGGCTGGGAGCTGGCGAACGAGCACGATCGTATGAAATTAAGCCCCAGAGTTGACTTACCCATCCCTGATGCGCCGCCGACTATGACCACCTGCCCCGGGCGCAACCCTCGATGCAGCAAGTCATAATCGCGGAATCCAGTGGGTGTACCGAAATCGAAGTCCACGCCCTCCACTTCATCCAAAGCCTGCTCAAGCACCTCACTGATTCTCGCCTCACGTTGACCCACTATCGAATAGAGTCGGTCGTCGATCAGCCGGATCAAGTCATCGACGTCGGGGGCATCGGAGCCAGAAATCTCGCGAGCCCGATCCGCCACCTCTGTCCCTAGAGCACCCACCCGACGAAGCACAGCGCGAGAGACTATTCCCTCGGCAAGCACCTCCGCCTCTGTCGGATCGATTTTTGCACTCTCTATTATTTTGAGATAATCCAGAACGTCGGCGGCACCAGCTCCATCACGTGCGAGCTCTCCACATACGTTTTCGACGGAAACTTCCAAGCCCTTATTGCAGAGCCCTTGAATGACCTCATAGATATCAGCACATAGGTGATCCGCAAAGTCATCACGGTTGAGGATTTCGACGACGTCCGCGAGAGCATCTCTGGATTGCATAATGCAGCTAAGAACGTGACGCTCGGACGGGTGATGATCCGTCTCTCTTGAAGAAGGCTCAGTATCAGCAACCCCTAGCTGTCGCTTGTGAGCCGCCTCTCGTAACTCAACCAGGTCCCTTGTGAAGCCTTCTGCGCCGTCGCCGCTACCCCCCGACTCCCCCTCGCGATAAAGCCACCCCGCCAAGCTGACCAATTGGCGAGGGTTCGGAAGGGTAAGTCCGTTCAGGATCTTCCCGATGGCTTGATAGTTCAGCGTGGTCGGCGCGTAATCATCACCCTTCAGGCCGAGCGAAATCGCACGCAAGCCAGGTCGACCCGCCGCCGCATAGGCCGTATGCAACGACGTGAGCATCTGTCGATGCGGGCCCGCCGGCACCGCGTCTTCCCCCGGCATGACCAACCCGCGTCTTCCGCGCGCCGCCCCCATCAGCCACCCCCAGCAAGTGTCGCGAAGTGTTTCCCCTCCACTCTCTCATCTGCCGTTAGCCCAGGTCAGGCACTTCGACTAACTCGCCAAGTGTCTATTTGTGACGCGTACCGAGCACCTGGTCGACACGGCGACGAAGGCTGGATCTATCAACCGATCCAGAGGGGAAGCCCATGCGTCGCTGCCAAAAGAGGACCGTCAACCATGATCGTCAGGCACTTGTCGAAGAGATCAAGAGGGCAGCTCTGGTGACTCCCGTTCAGGCCCTGGTCACGGTCGCGATCAACACGCTCGCCGCGGTGGTCCTGACGTGGGTCAGGTAAAACGCCAGAGCCTGGATGGCGGACACCAACAACGAGCCCTCAGAACCGAGACCGGGCCCCCGGGCCGGCGCGGGACAGCCAGACACGATCGTGGGAGCCGCGCTGGGCGCACCACTGGTGCACCACATGCGACAGACACTGGCAGCAAACGGCGGTCAACAACCACCTTGTAGCTACGTCGCCAATCGACGGAACTTGCAGGTCAGCAGCACTGCAGAGCTGACAGGTTCGGGGAATCCCAAGCTTATAGCGCGGGTTCGATTTCCGTCATCCGCTCCATAGCAAAGCCCCAGGTCAGCGACCTGGGGCTTGTTTGTTGTCTCACCACCGGCGGCCTTCGTTCACGCTGAACCGCAGTCGTTCCGGCGGGCCGGAGGCCGGCTCAGGGAGCGGCCGGTGCACGGCCGCGTCTAGCTCGCGAGGGCCTTGAACAGGCCGCGGATCTCGTTCTCGTCCGCGATCACCGGCAGGGTGTCGAAGTAGAGCTCCCACTCGCCCTTCGGGCCGAGGCGCTCGACGATCCCGAAGGGGATGCCGGTGCCCTTGGGGCCGGCCGTCGTGCCGTGCCACTCGATGTAGGTGGTGGTGCGGCCGAAGGCCACCTGGCCCGCCTTGAACTCGACGTCGGCGTTCTCGAACAGCCGCTGCAGATAAGCGGTCTTGCCCTCCTGGGTGGTCAGCGACCGGTCCAGGCCGGGCCCGGCCAGCTTGGCGTTGCCGGTACGGGCGGCCAGCGCGGCGGCGTCCCCGCTGTTCCAGGCGGCGAGGCGGGCGGGGATGTCCTGGGCGTGGAACCGGTCGGGGACCGCTCCGCGCGGGCCGGGGCGGGCCGGGTCGGCGATGCCGGCGAAGAGGGGGCGGGGCCGCTGAGGCTCGGGCAGGACCTGGACCAGTTCGTAACGGTCGTAGTAGCGGCGGGCCTGGATGGTCTTGCCGTCATCGCCGAGGACGTTGCGGGCGATCTGCGGGTAGCTGACCTTGCGGCCCTTGAGGGTGGCCGTGTTCTGCTGGCCGAACATCATCACGGCACCGTCGGCGACCACGTTCGTGCCGCGGTAGCGGAGGTCCGGCACGAGGCGGAGTGAGTTGCTGATCGAGGCGCCGATCACTTCGTGGCCGCGCTGGGGCTTGCCGCCGGCCTCCCAGAGGCTGGCCTCCTCGTCGAAGATGTCCAGGTAGGTCTGGAGGCTGGGGGCCTCGCCGAAGACGATCTGCCGCTTCATGAAGGCGCAGGCGTTCGGGGTGATCCGCCCTTCGAGCCGGTCCACCTTCGCGCGGGCCTCGGCGCACTCGGCGCCCTCGGCGGTGGCGGTGGCCGGCGCGGCACCGATGGTGAGGCCTGCGAGGAGAGTGGCCGCCGCGAACACTCCGGTGCGCGTGTACCGCCGCATGTTCATGTCGTTCCCCGTTCGTGATCGCTTGATCGCTTCGATGGATCAAGGCTCTTCGAGGGCGCCGGAGAAAACGATGACCTCAGGGGTAATGACGGGCAGTTGACGACCGACCACGGATGACAGGCGACCCGCACAGCTTCTGGTGGCGGCCGTCATCGGGGCGTGCCCCCACCGTGCCCTTGGGAGCGGTCCTTCCGCGCCATGGATTCCCAAGCTCATGGAGCGGGTTCGATTCCCGTCATCCGCTCCATGACGAAGCCCCGGGTCAGCGGCCTGGGGCTTTTGTGTTGCCCGGATGGGGTGTGCGGGGGCGGCGCGCGGGCGGGCCGCGGAAGGTCCGGTCGAGGTCCGATGAGGCCGGTCGCACTGGTCACCGGGTTGTCCGGGGTGGTCGGGGCCACGGCGGCGCCGCTGCTGGCCGCGTCGTTCGAGGTGGTGGCCCTCACCGGCCGCCGGGCTCTGGATGTGGACTGCGAGCAGGTGCCGATCGACCTGAGGGCGCCCGGACTCGGTCTGGATGCCGGTGCCTTCGCGCTGCTGGCGAAGCGTGCCAATGTGGCGTGCACATTCGGCAGCGGCGACCTCTACGGCTCCGGGCGGCCGGCCGCCCGGGGCGCCATGGTCGTGGCGGTCAACTACCGGCTCGGCGTTACGGGCTTCCTGTCCCACCCGGCACTGGGCACCTCCGGCGGCGTCGGCCTGGAGGACCGGCAAGCCGCGCTGCGCTGGGTCCGCGCCAACGCGGGCGCCTTCGGCGGCGATCCCGGCAACGTGACGATCATGGGTCAATCCGGCGGCGGCTACAGCGTCTGCGGACACCTCGCCTCACCGGCATCGGCCGGGCTGTTCCACCGCGCCATCGTGCAGAGCGCGCCCTGCGCCACGTGGACCCGGGCACGCTCATGAAGGCGTACGGAACCTGGAACGAGCCCCGCCCGATCGCCGGTACGCCCCTCGTGCCGCCGGCCCCCGCCGAAGCCCTGCGCACGGGGAGGTTCAACCGTGTCCCGGTCCTCATCGGGGTCAACCACGACGAGGAGCGCGGCAGGATCCTCGGCCAGGAGCTGGGGGGCGAGCCCATGCGGCCCGAGGCGTACGGGCCCGCGATCCGCGAGGAGTTCGGCGACCGCGCCGACGCCGTACTGGCACGCTACCCGCTGAGCCGCTTCGGCTCGGCCGGCGAGGCCCTGGCGGCGGCCCTGACCGACCGCACCCGGCGTGACGAACCTCCGCTGACGCCCGGCGCGCGGCGGTCGGGGGATCGCCGGCTCACCAGGTGGGGTCGGGGAGGAGGGGGACCGCGGCGCGGAGGAAGGGCCATTGGCGCAGCCACGGTTCGGCGGCCGTGGCGCGCGTCCACGCGTCCGCCGCCGCACGTTCGGCTTCCCTCAGGGTGCCCGCGCGGAGATAGATGCCGACGACCGGGTCCGGCCGGGCGTCGTCGTGCACGGTGATGTGCTCGATTCCCGGGGTTCCCGCCGTCGCGGCGGTTATCGCCGCTGCGGCGTTTGCGGGCAGCGGATCACCGTGGACGGGGCGCCCCAAATGGACATGTACGAGATACATGGTCAGCCTTTGCGACTCGTCGGACGACGGCGGTCTTCTGCTGCGGATTGGGCGGTGCGAATATCGGAAACGCCATTTGATTGGCCTATACCTGGCAACCCATTGACCATTTCTTTAATGGCCCGGGTTACTCTTCTGTGACCATTGCGCCCGCGTCGGCGCGATGGCATGTGCAAGGAGAGAAGAGCCCGATGCTGACGCGACTGGGACTGAACGCCGCGACCGAAGCCGTGTACCGGGGGCTGCTGCAGTATCCGCAGGACGGCGTACTGGACCTGGCCGGACGGTTGGGCCTGGCCGAGGCGGAGACCCGCTCGGCGTTGGACCAGCTCAGCCGGCTGGCGCTGGTGCGGACCTCGGCCGATGACCCCGGGCAGCTGCGCGCCGTCGGTCCCCGCCTCGCCATGGAGGTCCTGCTGGCCCGCCAGCAGGCCGACCTCGCCGCCCAGCAGCAGCGCGTCGAAGCCGCGCGCGTGGCGGCCGCCGAACTCATCGCGGAATACAGCCAGGGCGGGGCGCATTCCCCGGCCGGCATCGAATACCTCGAGGGCATCGAATCCATCAGAGAACATCTGGAGATGCTGAATGGCCAAGTCCGCAGGGAATTCCTGACCTTTGCGCCGGGCGGGCCCCAGACTCCCGAGAACATGAAGGCGTCCCGCCCCCTGAACGAACGGCTGCTCGGCCGCGGGGTGCGGATGCGGACGATCTATCTGGACAGCATCCGCCGGGACGGACCGACGCTGGAACACGCCCGGTGGCTGACCGAGTTGGGCGCACAGGTCCGCACGGTGGCGACCCTGCCGAACCGAGTGATCATCTACGACCGGGAGATCGCGCTGATCGCGGCGAACAGCGACGACACGGCCGCGGGCGCGGTCGTCGTGCACAGCCCCGGAATGATCGCCCTGCTGTGCGCGCTGTTCGACACCCTGTGGCAGTCGGCCGAGCCGGTCGGAGCCTGCCTGCCGCGCAGTCCGCAGGAACTGACGAAACAGGAGATGGAGACGCTCCGGCTGATGGCCCAGGGCCGCACCGACGACTCGATCGCCAAGAGCCTGGGCGTCTCCAGCCGTACGGTACGGCGCACCGTGACGAGCCTGCTGGCCCGGCTCGAGGCGCGCAGCCGGCTGCAGGCCGGGGTCCACGCGGTACAGCGCGGATATCTGCCGCATCTTCCCGAATGACTCGCTGAGCATCTGCCCTCCCGGGCCGGGCTCCGTCCCGTACGGGCGTTCCGTCTCATTCCGCTGGGATGTTCGCACGCAGGCTCCGGCGCCCGGTAGTTGGGGCTCCCGGCCCGTGGGGGGCTGCGCACCGGGGCCGGCCGTCCGGCGAGGGCCCGGACGGCCAGGAGGTGAAGGAGCGCAGCCCGTACAGCAGCGGTGACGCGTCCGCGCACTGTTGCGTGTTCGCCACCCGGCCGAGCACCAGGACGTGATCGCCCACCGCGTGCGTTTCGGTGAGCGCGCACTCGGCCAGCGCGAACGCGTCTTCGGCGAGCCACGGCAGCCCCAGCGCGGGCGAGTCACACCAGGCGACCTCGCCGAAGCGGTCCGCCACCGGGGAGGAGAAGGTGCGGGCCGCCCGTTCCCCGCCGTCGCGGAGCAGGTTGACCGCGAACCGTCCCTGCCGGCGGATCGCCGCCAGTACGGGACTGCGGCTCTTGAGGGAGACCAGCAGGGTCGGCGGATCCAGGGTGACGCTGATGAGGGAGGAACAGGTCAGCCCCTGCGGACCGTGCTCCGGGGACCGGGCCGTGACGATGGCGACGCCGGAGGGGAACGCGCTCATGAACTCCGTGAGGTCGCGCGGCGGGGCGACGGTGAGCAGTTCGGTCATGGGTGAACCAGCCTTACGCGGATGCCGGACGAGGTGTTCCGGGAGGGGGGCTCTGCACTGGGCCGCGGTCTCGCCACGGGGGCCGGGGCCCGGCGGGCTCCTGCGGGAGGCCGTGAGAGCATGCGGCATGAACTGGGCGACGTCGAACGATCCGGCCGAATTCGGGGCCGCTGTCGGTGCGTACCTGGCGGCGGATCCGGCGCAGTGCACGTATCTGACGGGCATGACGGCGTCACCACCGCGGCCGGGCCCGGCCGCGGTGTTCGGGTGGTGGCGCGCCGGAACCGGCGTGCCCGGCACGGGCGCCTTCGCCTGTTCGCCCGGACGACGCACGGTGCTCGGTCCGATGCCGGAGACCGCCGCGCGGGAACTGGCCCTGCTGTGGCGGGCCGGCGGCCCTCCGGCGCCGCTGCTGGTCGGACCGGCCGAGGCCGTCGAGCCGCTGCTCCACACCTGGCGGGAACGGGGGGCGGGCTGGCACCTCGTACGCAGGGAGCGGCTGTTCGAGTTGGGCCACCTCACCGCGGCGGCGCCGGCGCCGCCCGGACGGGCCCGGCTCGCCGCGGAGCCGGACGCGCCGCTGGTGGCGCGCTGGTTCGCCGAGTACGCCCGCGAGGTGGGTGAGCCGGCCGGCGGTGACCTGCCGGCACTGGCGCTGCGGCGCGTCGGGGAGGGCCAGATCACCCTCTGGGAGTCCGACGGCGAGGTGGTCTCGCTGGCGGGCCGGTCCGCCGTGGTGGCGCGGCAGGCGCGGATCGCGCCCGTGTACACGCCGGCCGCACTGCGCGGGCACGGCTACGCGGCGGCGGTGACCTTCGCGGTCACCGAGGACGCCCGGGCGGCCGGCGCGGCCCAGGTCGTCCTGTTCACCGACCTGGGCAACGCGACCAGCAACGCGTTGTACGAGCGCCTCGGCTTCCGGCCGCGGACCGGCTTCATGGCGTGTGTCCTGGAGGAGTGAGGTCATCTCAGGACCGCACCGCCCGCGCCTCGGGGCCCCGGGCCTGCGGCTGCTCCGGGGGGACGGCCCGCCCGAAGGCCCGGCCGGTGAGCGCGCACGCCAGGAAGACCCCGGCGGCGGCCAGCCAGCCGGCCGCGCCCAGCCGGACGACGACGAAGGACACGAACAGCGGTCCGATGACGCGTTCGGCCGTGGCGCTGAGGCTGTAGACGGCGAGGAAGCGGGGGCGCTCGTCGACGGGTGCCAGCTCGACCGAGAACCACCAGCCCGCCGCGGTGAACCGGGCCGCTCCCACGGACAGCAGGACGACGCCGAGGACCAGGGCGGCCGATGCCGCCCCGGCACGGGTCAGGTCGCCGATCAGGAAGGCCGTGGCGCCGGCGGCCAGCACACAGCCCGCCTGGACCAGGGCCCGGCCGGCGGCGGCCGCGCCGGTGAGCCCGCGGGAGAGCCGGGGCTGCAGGACCACGGTCACGGCCGTGTTGATCAGGAAGAGCACGCCGACCGTGCCGACCGCGATGTCGGCGCGCTCGGACACCCACAGGGGCAGGGCGACGGTCATCAGCGCGTCGGACAGCAGGAAGAACGCCGAGATCCCGGTGAAGGCCAGGTACGTGCGGCCGGGCCAGCGGCGGGTGAAGAGCGCCGATCCCCGCTGGGGGGCGGCCGCCCGCTCCGGTGCGGGGATCTTGATCAGGAGCGCGGCCGCCACCAGGAACGACGCCCCGTCCAGGAGCATCACCAGGGGATAGCCGAGCGAGGGACTGACCGAGATCGCGACGGCGACGGCCAGGGATCCCAGCCCGACGCCGACGTTGCCGGCCGCATGCCTCCAGGCCATGATCTCGACCCGTTGCCCCGCGGGCAGCACGGCCGCGAGGAGGGCCTGGGAAGCCGGGTTGGCCAGGCGGTCCACGATGGTCAGGACCAAGGTGAGCGCGATGAACGAGGCGGGCGAGTCGACCAGGAGGTAGGCGCTGTAGCCGCCCGCGCGGAAGAGGTGCAGGAAGATCAGCGTCTGCTTCACCCCGAAGCGTTCCAGCAGGAGGCTGGCCGGGACGGTGGTGAAGAGCGTCAGCAGGGCGCAGACGGAGAGGGTCAGGCCCACGGTGCCGGCGGGGATCTCCAGGTGGTTGCTGAAGTAGAGGACGGACCCGGACATGAACGCACCGGTTCCGGTGGCGTTGACCAGGGCGGTGATCAGCAGGGCCCGGACGGTCGGGGAGGTGCTGAGGAGGGCGGGCTTGCGCATGGTGGGTCCGTGTTCCGCTGCGGGTCCGGGGGATGACGGGCGCTGACTGGGTCTGGCGGCTTCGGCCGGCAGGTCAGCTCGGCGGGAGGAAGGCGAAGTAGGCCGACACGGTGGCGAGGGAGAACGCCGTCAGCGTCGCGGGGAAGAGAAAGGTGAAGGCCAGGTGCATGGCCACGCCGAGGGCCACCGCACAGGGCCAGGCCGGCGGATACAGCAGCGCGAAGGGCAGAACGGCCTCGATCACGACGACGGCCGCCATCGGGATGCGCAGGGCGGCGGCGCCGGGCTCGACGGCGGCGATCCACCGGCGGACCGGGGCGGGGTACCAGCCGTCGAAGTGGCGTCGTCGCGGCAGTTCGCCGAGCGTGAAGTCGAGGACCGCCCAGACCGCCGCTCCCGACAGGAACGTCGGGTTCAGCTTCCGGCGGGCGCTGCCGATGTAGAGGGCGCTCACCGTGAGCAGGACGGCACTCCGGCAGAAGCGGGAGCCGTCCGCCCCGTCGATGACGTTCCAGGCGGCCCGCGTCCCGCCGCCCGCGAACGCGGCGGCGGCGTCCCAGAGCGGGGGCAGGGCGGGGGCGAAGACGAAGCAGGCGGACAGCAGCGCGAAGAAGTTCACGTGGAACTTGAAGTACACGAAGCCCTCGAAGGCGAAGCACAACGCCAGTCCCGCCGCGGCGAAGCCGGGGGCGGCGCCCAGCAGCAGGAGCACCGCGCACACCGCCCGGGCCCAGAGGAACAGCCGGTAGTGCGCCGCGGTGGGCAGCCGGTCGCGGTGGGCGAGGAAGCGGACGCGCAGCCGGAAGTAGAGGTAGGTGGTGGGCTGGTAGTAGCCGGTGTACTCACGCCGCGACTCGACGAGCACCTTGATCAGGCAGGCCAGGGCGAATCCGGTGCGGGCCAGCCAGATGCCGCCGGTGGGGCCACTGCCCACGAGGTGGGCCGTGATGCTCTCAGTCGACCACATGGGAGTCCTCGACGGTCAGGGTGAAGGTGCTCATCTCGTCGCGGACGCCGATGGTTCCGCGCAGGTCGGTCATCTTGTGCACCCGGGTCAGGTAGAGCAGGAAGAAGCGGGACTCCTGGTGGCTCATGGAGACCTGCGTGTGCGGGAGGAAGTCCCAGATGTTCAGGGGTGCTCCATCGTGGTCGCGGCACAACGAGAACTTCGAGATCTTGGACCCGGCGAACATGTGCCAGGTGGCGAATCCCGGCTTCTTGCGCACGGAACGCCAGAACAGGAACAGGAAGTAGGCCGCGAGGGCGGCCAGAGCTGCGTTCGCCATGGTCCGGGGAGCCGGTCCCTTCGGGTACGGGGGTGGGTCAGGAGCCGGCGGCGGCGGAGGCGGCGTCCCGCAGGGCGGGCAGCGCCCGTGCGTAGGCCGCTTCCAGCGGCCGGCCGGCGGAAAGGGCGGAGATGCGCTGGGCGGGGGCGAGTCCGGTGGGCCAGTACTCCAGGGACCGCCGGTAGCACTCGAACGCCTCCTGCGGGTCGCCGAGCTTCTCCCAGCACCGGCCGGCGCCGAACCAGGCGACCCGGCCGAGCGGAACCTGCCGGCGCGCGGCGTTCAGATAGGCCGTGAGCGCCCCGCGTACGTCGCCGGCCTGCTTGCGGCCGTCGGCGACCTGGAGCCAGGCCTTGCTGTCGAGCGGGTCGACGACGGAGGTGATCTCCTCCATCAGCTCCCGGCCGAGCGCGGTGTTGCCCAGCGCGGCCTCGGTGCGCGCGGCCGATTCCAGGGCGGGGAAGAGGTTCTCCCGCGCGAGGAGGCGGGTCCGGGCATCGTGACCGGTCAGTTCGCGGGCCAGGCCCAGCCAGCGGTCGAGGTCGGCTCGCAGCTGGTCCTGCCGCTTGTTGAGGAACGGTTCGAAGGCCGCGGCACGGTAGAACCTGCTGGTCATCAGGGTCCGCTCGAAGTCGTCCACTTCGGGCAGGCCCGTGTACCGCTCCAGGGCCGCGAGTCCTCTGCCGTGCCACAGGGCCAGCGCGGGCAGCTGCTTGGACTGGGCGCTGGTGACGATGGCGACGATGCACAGCGACAGCCGGATCCGGGCGTGGCGCGGATCGTCGTCGAGCTCGGCGAAGACCCGCTCGATCTCGCTCTGCTGGTCGTGTCCCCGGCCGAGGTGGATCACGTGACCGAGGAAGAGCCGCATGCTGCGCGCGTAGGCGTACTCGGGTCCGGTCAGCCCGGGTACGGCGTCGAGGATCCCGTACGCCGCCTCCTGGAACCCGAGGCAGGACACCACCCGGGCCAGGCGGGCCAGTACCAGGGGGTCGTCCGGCCGGTCGGCCAGTGCCCGGGCGAGCTGGTCCCTGGCCGGGTCGCCGGGCAGCCGGAGCCAGGACGCGAAGTCGGCCTGGTCCCGGGCGCCGGCGACGCCGTCACGGATGGCGGTGCGCGTCAGCTCGGCGCGGAAGTTGTTCACCATGGACCGCTGGAGGTACAGGCTGGAGAACCAGGGCTCGTCCTTGCCCAGGTGGGCGTCCCACGCCAGCCGGGGGCCGGCGGCGAACAGCGGGGCGGGGACGGCCGCCGGCGCCATGGTCAGGTACGGAGCGAAGCGCTGCTCGAAGACCGAGGGGCCGGCCTCGCGCCGCGCGGCCAGCGCGTCGAGCGCGGTGGCGTCGATGGGGACCCGGGCCAGTACCCGGGAGCGGCTGCCGTCCGCCAGGTACTGCCATCGGTTGGCGGTGTCGTTGCCGTCGTGCCACGCGGCCAGGTCGTCATCGCAGCCGGCCGCCGTCTCCGGGCCGGCCAGTCGCGAGATCGCCATGCGGGCGAACGAGCGTTCGGCTATCCCGTAGCGGGCGGCCTTGCGGTACTCCTCGACGGCCCGCGCGCCGTGGCCGAGCCGTTCCAGGGCGATGCCGTGCAGCAGCCGCCCCCGGGCGCAGTGCGGATCCAGCAGTTCCGTACGCTGCGACCATTCGTCGGCCTGCCCGTAGAGGCGCTCGCGCAGCGACTCCACGGTCACCGCGTCGAGCACCCGGCGCGCGGCCTCGTCCAGCACGAATGCCGTTGCGGGGTCCGCCCCGTGCCGCACCTGGTCGAGCCGGTCGAGCTGGTCCCGCACCAGGGTGTGGACCGTGGCGAACTCGCGGCGGGCGCGGTGCCAGGGGATCAGGGCGCGCAGAACGCGCGCGTCGGCGGCGGCGCCCAGGGCGGGGGAGCCCTGCCGGATGTCGTCGGCGAGTTCCCGCGCGGCGTCCCGGTGCGTGGTGACGCGTTCGCCGTCGCCCGCCCGCGGCAGGGCCGCCGACAGCGCGAGCAGGCTCTCGTTCAGGCGCAGCAGCGGCGAGCCCGCCGGGCCGGCCGGCCGCTCGCTCCGGGTGGACGGGCGGCCCGGTGCCCGGATGCCGATCAGGCGGCGGAGGTAGCCGGACCATTCCGAGGCCTCGGGGTCGTCCCGGCCGATCCGGTCACACCGGTCGGCGGCCGCCTCGTACAGCCCCATCAGCAACAGCAGCCGCACTGCCCAGATCTGCTCGGCCGGATCGCCGGCCGCGCCGGCGAAGCGCGCGGCGGCGGGCGCGCTCCAGCTGCCGTCGATCGCCCCGAGGTCCGGATCGGCGTAGCCGGCCCGGCGCAGAGCCTGCCGGTACTGGGCCGGCGGGTACATCCGGGACCAGCCGTACGGGTCGCCGCTCCGGGCCCAGTGGGACACCGCGCGCGCGATGAGGGGCGCCTCGGGCCGGTCGCCCTGAGGACCGTGGATGACCGCCCCCAGGGCGGTCTCGGCAGGATCTGTCGAGGAAATCATGTGGGAACTCTCCGCCTTATGGCGGCGGGGGGGGGGGGGGGGGGGGGCGGGGCGGGGGCCCCCCCCCCCCCCAACAAAGTCCAAGGAATAGGGGGGGGGACCCCGGCGGCCCCCGAGCTCCGCGAGGTAGG
>NZ_JBICWZ010000004.1:24832-381806 GCF_043199995.1 Streptomyces sp. NPDC048507 | reverse complement strand
CGGGGGGCCGGCCCCCCTGTCTCCGGGGTAGCCCCCCCCCGGGGCGGTTGGGGCATTGTTATGAGTTCTAAATATTGGTGAACAACTCCGCCTTATGGCGGCGCCTCCTTTCCCGTACGGGAAAGGAGGCGCCGCCATGCCGAAACAAGGATCAGTCGAGGAAGACGGTGGCGACCACGGTCGAGCCCTCAAGGTCCGAGTAGACGTCTTCGTTGATCTGCGCGTCAGCCATCTTGGCCTCCATTGAAGTAGGGGTGAAAAAGGGGTGGAAACCGCTCCCCGCCGGGAGCGGAGCAATTAGTCGAGGAAGACGGTGGCGACCACGGTCGAGCCCTCGAGGTCCGAGTAGACGTCCTCGTTGATCTGCACGTCAGCCATCTTGGCCTCCATTGGAATAGGGGTGGAAAGGGTGGAAACCACCGCTCCCCGACGGGAGCGGTGCGGTCTCGCGCTCAGCCGCCCGGCGGAAAGGACCCGCGGTCCGCGCTCACTGCCAGCCCGAGTCGAAGGTGCGGACACCCACGGGAGCCGGGCTCTGCCAGCCGGAGTCCGCGGTCTGCACGACGGCCGAGGATCCCGGCTTCTCGGCGGCCTGTGTGAGGGCCGTCGAGCCGACCGCCAGCGCCGCCGCGAAGGCGGCGGCCACTCCCAGGACCTTCATGCGTCGCGTCATCGTGTTTCCCTCCGTAAGGCTTCGCGATGAGTGAAGTCTTGCCGCCGGGGAGGGCCTGATGAAGGGGGTACGGGGCGGGCAACGTGGCCATGTCCTACTACGGACACCGGGGCCGGAGCCGGCGGCCCGGCCCGGGAACCCCCGCCCGGGGCGGGGGCGGGGCGCACGTGCGGCCTACGGGCTCCGCGCCGCCCGGCACCGCTTCGCGAATCAATTATCTATGCCCGCGGTCTGAGAGTTTGGCGAACCCCGCGGGGAGACTTCTTATCGCCGCACAAAAGGCGGAGGAATTGAGCGGACACCAAGCGGGCCGACATGCTACTGTCGATGCCGGGTTGCGTTTTTCCGCCTCCCCCGGAACGTTTTGAATTCCCGGTCGATCTCCGGGTCAGAGGAGATATGACGTGGCTGTCGGTACCGTGAAGCGGTTCAACGCGGCGAAGGCCGAGAACATCGTTCCCGCCTGACGACGACGCGCGCAGTTACGGCCGGGGCCCGCATCCATCGGGTTGCGGGCCCCGGCCGCACGCGTGTTCCGCGGTGGTTCCGCCCGCCGGCACTGCCCGTTCCAGCACCCGAACCCCTGCGGATTTCCCGTGGACCGGGTTCGCTTTCGTATTCCGTTCGGCCCGTTCTCGTAATTCCCTGCGCCGCCGTTCCGCTGCGGGAGTTCCTTGATGCGTGCCGCCGTATCGAGGAAGGTTCGCAATGAACCCCGTACGCACCAATGAGCGCTCCTCCCGCACCCGCGGCCGCAGCGGCGGTCCCGCCTTCGGCGCGGCCGGCGCGGGCTCGTCGCGGGGCGGCCGCTTCGGCTCGCCCACCCCGGGCCGTTCGGGAGGTCCGAACCGCTCGGGCGGCTACGGCCGCAGGCCCGCCGCGCCCCGGGGCGAGTTCGCCCTGCCCGAGACGATCACCCCCGCGCTGGCCGCGGTCGACGTCTTCGCCGACCTGGACATGCCCGGGGAACTGCTGGCCGCCCTCAGCGCGCAGGGCGTCAGCGTGCCCTTCCCGATCCAGGGCGCCACGCTGCCCAACACCCTCGCCGGCCGGGACGTGCTCGGCCGTGGCCGGACCGGCTCCGGCAAGACGCTCGCCTTCGGACTGGCGATGCTGGCCCGCACCGCCGGGCTGCGCGCCGAACCGAAGCAGCCGCTCGCGCTGGTCCTCGTCCCCACCCGCGAGCTGGCCCAGCAGGTGACCGACGCCCTCACCCCCTACGCCAGGTCCGTGAAGCTGCGGCTGGCGACCGTCGTCGGCGGCATGTCGCTCGGCCGTCAGGCCGCCGCGCTGCGCGGCGGTGCGGAGGTCGTCGTGGCCACGCCGGGCCGGCTGAAGGACCTCATCGACCGCGGCGACTGCCGGCTGGACCAGGTGGCCGTCACCGTCCTCGACGAAGCCGACCAGATGGCCGACATGGGCTTCATGCCCCAGGTCACCGCCCTCCTCGACCAGGTGCGCCCCGACGGCCAGCGGATGCTGTTCTCCGCCACCCTCGACCGCAACGTCGACCTCCTCGTACGCCGCTACCTGAACGACCCCGTGGTCCACTCCGTCGACCCGTCGGCCGGCGCGGTCACGACGATGGAGCACCACGTGCTGCACGTCCACGGCGCCGACAAGCAGCGGACCACGACGCAGATCGCGGCGCGCGAGGGCCGGGTGATGATGTTCCTCGACACCAAGCACGCCGTCGACCGGCTGACGGAGCACCTGCTCAACAGCGGTGTGCGGGCCGCAGCGCTGCACGGCGGCAAGTCCCAGCCGCAGCGCACCCGCACGCTCACCCAGTTCAAGACCGGACACGTCACGGTGCTCGTCGCCACCAACGTCGCCGCCCGCGGCATCCACGTCGACCACCTCGACCTCGTCGTGAACATCGACCCGCCGACCGACCCCAAGGACTACCTGCACCGCGGCGGCCGCACCGCCCGCGCCGGCGAGTCCGGCAGCGTCGTCACCCTGGTCACCCCCAACCAGCGCCGCGACATGACCCGCCTCATGGCCGCCGCCGGAATCACCCCGCAGACCACGCAGGTCCGGCCGGGCGAAGAGGCCCTGAACCGCATCACCGGCGCCCAGGAGCCCTCGGGGATCGCGGTCACCATCGCCGCGCCGGTGTCCGAGCGGCGCGAGCGCGGCCGCGGCGCCGGCGGTACCTCCCGCGGCCGGCGCGGGGCCCGTTCGGGCGGCCGCCGCGCGGGCGGACCGGCGGCTCCCTCCGGTAAGGCGGCCTGACGACCGCGGGCCGTCCGCCCCGCGCCGCCGGCCCCGGCGTTCCCCCCTTCTCCCTGTGAGGCATCCATGCGCTGTGTCATCGCCCGTTTCCCGTTCGACCTGACCAAAGCCGGCGTCCTGGAATCGATGAAGGGCATCAAGCCCGAGCCGGTCCTGGGCGAGTCCGTGATCATCGGCCGCCGCACCTACCCCGTCAAGCAGGTCGGCCAGGTCGTCACGCGCCAGGACCGGCGCGACTTCAGTGCCGGCGAAGTCGTCCGGGCCATGTCCCAGCTCGGCTTCACCTGCCGCACCGTGCCCGGGCCCGCCGCACCGGCGTCCGCCCCCACCCCGCTCGAGCGGGCCATCGCGATGCTCGGCGTCCCGGCGGCGCTCTGACCGTCCGCCCGGCCCACCGCCCGGCCCCCTCGCCCCGGTGCGAGGGGGCCGGCGGCGCGGCGGAGGGTGGACGGCGTTCGCACTCGTGGCCGATCATGGCGTGATGCCGCTCCCCCCGTACGAGGCCGATCCGTTCGAGCGTTTCCGGGGCCGCCTGGAGGCCATCGCCTACCGGATGCTGGGCTCGGCCGGTGACGCCGAGGACGCGGTGCAGGACGCGTACCTGCGCTGGCACGCGACCGACCGGGAGCGGATCGAGACGCCCGAGGCGTGGCTGACGAAGGTGCTCACCAACCTCTGCCTCAACCAGCTCGCCTCGGCGCGGGTCCGGCGGGAGACGTACGTGGGCCAGTGGCTCCCGGAGCCGCTGCTGGCCGGGGACCGGATGCTCGGCCCGGCGGACACCGCCGAGCAGCGCGAGTCGGTGTCCCTCGCGATGCTCACCCTCATGGAGCGGCTGTCGCCCAACGAGCGCGCGGTGTACGTGCTGCGCGAGGCCTTCGGGTACGCCCACCGCGAGATCGCGGAGATCCTGGACCTCACCGAGGGCAACTGCCAGCAGATCCACCGGCGGGCCAGAGCGCACCTCGCCACCGGCCGGGCCCGTACGGAGGTCGACGCGGCCGCCGCCCGCAGGGCCGTCGAGGAGTTCCTCGCGGCGGCCCTCAGCGGCGACACCGAGCCCCTGGTCCGGCTGCTCACCGACGACGCGGTCGGCGTGGCCGACGGCGGGGACACGGTCCGCGCGCGCCGGACGCCGGTCGTCGGCGCGCTCCCCATCGCGCGCTACCTGCGCGGCCTGTTCCGTCCGGGCGAGGCCAAGCGGGCCCAGGTCGGCGGCAGCGCCGCGCTCCACGCCGCCGTCGTCAACGGCGCTCCCGCCGCGCTGATCTCGGCGGGCGGGCGGATCCTCGGCGTCATCAGCCTCGCGCCGACCGCCGAGGGGGTCGGCGCGGTCCAGATCCAGGTCAACCCCGACAAGCTGGAGCGCATCACCCGCCAGTGGGCGGCCGCCGGCCCCCACCGGCCCCTCGCCCAGCTGTGGTGACCCACGTCACAGCCGCATCCTGTCAGGGATCGCCCGGCCGTCCGGTTCAGGAGGTGAGTCCAACCGGAGAGAGAGCGAGCCAGCCATGAAGCACCGCATCGTCGTCCTCGGGGCCGGATACGCCGGGGCCATCGCCGCCGGCCGTCTCGCCAGGCGACTGCACCGCGACGACGTCGAGATCACCGTGGTCAACGACGACGCCGAGTTCGTCGAACGGGTCCGCCTGCACCAGCTCGCGAGCGGCCAGGACCTGCCGCCGCGACCGCTGCGCGAGATCTACGCCGGGACCGGCGTGCGGCTGCGCCGGGCCCGGGTCACCGCGGTCGACGCGGACCGGCGGACCGTCGCCCTGACCGGCGGGCAGGGCTCCGAGACCCTGCGCTACGACACCCTCGTGTACGCCCTGGGCAGCACCGGCGCCGACCACGGCGTCCCCGGTGCCGCCGAGCACGCCCACCGCGTCGCCGGGAAGCAGGACGCGCTGCGGCTGCGCGCCCGCCTGGCCGGGCTGGCGCCGGGCGCGGCCGTACTGGTCGTGGGCGGCGGCCTGACCGGCATCGAGGCGGTCACCGAGATCGCCGGGGCCCGCCCGGACCTGAGGGTGGCCATCGCCGCCCGCGGCCCGGTCGGCGAGCGGCTCGGCGAGAAGGCCCGGCGCCACCTGCGCGGAGCCTTCGCCCGGCTCGGCGTCACGGTCCACGAGGGGGCGGAAGTGACGCGCGTCGGAGCGGACGGGGTCATCACCGCCACGGGCGGGGAGATCCCGGCCGAGGTGACGGTGTGGACGGCGGGCTTCGGCGTGCACCCGATCGCGGCCGCCACCACCCTGGAGGTGTCGGACACGGGGCGGATCGTCGTGGACGCCACCATGCGCTCCGTCTCCCACCCCGACGTGTACGCCGTCGGCGACGCCGCGCTCGCCCAGGGACCGGGCGGCGAGCCGCTGCGGATGTCCTGTGCGACGGCGACCCCGATGGCGTGGCGGGCGGCGGACGCCCTCGCCGCCCGCCTGACCGGCCGCGCGGTCCCCGCGGGCACGATCGGCTACAGCGCCCAGTGCATCAGCCTCGGCCGCCGCGACGGCCTGATCCAGAAGGTGACGCACGACGACCGGCCCACGTCCACCGTCATCACCGGCCGGGCCGGCGCGCGCCTCAAGGAGCTCGTCTGCTCGGGCGCCGCGTGGAGCGTCTCCCACCCGACCCTGCTGCTGCCGGGCAGGCGACGCCGTCTCGTGGCGACCGCCGGCGCGCGGGCCGCGGAGGGAGGCCTCTCCCGCGACCCGGCGGCGAAGTAGGGCAAAGCGGTAGATTGGGGACCCTGAGCCGCTTCCGGCGCCGAATGCGAGGGTGTGGTGTCGCATGAGGAACGCACGACGGGTGGGACTGGTGGTGCCGTGCGCCGCGGTGCTGGCGCTGGGGTGCGCGGTACCCGCCGGGGCGGGCGGGGTCACCGACCTCCCCGGCGCGACGGTGGCCACCGCCGCCCCCGGGGCACTGAGGCCCATCGACGCCGGGGCGCTGCGGGCCGCCGTCGAGCGGAAGGCCGGGGAGCTGGGGGTGCCCGGCGCCGTGGTGCTGGTGCGGACCCCGCAGGGGACCCACCGCGTGGCCGTGGGCACCGCCGAGCTGGGTACGGACCGGCCGCCCACCGCCGGGGACCACGTCCGCATCGCCTCCAACACCAAGACCATGACCGCGGCCCTGATCCTGCTGCTGGCCCAGGACGGCCGCCTGCGGCTGGACGACCCGGTGTCCCGGTACGTCCCGGGGGTCCCGAACGGCGGGCACATCACCCTCGGCGAACTGCTGAAGATGCGCAGCGGGCTCTACAACTACACGGACGCGCCCGAGCTCGCGGCGGCCCTGGACGCCGACCCGGCGCGGGCCTTCACCCCGCGCGAGATGCTCGACATCGCCTTCCGGCGGCCGCCGCAGTCCCCGCCCGGCAGCTCGTACGCGTACGACAACACCAATTACGCGCTGCTCGGTCTGGTCGCCGAGAAGGCGGGCGGGCAGCCGCTGGAGCGGCAGCTGCGGGACCGGCTGTTCGTGCCGCTCGGGCTGACGGGCACCTCGCTGCCCGGCGCCACGGACACCTCGCTGCCCGGCCCCTACGCGCACGGGTACATGTACGGCGGGACGGCCTACGCGCTGACCGACGTGCCCTATCCGGCCGCCGTCCGTGAGGGGGCCGCCTCGGGGAGCCTGCGCCCGGTGGACTACACCCACCAGAACCCCTCCTACGCCCGCGCCGCCGGAGGGGTCGTCTCCACCGCCGACGACCTGGCCGTCTGGATCCGGGCCCTGGTCAGGGGCGAGGTGCTGGGCCCCGCGGTCCAGCGGCAGTGGACCGCGAGCCCCGAGGCCGAGGACCCGGCCGCGCCGGACGGGCAGAGGTACGGGTACGGGATCGCCCACCAGCGGTTCGGGCCGGGCGCCGCGATGTACTACCACGGCGGTGAACTGCCCGGCTTCAACTCCTTCATCGGCCATGACCCGGAGAACGACGTCACCCTCGTGATCTGGACGAACCTGACCCTGTCGCCCGACGGCCGGACCACGGCGAACGCCCTGCTGCCCACCGTCCTCGGGCAGGTGTACGCCGGCCTCTCCCTCCCCTGAACGTGAATATCTGTCGCCGCGGAATGAGGATTAGAAAGAGGGCCGGGTGAGGGTTTTTGGGGCCTCGAAATGGGCGGGCTTTCCGGCGTACGGGCCGGTGTTCCGCGTGCTACTGTCGATTTCAGTTGTAGTTGTGGTTCCCGAGATGTTCTCGCATTTGCCGGTCTTTTCCGGACGGGGTCCGCACATCCCCGAAGGAGATATGACATGGCATCAGGTACCGTGAAGTGGTTCAACGCCGAAAAGGGTTTCGGCTTCATCGAGCAGGACGGTGGCGGCGCTGACGTGTTCGCCCACTACTCGAACATCGCCGCCCAGGGCTTCCGTGAGCTCCAGGAAGGCCAGAAGGTGAACTTCGACATCGCGCAGGGCCAGAAGGGCCCGACGGCCGAGAACATCGTTCCCGCCTGACGTTGACGCAGAAGTGAGCCGGGGCCCGCACCCTTCGGGGTGCGGGCCCCGGCTTCTTCGTACATTCGGCCCGTTCTCGCGATTCTCCGCCGCACCGCACGAGGCCGGGGGAATCCCTTGATATGCGCCGGCACATCGAGGAAGGATTCCGTATTTTGAATCGCCCGTACGGCTCATCCCGCGCTTCCGGCTCTTCCGGCTCTCCCGTCCCTTCGCGCGGGTACGGCCCGCGCGGCCGCAGCCGCGAGTTCGCGCCGCCCCGGACGCTGACTCCCGCCCTGCCCGCGGTCGAGGCCTTCGGCGACCTCGCCATGCCCTCGCCGCTCCTGACCGCCCTGGAGGCAGCGGGCGTGAGCGCGCCCTTCCCGATCCAGGCGGCGACGCTGCCCAACGCGCTCGCGGGCCGGGACGTGCTCGGCCGTGGCCGGACCGGCTCCGGCAAGACGCTCGCCTTCGGACTGGCGATGCTGGCCCGCACCGCCGGGCTGCGCGCCGAACCGAAGCAGCCGCTCGCGCTGGTCCTCGTACCGACCCGCGAGCTCGCCCAGCAGGTCACCGAGGCCCTCACCCCCTACGCCAGGTCCGTGCGGCTGCGGCTGGCGACCGTCGTCGGCGGCATGCCCCTCGCCCGTCAGGCCGCCGCGCTCCGGGGCGGCCGGGAGGTGCTCGTCGCGACGCCGGGCCGGCTGAAGGACCTCATCGACCGCGGCGACTGCCGGCTGGACCAGGTGGCCGTCACCGTCCTCGACGAAGCCGACCAGATGGCCGACATGGGCTTCATGCCCCAGGTCACCGCCCTGCTCGACCAGGTGCGCCCCGACGGCCAGCGGATGCTGTTCTCCGCCACCCTCGACCGCAACGTCGACCTCCTCGTACGCCGCTACCTGAACGACCCGGTCGTGCACTCCGTCGACCCGTCGGCCGGCGCGGTGACCACCATGGAGCACCACGTCCTGCACGTGCAGGGCCACGACAAGCAGGCGGCCACCACCGAGATCGCCGCCCGCGAGGGCCGGGTGATCATGTTCCTGGACACCAAGCACGCCGTCGACCGGCTGACCCAGGACCTGCTCGACAGCGGTGTGCGGGCCGCAGCGCTGCACGGCGGCAAGTCCCAGCCGCAGCGCACCCGCACGCTCACCCAGTTCAAGACCGGACACGTCACGGTGCTCGTCGCCACCAACGTCGCCGCCCGCGGCATCCACGTCGACCACCTCGACCTCGTCGTCAACGTCGATCCGCCGACCGACCCCAAGGACTACCTGCACCGCGGCGGCCGCACCGCCCGCGCCGGCGAGTCCGGCAGCGTCGTCACCCTCGTGACCCCGCGCCAGCGCCGCGACATGGCCCGCCTCATGGCCGCCGCCGGGATCGTCCCGCAGACCACGCAGGTCCGGTCCGGCGAGGAGGAGCTGCGCCGGATCACCGGGGCCCGCACCCCGTCCGGCGTCCCCGTGACGGTGACCGCGCCGCCCTCGGAGCGCTCCGCGCGCGGCGTACGGGGGACCCGTGGTTCCCGGGACCGCCGGGCGCCCGTACGGCGGCCCGCGGCGGGCGCGGCGGCGTAGGAGCGGCGCACACACATGCCGAAGGGCCCCACCGGGCGGTACCGGTGGGGCCCTTCGGCGTGTGCGCGGGGGCGGTCAGTGGTCGGAGTAGCTGAAGTCGCCCACGGTCCAGGCGCTGACGTCCTCGATGGAGACGCGGTACATGCCGCCGGTCTCCGGGATGCCCACGGTGCCCTGGATGATGCGGGCGACGTGGAAGTGGAGGTGGGTGGGTGGGCCGTCCTCGGCCGGTGGGGCGGCCGGGCCGGGCAGGTCCGCCGGATCGGCGGCCGGTCCGGTGAAGGCTCCGGAGAACTCGCCCAGGCGGGCCGAGTCCGTCAGGACCTCCGCCACCCGCTGCCTCCAGACGGCTTCGGGGGCCAGCCGGCCGGTGATGACGGCACCCCCGGTGACGACGGTCAGGGACATCTGATTGCTCTGCGCGGACTCCACCAGGGTGGCGATGTCCACGAGCAGCTCGTCAGGCTTCGACATGGAAGCGGATTCTATGCACCGCACCGTCCGGGCGGATGGTGTTGTATTTCCTCCGGGCCGGGTGCCGTGCGGTGCCCCGGTCCCGCGACGCGTTCAGACGATGAGGTGCAGATGACAGGTGACGACTCGCTCGGCGGCCGGCTCGACGACGATGACTACCCCGCCTACACGATGGGCCGGGCCGCTGAGCTGCTCGGCACCACTCCCGGCTTCCTCCGGGCCATCGGGGAGGCCCGTCTGATCACCCCGCTGCGTTCCGAGGGCGGACACCGCCGGTACTCCCGCTACCAGCTGCGGATCGCGGCCCGCGCGCGGGAGCTCGTCGACCAGGGGACTCCCGTCGAGGCGGCCTGCCGCATCGTCATCCTGGAGGACCAGTTGGAGGAGGCCCAGCGGATCAACGCGGAGTTCCGCCGGGCCGCCGCGGCCGGGGGCCCGGGGACGTCCGGGGGCGCGGAGGGCCGGGGCGCCTCCGGCTGAGGCCGCCGCCACCCGGTGGGCCCAAGCCCGGGTGCGCCCGCGCCCCGGGGGCCCTACCAATGGACGGGTGAGGCGCCGCGCCTCCCCCGTCCCCGGGAGGGCCATGAGTCTGCCGTCCGAGCCCCCCGGGCCGCCGTCCGGGCCGCCGTCCGGGCCGCCGGAACCCCCCGGGCCGGCCCCGGCGGCGGAGACCGGGCACCGGCGCGGTGCCGGGCGGATCGCCGCGAGCACCGCGTCCGCCGTACTGATCGTGCTCGCGTGCCTCTTCGTACCGGTCTCCCTGCTCACCGTCTGGGTGCACGACATCGTGCTCGACAACGACCGTTACGTGTCCACGGTCGCCCCCCTCGCCTCGGACCCGGCGGTCGAGGCCGCCGCCGTGCACCGCATCACCGAAGCGGCCGGGGCCCACATCGACGGCGCGGCGGTCACCGCGGACCTGGCGAAGTGGCTGGAGTCCCAGGGCCTGCCGCCGCGCGTCGGCGCGGCGGTCAAATCGCTCGGTCCCCAGCTGGACTCGGCCGCCGACCAGGCCGTCTCCAAGGTGGCGGGCCGCTTCGTGTCCAGCCGCGCCTTCGAGCGGGTCTGGACGCAGGCCAACCGCACCGCCCACCGCTCCGTGGTGCGCGCGCTCACCGGCAAGGGCCGCGGCCCGGTCGGCGTCGACGGCGGCACCGTCACCCTCGATGTCGGCGCCGCCGTCGAGACGGTCAAGCAGGACCTCGTGAAGGCCGGGCTCTCCCCGGCCGAGAAGATCCCCGACGTCGACGAACAGATGGTGCTCTTCCAGTCGGACCGGCTGAAGGAGATCAGGGGCGCGGTACGCCTCCTCGACCTCGCCGGCAACTGGCTGCCCGTGCTGACGGTGCTGCTCGCCACCGCCGGGGTGCTGCTCGCCCGGCGGCGCCGCCGGGCCCTGGTGGTGACGGCCCTGTGCGCGGCCGCCGCGTGCCTGCTCGTCGCCGTCGCCCTGGTCTTCGTACGCCGCTCCTACCTCGACCACCTGCCCGAGCAGGTCCAGTCCCCGGCGGCGGCCGCCGCGATCTTCGACACGCTGGTGCGGTTCCTGCGGGTCAGCCTGCGGACGGCGATGGTCCTCGGGGTCGTCGTGGCGCTCGGCGCCTACCTGTCCGGGGCCGGGCGGCTGCCGACGGCCCTGCGCGGCCGGTCGGAGCGCGCGGCCGACTCCACCGTGCGCTGGGGGGCCGCGCACGGGGTGCGCACCGGGAGCGCCGGGAGCTGGGTGCTGGCGCGGCGGCGGGCGCTGACCGTGGGCGTCCTGCTCGTGCTCGCGCTGGTCTTCGCGCTGTGGAACCACCCGACGGTGCTGACGGTGCTGCTGCTGGTCCTCGTCCTGCTGGCGGTCCTCGCCGTCCTCGCGCTGCTGGCGGCCGGGGGCCGCGCGGCCGGGGCGGCCGGGGCGGCCGGGGCGGCCAAAGGCCCGGCGGGTCCCGGGGACGGGTGAGGGTGCGGCGCTCTCACCCGGCCGGGTCCGGGCCGGCCGCCGGGGGCGGGGGCGGGGGCGGGGTGGCGAGCCGGCGCGCGAACGGCGGCTCGCGCGCCACCACGTAGCCGACGGCGATGGAGAGCGTGATGACCACGAAGAACGCGATCAGCCAGGACAGCAGGACGAAGACCGACCCCAGGCCGCCGAATTCCCGCAGGCTGCGCTCCACCGCGCCCGGCATGTAGATCCGCGACCACACGGACAGCAGCTGCTCGCCGATGCCCGCGAGCACCGCGCCGGGCAGCAGCGGCAGCCACGGGATCCGGCTGCCGAGCAGCAGGTACTGGGTCCACCACCACAGCAGCGTGCCGCTGACCAGGGCGAGGGCGAAGCCGAGGGCCCGGCCGGCGCCGAAGGCGTCCTGCACCGGCCCCTGGAACAGCAGCGCGGCCAGGACGATGACCAGCCAGACCAGCCACCGCCAGGCGGCCAGCCGCGCCTTGGCCTTGGGCAGGTGCCAGGCCCGCTCGCAGGTCCGCTGGAGCGCGCGGCTGCACGCGGTCGCGGACAGCAGGGTCACCACGATGCCCACGGTGCTGGTACCGGCCACCACCGCCGTGTCGTCGGCGGAGTAGACCGCCCGCACCTGGTCCAGCGAGGCGTCCTGGAGCCCCAGGGTGGTCCGGACGGACGAGACGAGCTGGTCCTGGAGCCAGTCGGGGGCCAGGGCGCCGATGACGAAGAGGGCGGGCACCGCGCCGAGGAAGGCCTGGGCGGCCAGCCGCGTCGCGCAGTCGAGCACGCGGACGGCCGCGAGCTGCTCGATCAGCCGGGTCAGCAGCGGAGTGTGCTTGCGCATCCAGCCGGGGACGGCGAACAGCCGGGGCCCGGCTTCCGGTTCAGGCACGGCGGAGCTCCTCACGCTTCCGGGTCACGGGACCCGGCGGGTGCTGCCACCGGCCACCACCCTGCGGCTACGAACCTCCGGCCACCACCCTGCGACCACCTTGCACGAGAACGGCAGAGGAATGCCTCATATCCGGCATTTCATCGCAAAGTCCTGGCGTTCCCGTGATTGCATCCACACCGGGCCCGACCCCGACGTCGGGACATGGAGGAGGCTGGATGACCGGCTCGGCCGAACGGCGCGCCCCCGGCACGGTGTTCCGGCGCCCCCGGCGCGCGATGCGCCGGGACCTCTCCCAGCTGGTGTGCGCGGCCCTCGGACTGGTGCTGGGGCTGCTGGTCCCGGTGCTCCGGGCCGGGCCGCAGATCGACGCCGGGCGGGTGGCGACGCTGCTGTTCACCCTCGGGTTCGGCGTCATCAGCCTCGTCAGCATCATCTACTCGATGCTGTTCCTCGTCGTGCAGTTCTCGGCGAGCGCCTTCACCCCGCGGCTCGGCCTGTTCCGCGACGAGCCGGTCGTCTGGCGGACCTTCGCCCTCACCGTCGGCGTCTTCGTCTTCTGCGTCTCCTCGGGGCTGTCGATCGGCGCCCGCAGCAGCGTGTCGGCGCTGGTTCCGGCCGTCGCGATGGTGTCCACGCTGGTCGCCCTCGCAATGATGCGGACGCTCCAGATGCGGGCGTTCGACTCGATCCAGCTCGCGCACTCGCTGACCGCCGTCGCCCGGCGCGGACACCGGCTGTTCGACGCCCTGTACGCGGACCCGTACGACCCGGACCGCGCCGCCGCAGCCCCGCCCCCGGCGGCGCCGGCCCCGGGCGGCGCCGCTCCGGCCGCCGCCGTCCGGTGGACCGGCCCGGCGGCCGTGCTGCAGCAGGTCGACGTGGCCGCGCTGGTCGCCCTGGCCGAGCGGCACGACTGCGCGATCCTGCTGCGCACCGCACCCGGACGGCCCCTGGCCCGGGACGCGGTCCTCGCCGAGCTGACGGGCGCCGGTCCGGCAGCGGGCACCGGTCCGGCCGCCGCACAGGTCTGCGCGGCGCTGGTGACCGGCATCGAGCGGACCTTCGAGCAGGACCCCGAACTGCCCTTCAGACTGCTCTCCGACATCGCGCTGCGGGCCCTGTCCCCGGCCGTCAACGATCCCGCGACGGCGGTGGACAGCATGGACCGCACCCAGGACCTGCTGGGCCGCCTCGCCGACCGGGACCTGGCCATCGGCCGGTTCCACGACGGGTCGGGGCGGCTGCGGGTGACGGTCCCGGTGCCCGACTGGGAGCGGTACGTCCGCACGGCCGTCGACGAGCTCGCCTTCGCCGCCGCGGGCTCCCCCATGGCCCTGGGACGGCTGCGCGGCCTGCTGGGCGCCCTGCTGGAGCGGTGCCCCGAGGACCGCCGGGAGGTCGTACGGGAGCGGCTGCGCTGGGTGGAGCGCACGGGCACCCAGCGGTACCCGCTGATCTGGCCGGCCGCGCCGGCGGCGAAGGGAGACGCCCCGTGACGCGCACACCCCGGCACTCCGGCCCGGCCGGCCCCGAGGAGGCAGAGGTCCTGGCGGACGTGCTGCGGAGCCCCGGCTACCTGAGGGCCCTCGTCCTGTCCGCCCTGATCGGCATCCCGGTCTCCCTCGTGGCGTTCTGGTTCCTGGTCGTGCTGCACGAGCTGGAGCACCTGCTGTGGGCCGACGTCCCGGACGCGCTGGGGCTCGGCGTCCCGCCCTGGTGGTGGCCGTTCCCGCTGCTCGCGGCCGCCGGTCTGGCCGTCGGCCTGGTCGCGGTCCGGCTGCCGGGGGCTGGCGGGCACGTCCCGGCGTCCGGACTGCACACGGGCGGCGCCTCCGCGGCGACGCTGCCCGGGGTGCTGCTCGCGGCGGCGGGCCTGCCGCTGGGCGCCGTCCTGGGCCCCGAGGCACCGCTGATCGCGCTGGGCGGCGGCCTCGCGCTGGCGCTGCGGGCGCTCGTCCGGGCGCCGGACACCCCGCAGAGCACGGTCCTGCTGGGCGCGGCCGGAGCGGCGGCGGCCGTCTCGGCGATCTTCGGGAACCCGCTGGTGGCCGCGGTGCTGCTGATCGAGGTGGCGGGCGTCGGCGGGACGCGGCTGTTCGCGGTGATGCTGCCCGCGCTGCTCTCCAGCGGGGTCGGGGCCGTGGTGTTCACCGGGCTCGGGCGCTGGACGGGGCTGGCGACGGGCGACCTGTCCCTGGAGCTGTTCGCCCCGTTCCCCCGGCTGGACGCGGCCGACGTGTGCTGGGCGGTGGTCATCGGCGCGGCCCTGGCCGCCGCCCTGCGCCCGGTGGCGGCCGGTGCCCGCCGGGTGGCCTCGTACGTCTCCTCGCGGACCGTCGCGCGTACGGTGCTGTGCGCGCTGGGCGCGGCCGCCTGCGCCGCGCTCTACGCCCTGGCCACCGGCCGGTCCCCGGCGGACGTGGCCTCCTCGGGCCAGGGCACCCTCGCCGCGCTGGCCGTCGACCCGCACGCCTGGGGCGTCGGCGCGCTGATCGCCGTGCTGCTGCTCAAGGGCGCCGCCTACACGCTCTGCCTGGGCTCCCTGCGGGGCGGCCCGGTGTTCCCGGCGCTGTTCCTCGGCGCTGCGGCGGGGGTGCTGCTGGCGCCGCTGCCCGGGCTGGGCGTCGTACCCGCCATGGCCGCGGGGATGGCGGCCGCGGCGGCGGCCACGCTGCGGCTGCCGGTCAGCAGTGTGGTGCTGGTGGTGCTGCTGCTGGGCAGCGCCGCCATGATGCCGGTGGTGATCCTGGCGGCGGTGGTCTCCTTCGTCGTCACGGAACTGCTGAAGGCCCGTCCGGAGGGCGGCGGCGCCCTCCGGGCGGCCGGGGGTCAGCCCGTCAGCACTTGAGGCCGGTCGAGGCCGCCGTGGTGGCCTGGTCGAGCGTCTGGATCTGCGGCTGGAGCTTGGTGAGCGCGTCCTTGCCGGTGGTGTCGCCGGGCAGGCCCTGGTAGGCGTTCTTCAGGCCGTCGGCGGCCGCCTTGACCGCGTTGCGCTGGTCTTCCTTCAGCTTGGTGAGGTTGTTCTGGACGTTCTCCCAGTCCTTCTGGACCGCGTCGTAGGCGTCCTTGACCTGGTCCTTCGTCGCCACGGCCGGGTCGAGGGTCTTCAGTTTCGCGTTGTCGGCCTTGAGGGCGTTCAGGTCGGTGCAGAGGTCGGCGGCGGCCTGGGTGGCCTCCTCGGAAGGCGAGCTGCTGCTGTCGTCGGAACAGGCCGCGAGACCGAACGCCGCGCTGACGCAGAGCACGCCGATCACGGGGAAACGCTTCATGGGTGAGGCCTTCCTCAAAGGGGGCAGAACGCGTGATCGGGGATCTTTGACCACAAGGCCAAAATATGCATACGCATCACCTTCTGCATCCGCACCCTCACCGTTCGGAGCCACCCGGCGCCCGAGCGGCGCCGGGGCGGCGCCGCCGTCAGGCGGCCGGCGCCGGGGCCGGCAGCAGCGGCGGGTTGAGCCGGGCGAAGCCCTCCTGGCGCTCGTAGGGGAAGTACGGGTACGGGGCCGGGCGGTGGCTCGCGGCGTCCAGCCGGGCCACCTGCTCCGGGCTCAGCTCCCAGCCGACGGCGCCGATGTTCTGGCGGAGCTGCTCCTCGTTGCGGGCGCCGACGATGACCGAGGAGACGGTGGGGCGGCGCAGCAGCCAGTTGATGGCCACCTGCGGGATCGTCCGGCCGGTCTCCCGCGCGATGTCGTCGAGGGCGTCGACCACGTCGTAGAGGTGGCCGTCCTCGACCGGCGGGCCGTACGCGGCGGTGGCGTGCAGGCGGCTGTCCGGCGGCAGCGGCCGGCCGCGGCGCACCTTGCCGGTCAGGCGGCCCCAGCCGAGCGGGCTCCAGACCATCGCCCCGACGCCCTGGTCGTGGCCCAGCGGCATCAGCTCCCACTCGTAGTCGCGGCCGACGAGGGAGTAGTAGACCTGGTGGGCGACGTAGCGGGGGAATCCCTGCCGGTCGGCGGCGGCGAGGGACTTCATCAGCTGCCAGCCCGCGAAGTTGGAGACGCCGACGTAGCGGATCTTCCCGGAGCGCACGAGTCCGTCGAGGGTGGAGAGCACCTCCTCGACGGGGGTGGCCGCGTCGAAGGCGTGCAGCTGGAAGAGGTCGATGTGGTCGGTGTCCAGCCGGCGCAGGGCGTCCTCGGTGGCGCGGATCAGGCGGGAGCGGGAGGTGCCCGCGTCCGTGGGGCCCTCGCCCGTGGGGAGCCCGGCCTTGGTGGAGAGCAGCACCCGGTCCCGGCGGCCCTTCACGGCCTGGCCCAGCACCTCCTCCGAGGCGCCGGCCGAGTAGACGTCGGCGGTGTCGAACATGGTGATGCCGGCGTCGAGGCAGATGTCCACGAGGCGGCGCGCCTCCTGTGCGTCCGTGGTGCCCCACGCGCCGAAGAGGGGCCCCTGACCGCCGAACGTCCCGGCGCCGAAGCTCAGGGCGGGGACCTTCAGACCGGACGTTCCGAGCTGCCTGTACTCCATGGCGAAATCCCTTCAGCGAGCGGTAACGGAACCGCAGACCCGTTAAGATGGACCCAACCTAACAAGAGATCGCCATTAATGGAACTGGAGACCCGTTATGAAGTTGCCGGGTGACGCGGGAGCAGCGGCGGACGGGGCCGGGTCGGCGGCGGCGGCCTCGGCGGACGGGGCGGACGCGGCCACGCCCGGGAGCGTGCGCCCCGGCGGGCGGACGGCGCGGGTGCGCGCGGCGGTGCTGGAGGCGGCCGGAGACACGCTCGCCGAGCAGGGTTTCCACGGGCTGGACCTGGCGGAGGTCGCCCGGCGCGCCGACGTCGGCAAGACCACCGTCTACCGGCGCTGGGGCACGGTGGCCGGCCTGGTGGCGGACCTGCTGACGGACATGGCCGAGCGGTCGCTGCCCCGGGCGCGGACGGGCTCGCTGCTGGAGGACCTGCTCGCCAACGCGGAGCTCGTCCGCCGCACCCTGTCCGATCCCCGCCAGGGAGCCCTGTTCAAGGCCGTGATCGCCGCCGCCACCGGGGACGCCCGTACGGCGGAGGCCCTGCACCGCTTCTACGAGGTCCGGGTCGCCGAGTGGGCGCCGTGCGTACGGCAGGCCGTGGAGCGGGGGGAGCTGCCGGAGGGGACCGATGCCGCCGAGGTGGTCCGCGCCGTGTCCGCCCCGCTGTACTACCGCTTGCTCACCACCGCGGAGCCCCTGGACGAGGCGTCCGCCGGGCGGGCGGCGAGGGCCGCGGTGGCGGCGGCCCGCGCGGGGGCCTTCGTACCGGGACCGGGGCGCGACTGAAGCCTCCGCCCCCCGTCGTCACGCTCCGTGGTTTCACGTGAAACACCGCCCTGGGCCACCGGCGAGGCGGCTGCGGGGAGGATTCGAGGAGGGTTCGGGGCGTTTCGTACGGATACATCCCACTTGGAACGGGTATATCGACCGGGACAAGTGACGCCGACCGCGCATGACGACGGCCCCGAACGGGCGCCCTGTCGGAGGAGCGCAGAACGATGGACCGTACCGACCCCACCCTCACCCTCACCGACCGCACCGACCACACCGGTGTGGCGACCGGCGAAGCCAGGGCGCTCTCGGTGGCCCTGTTCCGGCGGCTGACGGAACTCGAAGAGGGCACGGCCGCCTACTCCTACGTCCGCAACACCCTGGTCGAGCTGAACGTCAGCCTGGTGAAGTTCGCCGCCCGCCGGTTCCGCGGGCGCAGCGAGCCGATGGAGGACATCGTCCAGGTCGGCACGATCGGCCTGATCAAGGCCATCAACCGGTTCGACCCGGACCGCGGGGTGGAATTCACCACCTTCGCGATGCCCACCATCAGCGGCGAGATCAAGCGGTTCTTCCGTGACACCAGCTGGGCCGTGAAGGTGCCCCGCCGCCTCCAGGAGCTGCGGATCGACACCGCCAAGGCGCACGACGCCCTCGAACAGGACCTGGGCCGGGAGCCCACGGACAGCGAGATGGCGCGCAGGCTGAAGGTCACCGACGAGGAGTTCACCGAGGGGCGCAAGGCCGCCTCCGCCTACTCCGCGCGCTCGCTGGACGCCCCGCCGCAGGAGGACGCGGAGCGCGACCCGCAGGCCGAGCGGGCCTCGCTGGGCGAGGAGGAACCCGCGTACGACCTGATCGAGTGCCTGGAGTCGCTCAAGCCGATGCTGGCGGGGCTGCCGGCGCGGGAGCGCACGCTGCTCTCGCTGCGGTTCGGCCAGGAGCTCACCCAGTCCGAGATCGGCGCGCGGATGGGGCTGTCCCAGATGCACGTGTCCCGGCTGCTCAACCGCACCCTGACCCGCCTGCGGGGCAGCCTCCTCACCGACGCCGAGGACGGGGAAGAGGCCGGGGCGGCCGGCGGATCCGGCGCGGGCACCGCCCACGCCTGAAGCCCGCCGCACCGCCGCGGACGGCCTAGGGCGTCGTCGGTCCCGCCTCCTCGCGGGGCGGCGCCGGAACCTCCAGCCACACCGTCTTGCCGGGGGGCGCGGGCGCCCAGCCCCAGTCGCGGGCGAGCCTGCGCAGCAGGATCAGCCCGTGCCCGCCCGGCCGCGCCCGGTCCGGCGGCCGGGGGCTCGGCGGTTCGGGGTCGTCGTCGGTGACCTCCGCCCGCAGCCAGCCGGGGCCGTGCCGCAGCACCAGCTCGCGCGGTCCGCCCGCGTGCAGGCAGGCGTTGGTGACCACCTCCGAGACCAGCAACAGGACGTCCTCCTCGGCCTCGGATCCGGCCGGCCAGGCCCAGTCCGCGAGGGCACGCCGTGTGAAGTCCCGACAGCGGGTCACGACACCCGTCGTACCACTGCCGAGGACCAGCCTCCGCGTCTGCTCGGCCACAGTTCTCCCGTCTCCACCGGCGCCCCTACCCCCGGCGCCGCACCTACCCCCGACCTGGAGGCACAAATCCAATCGTCCGGTGGCCGGATCCGCGGAACACGGCGGGGCCCCCTTCGCGGCCCTCCGCGCGGTGCGGAAGACGGTGAAGGGGGCCCCGCCGGTTGCTGCCCGCCGCTCTCCCCCGAGGAGCGGCCGGTGCGGACGACGCTAGGGCGGCGGCAGCGCGCCCGTCGAGCGGGGTCCGTCCGGTCCGTCAAGTCACCCTCCGGCCACGCCGCGCCGGAGGCAGCCCGGTGTCCACATCCTGGACAACTACCCTCGGTACATGAACGCAGAAGCCGACGCCCTCGCCGCAGTGAAAGCCGCCGACCGGAAGCACGTTTTCCACTCCTGGTCGGCGCAGGAGCTCATCGACCCGCTGGCCGTGGCCGGGGCCGAGGGCTCGTACTTCTGGGACTACGAGGGCAACCGCTACCTCGATTTCTCCAGCGCGCTCGTCTACACGAACATCGGCTACCAGCACCCCAAGGTGGCGGCCGCCATCGCCGAGCAGTCCGCCCGGCTCTGCACCGTCGCGCCCGGCTTCGCCGTGGACGTGCGCTCCGAGGCCGCGCGCCTGATCGCCGAGCGCACGCCCGGGGACCTGGACAAGATCTTCTTCACGAACGCGGGCGCCGAGGCCGTCGAGAACGCCGTGCGGATGGCCCGGGTGCACACGGGCCGGCCCAAGGTGATGGCCGCGTACCGCTCGTACCACGGGGCGACCTCCACCGCGATCAACCTCACCGGGGACGCCCGCCGGTTCGGCAACGACACCGCGACCGCCGGGGTGGTGCACTTCTGGGGCCCGTTCCTCTACCGCTCGCCCTTCCACGCCGCCACCGAGGCCGAGGAGTGCGAGCGGGCCCTGCGCCACCTGGAGGACACGATCGTCTTCGAGGGGCCGCAGTCCGTCGCCGCGATCATCCTGGAGACCGTCGGCGGCGCGCCGGGCGTGCTCGTGCCCCCGGCCGGCTACCTGGCGGGCGTCCGCGCGCTCTGCGACCGGTACGGGATCGTCTTCATCCTGGACGAGGTCATGGTGGGCTTCGGCCGCACCGGCACCTGGTTCGCCTCCGAGCACTGGGACGTCACCCCCGACCTCATCTGCTTCGCCAAGGGCGTCACCAGCGGGTACGTGCCGCTCGGGGGCGTCGCCATCTCCGCCGCCATCGCGGAGACCTTCGCCCGCCGCCCCTACCCGGGCGGGCTGACGTACTCGGGGCACGTGCTGGCCTGCGCCGCCGCCGTCGCCACGATCAACGTGATGGAGGAGGAGGACATCGTCGGCGGCTCCGCCCGCACCGGCGCCGAACTCCTGGGCCCCGGTCTGCGCGAGATCGCCGAGCGGCACCCCTCCGTCGGCGAGGTCCGGGGGCTGGGCACGTTCTGGGCCCTGGAACTCGTACGGGACGCGGACACGCGCGAGCCCCTCGTGCCGTACAACGCCTCCGGCGCCGAGGCCGCGCCGATGGCGGCCTTCGGCGCGGCCCTGAAGAAGGGCGGCCTGTGGCCGCTCCTCGCCGGGAACCGCATGCACGTCGCCCCGCCGTGCAACATCTCCGCCGGAGACGTGGCCAAGGGCCTGGCGATCCTCGACGAAGCCCTCTCCGTCACGGACGCGCACATGGCCTGACCTGCGCGGTTGTGGGGTCGCCCAAGTCGTTGGGGCTGGTGTTCGGATGATTCGTGCGGTGTTGACCCGCCGTACACATGCTGCAATCCAGTCAGTACGAATCAGCACCTACGGACCGGGATGCACGTCAGTCCCGGGGCGGCCCCACGGGCCGAACGGCGGGGAGCGGCACGTCTTCAGTTCGGGCGGACGCTGGACGCCGGGCGTACGGGATCCAGATGACCGGACTCCGTGTTCCCGAGTACCCGAAGGAAGACACCATGAGCAAGCACGTCCTGGCCCAGAACCAGTACGGCAAGGCCGAGAACCGCATCGTGAAGGTGACCCGCAAGGGCAGCGACGGTTCCTGGCACGAGATCCGCGACCTCAACGTCTCGGTCGCGCTCCGCGGCGAGTTCCGCGACGTCCACCTGACCGGTGACAACGCCAACTGCCTGCCGACCGACACCACGAAGAACACCGTGTACGCCTTCTCCAAGGAGCACGGCATCGCCTCCCCCGAGGCCTTCGGCATCCTGCTCGCGAAGCACTTCGTCTCCTCGCAGGCGCCGATCCGCGAGGCGCAGATCCGCATCGAGGAGTACGTCTGGGAGCGGATCCCGGTCCCCACGCGCAAGGAGCAGCACTCCTTCGTCCTCAAGGGCCAGGAAGTGCGCACCGCGCAGGTCACCTACAGCGAGACGACCGGGCTCCAGGTCATCTCGGGCCTGAAGGACCTGACGGTGATGAACTCGACGAACTCCGAGTTCCACGGCTACATCAAGGACAAGTACACGACCCTCCAGGAGGCGTACGACCGCATCCTGGCCACCAAGGTCACCGCCCGCTGGGCGCACTCGGCGCTGGCCGCCGAGGACGCGGAGTACGACTGGGACCGGTCGTACAAGAAGGTCCGCAAGCACATGCTGGACGCCTTCGCGGAGACGTACTCGTACTCGCTCCAGCAGACCCTGAACCAGATGGCCGAGCGGGTCCTGGACAACTGCCCCCGGGTCAACGAGGTGCGCCTCAACCTGCCCAACAAGCACCACTTCCTCGTCGACCTGGAGCCCTTCGGGCTGAAGAACGACAACGAGGTGTACTTCGCGGCGGACCGGATGTACGGCCTGATCGAGGGCACCATCCACCGCGACGGCGTGCAGCCGGTGATCGCCACCTCCGACTGGATCGTGGCGTAACGCCCGCACCCCTCCTCACCGCGGTGGGCAGTCCCCTACGGGGCTGCCCACCTGCAGGTTCCAGCGGCCCGCGCGCCCGCTGAGGACGGTCACGGTCCCGGGCCGTACGTCGAGCCGCCAGAAGGCCGCCGCGGGCAGCTCCAGGGCCCACACCACCGCCGCCCGTACGACGGCCTGCGCCACCAGCGCGTCGTGCGGGCCCGGCGCCAGCGCCGCCAGGTGCGCCCCGGTCCGGGCGATCAGCGCGGCCACCGACTCGCCGCCGCCGGGCGGCGCGTACCGCGGATCGGTCAGCCAGCTCCGGACGCCCTGCGGATCCTCGGCGGCGACCTCCTCCAGGGTCCGTCCCGCCCAGTCGCCCGTCGCCGGAGCGGCCAGGCCCACATGGCCCGGAGCCGGGTCCGCCCGCCCGAAGCGGCCCCGGCGGGCGTCCTCGTCGAGCGCGGGCGTGGTCAGGCGCACCCGTACGGGGGGCAGCGGGCGGGAACCGGGCGTCGTCGTGGGGGCCATGGCAGCGAGCGTAGGGCCGCCCGTGGCGCGCGCCCAGGGCGTGAGACGGCGAACACACGCCGTGGTGTTCAGGCCATGCGCGCGGTACGGTCTCGGACGACATGAAGAAGGTACGACGGAAGTACCGGTGAGAATCCGGCACGGTCGCGCCACTGTGAATCCTCCCGCGGCGACGTGGGCAGGGAAGTCAGACCCGCCACCTTCTTCGAGAGCACCACTGACCGGGACGCGTGTTCCCCCTGGAGGTTCGCCATGGCCCACTCCGCCGTTCCCACGTCGGCGCCCGTCGCCGTCGCCCCGCTGTCCCTGAAGGAACTGGCCCCCTGGGCGCTGTTCGTGGGCGTCCTCATGCTCGTCCTGCTCTACCTCGTCGGCGCCGAACAGGGCGCCACCGCGGTCTTCCAGGGCGACGGCATCCACGAGTGGATGCACGACGGCCGCCACCTGCTCGGTTTCCCCTGCCACTGACCGGCTGACCGCCCGGTCCCCGCACCCGCCCGGAACTCCCCCGCGCGCGGCGGCTCCACGACGCCCTCCCGTACGGCCCGTCCGTACGGCGCTCCGTCGTGCCCCCGTCCGCGTGCGGCTTCCGCGCGCCCGTGCGTCCGTGCGGCCAGGCGGCCGCGCGGCCCCCGGAGCTCCCGCTCCCCGTCTCCGCCCCAGCAAGGGAACCCGAAGCATGAACCCCATCTCCCCCCGTGTCCTGCTCGTCCGGGGCATGCTCGCCGGCCTGCTGGCCGGCGTCGCCGCCTTCCTCGTCGCGTACCTGCTCGGCGAGTCCAAGGTCGACGCCGCCATCGCCATCGAGGAAGCCGGGTCCGCCCTGCACGACCACGCCGAGGAAGCACCCGTCAGCCGGGCCCTCCAGGCCACGGCCGGCCTCGGCACCGGCACCCTGCTCTACGGCGTCGCCTTCGGCGGCATCGCCGCGCTCGTCTTCTGCTACGCCCTGGGCCGGCTGGGCCGCTTCGGCCCGCGGGCCACCGCGGTGCTGGTCTCCGGCGGGCTGTTCCTGACCCTGAACGTGGTGCCGTTCCTCAAGTACCCGGCCAACCCGCCCGCCGTGGGCGACCCCGACACCGTGGTCCGGCGCACCACCCTCTTCGTGCTGATGATCGCCCTGAGCCTGCTCCTCGGGGCGGGCGCCCTGATCCTGGGCCGCCGGCTCGCCCCCGCGCTGGGCAACTGGAACGCCTCGGTCGTCGCCTCGCTCGCCTTCGTCGCCGCGGTCGGCCTCGCCTACGCCCTGCTCCCCGGGATCAACGAGGTCCCGGCGGACTTCCCGGCCGCGCTGATCTGGCAGTTCCGTCTCACGTCCCTGGCCATCCAGGCCGCCCTGTGGACGACTTTCGGCCTCGTCTTCGGTTTTCTAGCCGAACGCGCTATTGCCCCGGCCGTCGCGCCCAAGGAGGCTGTACAGCCGATGAGTTGAGCACGACACGCCTGTTGCGGGTGTGAAGGGTGGGAGCCGGGACATGCCGACCGCGATCTGGGAATGGCGGGGCTGGACCGGCGCCGCACCCTTCTGGCTGAACTCGTTGCTCCTGCTCGTGGCGCCCTTCACGGCGGCCACCCTGCTCGCGCAGATCGGCGTCATCACCGCCCTGGCCGCCGTCGGCGGACTGGCCCGCCAGCTGCTGTTCGGGGACTACGGCCACCCCGCGATCCACCTCGCCGCCGCCCTCATGGGGGCGGCGGCGGTCGCTTTCGTGGTGATCTGACCCGCGCGTCCCCCCTGGTCCGGGCCCGATGACGGGCCCGGACCAGTCCTGTTCGAGCCCTTGCGGCGACAATGGGTGCCGGAAATTCGACGGGGGAGCCGGTGTGACGTCAGGACGGGACATACCCGAGGAGTATCTGGCCGGGTACGCGACGATCCTCGCCGACGTCCGCACCACCGGCCGCCGCCCGGGGCGCGAGGCGCTCGACGCCCGGCGGGCGCTCGGTGAGAAGGCCGCCGAAGCCGGGTACGGGCTGCGCGGACTGGTCGGCGCCCATCTGGCCGCCACCCGGACCGCGCTCGGCGGCCGGACCGCCACGCACCACGTGCTGGCGGCGGTGGAATCGGCCGTCGACGCCTTCGCCGAGGGGTACGAGCGCGCCCAGCGGCTGGCCGTGCGCCAGGAGGAGGCCGCACGCCGGGAGTTCATCGACGACCTGCTGCTGGGACGCAGCGACCTCGGCCGCCTCAGCGAGCGCGCGGCCCGCTTCGGACTGCACCTGGCGCACGCCCACGCGGTGGCCGTCGCCCGCGGCCCCGAGTGCTACGAGGACACCGGCGCGGCCGTCCGCCAGGTCGAACTCGCCCTCACCGCACGGTTCGGGGACCGCACCGTCCTGCTCGCCACCAAGGACGGCCGGCTCATCTGCGTGGCACCGGGCACCGACGACGAGGTGCTCTCCTGCTTCGCGCAGCACGCGTACGCGGCGTTCGGCGGCCGGGGGGCCGTCGCGGTGGGGCGTCCGCATCCGGGCGCGGGCGGGGTCGTGACCTCGTACGAGGAGGCCCTCGGCGCTCTCGGCATCGCGGACCAGCTCGGCCTCCCGGGGCCCGTGCTGCGCGCCGCCGACCTGCTGGTCTTCCCCGTCCTGACCCGGGACCGGGCCGCGATGGCCGACCTGGTCCTGAGCGTGCTCGGCCCGCTGCGGGCCGGGCGCGGCGGGGCCGAGCCGCTGCTGGAGACCCTGGACGCGTACTTCGGTTCGGGGTGCGTGGCCGCGGAGGCGGCCCGGCGGCTGAACCTGAGCGTGCGGGCCCTGACCTACCGGCTGGAGCGGATCCACCGGCTGACCGGGACCGACCCCGGGGACCCGGTCCAGCGGTACACCCTGCAGACGGCGGTGATCGGGGCCCGGCTGCTCGGCTGGCCGGCGCACGCGCTGTAGGCCGTCGTCCCCAGGGGCACGGGACGCGGCTCACCCGATCGGGCGTACGCGCGGCAGTGGGCGGGAGCACGCCCGGCGCACCCCCGCCAGCTGCGAAGACTCCGGCGCACGGGCGCGACACACCGGTGACGCGCCGTCACCTCGCGTCGTCCCGGTGCGCAGCGGGCCACCCTGGAGGGGTGCACTGCTCACAGGAGCCGGCCGCCCGAGCCGGACCGGGAGGAACGTCATGGCCCGTGCCCAGTGGATCGTCGCCGCACTGACGGTCACTCTGCTCTGCACCGGGGTCGCCCTGTTGCACGGCAGCGAGGGCGCCGAGCCCGCCGCCCCGGGGGTGGCCGACGCGCTGCCCTCCCGGGCGCTCGGGCTGTCCGGGCACCGGCGGCTGGTGCACGGGCTGGAACATTCGGGGGCCCACGGCCCGGGCCACGCCCCCCGGAAGGTGTCCGCCCCGCCCCTGCGGGCCTCGCGGCCGCTGCGGCTGCGGATTCCCGGCCTGGGGGTGGACCTCCCGCTGGAGCGGGCTCCGCAGGGCGCGGAGGGCACGCGGGGCGCGGAGGGCACGCAGGGCGGGACGGGCACGCAGGGCGTCGAGGGCGCGGCCCGCTGGGACCCCGCGGCCCCCGTCCCCGGGTGCGCCGGCACCGCCGTGATCACCGCGGACGGGCTCCCGCTCGGCGGACTGCGGCGGGGCCGCACCATCGAGATCCCGCGCGCGGACCACCGTACGGCCGTGTTCACCGTCGAGCGGGTATCGCCCGGCGGGGTCGGCTCCTCGGCGGAGCGGCCCGGACGGGCCCGGCTGCGGCTGGTCAGCGGCGAGACGGTGGTCCTGGCCCGGCTCACCGGCCCCCTGCGGAGCGCCCCGGACGGCTCCTGACGGGCCGTCCGGCGTCAGCCGTGGGGGGTGACTTCGTCCCCCGGTCGGGGGCTTCTGGGGGCCGGGTGGGGAGCCGCCCGGCGTGGCGGGGCATGGAAGGCGTCATGAGCGGTACGCGGTACGCGCGGACGGTGCTGGCCCGGGCCCTGACGGTGGCCTGCGTCGCACTGCTGTGCCTGTTCGGCGCCGGTCCGGCGGCGAGCACGGCCTCCGCACTGGCCGCCGAATCCCGCCCCGCCTCCTCCGCCCCGGCCGAGCCCACCGAGGGGCAGTCCGACGGGGCCGGGGACGGTGACTCCCGGGCGGCCGTCCGCACGGACGCACGGGGCACGGCGGCCGTCCGGCGGCTGCCGCCGGGCATGTTTCACGTGAAACACGCGTGCGAACCGGTGCGTCCGGTCGGCGCGGCGGGCGGCGGGGCCGGACCGGTCCCGTCCCCGCGGGTGGTACGGAGCGTGGTCCTGCGCTGCTGAGCGGGCCGAGCAGCAGCGCGTCCCCCCACACTCCTCGAACCACCGTGAGGTTCCGCCATGCCCATCGACCCGTACGCCGCGCTGAACGCCATGCTCCGCGCCGAGGCCGCCCGGTTCTCCCCGCCCGTCCGTCCGGCCGCGGAGCGGTCCGCGCCGCAGCCGGCGGCAGCCACCGCCACGGCCACCGCGGCCACCGCCACCGCCACCGCCGAGCGCGAGACCGGGCCCAAGCCCGCGCCCGCGCCCCAGCAGCGGCCGGCCGACCCGGCCGCGTAGATGTGAGGCGGCACCGGTTCCCGCGCCCTCGGCAACGGGTGTGGTCACGTGAGGTTCGACCACGGGGCACGGGAACCGGTGCCACCGTCCACTCTCCGCTCCCCCGGCCGCCCGGCGCCTCGGGCGTCCGGCCGGTCCTGGATCGGCCGGAAGGACGGCCGGGGTTGCCGCGCGAAGTGCGTACGGTCAGGGTTCCCGCGTGTAGTAGCGGTAGAACGCGATGATCCCGCACCCCGCGCCGACCGCGAGTCCGACGCCGGAAGCCCGCAGGACCGACTCGTTGGTGAGGCTGTGCAGATAGCCCGCGGCCACACCGAGGAACACCCCGTACGCGGCGGCGTGCAGCTCCCGGGGCAGGCTCCGGCCGACCCGGTTGAGGGCGAACATGATGGCGGCGAACAGGGCGCCGCACAGGATTCCGTAGAAGACGTTGCCCGCGTCGACGGGGCCCGTCTGGCGCTTGATGAAGGCCGCCCAGACCCCGTAGACGAGGCCCATGAGCAGGGCGCGGGTCAGGGCGTTCCTGGCCGTGTGGTCCGTGTCCGCCGCCGACGTCATCGGGCGGTGCCGCCGCGGGGCGGTGGGTGCCGCGTGTGCCATGGCGGGCTCCTCTCTTCCAGCCTCCAGGGCACACCCGCCGCCCCGGGGCGGCAAGTGGATCACCCGTCCGGGTGGCGCCGGGCCCGGCCGGGACACGGGCGCGGGCGCGGGCGGGGGTACGCGCCACCCGGACGCAGCAGTGCCACTGGCGCGGTCCGCACCGCGGGGCTTTCCCTGGTGACGTGCGCACCTACCTCTCGGCGGCCCTGATCGTGCTCGTGGCCCTCCTCGTGCCCGTGAGCGCGGTCGCCTACTGGACCGACCACGAGCTGGCGGACGCCGACCGCTACACCGCCGCCATGTCCCCGCTCGCCGAGAACCGGGCCGTCCAGGGGGTGGTCGTCACCCAGGCCACCCGCGCCCTGGCGGGCCAGATCGACGCGGGCCCCTTCCAGGGCGGCGTGGACGCCCTGATCGGCGAGGCCCTGCACTCCTTCGCCGGGACCCCCGCCTACCGGACGGCCTGGGACGCCGCCAACAGGGCCGCGCACACGGCCTTCCTCGCCGCCCTCGAAAGCGGCCGCGGGGACGCCGTCACCATCGACCTCGCACCGGTGACAGCCCAGGTCAGGGGCGAACTCGTCGCCGACGGGGTGCCCCTCGCGGACCGCATCCCGCAGACCCACCTGACGGTGAAGGTCATGGAGTACGACAACCTCGGCGCCCTCCGGAAGGGGTTCCACATGCTCCAGATCGCCGGAGTCTGGCTGCCGGTGCTCACCCTGGTCCTCGCCGTCTCGGCGGTCGCCGTGGCCGTCCGGCGGCGCCGCGCGGTGCTGGCCACCGGCCTCGGACTGGCCGTGGGGGCCGTACTGCTGTGGATCGCGGTGGTCCTGGGCCGCCGCCTGACCCTCGACGACCTGCCCGCCGATGTCGACCGGGCCGCGGCCGGCGCGGTGTACGACGCGCTCACCGCGTTCCTGCGGACCACCACCTGGGTGGTGCTCGCCGTCGGTCTGCTGGCCGCCCTGGCCGCATGGCTGTCCGGGCGGCTGCGCCGCACCCCATAAGCTCGGAAGTACCCATACTCCGCAGAACCCCCCAGAAGAACCGATTCGCGAGCGGCGACACGGAAGCGGAATGACCACCGAACGACGCACCGAACACATACCGCCCGGGCCACCGCGCCCGAAGCCGCCGGCACCCCCCGGCTGGCTGCTCGCCGGACTGCGGCCCAGCCACGCCCCCGTCCCCTGGGCGGCCGCCGCCCGGGCCGGGATCGCCCTCGCCGCCCCGCTCGCCGTCGGCTTCGCCCTCGACGAGCCCGAGTACGGCGCCCTCGTCTCCATGGGCGCCCTGTCCGGGGTGATCGGCGACACCGCCGACGCCTACCGGATGCGGATCCTCAACATCGCCGTCCCGCAGTTCTTCGGCGCCGTCGGGGTCGCCGTCGGCACGCTCGTCTTCGGACACGGCTGGGTCGCCGTCGGCGTCCTCACCCTGATCGCCCTCGTCTCCGGGATGATCTCCTCGATCGGCACGGTCGCCTCCGTGTCCGGGCTGCTGCTCCTGCTCAACGCGGTCGTCGGCGCCGGACTGCCGATGCCCCGGCCCTGGTGGACCGCCCCGCTGCTGCTCACCGCCGGCGGCCTGTTCGTACTCGCCCTGACCCTGCTGGGCTGGCCGCTGCGCGGCCGCGGCCCCGAGCGGACCGCCGTCGCCGGGGCCTACCGGGCGCTGGCCGACAGCCTGGAGGCCGCGGCCGGGCCGCAGCCCGCGTACGAGGAGCGCCGCCAGCGGGTCACCCAGGCCCTGAACCAGGCCTACGACCTCGTCCTGGCCCGCCGCGCCCGGGTGCACGGCCGCAGTTCCTCGCTGGTGCGGATGCTCGCCCAGCTGAACGCGCTGATCCCGCTGGTCGAGGCCGCCCCCGCCGTCCACCTGCGCGGCAAGCCCCTGGCCCCCGCCGTCCCGGCGGCCGTACGGGACCTGGCCCGGGCCGTCGAGGACGGCCGCACCGGGACGCCCGAACTGGACCTGCCCGCGCCCGAGGGACCGTCCGGGCGCGCCCTCGACTCCGCGCTGCGGCACGCCGCGGTCACCGTGCACCTCGCCGAGCCGGACCCGAACAACATCGACGACCGCCTCGGACGGCCCGCCGCCCTGGGCGTCCGGGCCCGCCGGGCGGTGCGCGACATGGCGTTCTCGGCGGCCTCCTGGCGCTACGGGCTGCGCCTCGCCCTGTGCATCGGGCTCGCGCAGTCGCTGGTCTCCCTCATCGCGGTGGAGCGGTCCTACTGGGTCGCGCTGACCGTCACCTTCGTCCTGAAGCCCGACTTCGGCTCGGTGTTCTCCCGGGCCGTGCTGCGCGCCCTGGGGACGGCCGCCGGGCTGGTGCTCGCCGCCGCCGTCCTGGCCGAGGTGCCGCGCGGCTGGTGGGACGTACCCGTCATGGTGCTGCTGGCCGCGCTGATCCCGGTCTTCTCCGCGAAGGGGTACGCCTTCCAGACCGCGGCCATCACCCCGGTGATCCTGCTGCTGTCGGACCTGCTCAACCACCAGGGCTTCGACCTCATCCGGCCCCGGCTGCTGGACAGCCTCATCGGCTGCGCCATCGCCCTCGTCGCCGGCTACCTGCTGTGGCCCGAGAGCTGGCACGCCCGGATCGGGGACCGGCTCGCCGACACCGTGGACGACGCCGCCCGCTACGTGGACCGCGCCTTCGCCCCCGTCGCGGACGAGGCGGCGCTGCGGGAGGCCCGCCAGATCCGGCTCCAGGCCCGGCGGCGCATCTACCGGGACCTCTCCGGCGTGCGCAGCGAGTTCCAGCGGGCGCTGACCGAGCCGCCGCCCACCGGGGCCCGGGCCGCCGCGTGGTGGCCGCTGGTGGTGGCCCTGGAGCGGATCGTGGACGCGACGACCGCCGCCCGCGTCCGGGTCAACCACGGCGCGACCGCCCCCGGCGCGGCCGAGGTGACCGCCCTCAGCGCCGAACTGCACGGCCTGGCGGCCGGGCTGCGCAGCAGCCGGACCCTCAAGGAGGTCCGGATTCCGCCGCTGGCGCCGGGCTCGGAGGACTCCGTCCTCGCCCCGCTCCACCACGAGGTCGCGGCCGCGCGCGCCATCGCCCAGCCCGAGCGCTGACCGTCGGCCCGCCCGGCCGCCCGGCCACCCGAGTCCCCCGAACGGCGCACGGGCCGGGCCGGGCCGGCGGCGCCGGGGGAGCATCGGAGCATGCACCGGGTGCCGGCCGTGATGGTCCTCGCCGCCGTTCTGGCGGCCGCGGCGGGCTGCGCCGATGCGGAGGGGCTGCGCGACAGCGGCGACCTCGGCACGGCGCACGCCCCCAAGACCCTGTGGACGGACGTCCGCCCCGCCCCGCCCGGCCCCGGCCAGCAGGCGGGTGCGCCCGCCGTGGTGCCCGGACTGCCCGAGGTGGCGGCGCGGACCATGCGCGGGGTCGACGCGCTGGCCGTCGTACGGGCCGACATCACCGCCGCCACCGCCGAGGACGGCGGGACGGGCCGCCTCGTCGACCCGCGCGCGGCGGGACGGCTCGCCCTGTGCACCGGGGCCGGGGACGGCGGACCGGACTGCCCGGTGCGCCCCGGCGTCCTGCACGACCTGACGGGCGACGGCCGGGAGGAGCTGATCACCGCCCTGGACGTGGACGGCCGGCTCAGCGAGCTGCGCGTGTACGGCGTGCGCGACGACGGGCGCGTCGCCCGGATCCTGTCCCGGCGCGCGGTGCTGGAAGGGGTCGAGGTGGCCGCCGAGCACCTGGCCGTCCGCGAACCGACCTCGAACCCGCAGTACATCTCGGTCTCCGACTACGTCTGGGACCCCAAGGCGGGCAGCATGAGCCTGTCGCAGCTCACCCTCGACGAGTGCCACGCCCTCACCGACGTGCCGCTGCCCGCGAACCGGTCCCGATGCGCGCGCTGAGCAGCCTGCGGTGGAAGATCGCCCTCACCACGACGACGGTGTGCTGCCTGGTCGCGGCCGTCCTCGGGATCCTCGTGCACGACGTGGTCGCCCGGCAGGTGGTCGGGGAGGTCCGCAAGGACGCGGACCGGGACCTCGAACACGCCCTCGGCCACTACGAGTACGGCACCGCCCACGGCGACGTGAACGCCGCGCTGGACCCGCCCGGCCTGCCCCGCCCGCTGCGCGAGCTCGTGGCGCGCGGCCGGACCGGCAGCATGGCCGGCAGCCACGAGGGCAAGCCGGTGATGTGGGCGGCCGCCCCCGCCGACCGGCGGGCCCTGGCCGTCTGGATCCCGTACGGGAACACCCGCGACCGGCTGCGCGACCTCGACACCGCGATCCTTGCGTGCTCGGCGCTCGCGGCCGGGCTGGTGGCCCTGGCCGGGCTCTTCCTGGCCGGCCGGATCAGCCGGCGGCTCGCCTCCACGGCCGCCGTGGCCCGCCGGATCAGCGCGGGCGACCTCGACGCCCGGGTCGGCCTGCCCGCCGGCGCGGACGGGCCGGCGCAGACGGAGCGTCCGCGCCGCTACCACGACGAGGTACGGGACGTCGCCCAGGCGCTGGACTCGATGGCGGCCTCGCTCCAGGAACGGCTGGAGGGCGAGAAGCGGTTCACGGCCGATGTCGCGCACGAGCTGCGCACCCCGCTGACGGGCTCGCTGGCGGCGGCCGCGCTGCTCCCCGAGGGCCGCCCGAAGGAGATGATCAACGACCGGCTGAAGGCGCTGCACCTGCTCACCGAGGACCTGCTGGAGATCTCCCGGCTGGACTCCGGGGTGGAGCGGGCCGACCTCGCCCGGGTGGAGCTGGGCCGGGCCGTGCAGCGGGCCGTCGCGGGGACCCGGCTGCCCGCCGACGTGCGGGTGATACGGGATCTGGCGGTGCTCACCGACCGGCGCCGCCTCGACCGGATCCTGGCCAACCTGCTGGCCAACGCCCACCGGCACGGGCGGCCGCCGGTCGAGGTGACCGTCGAGGGCCCGGTGGTGGTGGTACGGGACCACGGGCCGGGCTACCCCGCCGAGCTGATCGAGCAGGGCCCCCAGCGCTTCCGCACCGGAGACCCCGGCCGCGGCCGGGGCCACGGGCTGGGCCTGACGATCGTGGCGGGCCAGGCCGCGGTCCTGGAGATCGCCCTGACCTTCGCCAACGCCCCGGACGGGGGTGCCGTGACGACCCTGCGGCTGCCGGTGGGGCGGCTGACCGACGGCGGCTGACCGGGGCAGTGACCGTGGTGCGGCCAACTGCCCCGGGCGGCCGGGGGGATGAGCGGCGGATCAGACGCCGATGTTCTTCCCGTCCTTGCGCCACACCGACACGACCGCCGGGCGGACGATCTTGCCCGGACCGTCGGGCCACACCGACTGCGGCTTCTCGACGGACGCGCCGTCGATCTCGCCCGGGTGCTGCACGGCGACCAGGACGCGCTTGTCCTGGACCAGCGGACCGCAGGTCTCGGCACCGCGCGGCACGGTGAGGAACTGCTTGAGCTCGCCGCGGCGCTCACCGGCGGTGGCGACGCCGAACAGGCCGTCGTGCGAGCCGAGCTGGTTGCCGTCGGTGGAGATCCACAGGTTGCCGTGCGGGTCGAAGGTCACGTTGTCCGGGCAGGAGATCGGGCTGACCTTGTCCTTGGGGAAGCCCGCGAAGAAGGTCGAGGGGTCCTTCGGGTCACCGGCGACCAGGAACAGCCGCCAGGCGAAGCCGTCGCCCGCCGGGTCGTCGAAGTTCTCGGCGATCTCCAGGATCTGGCCGTGCTTGTTGAGGTTGCGCGGGTTGGGCTCGGTCGCGCCCTCCTTGCCCGGCTTGCCGCGGTCGGTGTTGTTCGTCAGCACCACGTAGACGCGGCCCGTGCGCGGGCTCGGCTCGATGTCCTCGGGACGGTCCATCTTGGTGGCGCCGACCTTGTCACCGGCCTCGCGGGTGAAGACGAACACCTCGTCGGCGCTCATGCCGGGAACGTGCGAGACGTTGCCGGAGGGGGAGGCGGTGGCGAGCTTGATCCAGACGCCGGAACCGTCGAACTGGCCGTCGGCGGGCAGCTTGCCGGAGCCGTCGAACTCCTCGGCCGGGGAGTCGCCGCTGAGCTTGGCGACGTAGAGGGTGCCCTCGTCGAGCAGCGTGAGGTTGTGCTCCTTCGCCGCGCGCGAGTCGCCCTTCTTCATCTGCTTCGAGGAGACGAACTTGTAGAAGTAGTCGAAGCGCTCGTCGTCGCCCATGTAGACGACGGGACGGCCGTCCTCGGTCAGCCGCGGCTGGGCGCCCTCGTGCTTGAAGCGGCCGAGCGCGGTGCGCTTGCGCGGGACGGAGTTCGGGTCGTACGGGTCCAGCTCGACGACCCAGCCGAAGCGGTGGGACTCGTTGGGCTCCTGGACGCAGTCGAAGCGCTTGTCGAACCGCTCCCACTTGCGCTCGGTGGCGCCGGTGGTCACGCCGTAGCGCTTCAGGCGGGCGGCCTCGGCCGGGTCGGTGACCTGCGCGGCGTTGGCGAAGTACTGGTTGAAGTTCTCCTCGCCGTGCAGGGTGGTGCCCCACGGGGTGGTGCCGCCCGAGCAGTTGTTGAGCGTGCCGAGCACCTTGGTGCCGGTGCGGTCGGCGGAGGTCTTCAGCAGCGGGCTGCCGGCGGCCGGGCCGGTGAGGCGGAACTCGCTGGTGGCGGTGAGGCGGCGGTTGAGCTGGTGGCGGCCCACCGCGGTCAGCTTGCCGGAGCGGTGGTCCTCCTGGACGACGACGACGCCGAGGCCGTGCGCGGCCCAGGCGATCTCGACCTGCTCGCGGGTCGGGTTCGCCGGGTCGTAGCCCTTGAACATGAGGTTCTCGTCCGTGTACTCGTGGTTGGCCACGAGCAGCTGCTGGCGCTCGTAGCCGCCGCCGAGCGGGAGCAGGCTCAGGAAGTCGTTGTTGTACCCGAACTGACCGGCCTGGGCGGCGGCGGTCTGCTTGTCCGGGTTGAAGCCCGGGGCGCCCTTGACGATCGGGTCGCCCCAGCGGATGACGACGTTCTGGTCGTGGCCCTCGGGGACGGTGACGCGGTCGTCGGTGTTCGGCGCGACGGCCTTGAAGCGCAGACCGCGCGCGGCCTCGCCGGAACCGGCCTTGGGGTCGGCGGTGGGGGTCGCCTCGGCGGACTGGCCGCCGCCCGCGCCGAGGGTGACGGCGGTGCCGGCGGCGGTCGCGACGGTGACGACGGCGGCGGAACGCAGCATCGAACGGCGCGAGTAGGCGCGGGCTATGACGTCGCCGACGTACTCGTTGTCGCTGGTGTTGGGCACCTCGTGGAAGCAGGCGTCGCCACAGCGGTAGCGACAGGTGAGAGCGGAACGGCCGCTCCCATGCGGGTTGCCGATGATCGGCAGGAGCTTGCGCACGAGGTGTCCTCCGGTGAGTGCACGGTGCCGACAGCGTGTCGGTACGAACCAGCGGTGACGCTAGGCGCGGGTTGCGCCGATGCGGCGGCGCGGGAGTGAACGCTGGATGAACCCGGCACGGCGGAGGGGCAGTTCGGGCGGAGGGCCCGGTTCCCTGGTTGGCTGGGCGCCACGAAGGGCGCCCCTGCCGACGTTCCAGCCAAGGGGCCGATAACCTTACGTGTCCACTCTGGGCAGGGATCAACCGCGCAGCACGGACAAATGACGCACGCACTCATGCGAAAGGCCTGGCCCATGGGTATTCGGAGCTTGTTGCGCAAGGTGTTCGGACGGTCTGCCGAGCCGGTTCCGGAGACGTCGGACTCCACCACCTCGGCGGCGGTCCCCAGCCAGGCGGAACGCCATCCCCTGGACGCGGCCGCCGATCTGGTGGCGGCCTCCTTCGACAACCCCACCGTCCCCCCGCAGTCCGCGCCGCGGGACCGCGAGCCGGGGACGGTGCTCACCGCCCCGACGCCGGTCGCGGACCCGACGGTTCCGGAGGCCCGGCGCCCCTCGCCTCCGGCGACCCCCCAGCCGACCCCGTCGGCGGCCGTGGCCGCCTCGGCCGAACCCGTCACCCCCGAGCCGGCCCCGGCCGCGCCGGAAGCCACCGCCGAGGCGGAGCCGGAGGCCACCCCGGCCCAGGCCGAGGCCCTCGCCCCGCAGCCGGAGGCCGCTCAGGCCGAGGCCGAGGCGCCCACCGAGCCGGAGCCCGCCCCGGCGGAGCCGCAGGCCGCCGCCGAGGCGAACCCGGAGGCTGCTCGGGCCGAGGCCGAGGCCACCCCGGTGGAGCCGGAGGCCGAGCCCGCCCCGGCGGAAGCCGAAGCCGCCGCCGCGCCCACGCCGGAGGCCGTCCCGGCCCAGGCCGAAGCCGCCGCCCCGGAACCCGAGCCCGCAGCAGCGGCCACCGAGCCGGAGGCTGCTCGGGCCGAGGCCGAGGCCACCCCGGCGGAGCCGGAGGCCGAGCCCGCCCCGGCGGAAGCCGAAGCCCCCGCCGAGGCGGAGCCCGTACCCGCCGCCGCCGAGGCGGAGCCGCAGGACGCCGACTCCGCCCGCGAGCCCGCAGCAGCAGCGGCGAGCGCGCCGGAGGCCACCCGGGCCGAGGCCGAGGCGCCCACCGAGGCCGAGCCCGCCCCGGCGGAGCCTGAGGCCGAGCCCGCAGTGGCGGCGGTCACCGAGCCGGAGGCCGAGGCCGAGGCCGAAGCCCCCGTCGCCGAGCCGGAGGCAGAGGCCGCGCAGGGGCCCGCCGTGGCCGCGGCAGCGGTCCGGCGGCGGGCCGCCGGGGTGGCGGCCCCGTACAGGGCCGCCGGTCAGGTGCTGCGCTCCAAGGGCCGGGCCGGCGCCCGCGCCAAGGTGTACCTCGTCCTCGACCGCTCCTTCTCCATGCGCGGCTTCTACAAGGACGGCAGCGCCCAGCACCTCGCCGACCACGCCCTCGCGCTGGCCGCGCACCTCGACGAGGAGGCCACCGTCCACACGGTGTTCTTCTCCACCGAGGTGGACGGCACCGCCGAGCTGACCCTCGACGACCACGACGCGGTCTGGGTCGAGACCCGCCACGCCGAGCTGGCCCGGATGGGCCGCACCAGCTACCACGTGGCCGTGGAGGCCGTCCTGGAGCGCTACCGCAAGGACGGCGGCACGGGCCCGGCCCTGGTCGTCTTCCAGACGGACGGCGCGCCCGACAACCGCCAGCCCGCCCGCCAGGCCATCGCCGACGCGGCGACCACCGCCCCCGAGGTGCACTGGCAGTTCGTCGCGTTCGGCGACCACGACAGCAGGGCCTTCGACTTCCTGCGCAAGCTGGACGCCGGGAACGCCGGTTTCTTCCACGCCGGCCCGGCCCCCGCCGAACTGAGCTCGCCCGCCCTCCTCAAGGGCCTGCTGGAGCGCTTCTAGGCCCCGCAGCCCCCACCCCCACCCCCACCCCAACGCCGAAGGCGGCGCCCCCTCCACCACGGAGGGGGCGCCGCCTTCGGCGTTGCGCGGGCGGTGCGGGCGCCGGCGCCCGGGCCGGATCAGCCGCGCGGCGAACCCGGGTCGGGGACGACGGCGTCCGAGACGGGGCGCTCCGAAGCCGCCGCCTTCGTCTCGACGGGCTTGCGCAGCGCGATGTTCAGCTCGCGCAGGCGGGTCTCCTCCAGCACCGTCGGCGCGCCCATCATCAGGTCCTGGGCGTTGCCGTTCAGCGGGAAGGCGATGGTCTCGCGGATGTTCGGCTCGTCGGCCAGCAGCATCACGATGCGGTCCACGCCCGGGGCGATGCCACCGTGCGGCGGGGCACCGAGGCGGAACGCCTTCAGCATGCCCGCGAACTCCCGCTCGACGGTCTCCGCCTCGTACCCGGCGATCGCGAAGGCCTTCAGCATGACCTCGGGCTCGTGGTTGCGGATGGCGCCGGAGGACAGCTCGATGCCGTTGCAGACGATGTCGTACTGCCAGGCCAGGATGTCGAGCGGGTCCTTCTCCTCCAGGTCCTTCATGCCGCCCTGGGGCATGGAGAAGGGGTTGTGGGAGAAGTCGATCTTGCCGGTCTCCTCGTCCTTCTCGTACATCGGGAAGTCGACGATCCAGCAGAAGCGGAAGACGTTCTCCTCGAAGTGGCCGGCCCGCTTGGCCGCCTCGACGCGCACGCCCGACATGATCTTGGAGACCTCGTCGAACTCGCCCGCGCCGAAGAACACCGCGTGCCCGGCCGCCAGGCCCAGGCGCTCGGTGAGGACCTTGACGTTCTCCTCGGTGAGGAACTTGGCGATCGGGCCGGTCAGGGCACCGTCCTCGCCGACGCGGACCCAGGCCAGGCCCTTGGCGCCCAGCGAGATCGCGTACTCGCCGAGGCCGTCGAAGAACTTGCGCGGCTGCGCGGCGGTGTCCGGGACGGCCAGCGCGCGCACGTGCTTGCCGGCGAACGCCTTGAACTCCGAGCCCTCGAACACGTCGGTGATGTCGACGAGCTCCAGCTTGGCGCGCAGGTCGGGCTTGTCGTTGCCGTACTTCAGCATCGACTCGCGGAACGGGATCCGCGGGAAGGGGGAGGTGACCTCGCGGCCGCCGCCGAACTCGGTGAAGAGCTCGGTCATCAGGCGCTCGATCGGCTGGAAGACGTCCTCCTGCTCGACGAAGGACATCTCGACGTCGAGCTGGTAGAACTCGCCCGGCGAGCGGTCGGCGCGGGCGTCCTCGTCGCGGAAGCAGGGCGCGATCTGGAAGTAGCGGTCGAAGCCGGAGATCATCAGCAGCTGCTTGAACTGCTGCGGCGCCTGCGGCAGGGCGTAGAACTTGCCCGGGTTCAGGCGGGACGGGACGACGAAGTCACGGGCGCCCTCGGGAGAGGTCGCGGTGAGGATCGGGGTCGCCATCTCGTTGAAGCCGAGGGCCACCATCTTCGAGCGGATCGACGCGATGACCGCCGAGCGCAGCATGATGTTGCGGTGCATGCGCTCGCGGCGCAGGTCGAGGAAGCGGTACTCCAGGCGCCGCTCCTCGTTCACCCCGTCGTCGGTGTTGATCGTGAAGGGCAGCGGGGCGGCCGCGCCGAGCACCTCGACCTCGACGGCCTCGATCTCGATCTCGCCGGTGGGCAGCTCCGGGTTGACGTTGTCGGCGCCGCGGGAGACGACCTTGCCGTCGACGCGGACGACCGTCTCCTTGGACAGCTTGTCCAGGACGGCGGCGGCGGCGGTGCCGGGGCGGGCGACGAGCTGCGTGATGCCGTAGTGGTCACGCAGATCGATGAAGAGGATGCCGCCCAGGTCTCGACGATTGTGCAGCCAGCCGCTCAGCCGGACGTCGGAGGCGACGTCGGAGGCACGGAGCTCGCCGCACGTGTGGGACCTGTACCGATGCATCAGTCATCCAGTTCTACGCGATACCAGGGTGGATTCAACCGTCCCAAGGTTACCGTCCGGGCGGGCCGCCCGGCGGGCGCGCCCGGAGAGGGCGGTGAACAGGCAGCCCGGTGGGATGACCTGTCAAGATGACCGGGTGCGCACCGAGGACGTCCTGGCCGCCATCGCGACCGGCCTGTGGCGATGGGACAACGCCTCCGGGACGGTCACCCTCGACGGCGAGGCCGCCCGGCTGCTCGGGCTGCCCGCGGAGCCCGTCACCCTTCCGGAGGTGGCCGTGCGCTCCCGGTTCCACCCGGTGGACTGGAACGAGATCAACGGCATCGTGAACCTGGCCGTGGCCGAGGACACCCTCGCCGAGGCCCGGTTGCGGATCATGGACGAGGACGGGCGCGTGCTGCGCACCGTGCGCAGCCGCAGCAAGCCCGTGGAGAACCGGTCCCCCGAGGGCCGCGTCGACTACGAGCTGATCGGCACCATCCAGGAGATCGCCGAGCCGCAGCCCGGCACGACCGCCGTGCACACCGCGATCACCGGCGACTGGCGCCGCTCCCGGGAGGCCTTCCTGCTGGACGCGGGCCGGGCGCTCGCCGAGGCCCGCTCCACGGCGGAGGTGCTGCGGGTGGCGGCGTCCCTGTCGATGCCGGGCTTCAACCCGGACGGGCTGGCCGTCTTCGGGGTCGCGGGCGACCGGCTGTCGATCATCGGGCACCACGGGCACGGCCCGGGGGACGAGAGCCCCTTCTCCGACATGCGGGTGGACACGGACTACCCGGCCGCCGAAGTGGTCCGCACCGGCCGGGCGATCTACCTGCCCACCCCCGGGGCCTACCTGGAGCGCTTCCCGGCCACCTGGCCGCTCGCGCAGCGCTTCGGCCGGGAGTCCTGGGCCTTCCTGCCGCTGATCTCGGCCGGGCGGACCATGGGCGCCTGGATGGCGGCCTTCAGGCACCCGGTGTCGTTCTCCCCCGACGAGCGGTCCGTGCTGACGACGGTGGCCCGGATGCTGGCCCAGGCCCTCCAGCGGGCCGGGGTCGCCGAGTCCGAACGGGAACTCACCACCGGCCTCCAGCGGTCGATGATGCCGCAGCTGGGGCCCGAGATCCCCGGCATGACCATCGCCGCCCGCTACGTCCCCACCGGCGGCGGGCTCCAGGTCGGCGGCGACTGGTACGACATGATCCCGCTGCCCTCGGGCCGGTTCGCGCTGGTCATCGGCGACGTCCAGGGGCACGACGTACGGGCCGCGGGCCTGATGGGCCAGCTGCGGATCGCGGTGCGGGCCTACGCGTCCGAGGGGCACCGGCCGGACGCGGTGCTCTCGCGGGCCTCCCGCTTCCTGGCCGGTCTGTGCTCCTCCCAGGAGTCGGACTCCACCGGGGACTGCGACTACCAGAGCCCGCGCTTCGCGACCTGCCTGTACGTGGAGTGCGACCCGGAGACGGGCCTGCTGGAGGTGGCCCGGGCCGGGCACCCCGACCCGGCGGTGCGGATGACGGACGGCACCGTCCTGATGCGGCCCACGGCGGGCGGGCTGCCGCTCGGCATCGTCCCGGACACCGACTACCCGACGACCCGGTTCGCCCTGGAACCCGGCGAGACGATGATGCTGTGCACCGACGGGCTGATCGAGACCGGCGGGCACGACCTGGACACCGGCTGGGCCCGGCTGCGGCCCGTCCTGGAGGCCTGGACGCACGACACGGAGAGCCTGGAGGAGCTGGCCGACCTGCTGGTGCAGGCCGTGCACGGCCCCTCGTCCCACCACACCACCGGACCACTGGCCGACCGCCGCGAGGACGACATAGCCGTGGTGCTGCTCTGCCGCGAGGGCGCGGCGTGCGGCTGCGGACCGGCGTTCCCGCACGGTGCACGGCCCCCGCGGCGCATGGCGGCGACGGTGGCGCAGGCCGAGCCGGAGCGGATCGCGGGCGCGCGCCACCAGGTCCGGGAGCTGCTGCACGACTGGGCGGACGCCGACCAGGTGGACTCCGCGGTGCTGATGGTCTCCGAGATGGTCACCAACGTGCTGGTGCACACCGACGGCGACGCGCTGCTGGTCGCGGAGGCGGTGGGCGAGCTGGGCGCGCGGCGGCTGCGCGTGGAGGTCGCGGACGCCAGCGACGAGCTGCCCCACAAGCGCCACCCGGGGGAGATGGCCTCCAGCGGCCGGGGCGTGCTGCTGATGGAGATGCTCGCCGACGCCTGGGGGGTCGACCCCCGGGGCGCCGGCAAGTCGATCTGGTTCGAGCTGTACGAGCGGTCGAAACCGGACGAGGACCAGGGCCCGGACGAGGACCGGGACCAGGACCAGGACCAGGACCAGGACTGACGAGGGCTGAGGACACCTTCCGAAAGGCGGCCGCGGCGATGCCGACCCCCCTGCTTCCCGCTCCGGCCCGGCGGCTGGCCGCCTGGTGCGCGGTCGTCCTGCTCGTCGCGGGCGTGCTCGCGCTCGGCATCTGGCTGTGCGTGTTCCTGCGCAGCGTGGTCACGCCCGTCCTGCTGGCCGTCCTCGGCACCGCCCTGCTCGGGCCGGTGCACCGGCGGTTGGTGCGCACGGGCGTGAACCGCTCGCTCGCGGCCGGGCTGACCTGCCTCGCCGTCGTCGCGGTCGTCGGCGGGGCCACGTACGTCGTCGCGCTGGCGCTGGTCGAGACGGGCGACCAGATCGTCGACGCGCTGGAGCGGGCCGGCCGGGCGATCTCCGAGCACTTCGGGGCGGCCGGGACCTCGCTGGAGGACGTCGCCGGGAACTCCAGGGACCTGCTCGCGAAGTTCGGCGGGACGGCCGCCTCGGGCCTGCTCTCCGGGATCGGCGCGGTCGCCTCGGCGATCGCGACCGCCGCCCTGGCCCTGGTGCTGGTCTTCTTCTTCCTGCGCGACTCCCACCGGGCCACGGGCACGCTTCGCGCGCTGGTGCCGGGCCGTTCGGGCGACCTGGTGGAGGCGATGGCCCGGCGGGCCTACCGCGCCGTCGAGGGCTTCATGCGCGGCACCACCTTCGTGGCCCTCGTCGACGCCGTGCTGATCGGCACCGGTCTGCTGGTGCTGCGGGTACCGGGGGCGCTCGGGCTGGCCGCGCTGGTGTTCATCACCGCGTACGTGCCCTACCTCGGCGCCTTCCTCTCCGGCGCCGTGGCCGTCCTCGTCGCCTTCGCCGACCGGGGCTGGGTGATCGCGCTGTGGGTGCTGGCCGTGGTGCTGGCGGTGCAGATGATCGAGGGGTACGTGCTCCAGCCGATGGTGCAGAGCCGGACGGTGCAGATGCACCCGGCGGTGGTGATGCTGGCCATCACGGCCGGGGCGAGCATCGCCGGCATCCTCGGCATGCTGCTCGCGGTGCCGCTGACGGCCGCCGCCTTCGGGATCCTCGCGGAGCTCCGCGGCCGCTACGGCGAGTCCGGGCCCGGGGCGGGAGCGGGCCCGGCCCCGCCCGGCTGAGGAAGCCGGTGCGGGGCGCTGCGGGACCCTGCCGCTCCTTCGTGCGCTACTTCGTGCGCTCCGTCGTCGGGATCCGGCCGAGCCGGCCCGCCTGGAAGTCGTCGAAGGCCTGCTGGAGCTCCTGACGGCTGTTCATGACGAACGGCCCGTAGTGCGCCATGGGCTCCCGGATGGGACGCCCGCCGAGGAGCACGACCTCCAGGTCGGGGGCGTTGGAGTCCTGGGACTCGTCCGCCCGCACCGTGAGCGATCCGCCCCGGCCGAACACCGCGGTCTGCCCGGTGTGGACGGGCCTGCGCTCCTGACCGACCGAGCCGCGCCCGGCCATGACGTAGGCGAGGGCGTTGAAGTCCTCGCGCCACGGCAGGGTGATCTCGGCGCCCGGGGTGACGGTCGCGTGGATCATCGTGATCGGGGTGTGGGTGATGCCCGGCCCCTCGTGCCCGTCCAGCTCACCGGCGATGACGCGGATCAGCGCGCCGCCGTCCGGGGTGGTGAGCAGCTGGACCTGGCCGCCGCCGATGTCCTGGTAGCGCGGGGGCATCATCTTGTCGGAGGCCGGGAGGTTCACCCACAGCTGGAGGCCGTGGAAGAGCCCGCCGGACACGACGAGGGACTCCGGCGGGGCCTCGATGTGCAGGAGGCCCGAACCGGCGGTCATCCACTGGGTGTCGCCGCCGTTGATGACTCCGCCGCCGCCGTTGCTGTCCTGGTGGACGAAGGTTCCGTCGATCAGGTACGTGACGGTCTCGAAGCCGCGGTGGGGGTGCCAGGGGGTGCCCTTGGGCTCGCCCGGCGCGTACTCCACCTCGCCCATCTGGTCCATCATGATGAACGGGTCGAGGTGCTGGTAGTCGATCCCGGCGAACGCGCGGCGCACCGGGAATCCCTCGCCCTCGAAGCCGCCCGGGGCCGTGGACACGGCCAGCACCTTGCGCGGCTCGGCCGTCTGCGGCGCGGCCACGCGCGGAAGGGTCAACGGGTTCTCAACAGTCACTGCGGGCATGGTCAGGACCTCCTTCTGGCATCGACTTTAGTTGAAAGTCGAACTTTCTGCCACACCGGACAGAACAGTGCACCCGCCCGGCCCATTCCCGCGGGCACGCAGCGGGCGGCGACGGGCCCGTGACCAGGGAAATCCCGCCAAATGTCCTACGCATGACAACCAGAACGCCGATGGCCCGGTCCTTCCGGGCATGGAAACACGCATCCCCGCGCCCGTGGCCGCCCTCGGCCGGGCGGCCGCCATCGCCGCCCTGGCCGTGGCCATCGGCTACGCCACCCACCACTGGGCGTCGAGCGGCATGCCGCTGACCCCGCTGCCCGGCTCGCCCTGGCCCTACCTCACCGCGTGGGCGGCCCTGACGTTCCTCGCCGGGCTGCTGCTCCAGTGGGCGACCGCGGGGGTCGACTACGACGGCCGCTGGCAGCTCGTCGTCCTGCCGGTCTACGCCGGCATCCGCCTCAGCCTGGCCCACCGCCCGGACCCGGCCCTGCTGTACGCGTACGGGGCGACGGCCCTGGCGGTGGCGGCGGCGGGCATCGCGCTGTGGCGGCGCGGACGCCGCCGGACCGGCTCCTAGGCCGTCCCTCAGCCGTACATGCGGCGCATGGCGAAGTCGACCATCTGCTCGACCGCCTTCGCGTCGAAGACCATCCGGTGGTCGCCCTCCATGTCGAGGACGAAGCCGTAGCCGGTGGGGAGCAGGTCGATCACCTCGGCGCCGGTGATCACGAAGTACTTGGACTCCTTGCCGGCGTACCGGCGGAGCTCCTTGAGCGTGGTGAACATCGGGATGACCGGCTGCTGCGTGTTGTGCAGCGCCAGGAACCCCGGGGTGTCCCCGCGCGGGCAGTAGACCTTCGAGGAGGCGAAGATCTGCTGGAAGTCCTCGGCGGACAGCGACCCGGTCGTGAAGGCCCGCACCGCGTCCGCGAGGGAGGGCGGGGACGGCTCGGGGTACAGCGGCGGAGCGTAGCCCTGCTGGGGCTGCGCGTACTGCTGCTGCGCGCCGGGGTTCTGGTCGTAGCCGTACATGGGCCGAAGCCTATCGAGGCCGCGGGCCGTACGGGTCGGTACCGCCCTTCAGGGCGGCAAGGAACGGCTCCCACGCCGCCGCCGACAGCACGATGACGGGCTCGCCCCTCCTCTTCGAGTCCCGCACGGGAACCAGCCCGGCGACCCCGTCGGCCACTTCGACGCAGAGCCCGTCAGGGGCCGTGCTGTAGCTGCTCCTCCGCCAGGCGAACGCGCTCGGCTCGGCGTGCGTGGGTGCCAGTCCCGTAGTCCTCCGCTGCTGACTCGATCATCCTCAAGGACACCTCCGGCGGTAGAGCAGCCGCCCGAAGGCGGTTGTACGCCTGCTGGTACTTCGTCACGATGCCCGGGTCGTCGATGATCTGACCGCTGTACATACCCTCGGTGTACATGATCGGCGGCGCATCGCCGAAGCTCATGAGGAACGTGGATCCCATCATGAACGGGTGCGCACCGGTGTTGGCCGGGAGGATCTGTGGAATGTAGCGGCGCCGGCGCGCAACTGCGGCCACATGGGCCAGCTGCTCTGCCATGACCTGGTCTCCGACGATGGACTGGCGCAGGACCGATTCGTGGAAGATCACCCAGGACACCGGCCCGTCGGCGTCTTCGATCGCCCAGGCGCGGGCGCGCCGCGCGGTGACCCTCTGCTGGATGACCGCTTCGTCGTCCGTCGGGCTGAAAACCTGGATGATCTCCCTGATGTAGGGCTCCAGTTGCAGCACGCCGGGAAGCAGCATCGGGCACCACTCCTCCACATCCCGTGCGTGCGCCTCCATTTCCACGGCATCCGCGAAATACGGGGCGTACTGATTGGCCCGCGCATTGCGGACGTCCTCGCAACGCCGCGCGAAAAAGCCGTCCGTTCGCAGCAACCCGTCCATGTGCCGCGCCAGATCGAGGGGCATCCGCCGGTGCCCCCGCTCGATCTCGCTCAGGTAGCTGGCTCCGTAGAAGCTGCCCTTCACCGCCTGCTGCAGCGTGAGCCCCGCCTCCTCCCGCTTGAAGCGGAGTTCCTTGCCGTAGAAGGCCGGAACGCTCGCCGAGCCGTCGATCTCCTTGCGTGGGACCACCATCGCCTGCTTTCCACACTCCGCGCTGTGGACTGAAAACCCTTCCCACGGTACGCGGGGCCGCGTCAGCCTGTGAGGGCTTCGTCACACTCCGCACAGGAACGGAAGTCCCCCATGAGCGACCACGACGGCGACCGCGTCGCGATCACCGCCCTCACCGAACTCCGCGCCGCCCTCGCGGCACACGGGATCACGCTGCCCTCTCTGGACCTGCACCTGCCCTCGTACGCCGGGGCGTACCGGTCCCCGCCGCTGATCAGCCTCGGGAACTGCAACCCCGCCACCGCGCGGCGGCTCGCGGCCGCGCTGGACGGGCGGTGAGCCTGACCGTCCGGCTGCGCGCCGTCCCCGAGGCGGCCCCGCTGCTGCGGTACGCCGTGCGCGAGCACCTCGGGGCGGATTCGGCCGACGCCGAACTCCCCCGCACCTAGCGGGCCTCGTGGCGGTCCTGCGCCGCGAGCACCGCGTCCGCGTACCGCGCGGCCCAGGCGCCCATCGCCCGCATCGGGACCAGCAGCGCCGTGCCGGCCTCCGTCAGGGCGTAGTCCACCCGCGGGGGCGCCTCGGCGTAGGCGCGGCGCTCCACCAGGCCGTTGCGCTCCAGCCTCCGCAGCGCCTCGTTCAGCACCTTGGGACTGATCCCGCCGATCCGCGCCACCAGTGCGCGCGGCCGCATCGGGCCGTGCGCGCCGAGCGTGAAGACGACGACGCCGTCCCAGCGCTTGGCCAGCACCTCGAAGGCGACGCGCGCCCGGCAGTCGGCCGTGTACGCGACGTCGGGCAGGCCCGGGCCCGGGCCGGTCGGCATGTCCATGCGGCCATCCTGCCCCCGCCGATGGACACCGGACGGTGTGCGTCGGGCTCCGTAGCGTCGGCCGTCCGACGAGAAGAGGGGTGGACCATGCGGATCGGTGTCATGGGTACGGGAGCGATGGCGGCGGCCCTGGGCGGCGCCTGGGCGCGGGCCGGGCACGAGGTGTTCGTGGGCGGGCGGGACACGGCGGCCGCCGCGGCCCTCGCCGCGCGGACCGGGGCGGCCGGGCACGGCTCCCTGGCGCAGGCGGCGGCGTACGGGGAGGCGGTGCTGCTCGCCGTACCCGCCGGGCGGGCCCCGGAGGTGGCCCGCGAGCACGCGGCGGCGCTGGCGGGGCGGACGCTGGTGGACTGCGCGAACGCGCTGGAGCCCGGCCCCGGCGGAGTGGTGCTGGCCACCGGCCCCGGCACGAGCGTGGCCGCGCTGATCGCGGCGGCGGCGCCCGGCGCGCACGTGGTGAAGGCCTTCAACCTGGCCCGCGCGGACATGTGGGACCGGCCCCCGGTCCGCCACGACGGCGCCGCCCCCACGGTGCCGTTCTGCGCCGACGACGCGGCGGCCGGTGCGCGGGTCGCGGAGCTGATCACGGGGACGGGCTGGAGTCCGGTGCCCGCGGGCGGGCTGGACCGGGCGGCGTACCTGGAGGCGACGGCGGCCTTCGTGATCGGCGTCTGGTGGGCGGGCGGATCGCCGCGACTGGCCTTCCCCGAGCCCCCGCGGGCCGCGGCCTGAGCCCCGGGGCCGGGGCGGCTGCGCCCCGGCCCCGCTCCAGCGGCCCTGGCTTGACGCTGGTCACAGTCTTCGGTGAGGGGTTGCGTGTTATTACCGGTGGGTAGCATCATGACATTACCGATTGGTATGTACGAGGAACCTGTCTCCCCGAGCCTTAACGGAGCCGTCGCCATGGGGCACTACAAGTCGAATCTCCGCGACATCGAGTTCAACCTCTTCGAGGTGCTCGGCCGCGACAACGTGTACGGCACCGGCCCGTTCGGTGAGATGGACACCGAGACCGCCAGGACCATCCTCAGCGAGATGACCAAGCTCTCCGAGAACGAGCTGGCCGCCTCCTTCGAGGACGCCGACCGCACGCCGCCGGTCTTCGACCCGGCCACCAACACCGCGCCCGTCCCGGCGTCCTTCAAGAAGAGCTACAAGGCCTTCATGGACTCCGAGTACTGGCGCCTGGGCCTGCCCGAGGAGATCGGCGGCACCACCTCGCCCCGCTCCCTCATCTGGGCCTTCGCCGAGACGATCCTCGGCGCGAACCCGGCCGTGTGGATGTACTCCTCCGGCCCGGCGTTCGCCGGCATCCTCTTCGAAGAGGGCAACGAGGCGCAGAAGAAGGTCGCCGGGATCGCCGTCGAGAAGCGCTGGGGCTCGACCATGGTGCTGACCGAGCCGGACGCCGGCTCGGACGTCGGCGCGGGCCGCACCAAGGCCGTGCAGCAGGACGACGGCTCCTGGCACATCGAGGGCGTCAAGCGCTTCATCACGTCCGGTGAGCACGACATGGAGGAGAACATCCTCCACTACGTCCTCGCCCGCCCCGAGGGCCACGGCCCGGGCACCAAGGGCCTGTCCCTCTTCCTCGTCCCGAAGTTCCACTTCGACTGGGAGACCGGCGAGCTGGGCGAGCGCAACGGCGTCTACGCCACCAACGTCGAGCACAAGATGGGCCTCAAGGCCTCCAACACGTGCGAGATGACCTTCGGCGACCAGCACCCCGCCAAGGGCTGGCTGATCGGCGACAAGCACGACGGCATCCGCCAGATGTTCATGATCATCGAGTTCGCCCGCATGATGGTCGGCACGAAGGCCATCGCGACGCTCTCCACCGGCTACCTGAACGCCCTGGAGTACGCCAAGGAGCGCGTGCAGGGCCCGGACCTGGCCAACTTCATGGACAAGACGGCCCCCAAGGTCACCATCACGCACCACCCCGACGTGCGCCGCTCCCTCATGACGCAGAAGGCGTACGCCGAGGGCATGCGCGCCCTCGTGCTGTACACCGCCTCCGTCCAGGACACGATCCAGGTCAAGCAGGCCGCGGGCGAGGACGCCTCCGCCGAGATCGGCCTGAACGACCTGCTCCTGCCGATCGTGAAGGGCTACGGCTCGGAGCGCTCCTACGAGCAGCTCGCCCAGTCGCTGCAGACCTTCGGCGGTTCCGGTTACCTCCAGGAATACCCGATCGAGCAGTACATCCGGGACGCCAAGATCGACACCCTCTACGAGGGCACCACCGCGATCCAGGGCCAGGACTTCTTCTTCCGCAAGATCGTCCGCGACCAGGGCGCCTCGCTGAACGTCCTCTCCGAGACGATCAAGAAGTTCCTCGCCGAGGGCCCCGGCGGCGACGACCTCGCCCCCGCCCGCGACGCCCTCGCCAAGGCCGCCGTGGACCTGGAGGCCATCGTCGGCCAGATGATCGTCGACCTCACCGCCACCGGCGAGGACGTCAAGAACATCTACAAGGTCGGCCAGAACACCACCCGCCTGCTGATGGCCTCCGGCGACGTCGTCGTCGGCTACCTGCTGCTCAAGGGCGCGGCCGTGGCCGCCGAGAAGCTCGCCACCGCCTCCGCCAAGGACGTGGCCTTCTACACCGGCAAGATCGCCGCCGCGAAGTTCTTCGCCGGCCAGGTGCTGCCGGGCGTCTCCGTCCAGCGCGCGCTGGCCGAGGCCGTCGACAACTCCCTCATGGAGCTGGACGAGGCCGCCTTCTAGCCGCCCGCCCTGCGGGGCGCACCCCGCGTACGCGGTGTACGCACAGCGGCCGGGCCTCCGTTTCGGAGGCCCGGCCGCCGGTGTGACCGGACCCACCCACCGGCGCCTTTCCCCGATGTCGGCCGTTCATGGGACGCTCGTAGGCATGAGTCCACAGGAGCAGCACCACAGCAGGGGGTATTCCGTCCCCACCGGGCGGCCGTACGCCCTCAAGGAGCTGCAGGCCAATGTGGGCGCCCTCGGCGACCGGATCACCGAGCTGTACGACGGCGCGCACCCGGCCGAGTACGACCCCGTCGCCGACGCCCTGTACGTCGCCTTCCGCACGGCCTCCGGCCTGGCCCCCGCCAAGAGCTACACGGGCTGCCCCGAGCACCCCAACGGAGCCCTCGACCCCGAGGCGCCCGACGGCTGGGGCCGCTGCCTGATCTGCAACGACCGGCGCCGCCTAGGCCGGCGGCTCCAGGGCGGGCGCGCCGCGGGCCCCGCCGCGGCGGGCGAGCAGCGCCGCCTCGGCTACCCCGTGCCCGAGCCCCCGTACACGCTCGACACGCTCCGGCAGTACCTGCGCACGATCGACGAGCAGCGCTTCCACCTCACGCTCGGCTCGCCCGACCAGGACTTCGTGCGCATCGCCGACGACCTGCACCGGGCCTTCATCGTCGCGCGCGAACTGTCCCGGCCGCGGGGGGCCTCCGGATGCTCCGAACACCCGGGCGCGCCCGTGGACCCCGATGCCCCTCCCGGCGAGGCCTGTATCTTCTGCGCCGGACGCAAAAGACGCGCGCAGCGCCCGGCGCAGACCCCCGAGATGCTCCCGCGCATCCGCCGGGGCGAGCGCAGACAACTGCAGCGCAGATTCGAGCGTCCGCCGGGCTGAGAACGACGGGGCCGCGGGGCCAAAGAGCCCCCGGCGCCCAGCGTTTCGGCTATCCGCCGCAGTCCGGACATGACGAACACGACCGTCGTTAAGGTGAACCACATGAGCTCTCCCGCCCGCTTCGACCGCGGCCACACCGACGACCTGATGACCTTCCTGACGGCCAGTCCGTCGCCGTACCACGCCGTGGCCAACGCGGCGGAGCGGCTGGAGAAGGCCGGATTCAGGCAGTTGTCGGAACAGGACGCCTGGGACTCGGGCACGGGGGGCCGGTTCGTCCTGCGCGGCGGCGCGCTCATCGCCTGGTACGTGCCGGAGGGCGCGGCCGCGCACACCCCCTTCCGGATCGTCGGCGCCCACACCGACTCCCCCAACCTCCGGGTCAAGCCGGTCCCGGACACGGGCTCGCAGGGCTGGCGGCAGGTGGCCGTGGAGATCTACGGGGGCACCCTGCTCAACACCTGGCTGGACCGCGACCTGGGCCTGGCCGGGCGGCTGAGCCTGCGCGACGGCACCGAGCGGCTGGTGAACGTGGACCGCGCGCTGCTGCGCGTGCCCCAACTCGCCGTGCACCTGGACCGGTCGGTGAACACCGACGGCCTGAAGCTGGACAAGCAGCGCCACATGCAGCCCATCTGGGGTCTCGGTGACGCCCGCGAGGGCGACCTGATCGCCTTCCTGGAGGAGGAAGAGGGGCTGCCGCAGGGCTCGGTGGCGGGCTGGGACCTGATGGTCCATTCGATCGAGCCGCCCGCCTACCTGGGCCGCGACCGCGAACTCCTGGCCGGACCGCGCATGGACAACCTGCTGTCCGTACACGCGGGCGTCGCCGCCCTCGCCGCCGTCTCCTCGCACCCCGCCCTGGACCACATCCCGGTGCTGGCGGCCTTCGACCACGAGGAGAACGGTTCGCAGTCCGACACCGGCGCCGACGGGCCGCTGCTGGGCAACGTGCTGGAACGTTCTGTCTTCTCCCGCGGCGGCAGCTACGAGGACCGGGCGCGGGCCTTCGCCGCCACCATCTGCCTCTCCTCCGACACCGGGCACGCCGTCCACCCCAACTACGCGGAGCGGCACGACCCTTCGCACCACCCGCGGGCCAACGGCGGCCCGATCCTGAAGGTCAACGTCAACCAGCGGTACGCCACCGACGGCAGCGGCCGCGCCGTGTTCGCGGGCGCCTGCGAGCGCGCCGGGGTGCCGTGGCAGACCTTCGTCTCCAACAACTCGATGCCCTGCGGCACCACGATCGGCCCGATCACCGCCGCCCGGCACGGCATCCAGACGGTGGACATCGGCGTGGCGATCCTCTCGATGCACTCCGCCCGCGAACTCTGCGGCGCCGACGACCCGTTCCTGCTCGCCAACGCCCTCCTGTCCTTCCTGGAGGGCTGAGCGGCCCCGGCCGGACCCGGGCGGGTCCGGCCGCGGCGGGCGGGGCTCAGGCGTCCAGGCCCGCCAGGACCAGCGGGAGGCGGGCGGCGCCGTCCGCGGTGACGCGCAGCGGTACGCCCCAGTCCTGCTGGTGGACGTGGCAGGCCGGGTACTCGTTGGCCGGGTCGTCGTCGCAGGAGGCGGCCATCGCCGACACGTGCAGGACGCCCTCGGTGACCTCCGGGTTCAGGACGAGCTCGCGGAACAGGTCCGTGCCGGGGCCCTCCCCGGCGGTGAGGAGCTCCGGCGGGGTCGAGGAGACCAGCAGCCGGGTGGAGGGCCCGTAGCGGGTGTCGAGCTTCTGCCCGGCCGGGGCCCGGAAGACCACGTCGAGGCGGAGCGTGCCCGGGGCGACGTCGGTGGCGGCCCGCCGGGTGCGGTGGGCGACCGCGTCGACCCGTACGGCCTCCTCGGGCAGCCGCAGCCGGGTCAGCCGGTGCCGGGCGGACTCCACGACCACGATGTCGCCGCCGACGAGGACGGCGTCGCTGGGCTCGCGCAGGTCGGTGGCCAGCGTGGTGACCTGCCCGGTGGCGGGGTCGAAGCGGCGCAGGGCGTGGTTGTAGGTGTCGCAGACCGCGACCGAGCCGTCGGGCAGGGCCGTCACCCCGAGGGGGTGCTGGAGCAGGGCCTGGGCGGCGTCGCCGTCGCGGTGGCCGAAGTCGAACAGGCCGGTGCCGACGGCGGAGCGGATCACGTAGCCGTCCGCGCCGTCCGCGCCGGCGGGCTCCGCGTACCGCAGGGCGCTGGTCTCGGCGTCGGCGATCCACAGCCGGTCCCCGGCGGCCGACAGCCCCGACGGCTGCGCGAACCAGGCCTCGGCGGCGGGGCCGTCCACGAGCCCCTCGTTGGTGGTCCCGGCGGCCACCTGGACGGTGCCCGCCTCCGGGTCCCAGGTCCACAGCTGGTGCACGCCGGCCATGGCGATCCACACCCGGCCCCGCCACCAGGCCACGTCCCAGGGGGAGGAGAGGTCCGTCTCCAGGGCCGGCCCGGAGGTGGGCGAGCCCTGCCACCACTGCCGCCCGGTCCCGGCGACGGTCTCGACGGCGCCGGTGGCGGGGTCGTAGGCGCGCAGCGCGTGGTTGACGGTGTCGGCGACCACGACCCGGCCGTCGGGCAGCAGCGCGAGGCCCTGCGGCTCGCTGAAGGCGTCCGGTCCGAAGCCCCGCTCCCCGCTGCCGATGCGCCGTACGACGTCCTCCCCGTCGGGGGAGAGCTCCACGAGCTGGTGCCGCGTCGAGTCCGACACGAGCAGGTTGCCGTTCTCCAGCAGCAGCGCCTTGCCGGGGAAGCGCAGGTCGGTGGCGACCGGCTCGGGCGCCACGTACGGCCCGTCGCCGCGCCGCAGGGTCCCCTTGGCCGCGTGCTCGGCCTCCAGCTCCGCGACGAGCCGCTCGATGGCGTGCGCGTGGCCCTCGCCGGCGTGCTGCGCGACGACGTACCCCTCGGGGTCGATCACCACGAGCGTGGGCCACGCCCGCACGGCGTACTGCTTCCAGGTCGCCAGCTCGGGATCGTCGAGCACGGGGTGGTGCACCCCGTACCGCTCGACGGCGTCGGCGACGGCGGCGTGGTCGGCCTCGTGCACGAACTTCGGCGAGTGCACCCCGATGATCACCACGGTGTCGCGGTGCTTCTCCTCCAGCTCGCGCAGCTCGTCGAGGACGTGCAGGCAGTTGATGCAGCAGAAGGTCCAGAAGTCGAGGATGACGATCCGCCCCCGCAGGTCCGCGAGGGTGAGGGCGTTGCCGCCGGTGTTCAGCCAGCCCCCCTCACCGGTCAGCTCGGGGGCACGGACACGGGCACGGCGGCGGGGCTCGGGCGCGGCAGAAGTCATGCCCCCAAGGGTGCCACCCCGGACGAAGTGCACCCACGTGGGTGACGACGGGCCGCCGACGGACCTGCCAGGCTGGGGGCAACCTGCGAAGGAGGCGTCCCGCATGACTTCCGCGTACGAATACGCCGATGAAGGCGACGCCCAGCGCGCCCTCAAGTACGCCATCCAGCACCACAGCGGGGACCGGACCGAAATCGTCGAAGGGGTCATCGACAGCGTGACGCCGAACTGGGACCACGAGAACGCCGCCGAGGAGATCCGCGACCAGATCAAGCCCCGGGTGCGAGCACTGGGCTGTGTCACCGGGTCCGGAAACCTCGACCTTCCCGGTTCCGCGAACTGGTACGTCCCCGACCTCGCGGTGGCTCCGAAGGAACTGGCGAAGGGCGGTGGCTCCCTCGTCCCCGACCAGACCCTGCTCATCGTGGAGATCACCTCCGAGTCCAACGCGGAGACCGACCGCGTCGTCAAGCGCAAGCGGTACGCCGAGTACGGCGCCCCCCTCTACCTGCTGGTGGACCGGGTCGACAAGGCCGTCACCCTGTTTTCCGGGCCCGGTCGGCTCGGCTACGCCACCGTCGACGGTCCGCACGCCTTCGGGACGCCGGTGCGGCTGCCGGAGCCGTTCGGGATCGAGCTCGACACCAGCGGTCTCTAGCGCCCCCCGGCGCGGTCGCGGACCCCGGGCGTAACGCGGCGGCGTGCTAGTTTTTCCGGCCGTGGCGACGACAGAACTGATATCCGGGCCCGACGGCACCCGCACCGCGGCCGAGGGGGGCCGGCCGAGCGGAATCGTTTCGCTGCCCTCGCTCACCGGGCTGCGGTGGACGGCCGCGCTGATGGTGTTCCTGTACCACGTGCACATCGTGGAGTACTTCGGCGGCCGCTCCCAGGACCTGGTCACCTTCGCCTTCGGGGCGGGCAACAGCGGGGTGTCGTTCTTCTTCGTCCTGTCCGGCTTCGTCCTCGCCTGGTCCTCCGCCACCGCCCCCACGGGCCGGCGGATCCTGACCTTCTACCGGCGCCGGTTCGCCCGCGTGTACCCGCTGCACCTGGTCACCGCCGGCTTCGCGCTGCTGATGGCCGTGGCGTTCGCGCCGGACACCGAGCAGGGGCTGCGCCCGCTCGCGGCGAACCTGGGGCTCGTACAGTCCTGGGTGCTGGAGATCCCGTACTTCCAGGGGCTGAACCCCGTCAGCTGGTCCCTGGCCTGCGAAGCGTTCTTCTACCTCTGCTTCCCGCTGCTCCTGTGGCCGCTGCGCCGCCTCGGCCCGCGCTCCGCGTGGCCCGTCGCGGGGATCGCGCTGGCCGCCGTACTGGCCGTGCCGGCCGTCTGGGAGCTGACCGGCACGCCCGACGGCACGGTCTGGTCCCAGTACTTCTTCCCGCTGGTGCGCCTCCCCGAGTTCGTCCTCGGCATCGCCGTGGCCGAGCTGGTGCGCTCCGGGCGCTGGCGCGGACCGGGCCTGACGGCCTCGCTCGCGCTGGCCATGAGCGGCTACTTCCTGAGCTACCAGGCCGACTACGCCTACCGCTCCGTCGCCTGCACCGTCCTCGGCTTCACCTGCCTGATCGCCGCCGCCGCCCGCGCCGACGTGGCGGGGGAGCCCTCGCCCTGGCGGGGCCGGCTCAGCGTCAAGCTGGGCGAGGTGTCCTTCGCCTTCTACATGGTCCACATCCTGGTGATCCGGACCGGCGAGCACCTCTTCGGCGGGCACCCCAAGCTCTCCCTGTGGGACGGCGGCCTGCTGGTGCTCGCCGCCGCCTTCTCGGTGTCCCTGGCCCTGGCCTGGGCCCTGCACACCTGGGTGGAGGTGCCGGGCCGGCGGCTGCTGCTCAGGCGGTGGCGAGGAACGCGCGCAGCGAAGCCGTGAGGGCCTCGACGAAGGCGTCGCGGACGCCCTGCGGGAGCAGGTCCAGGGAGAGGTACGGGTTCAGGTCCTCCAGCTCGACGAGCAGCAGCTCGCCCGAAGGGGCCCGGCAGGCGTCCACGCGCTGGATGCCGTGCGCGAGGGTGTTCCAGTCGGTGAAGCGGCGGGCGAAGGCCAGGTCCGCGTCCGTGGGCTCGTAGGGGGCCAGCTCCCAGCGGCGGCGCGGGTCGGGCGCGTACAGGGCGTACTGGAAGGCGTCGTCGACGAAGTAGAACGACACCTCGTACGCGAAGTCGATCCGCGGCTGGATCAGGATCTCCCCGGCCGGTCCGGACGGTTCGGCGGTGAAGGTGAGCCCGATGGAGTCGGCGCCCCGCTTGGGCTTCACCGCGTACGAGGCCGCGCGCGGCAGCAGGTGCAGGTCCGCCGGGTCGTCGACGGTCGGGATGACCGGGAACCCGGCGGCGGTCAGGTCGAGGAGGTACTGCTTGCCGGCCATGTCGCCGCGGCCGGTCAGCGGGTTGTAGACGCGGGTCCCGGCGGCGAGCGCGGCCGCGCGGAAGGCGTCGTGGGCCTCCTGGTGGTGCAGGACGGGCCCGCTGTTGCGGACGATCACCGCGTCGAAGCCGGGCAGCAGCGCCGCCGCGTCCAGCGGATGGCACAGGGCCAGCGGGAAGTGCTCGCGGAGCCGGGCGGTGAGGAATATGTCCTCGTCGCCGTACCGGCGGCCGCGCGCCGGGTACGCCAGGTCGGTCACGTAGAGAAGAGGCATGGCGGCAACCTATCGCGGGCAACGATCAGCGCATGAAATACCTCGTACGGGACAAACTGCTGGCCATCGGGGACGACTACTGGATCGAGGACGAGGACGGCCGGCCCGCCTTCCTCGTCGACGGGAAGGCCCTGCGCTTCCGCGACACCCTGGAGCTGAAGGACCGCGACGGCCGGATCCTGATCACCCTGCGGGCGAAGCTGTTCGCCCTGCGCGACGCGATGACCCTGGAGCGGGACGACCAGCGCCTCGCGGTGATCCGCCGCAAGCGGCTGTCGCTGCTGCGCAACCACTTCCTGGTGACGCTGGTCGACGGCACCGGACTCGACGTCAGCGGGCGGATCCTGGACCGCGAGTTCAGGGTCGAGTACGACGGCGAACTGCTCGCGCTGATCTCCCGCCAGTGGTACCGGATCCGCGAGACGTACGCCGTCGACGTGATCCGCGAGGACGCGGACCCGGCGCTGCTCATCGCCGTCGCGGTGTGCGTGATCCGGATGGCGGAGAAGGAGCGCGAGGACCCGGACCCCGAGGACTGAGACCCCGGCTCCGGGGAGGGGCCGCCGCGGGGACGGCGGGCCCGCCCTCGCCCGAGGACGCACCCCGCCGTCCCCGGCCGGGCGCCGCGCGTGCGCTAGGGGCGGTCGTGTCCGTGGTGGGAGCGGGCCGTGAGCTGGCCCTGGACGTACGGATCGGACTCCGGGGCGTAGGGGCCGCCGTGGTCCGCCAGGTGCTCCCCGATGCGCTCCCACTCCGCCACGACGGCCGGGTCCTCGCCCGCCCCGCGGGCCGCCTCCAGGGCGTCCTGCGCCTCGTGGTGGGCCATGCCGGTGGCCTCGGCTCGCACCCGGTCGCGCGCCGCGCTCTCCCCGGGGGCGGGCTCGTGCGGCTCGGCCGCGGCCTCGACGGCGGCGTCGAACTCGCGGGCACCGCCCCCCTCCCGGGACCCGGAGTCCGGGACGGACGGGGCGTCAGGGGCGGGCGCGGCCACGCGCGCGGCGGTCGGCCGGACCGGGGCCGCCGGGGCCTCGTGCGGCGCGGCCGCGGTGTCGTTGCGGTGGGTCATGCAGCTGTCCTGCCCGGTCCGCGCCGGATCATGAGCCGTTCCGGTCCGGGGTGCGCAGCCCCAGCACCCGGTCCTTCAGCGCCGGGAACTGCTCCCGGGTGGCGGCCACCTTCGCCGGGTCCAGCTCCACCGTCAGGACGCACTCCCCCGGGCCCGCCTCCGCGAGCACCTCGCCCCACGGGTCGACCACCAGGCTGTGCCCGGACTGCTCGACGCCCGCGTGGGTGCCGGCCAGCGCGCAGCCCAGTACGTACGCCTGGTCCTCGACGGCCCGCGCCCGGTTCAGCAGGGTCCAGTGCGCGCGCCGCCGGGCCGGCCAGCCCGCCGAGACGACCATGGTCGTGGCGCCCGCGTCGACCAGGCCCCGGAACTGTTCGGGGAAGCGCAGGTCGTAGCAGGTGGCCAGGCCCAGGGTCTGCTCCGGCAGGGTCACCGTCGTCAGCGAGTCCCCTGGCGACATCAGCACCGCCTCGCCCTGGTCGAAGCCGAAGCGGTGGATCTTGCGGTAGCTCGCGGCGAGCTCGCCCGTCGGGGACAGCACGAGGGCGGTGTTGTAGAGCGAGCCGTCACCGGCGCGCTCGACGACGGAGCCGGCGTGCAGCCAGACCCCGGCGTCGCGGGCGGCCTTGGACATGGCCTCGTACGTCGGGCCGTCCAGCGGTTCGGCCTCGGTCTCGAACTGCTCGTAGGCGAACGCCCCGACGGTCCACAGCTCGGGCAGCACGACGAGGTCGCTGCCGCTCTGCTCGCGCACGAGCTCGGCGGCGCGCGAACGCCGGGAGGCCACCGACTCCCCTTCGTTCACCGCGATTTGGATCAGAGAAGCGCGCACAGTACCACCGTCCTGGCCTATCAGCCGTCCACTCGGGCCTACGATCGTCACACGAAAGCACTGCCGGGGTGCTCATCGGCAGCGTAGTTTTGGGAATAGTCCACAACGCGCCACTGAAACTGCACGCGAGGGGTCCCGTGACCGTCCATCCCAGCCTTGAGCCCTATGCCGACGCGTGGACACATTCCATCGAGGCGATAACCGAGCTGGTCCTCCCGCTGGCCGAAAGCGAGTGGAACCGGGCGACCCCGTGCCCCGGCTGGTCCGTCCGCGACGTCGTGTCGCACGTCATCGGCATCGAATGCGAGCAGCTCGGCGACCCGCGCCCGATCCACACCCTGCCCCGCGACCTGCGGCACGTGGTCGACGAGTTCACCCGGTACATGGAGGTGCAGGTTGACGTCCGGCGCCACCACACCGCCCCGGAGATGACCTCCGAGCTGGAGTACACGGTCATCCGCCGCGCGCGCCAGCTGCGCGGCGAGAAGCGGGATCCGGCCACCCTGGTACGCGGGCCGCTCGGCGACCAGGTGACCCTGGAGCAGGCGCTGCGGCTGCGGGCGTTCGACGTGTGGATCCACGAGCAGGACCTGCGGGCGGCGCTGGGCGTGCCCGGCAACTGGGACTCCCCTGGCGCCCACGTGGCGCGCGACCTCCTGCTCGCCGGGCTGCCGAAGGCGGTCGCCAAGGGCGCGGGCGCGCCGCCCCACTCGGCGGTGGTGCTGGACGTCCACGGGCAGCTGGAGTTCATGCGGACCGTACGGGTCGACGCGACGGGCCGGGCCACCCTGGAGAAGTCGCCCTCGCTGGGCCCGGCCGTGACGCTCACCATGGACTGGGAGACGTACGTACGGCTCGCCGCGGGCCGGGTGCGGCCGCGCGCGGTGGCCGACCGGGTCAAGGCCGAGGGCGACCCGGAGCTGGCCGACGCGATCCTGGCGGCCTTCGCGGTCACTCCGTAGGACCCGCCGGGCCACCCCCTCAGACCTCCGCGGCGGCGGAGGCGGCGGAGGCGCCGGAGGGGGCCGCGAGCACCACGTCCGGCGGCTGCTGCGCGGCGGGGACGGCGCGCTCCCGTTCGCGGGCCAGGGCCCGGCCGCGCAGGCGCAGGATCTGGGTCACGCCGAGCACCTCCAGGACGAAGACCGACGAGAAGGCGATCCGGTAGTTGTCGCCGGTGGCGTCGAGCAGCACGCCCACCGCCAGCAGGGTCGTCATCGAGGCGAGGAACCCGCCCATGTTGGTGATGCCGGAGGCGGTGCCCTGGCGTTCGGCCGGGTTGGCGGGCCGGGCGAAGTCGAAGCCGATCATCGAGGCGGGCCCGCAGGTGCCGAGCACCACGCACAGGGTGACCAGCAGCCACATCGGCGCCCGGTCCCCCGGGCTGGCGAGGACGGCGCCCCACAGGGTGGCGGTGACCGCCACGGTGGTGAGGGCGAGCGGAATCCGGGAGGCCTGGCGGCGGCCGACGATCTGGCCGTAGATCAGCCCGAAGCCCATGTTGGAGGCGACCACCAGGGTCATCAGGGCGCCCGCGGTGGTCCGGGACAGCCCCTGGGCCTCGACGAGGAACGGCATCCCCCACAGCAGCAGGAACACCATCGCGGGGAACTGGGTGGTGAAGTGCACCCACAGCCCGAGCTTGGTGCCGGGCTCCCGCCAGGAGTCGGCGATCTGCCGGCGCACGAAGGCGCCCGCGCCCCGCGCCCCGCCCGTCGGCGCGGCCGGCGCCGGCTCGTGGCCCTCGGGGTGGTCGCGCAGGAACAGCACCAGCGGGACGAGCACCACCAGCCCGGCGACGGCGCTGCCCGCGAAGGCCGGCACCCAGCCGAGCCCGTGCAGGACCGGTGCCAGCACCAGGGTGGAGACCAGGTTGCCCGCCATCCCCACCAGCCCGGCCAGCTGCGCCATCAGCGGCCCGCGCCGGGCCGGGAACCAGCGGGTGCCCAGCCGCAGCACGGAGATGAAGGTCATGGCGTCGCCGCAGCCCAGCAGGGCGCGGGCGGCCAGGGCCATCCCGTAGGAGGGGGACAGCGCGAAGCCGATCTGTCCGGCGGTGAAGAGGACGGCGCCCAGCGTGAGCACCTTCTTGGTGCCGAGCCGGTCGACCATCAGACCGACGGGTATCTGCATGCCCGCGTAGACCAGGAGCTGGAGCAGGGAAAAGGTGGACAGCGCCGAGGCGTTGACGTGGAAGCGGTCGGCGGCGTCGAGTCCGGCGACGCCCAGGCTGGTGCGGAAGATGACGGCGACGAAGTAGACGGCGACGCCGATCGACCAGACGGCCACGGCCCGGCGGCCGCCGGGCGGGTCCCTGAACACCGGGGCGGTGCGGGAGGCGCTCACCGGCCCGCTCACCGGCCCGCTCACCGGCCCGTCCCCCGCACCAGTTCCGCGACCCGGCCGACGTGTCCGCGTACGGCGGCGGCGGCGGTCTCGGCGTCCCCGCAGCGCAGGGCGTCCAGGATCTCGGTGTGCTCGGCGAGGGAGCGCTCCACCCGGTCGGGGTGCGCGTGCAGCAGGGCCACGCCCATCCGCAGCTGGCGGTCGCGCAGCTGGTCGTAGAGGCGGCAGAGGATCTGGTTGCCCGCGTGCCGGACGATCTCGGCGTGGAAGCACCGGTCGGCGTGCATCATCGCCGCCAGATCGCCGCGCCCGGCGCAGCGCCGCTGCTCCGCGACGAGTTCCGCGAGCCGCTCCAGCAGGGCGGGCGGCGCGGGCACGGCCCGGCGGACGGTGAACTCCTCGACCAGCAGGCGGGTTTCGATGACGTCGGCGATCTCCTGCGCGGAGACCGGCAGCACCAGCGCGCCCTTCTTCGGGTACAGCTTCAGCAGCCCCTCGGTCTCCAGCCGCAGCAGCGCCTCGCGCACCGGCGTACGGGAGACCCCGACGGCCTCGGCGAGTTCCCCCTCGGTGAGCAGGACCCCGCCCTCGTAACGGCGCTCCAGCACGCCCTCCTTGACGTGCCGGTAGACGCGGTCGGCGGCGGGCGGCGGCTTCTGGGCGGGCGGCGTGGTCGGCGCGGCGGGCGAAGCGGGCGCGGCGGGCGAGGGCGATGGGGCTGGCATGCGCACAGGATAGATACATGAAGGGTGCATGTGTATCCGTGTCCACGATCCGGACGCGCGGACGGTGCGCGGGTCACACGGGCCCGATCACCGCCCCCTCGTGCCAGCCCGCGCCGTCGCGCCAGTAGTGCTGGAGCAGGCGGTCGGTGCGCAGGACGACGACCTCCAGGTTGAAGCCGAAGCTGCCCTGGAGCATCCCGGTGACGCCGAGGACGTCGTGGCCGAACACCGCGTCGCGGAGCCAGCCGGCCCCCGCCGCGTTCCCGCGCCACCAGTGCTCGACGCGGCCGTCGGCGCGCGCCGCGCACAGCTCGTAGTTGCCCGCGGTGTCCTCGTCCACCGCCCCGTACTGCGCCTCGATCAGGCAGGGCGCGGAGGTGATCCCGGCGCCGAAGACCTCGCCGGGGCGCCAGACGAAGCCGTTCGGGTCGTCGCGCCACCACAACTGCATCGTGCCGTCCTCGCGCGCGGCCACCAGGTCCAGGTGGCGGCCGCGGGTCTGCACCAGGGCGGGCCCGTAGTGGGCGATGCCCGAGGCGAAGCGGCCGCCGTCGTGCCACGTCCAGGGCGCGCCGTTGATCCGCCACCAGTGGCCCAGCCGGCCGTCGGCGGTGCGCACGACCACCTCGAAGTTGCCCGGCTTGCCGTAGTCGCTCTGGATGAACGCCGGGGTCGAGCCGACCGCCGCGTCGCCCGGGCCGAAGGCGCCGCCGTCGCGCCAGACGCCGACGGCCTGCTCGTAGTACCAGTGGCGCAGCCGACCGCCGGTGGTGACGTGCAGGGACTCCATGTTCCGGTTGTAGGTGGTGCCGGTGAAGGCGGGCTGACCGGAGGCGTCCGAGGCGAAGGAAGCCGCCGGGGACCAGCCGAAGGGGGCGTCGCCCTCGCGCCACCAGTGCCGCAGGCGGCCACCGCCGCCCGCCGTCGCGGCCAGCTCGAAGTTGCGGTGGGCCGGGCCGTTGCCGCTCTCGTAGACGTTCCCCGCGTGCAGGCGCCGCTTGCTCCAGGGGTCGATGTTGGTGCCGAGCAGCCCGGACTTGGCCCAGTAGTCGATGTTCACCTCGCCGTACGCGATCCGGCCGTAGCCGCCGACGTGGTGGCCGGTCCCCCAGGAGTTCTTGAACAGCCAGCAGCCGGCCGCGTCGTCGTAGCCGACCACCAGCACGCAGTGGCCGCCCGCGAGCCGGTCGCTGGTGCGGTGGTAGACGCCGGAGCCGAGCCCGAAGAAGTCGTCGTAGACGTCGAAGCAGGCGGTCAGCGGGCCGACCGTGTCCAGCCACGCCTTCTGCTGCTCCACGTCCCCCAGGCGCACGTGGCCGGTGATCCGGACGGTGCGCCCGGAGCGGTCCCAGCTGGGCGTGTACTCGGCGCGCCAGGCCTCGCGCCGCTCGGCGGGCAGGCCGGGGGGCGGGGTGCCGTACGGCCAGCAGTCGGGGTCCGCGAGTCCGCCGTTGGTCCGGATCCAGTCCAGGGCGGTCTCCGGGTTGCCGCCCTGCCCGCAGGCGGACTTCAGCCCGTCGTGCACGTCCCCCTCGGAGCGCCGGGCCCACACGTCGTGCTCGATCCGGGCCATCGACTCGACGAGGCCCGTCGCGGCGAAGACCCAGCAGGACTCGCAGGGGTTCTGGTCCTTCACCTTGGTGAGCCAGGGCCAGCCCCAGCGGCTGCGCCAGTCCACGGCCACGGGGCGGGGGGCGACGGCCGCCGGGGGCTCCCCGTCCAGCAGCCCGTGCGCGGCGCGGCGGCGGGTCAGGTGCGGGTTGCCGCTCGGGCGGCCGACGAGCGCCCGCAGGTCCACGGCCCCCGCCTCGGCGGCCGGCGTCAGGTTCACCCCCGGCTCCAGGCCGAGCGAGGGGCGCGGTACGGGGTCCCCGTCGGCCAGGTGCTCGCTCACCGACCACCGCGCCCCGTACGCGGCGAGCCGTGCCCGCAGCTCCCCCGCCGTCTGGCCGAACTCCCCCGGCATACCGCCCCCCAGCTGCAACCGCCCGGTCCTGAGACCCGGGAGCGTCTCCCCGCCACCGGCCCCCGTCAAGGGGGTCCGCGCGGGCGCACGGAGGCACGGCCGTCGCGGACGGACCGCTACGCGGGACCGGTGCGCGGACCGGTACCGGCCTCGGGGAGCGGCTGGCAGCGGGCGAGGAGCCGGCGGTGCACGGTGGGGACAGCGGTGACGCGCAGGGTGTAGTCCCGGCCGCGCCGTACGGGCATGCCTTGGTCGAGTGCGGCCTGTTCTGGGGGGTCAAGTCGGGCGGCGAAGAGGAAGTCGGCGACCCTGCCCGGCATGTCGAGGGTGACCGGCAGCTCCGGTGCCGGGGAGGCCGCTTCGACGGCGGCCTCGTCGGGCAGGAGGTCGGCGACGGCGGTGCGGATCGCGCCGCGGCTGACACCGTGGGCGCGCGCTCGCACCGGCGGGGCCTACACGACCTGGGAGCCCTCCACCTCCGCCGACACCCGGGTGAAGTTCCCCGGCATGTCGGTCTTTTGGCGGCAGGCTGTACTGCACGTTCTACGCCGACGCCCAGCCCCACTCAGCTGAACGATCCCGCCCTCGCACACGTTGCACGCCACAAAGAACCGCAGCGCTCGATCGATCGTGACCGAAAGGGTCCCCGGTCACCGACCGGGGACCCTTTCCCTGCGTTTTCGAATGCTCACTGCTGATGGCCCGGCTGCTCAGCCGGGCCGTGACGCGCTACATGTCCAGGGCGTCGGCCTTGTCGTTCCACGTGCCGCCCGTTACGTACCCGAGCGTCGTGAGGTCGTAGCAGCTGCCGGCAGGGATGGACATCGACGGATCCGGCATGAAGTCCCGGAAGTCGACCAGGGTTCCGCCGAACTGGGGGCGGTTGACACAGATGGAACTGGCCTGGTCACGGAAGTTCCAATTGCTGAGGTTCTTGGTCCCACCTGCACTCCACTGGAGACGGCGGCCGGTGTAGTTGGAGTGCTCCCACAGACAGACCCAACCGCTGGCGCAGTCGCCCGCAGCGAACGTCGAGGCGGGCGCCTGCGCGCCGAGCGCCTTGCGCTTGGCGGCCGTCTCCTTGGCGAGGACGGCGTTCTCCTTGGCGAGCGAGGCGTCCGCCTCAGCCTGGCTGTCGAAACACCGGACTTCACCGTTCGGCACCTCGGCACAGACCTGGGCTCCCTGCCAGCCGTTGGCGAGGTCGATCTGCTTGCCCTTGTACGTAGCGATCACGGGCTTGGAGGCGTCGGTGCCGGAGCGGATCTCCTTCTCGGCCGCCGGGCTGAGGCTCCCCGGGACGGGTGCGGCCGGCGAAGGTGTCGCGGCACCCGCAGTGGGTGCCATGAGCAGAACAGCGCCGGCAGCGGCGGCCGAAGCGACGACGACGCGAAGTGAACGCACTTGTTTTTCCCCCTGGTTGTCCGTCTGGATGGCGGAGCTTGCCCGCCCACGGCGTGGGTCTAGTGCCGGGGCAGACCAGGAGACTAGGCAGCCTCACGAGAATCAGAAGTGACCGAATTCACACAAGAGTTCGAACCGGCGGCGATCCGGACTCCTTCTCGAATCTTTGCCCGAATCACACTTCTCACTGCCTCGGGAGTTGGCCGGCCCGGTCCGTGACTCCTCGGGCGACGATGGACACCGATGTCACCGGCGTGCCCGCCTTGCCCCAAGCGCTGTCCTTGAGGAGCAACGTGCGCTCACCCAGAAGCCGGAGGCTCGACTTGTCGAAGATCCATTCCGTCCGCTCGCCCTTGTGAACGCGAGCGACGGCTACACCGGCCCGCCCGACGGAGTCCGTGGAATCGGGCACCATCACGACTCCCGGGATGCGGGCCGCTGCCCGGTAGAGGGCCGCGCTTACTCCGGGGGGAGCCTCCATCGTGCGAAGGAGGTCTCCGATCGCGACGAAGGCCTCCTGATCGGGTCCGGTGGTCGAGCCGGAGTCCTTGCCGTGGTTGAGGCGGGTGTCCGCGTAGATGAGCTCCAGCAGCTTGTCGGGGTCGGTCGGGAGCGATTCGAGGAAGCGGTACGTGGGCCCGTTGATGCTCGGCTTGCCCTGACCCGGGTCCGTCTGCGGATCCACCTCCGTGCCCTTCGCGGTCCGCGTCATCGTCTTGGCCGAGCCGTCGACCGATACCCACTGCTCTGCGGACTCATCAGTCCGAGCCGGCTCCATCTCTCCGCCCGCCACCTCGGACAGGGACGTGGAGTGGCCGCTGGTCTTCGTGTACAGGAACTGCCCGTCGCGGACCGCCGGGGCTGACGTCTCGGCGGCGGCCAGGGCAATCCTGTCCAGGAGCTGTACGGCGGCGGGATCGGGCTTCGCGGCTTCAAGGTGATCCCCAGGGCCGTTCCCACCCAGGGTGAAGGCGACAGCCACGGCGCACGCCGCCGCCACCACTCCCAAGGAGATGAACAACGGGCGCTTGGACCGCCGCGACGGGGCCGTCCGCTCACTTCGAGCTGCTTCTCGCATCAGGTGCTCCCTCGTCAGGCGGTCGCCACGGAAGGGCATTTCCGCGTCGGAAATGCCGGGCATTCGCCGGAGGATCTCTTCACGCTCGGACAATTCGATTTGCGTGTCGTCATCGGCGGCGTTCACAGGTGTCCCTCCCGCGCGGTTCGGGACGCGGGCCCGCGTCCGTTGGCCGGCTCAGAAGCCAGATGGGCGATGGTGAGTTTGCGTAGGCGGCTGCGTGCCCGGAAGAGCCGGGAGCGCGCGGTTCCCTCCGTTACGCCGCAGGCCGCCGCCACCTCCGCGTGGGAGAGGCCCGACCAGACGGACAGCACGATCACCTCGCGGTCGGCACGACGCAGCCGATTCAGCGCAGCTAGCGCGGCGTCCGCCCTGGCCCTGTCGCCGATGCGTGAAACCACCGCGTCCGCCAGATCCGGAACGACGTCCGGACGCGGGAGACGCGTCATCGCCTCGCGATGGCGGCGAGCGGTCCTGCGGGTGTTGCGAAGGACGTTGGTGGCGACTCCGAGCAGCCAGGCTCGGTGACTGGCGACACCGTCGAGGGTTTCGCGGAGCCGCCATGCCTCAAGAAAGGTGAGGGAGACGATGTCCTCCGCACCGGTGGGGTCGGAGGTCATGCGAACGGCGTGCGCGTACACCGCCTGGGCATGCGCATCATAGATTTCCGCGAACAGTTGCTGGTCCACGTTGGTTAGTGTCCGTTTGAAGCGGGTCGTTGCATGTGACGTGCGTCACGTTGGACTGTGCGGTCTCTGGAGCTGCCTTGACGACGACGGGGGCCGAGGCCGCGGCCACTGTCGGCCTGCCGCCTCGGGCAGGCGAGCGCGTGATGCGCAATCTCCGGCGCCTGGGGGACACGCCCAGGACTTCGCGATCCTGGTCGGGCGGCATGTCGAGGGCGGCGCGGATGATCTCCTCGGTGGCCACGGTTGGGCGCCCGCCGACCCGGTCACGGGCGGCGGGCCGGACCGGCGCCGGCCGCCGGGGGCAGGGCCTGGCCTCCGATGCCCGGCGCGCCGCCCAGCTGGCCGTGCCACCAGTCCGCCACCTCCCGCGGCCCCATCGAGGCCCACGGCGGAGTCCGCTCCACCTGCGCCCGCCCCAGCCTCCGGGCCAGCGCCACGAGGTCCCGCCCGGCCCGGCCCCGGGCCGCCTGGTAGCCGTCCACCAGCTCCTCCCAGGACCCCGCGCGGCGCCAGGCGGCAGCAAAGGCGGTGGCGTCCTGGAGGGCCTTGGCGGCGCCGCTGGTGTTGTGCGGGCGCACCACGGTGGCCGCGTCGCCCGCCAGCAGGAGCCGCCCGCCTGCCACCCGCTCGGTCTCCAGGTCGTAGATGGGCTGCACGAAGGTGTCCGCCGGGTCGGTCAGGGCCAGCACCGCGCCCCAGTACGCCGGGAACTCCCGCTCCAGCAACGCCCGCAGGTGCGCCGAGAGTTCCGGGGTCAGCGCGCCGGCCGGGAAGCTCGTCGGGTCGTCGAGGCGCAGCCCGCCGTCCCGCGGCGGCGGCGCGTACAGCACCCAGTTCACCCGGGGTCCGTCCGGGCCGGGGATCCGGTAGATCACGCAGCTGCCGCCCTCGAAGCAGACGGTGGTGACCGCCCCGGGGTGCGGATCGGCGGCGGCGGCGCCGCCGAGCCCGGCGAGCCGGCCCGCGTCGAGGTTGCCGCGCCAGCAGACGTACCCGGCGTAGTGCGGCCGCGCCCCCGGGCAGAGCGCCTCGCGCACCACGGAGCGGTACCCGTCGGCGCCGACGGCCAGGTCGTACCGCTCGACGGCGCCCCCCGCGAGCCGGATCCCGGCGCCGCCGCCGTCCCCGGTCACGGCCTCGACGCTCACGCCCTGCCGGTAGACCACGGAGTCCGGGGTCGCCGCGCGCAGCCCGCGCCACAGCAGCCCCCAGTGGTACGAGTGGAACGGGAACGGCTGCTCCCAGATGAGCCGCCCGCCCGCCTCCCGCGGATCCCGCACCACCCACCGGCGCCGCTCCAGCCGGTGCGCGGGAACCCCGGCGGGCAGCGCCCCGGCCGCGGCCAGCTCGGCCGCCCGGTCGTCGTGCACGCACAGCCCGAGCCCCCGGTCGGCGAGCCGCCCCCGCGTGCGCTCCAGCACGACGACCCCGTCCGCCCCGGCCCGTACCGCCGCCGACGCGAACGCGCACCCCGCGATGCTCCCGCCGACGACCGCCACCACTGCGCCCCGCATGTGCGTCTCCTGCCGTAGAGGGGGGCCCGCCGCGGCTACCCGGCCGCGACGAACGCCGCCCGGCTGCTCCCGCCGACACCGTAGACGCGATGCCCCCGGCGGCACGGCGCGGCGCCGGCCCGGGCCGGCACTTCCGGACTAAGCGGCGGCCATGGCGTACCTGATCTGGGCCAGGGAGGGGTTCGTCAGGAGCCGCTCCGCGCCCGAGCCGGAGGTGACCCGGACCGTCGGGACGGTCTCGTTGCCCGCGTTGACCCCGCGCACCAGGGCGGCCGCCTCCGGGTCGCGCCAGATGTTCACCGGGCGGTAGCGGGTGCCGGTCAGCCGGAGCTTGAACCAGAGCTTGATGCAGTACGCGCACCCGGGCCTCCAGTACACGGTGATGCCCGGCTTCCCGTCAGGTGAGGTGTCCATGTCCGAAGCCTGTCATGCCCGCCCTGCGGGAGCCCCGGGTTCCCCCTATACAGTCGGGACGCATGGATGGCTGGACGGCGCCGAGCGCGATCGAGAGAGAGCTGTACGGGGCCAAGGCGCGCGGGGACTGGCCCGGCTACCTGGACGCCCTCGCCCGCGCCGAGCTGTTCCTGCCCCAGCACCGCGCCCAGGCCGACGCCGAGCCGGCCCAGGCCCGCTTCCACCCCATGCCCGGCGGGGCCGCCCTGGCCGTCTACACCCGGGGCATGCTGCCCGCGCCCGACCCGTACACCGTCTACCTGCGCCAGAGCCTCGCCTGGTTCGCCAACGCCTGGGACGCCCGGGACCCCGCCTACCTCGCGGTGAACCCCGGCTGCCCCGCCGAGGCCTACCTGACCACCACCCCCGCCGACCTCGCCCGCTGGCGCGCGCACTGGGACGCCGCCCCCTCCTGGGGCCTGGCCGAGGGGGGCGTGCACGCCCTGCACACCGGCGGCCCGCTGCACGGACCGGTCGCGCACGGACTCGCCGTCGGCGCGCACCTGGCCGTCTCCAACGGGGAGTTCTGGAACGCCCTCGCCTACCACGGCCTCGGCTACACGCGCGAGCGCGAACGCCTGCGCTCGTCGTGGGGCGTCACCGACAGCGCGGGCTGGCTGGAGGCGCTGGGCCAGCTGCTGAACGCCGAAGCCGTCAGCCCCGTCTGGGAGTTCGCGCTGCGCGTGCGCCGCGTCCTCGCCTCGGACTTCGCCGGGCCCGTCGACGTCGAGCACTGGCGCCACGCCGCCGAGGCCGGCCTGCGCCGGGGCGCCGAACGCTCCGCCGAGCCGCAGCTCACCCCCGACGGGGTCACGGTCGCCGAGCCGCGCCCCAGCGCCGAGGTCGAGGGGGAGATCGCCGGGGTGCGCCGGCTCATCGGCCGGATCGCCCGCTACGAACAGCGCTTCCGGGCCGACGGCCTGCTCCCCCCGGACGGCTGGGTGCGCTCCGTGGAGGGCTGGGACCTCGGCCGGGCCTCCCAGATGGCCCGCTGGGGCGTCGCCACCCGCTACGGCACCGTGGAGGACGCCGAGCGCGCCGTGCTCCGCGCGGGCGGGGCGGTCCGCCGGACGTACCGCTCCTGGGCGGACTTCTCCGCCGGGTACGCCCTCGGCCGGTGCCTGCACTTCGACGAGGAGGAGTTCGGCCAGTGGTACGCCTCCTCGCTCGCCACCCATCTGACGCTGACCACCGATCCCGCCAGCCCCTGGCTGCACATCCCCTGGCGCTGAGCGACTTCGGGAAGTCCCGGCCCGGCTCCCCGGGCCCGCCCCGCGCCGGCCCGGCCGCACCTACCCTCACCCGTATGACGATCGCGCTGAACGAAGCCGTACGACAGCTCCTCGACGCCCCGCACCCCGCCGTGCTCGCCACCCTCAACCCCGACGGCAGCCCGCAGAGTTCGGTGGTCTGGGTGACCCGGGACGGCGACGACGTGCTGATCTCCACCGAGCGGGGCCGGCGCAAGGAGCGCAACGTGGTCCGCGACGGCCGGGTCGGCCTGACCGTCTTCGACCTGGCCAACCCCTACCTCTACGCGGAGATCCGCGGCACCGCCACCGTCACCGAGGACGCCGGGCGCGCGGTCGCGGTCCGCATCGCCGAGGAGTACCTGGGCCCGGGCGGCGGCAAGGAGTACGCGGCGGGCGCCGACGGAGCGGTACGGGTGATCGTGCGCATCACCCCGTCCAAGGTCCTCGGCAACGCCACGAAGGCCTGAGCGCGGGCCCCTCAGGGAAGCCGTGGCCGCACCGCCGACCAGGCGTCCACGGCCTCCCGCAGCGGACCGCCGTCCGCGAGGTAGGGCCGGACCGCGTCCGTGTGGCCCAGCAGGTTCTTGATCAGGCGCAGGTGCACGATGCCCGCCCGGGGCAGGTCCCGCCAGACGGCGGCCCGCGCGGCCGCCTCCCGCGGGGACAGGTCCAGCAGCGCGAGCGCCTCCCGGCACAGCAGCGCCGGGTCCCCGCCCGGCCCGGGCCCGAACTCCCGGATCAGGTAGCCCCGTACGTGGGCCAGGTCGATGCCCCGCGCCAGGCCGCAGGCGCCCTCCGCCCGCGCGCACCGGTCCGCCGCCGCCAGCGCCACCCGCCCCCAGCGCAGCCGTACCCCGGCGGGCAGGGACTCGTCGCGCATCCCGGCCGCGGCCAGGCTCCGCAGGGTCCGCGGCGGGGGCTCGTCGCCCAGCGGCGGCCCGGTGGCCAGCCAGGCCTCCAGTTCCGCCAGGGCGTGCCCGTCGGGCGGTACGGAGGTCAGCACCTGGCCCCGGCTGAGCAGCGCGACGACGGCCCCCGCGAAGCGCACCCGCGCCGTGTGCCCGGCGCCGAAGGCGTCGACCGGGCGCCCGTGGCGCTCGGTGCGGCGCAGCCCGAGCCGCGCGGGCCCGGCGGCGTAGACCTGCCCGGTCCGGGCCAGGCCGCCCAGGCACCGCACGACGCACACGCCGCCCGCGGCGTCGGCCGCCTCGACGGAGTACACCTGCAACTCGGTGATGGGCACCCCGACCCCCTTCCCGGAGCGGGAGGTTACCGCGTCACACCGCCGGCGGCGGCTCCAGGACGAGGCGGATCTCGGTGACCTCGTAACCGGCCCGGTCGAAGGCGGCGGCCATCGGGGCGTTGACGGTGTCGGTGGTGGCGGTGACGCGCTCGGCGCCCGCCGCCGCGTGGAAGCGGGTGATCTCGGCGAGGACCTCGTCGATCAGGCCCCGGCCGCGCTGCTCCGGGACGACTCCCAGGTAGCCGACGTTTCGGTGGTAGGGGGTCGCGGAGGGGACGGCCATCCCGGCGAGGGTGCCGTCGGGCAGGTGCGCCAGGCGCCACCACGCGCGCTCGCCGGGGCAGTCGAGGTAGAACGCGAAGTCGTCGCGGGCGAGCTCCTCCTCCGACATCGTGGCGAGTTCGCTCTGGGTGTTCAGGTCGAGGCTGCCGCGGGAGAGCCGGGCGAAGACGTCCAGGAACTCCTCGTCGGTGCCCTCGCGGAAGACGAGGCGCCCGGTCGGCGCGGCGGTGCCCGCGGCCGGGGTCCACTCGTAGCGCAGGCGCTCGATCTCCCGCGCCAGACCGGTCCGGGCCGCGGCCTCCCGGCGCCAGGCGACGGCGGCGGCCAGGGCCGGGTCGGCGCGCCAGTCGCGCGGCAGGCACACCTGGTAGCCGGGGGTCGCCCCGAAGGCGGCGTGGCCGGCCTCCAGCAGGGCGGCGGCGAGGGCGGCCGGGTCGGCGACGTCCTCGCGGACCTGGAGGCAGTCGAGGGCCACCGGCCGCTCGCTGTCGGCCCGGCCCCACCACAGGGCGCGGGCCAGCGGCTCCCCGTCCTCGTCCTCGGCGAACCAGGTCCACTCGGGGCGGAACCGGTGCGCCGCGAACTCCTCTCGGACACGGGTGGCGTCGAGGGCGGCGACGGGGCCGTCGGCGGGGTAGCCGGCGGCGCGGTCGAGATCTGCGGGGTCTGCGGTGGCAGCGCGGAAGAACATCCAGCGATGTTCACATGCCGGTGCCCCCGCTGACCAGGCCTTTTCCCTCCGGTCCGGGCAGCGGCGAGGGGCCGGCCCCGCCGCGCGCGTGCGCGGCGGACCGGCCCCTCGACCGACCGTGGACCGCTACGACCAGGTGACGAGCCGGCGCGGGTGTTCCAGGACGGCGGCGATGTCGGCCAGGAAGCGGGAGCCGAGCTCGCCGTCGATCAGACGGTGGTCGAACGACAGCGCCAGGGTGGTGACCTGGCGGGGCTTGACCTTGCCCTTGTGGACCCACGGCTGGAGCTTGATCGCGCCGACCGCGAGGATCGCGGACTCGCCCGGATTCAGGATCGGCGTACCGGTGTCGACACCGAAGACGCCGACGTTGGTGATGGTGATGGTGCCGTTCTGCATGTCGGCCGGGGAGGTCTTGCCGTCGCGGGCCGTGGCGACCAGCTCCGACAGGGCCGTGGACAGCTCGCCCAGGGTCTTGGCGTGCGCGTCCTTGATGTTCGGCACGATCAGGCCGCGCGGGGTGGCGGCCGCGATGCCCAGGTTCACGTAGTGCTTGAGCACGATCTCCTGGGCCGCCTCGTCCCACGACGCGTTGACGTCGGGGTTGCGGCGGATCGCGACGAGGACGGCCTTGGCGATCAGGAGCAGCGGGTTGATCCGCAGACCGGCGAGGTCCGGGTCGTCCTTGAGCTCCTGGACCAGCTTCATCGTGCGGGTCACGTCGAGGGTGATGAACTCGGTGACGTGGGGCGCGGTGAAGGCCGAGTGGACCATGGCCTGGGCGGTGACCTTGCGGACGCCCTTGACCGGGACGCGGGTCTCCCGCGCCGGGGCGCCGTCCGTGGCGGCCGCGGCCACCGCGACGGGCGCGGTCGCCGGAGCCGGGGCGGCGGCGGCCGGGGCCGGCGCGGGGACGGCGGCCTGCTGCGGGGCGATGGCCGCGGCGGCCGCCGCGTGGACGTCCTCCCGGGTCACGACCCCGCCGTCGCCGGTGGGGACCACCGAGGCCAGGTCGATGCCGAGGTCCTTGGCGAGCTTGCGCACCGGCGGCTTCGCCAGCGGCCGCTCGCCGCCGGGCTGCGCCGGTACGACGGGCAGCGCCGCCGGCACGACCGGAGCCGGCGCGGCCGCCACGGGCGCGGCCGGAGCCGCGGCCGAGCCGTTCTGTGCGGCCGTGCCCGCCGGGGCCTTGCGCGGACGGCGCTTCGTGGAGGCGGTGGAGACCCCGTAGCCGACCAGGACGGGCTGGCGCGCCTCGGGCGCGGCCTGCGCCTCGGCGGCCACGGCCGGGGCGGCGGCCGCAGCCGCGGCCTCGGCGGCCGGGGCCTGCGCGTCGCCCCCGGCGGTCTCGACCGAGATGATGACCTGGCCGACGTCGACGGTCACGCCCTCCTCGAAGAGCAGCGCGTGCACCACCCCGTCGAAGGGGATCGGCAGCTCGACGGCCGCCTTCGCGGTCTCGACCTCGCAGACGACCTGCCCGTCGGTGACGGTGTCACCGGGCTGGACGTACCACTTGAGGATCTCGGCCTCGGTGAGGCCCTCGCCCACGTCGGGCATCTTGAATTCGCGGATGGTCATGAACGTGGCTCCTCAGTACGCCAGCGAGCGGTCGACGGCGTCGAGCACCCGGTCCAGGCCCGGCAGGTACTCGTCCTCCAGGCGGGCCGGCGGGTACGGGGCGTGGAACCCGCCCACGCGCAGCACCGGCGCCTCCAGGTGGTAGAAGCAGCGCTCCGTGATGCGGGCGGCGATCTCCGCGCCCACGCCGAGGAAGACCGGCGCCTCGTGGACGACCACGAGCCGGCGGGTCTTCTCGACCGACGCCTGGATCCCGTCGAAGTCGACCGGGGACATCGAGCGCAGGTCGACGACCTCCACCGACTTGCCCTCCTCGGCGGCCGCGGCGGCCGCCTCCAGGCAGACCTTCACCATCGGCCCGTAGGCCGCCAGCGTGAGGTCCGAGCCCTCACGGGTGACGCGGGCCTTGTGCAGCTCGCCGGGGATGGCCTCGACGTCGACCTCGCCCTTGTCCCAGTAGCGGCGCTTCGGCTCGAAGAAGATCACCGGGTCGTCGCTGAGGATCGCCTGCTGGAGCATCCAGTAGGCGTCCGCCGCGTTCGAGGGCGAGACCACCTTGAGGCCCGGGACGTGCGCGAACAGCGTCTCGGGGGACTCGCTGTGGTGCTCGACCGCGCCGATGCCGCCGGCGTACGGGATGCGCACGACGACCGGCATCTTGATCTTGCCGAGGGCGCGTGCGTGCATCTTCGCGAGCTGCGTGACGATCTGGTCGTAGGCGGGGAAGACGAAACCGTCGAACTGGATCTCCACGACCGGCCGGTAGCCGCGCAGGGCCAGGCCGATGGCGGTGCCGACGATGCCCGACTCGGCGAGCGGGGTGTCGATGACCCGCTCCTCGCCGAAGTCCTTCTGGAGCCCGTCGGTGATGCGGAAGACACCGCCCAGCTTGCCGACGTCCTCGCCCATGATCAGGACCTTGGGGTCGGTCTCCAGCGCCTTGCGCAGCGACTCGTTGAGCGCCTTCGCGATCGACATCTTCTCGGTGGCCATGGTGGTCACTCCCCACCCTCGAAGGACGCGAGGTAGGCGGCGAACTGCGCGCGCTCCTCGTCGACGAGCGCGTGCCCGTCCGCGTAGACGTTCTCGAAGATCGCCATGGTGTCGGGGTCGGGCATGGAGCGCACGACCTCGCGCACCCGCTTGCCCAGGGCCTCGCTCTCGGCTTCGAGCTCGGCGAAGAACGCCTCGTCGGCGCCGCCGGAGGCGAGCAGGTGGGCCTTCAGGCGCAGGATCGGGTCCTTGGCCTCCCAGGCCACCGTCTCCTCGTCGCGCCGGTACTTCGTCGGGTCGTCGGAGGTGGTGTGCGCGCCCATGCGGTAGGTGAACGCCTCGACCAGGGTCGGGCCCTCGCCCCGGCGGGCCCGCTCCAGCGCCCAGCGGGTCACCGCGAGGCAGGCCAGGACGTCGTTGCCGTCGACCCGGATGCCCGGGAAGCCGAAGCCCTGCGCGCGCTGGTAGAGCGGCGCGCGCATCTGGCGCTCGGTCGGCTCGGAGATCGCCCACTGGTTGTTCTGGCAGAAGAACACCACGGGGGAGTTGTAGACGGCCGAGAAGTTGAACGCCTCCATGACGTCGCCCTGGCTGGACGCGCCGTCGCCGAAGTAGGCGATGACCGCGGAGTCCGCGCCGTCCTTGGCCACGCCCATCGCGTACCCGGTCGCGTGCAGCGTCTGCGAGCCGATGACGATCGTGTAGAGGTGGAAGTTGTTCGTGGTCGGGTCCCAGCCACCGTGGTTGACCCCGCGGAACATGCCGAGCAGGTTCGTCGGGTCGACGCCGCGGCACCAGGCCACGCCGTGTTCGCGGTAGGTCGGGAAGACGTAGTCGTCGTCGCGCAGGGCCCGGCCGGAGCCGATCTGGGCGGCCTCCTGGCCCAGCAGCGACGCCCACAGGCCCAGCTCGCCCTGACGCTGGAGGGCGGTCGCCTCCCCGTCGAAACGGCGGGTCAGGACCATGTCGCGGTAGAGCCCGCGCAGGTCTTCGGTGGTGATGTCCGCGACGAAGGGTGCGAACTCCGCGGCGTCGGGGTTCGCCCCGGCCTCGATCCGTTCGCCTTCGGGCGTCAGCAGCTGTACGAGCTGAGGCTCGGCGTCGTGCGGCTGTGCGGTGGCAGCGGCGGTCTTGCGGGCGCTCGCCGCGCCTGCCGCCCGCTTGGTGCCGCTGCTGCGTCGCGGCTTGCGCGCGGCAGTGCTCTCCACGGTCACGTGTGCTCCTCCGTCGGTCCGGCACCCGGGTTCTCCGGGGACCAGTGCGGCTCACCTGTATCCGTACCCGCGCACGGGGTGGGTGCACGGCACGTACGGGATTCAGGCGTGACAGGTGCCCCGGCGAGTGCCCTGCGCAATGCACGTTACCCAGTGCTCCGCATAACTGCGAAACCCCGCTTGACCTGCGATTTTGCTTGGATATCCAAGTAAATCGGCGGTCTCGGGAACAACGACTGGTCACAGCCTTGCAGGGGGCCGGAACAACGGCACGTTATCCCGGGTAACTCCGGCAGGGAAGGGGTGAGTGTGTGAAGATGACTTTGTGCGCGAAGACGGAAAAATCAAGGTATTCCTCCTGGACGACCACGAAGTGGTACGTCGGGGCGTTCATGAGCTGTTGTCGGTCGAAGACGACATCGAGATCGTCGGCGAGGCCGGTACGGCCGCGGACGCTCTCGTCCGCATTCCGGCCACCCGCCCCGACGTGGCGGTCCTCGACGTGCGGCTGCCGGACGGCAGCGGCGTCGAGGTCTGCCGCGAGGTGCGCTCCCAGAACGAGGACATCAAGTGCCTGATGCTGACCTCGTTCGCCGATGACGAGGCCCTGTTCGACGCGATCATGGCCGGCGCCTCGGGCTACGTCCTGAAGGCGATCCGCGGAAACGAGCTGCTCAGCGCGGTACGGGACGTCGCGGCCGGCAAGTCGCTGCTGGACCCGGTGGCCACCGCGCGGGTGCTGGAGCGGCTGCGCGACGGCAAGAACGGCAAGGGCGACGACCGGCTGTCGAACCTCACCGAGCAGGAACGCAAGATCCTCGACCTGATCGGCGAGGGCCTCACCAACCGCGTGATCGGCGAACGGCTGCACCTCGCCGAGAAGACGATCAAGAACTACGTCTCCAGCCTGCTGTCGAAGCTGGGCATGGAGCGCCGCTCCCAGGCCGCCGCGTACGTGGCGCGCCTGCAGGCCGAGAAGCGCTAGGGGTCGAGCCGGTCTCCGGCCCGTCCGGAGCGTTCCTCGACCCCCCGCCCCCGTGGTGCCGCGGTGCCACGGGGCGGGCCGTTTCATTCGGGACCAACGTCCCCGATCATCGGGGCGGGATCCTCTTCCCGACGCCGTGTCGGTGCCGGAGAGTGGTCCACATGTCCCCTGAGGAACTCCACGCCATCGAACTGCTGCGCCGCGTGCCCTACGGCCGAGTCGCCACCAGCATGCGCGCGCTGCCCTTCCTCGCCCTCGCCCGCCACATCGTGGTGGACGGCAAGGTCGTGCTGAGAATGCACGCGGGATTCGGCTACCACCAGGCCTGCAACGGCAGCGTCGTCTCCTACGGGGCGGACAACTTCAATTCCGAAGACCCGCGCCTGTGGTCCGTCCAGTTCACCGGAACGGCGGAAATAGTCGAACCGACCACCGCCGAACTGGAGCTTTTCGGTCCCGGCCCGCATTTCGTGGACGGCGCCGTCTTCGACCCCGTGTACATGCGGATCGAACCGCAGCTGGTCACCGTCCACACCCTCGCGGGGAACCTGCACCGGCAGGGCAGGCAGTACCAGCACGCACTCTGACCTGCGGCGCGGCACGGACCGACGCGAAAGGGCCCGGCGGAAGCGATTCCGCCGGGCCCTCTGCGTTCATGTCATTCCGATTCGCCGACCGGGTTGTCCCCGCCGCCGCCGCCCGAGGTCGGCGGCGCGATGGTCGGCGGCTTCGTCGGCGGCTTGGTCGGCGGCGAGGCCACCGGGGTGGTCGGGTCCTCCGACTTCGGCGGCGGGCTGCTCGCCGAGGACGGCGGGTTGGTGGACGGCGTGTACTTGCTGCGGCTCGGCGTGGGGACGTACGTCTCCTCGCGCGTGGAGCCGCCCGAGTCGCTGCTCGGGGGGTTCGACGGGGTTTCCGGCGTCGTGCTCGGGTTGCTCGGCGTGGACCCCGGCGAGCTCTGGCCGGTGCCCGGCTTGCCGCCGCCGCCCTTGCCGCCGCCGATGCCGGTGCTCACCGCGTACGCGACACCGCCGGCGATGGCGAGGACGGCGAGCAGCGCGAAGACCCACATCTTCCAGCGCCCGCCGCCCCGGCGGTCGTCGTACCCGTCGTAGCCGTCGTAGCCGCCGCGACCGCCGCGGCCGCCGCCCTGGCCGCCGCCGCCCGGGAAGGCGGTGCCGTCGTCGGGGTTCAGCGGGGGCACCATCGGCTGCTGGAACTGCGAGGTCGTCGCGTGCGCGTTGTACTGGGGGCGCGGTCCGCCGTTGCCGCCCGCGGGCATCGCCGTGGTGGCCGAGCCCGGCTGGCCGTGCGGCAGGGACATGGTGACCGGGCCGGTGTTCCAGGTGCCGGTGTTCGGCCCCTGGTCCTGGAGCATCTGGAGCGCGTACTGGACGAGCCCGCGCATCTCCTCGGCGCTCTGGAAGCGGTCGTCCGGGTCCTTGGCCAGCGACCGCATGACGAGGCCGTCGAGTTCCTGCGGGATGGTGTGGCCCTCGGGCAGCTGCGAGGGCGGCACCGGCGCGTCCTGCACGTGCTGGTAGACCACCGACAGCGGGGTCTCGCCGGTGAACGGGGGCCGCAGCGCGAGGAGTTCGTAGAGCAGGCAGCCCGTCGCGTAGAGGTCGCTGCGGTGGTCGACGGCCTTGCCGAGGGCCTGCTCGGGCGACAGGTACTGCGGGGTGCCCATGACCATGCCGGTCTGGGTCATCGTCGACTGCGCGCCGTGCAGGGCGCGGGCGATGCCGAAGTCCATCACCTTGACCGCGCCGGAGTGGGTGATGATGACGTTGGCGGGCTTGATGTCGCGGTGCACGATGCCGTGCTGGTGCGAGTAGGCGAGCGCCTCCAGCACGCCCGAGACGATGATGAGCGCCTGGTCGGGGCCGGGGGCCTCGGCACTGATCAGCAGGTCCCGGATGGTGCGGCCCTCGACCAGCTCCATCACGATGTAGGGGACGACGTTCGGGCCGACCCGGTCCTCGCCCGAGTCGTACACGGCGACCACGGCGTGGTGGTTCAGCCCGGCGACGGACTGTGCCTCGCGGGTGAAGCGGGCCTTGGACACCGGGTCCTCGGCGAGGTCGGCGCGCAGCAGCTTCACGGCCACGGTGCGGCCCAGGCGCACGTCCTCGGCGGCGAACACCTCGGCCATGCCGCCGCGGCCCAGCCGGTGGGTCAGGCGGTAACGTCCGTCGCCCACCAGGCCGCCGGCGCCCCAATGCTCAGGACCATCGGTCATCCCGGCGCCGTTTCCCTCGGGTTCGGGTGCCATCAGTCCTCGCCGTCGTCTGTCTCGTCCGCTCTAGCGGTGGGTCCTCATCGGGTGCTCCGATGAACGCTACAGCCTCGGAACCGGTCACCGTTCGGACACAGACGCCCCGTGGCCCCCCGGTCACGGAGCGGGCACCGGCTTGACGTGTGCTTGCCCTCCGGCAGACTGGGCGCGACCTGTGCTCAGCCGGACGCGCGGGGACACAGCCCGAGGGGAAGCAACAGTCATGAGCCAGGACGGCACACAGGGCCGGTACGCAGGCGGCTCTCTGGCCGGTGGCCGTTACCAGCTAAGGGATTTGCTGGGCGAGGGCGGCATGGCCGCCGTCTACCTCGCGTACGACTCCGCCCTCGACCGGCAGGTCGCGATCAAGACCCTGCACAGCGAACTGGGGCGCGAGGCGTCCTTCCGCGAGCGGTTCCGGCGTGAGGCGCAGGCTGTTGCGAAACTGTCGCACACCAATATCGTCTCGGTCTTCGACACCGGCGAGGGCGAAGTCTCCTTCGGCGGCTCGGGCGACGGCACGGTCATGCCGTACATCGTCATGGAGTACGTGGAGGGGCAGCCGCTGGGCTCCGTCCTCGACGCGGACGTCCGCCAGTACGGGGCGATGCCGGCCGACAAGGCGCTGAAGGTGACCTCCGACGTGCTGGCCGCGCTGGAGACCAGCCACGAGATGGGGCTGGTCCACCGCGACATCAAGCCCGGCAACGTGATGATGACCGGACGCGGCGTGGTCAAGGTGATGGACTTCGGCATCGCGCGGGCCATGCAGTCCGGGGTCACCTCGATGACGCAGACCGGCATGGTCGTCGGCACCCCCCAGTACCTCTCGCCCGAACAGGCGCTGGGCCGCGGCGTGGACGCCCGCTCCGACCTCTACTCCGTCGGCATCATGCTCTTCCAACTGCTGACGGGCCGGATCCCGTTCGAGGCGGACTCCCCGCTGGCCATCGCGTACGCGCACGTGCAGGAGGAGCCGGTGGCTCCGTCCTCCATCAACCGGTCGGTCACCCCGGCGATGGACTCGCTGGTGGCGCGGGCCCTGAAGAAGAACCCGAACGAGCGCTTCCCGACGGCCGCGGCCATGCGGGACGAGATCCTGCGGGTGCTGTCCGCCGGTCGGACGGGTGCTCCGGTCATCGTGCCGGGCGCCGCACCGGGCGGCAGCGGGGCGGGCGTCAGCTCGGCCGTGTTCCCGCCGGTGGACTCCGGCTTCCAGGCGCCGCCGCCGCACTCGCTCCAGCAGCCGTACCAGCCGCAGCACACCCCGGCGCCGTCCCCGTACGCTCCGCACACCCCGGCGCAGGGCGGGTACGCGTACCCGCACACGCCCGCGCCGCAGCACCAGACGCCGCAGCACCAGCAGCAGTACGCCCCGCAGACCCCGGCGCCGTTCACCATCTCGCCGTCGCCTTCCCCGGCGCCCTCGCAGGGCGGCGGCGGTAAGCGGAACACGCCGGTGGTGGTCGGCGCCGTCGTGGTGGCCCTGCTGGCCGTCGGCGGGCTGATCGCGGTGCTGAACATGGGCGGGGACCAGGACCAGAAGGACACCGCCGGCGGCTCCGGCGGCGCGAGCTCCTCCGCCTCCGCCCCGGCCGCGGCGGGCCACAAGGGGCCGGACACCTCGCGCACGATCGACGCGGACAAGTGCAAGAGCGCCACCAAGTCCTACAAGGACGCCACGAAGGTCATGGCGCCGGACTTCCGCTACAAGAACCTCCGCTCGGTCAAGGAGTGCATCCAGGCCGCGGGCTGGAAGTTCACCCTCCAGGAGCGCGACGAGGCGGTCTACGGCCAGGACACCGTCCTGGAGCAGCTCCCGGCGTCCGGCACGGACGTCGCCAAGGAGGGCACGGAGTTCACCCTGGTCGTCTCGACCGGCGACCCGCAGTAGGACCCCGCGCCGCGCGGCGGCGCGGGCGGCGAAGGACGGCGGGGCACCGCCGAAGGACTGACCGGCATCCCGGGCCACCCTCATGGGCGGCCCGGGATGCCGCTTTTGTCCCACCATGTAAATCTGAGGACGTCATTCTGATGCCTCGGCGTCCCGGCGCTCCGGCCGCACGGAAGGGGAGGGCTTCCCCGTGACCCGACGCCCGCGCCCGCCGCGCCCCCCGCGCCGCCCCCGCTGGACCGCCGGAGCCGTACTGGCCGCCGCCGCGCTGCTCGCCGCCGCGCCCGCGAGCGCGGCCCCCGCCCGCGCCCCGGCCGCCGCCGCGCCGACGAGCGCGGTCGCGGTGGCCGACGTACCGGAAGAGGCGTACGAGGAGCTCGCCGGCAGTCCGGCGGGCGTCGGCCGCGAGCACCCGGGACGCCCCGCCGGGGAACCGCCCGCCGCCGAGGTCCTCGCCGCGCCCCGGCCGGCGCGCCAGGTCCGCCCCGCGCACCCGCACCCGGAGCGGCCGGCCGTACCGCCGCACCGGCGGCCGCCGGGCACCGCCGCGAGCCCGGCCGCCACGGCGGCGGCCAGTCCGGCGGCGAGCGACCCCGCGGGCACCCCGGACGGCCCGGCGCCGAGCCGCTCCCCCGGGCTCAACGCCCTCGGCACGGACCCCGGCGACCGGGCCGCCGACCTGGCCGCCCACCTCCTGCCGCTCGGCACCGGCCTGGCCCTGATGGGGCTGGGCCTCGGCTTCATGGGCATGCGGCTGCGCCAGGGCCGCTAGGCCTCCCGTGCTGCCCGGAGTGCTTGCCCGAGCGCTTGCCGGAGATGCTTGCCGGAGATGCTTGCCGGAGATGAGCATACTGGGTATACATACTCGGTATGTCGATCCGCCACGGGCTACTCGCCCTGCTGGAGCGGGGCCCCCGGTACGGCTCCCGGCTCCGCACCGAATTCGAATCCCGCACCGGCTCCACCTGGCCGCTCAACGTCGGGCAGGTGTACACGACCCTCGCCCGCCTGGAGCGGGACGGCCTCGTCGTCCCCGGCGGCGAGGACGCCGCCGGGCACACCCTCTACGCCATCACCGACGCCGGCCGCGACGAGCTCCGCGCCTGGTACGAGCGGCCCGTCGACCGGACCAACCCGCCCCGCGACGAGCTGTCCATCAAGCTCGCCATGGCCGTCGGCGCCCCCGGGGTGGACATCCGCGCCGTCATCCAGGCCCAACGGCACGCCACGGTCCGGGCTATGCAGGACTACACCCGGCTCAAGGCACAGGCGATCACCGCCGTCGAGAGCGGCCGCTCCGACGAACGCGACGACCTGGCCTGGCTGCTGGTCCTGGAACAGCTCATCTTCCAGACCGAGGCCGAGGCCCGCTGGCTCGACCACTCCGAGTCCCGGCTGGTCCGGCTGGCCGCCCGCGCCGCCACCGAGCCGGCGGCCCCGGAGGCGGAGTCGGCCCCGGCCGGTCCGGTCGCCGGACCGTCCCGCAGCGCCCGCCCGCGGCGGAGCTGAACCGACCTTCCCAGGGGGGACCCCTCATGACCGACCCGTACGGCATACCCGACCATCACCGCATGCCCGGCCACCACGGCGCACCCGACCCGCACCGCCCCCGGCCCGTGCTCCGGCTCGACCGGCTCGTCCGCACGCACGGCAGCGGCGCCACCGAGGTGCACGCCCTGCGCGGCATCGACCTGAGCGTGTACCCCGGCGAGCTCGTCGCCGTCATGGGCCCGTCCGGCTCCGGCAAGTCCACGCTGCTCACCCTCGCGGGCGGACTCGACACCCCCACCAGCGGCCACGTCCTGGTCGAGGGCGTCGACATCACCACCGCGAGCCGCAAGGCGCTGGCCGCCCTGCGGCGCCGCAGCATCGGCTACGTCTTCCAGGACTACAACCTGATCCCGGCCCTCACCGCCGTCGAGAACGTGGCCCTGCCCCTCGAACTCGACGGCACCTCCGCCCGCAGGGCCCGGTCCGCCGCCCTCGCCTCGCTGGAGGAGACGGGCCTGCGCCCGCTCGCCGACCGCTTCCCCGACGAGATGTCCGGCGGACAGCAGCAGCGCGTCGCCATCGCCCGCGCGCTCGTCGGCGAGCGCCGCCTGGTCCTCGCCGACGAACCCACCGGAGCCCTCGACTCCGAGACCGGTGAATCCGTCCTCGCCCTGCTCCGCTCCCGCTGCGACGCGGGCGCCGCCGGAGTCCTCGTCACGCACGAGCCCCGCTTCGCCGCCTGGGCGGACCGGGTCGTCTTCCTGCGCGACGGCAGCGTCGTCGACGAAACCCTGCGCGGCGGCACCGACTCCCTGCTCTCGGGTCGGGTGGCCGGCCTGTGACCTCCCGGATCGGTTCCTGGTACCACCCCTGGGTCGCCGCCCTGCGGATCGCGCGCCGCGACGCCTGGCGCGCCAAGGGCCGCAGCGCCCTGGTCCTGTCGATGATCGCCCTGCCGATCGTCGGCGTCAGCGCCGCCGACCTCACCTTCCGCAGCTCCGAACTCTCCACCGACCAGCGCCTGACCCGCCAGATCGGCGCCGCCGACGCCCGGCTCTCCGCGTCGGGCCTGGACGGGCCCGTCCTCCAGCACCCCGACGGCGAACACTTCGCGCCCGTCGGCGGCTACGAGAAGTACCGGCCCGACAAGGCGAGGGAACAGCCGCTGAAGTCGGCCCTCCCGGCCGGCGCCAAGGCCACCGAGGACACCACCGGCCACGTCAAGGTGCACACCGCGCACGGGCTGCTCCAGAGCGACCTGCGCGAGCTGGACGTGCACGACCCGCTGACCCGGGGCCTGATCACGCTCGACCGCGGCCGGCTGCCGCAGGGCCCCGGCGAGGTCATCGCCACCCGGGCCTTCCTCGACGCCTCCGGCCTCCACGTGGGCTCCGCGGTCACCCCGCGCGGCGTCACCGCTCCGTACCGGATCGTGGGCGCGTACGAGCTGCCCTCCAAGCTCAGGAACACCGAACTGCTCGCCCTGCCCGGCACCCTGTTCGCCCCGCTGGACGGCGCCCTGCGGGCCGCCGGCGGCTCCGGGCTGTCCGGCACCACCTCCTACCTGGTCTCGGTCGGCGGCGGTGAAGGTTTCACGTGGAACATGACCGCGGCGGCCAACGCCAAGGGCGCCCTCGTGCTCTCCCGCGCCGTGGCCCTGCGCCCGCCCGCCGACGCCGAGGTCCCGCTGTTCCGGCAGGAGCGCAAGGAGCAGTACGAACCGGTCGCCGGCGGCGGCGCGGTCACCGAGAAGGCCGTCCTCGCCACCGTGGTCGGACTCGCCATGCTGGAGATCTGCCTGCTCGCCGGGCCCGCCTTCGCGGTCGGTGCCCGGCGTTCGCGCCGCCAGCTCGGCCTGGTCGGCGCGAACGGCGGCAACCGGCGGCACGTGCGGTCCGTCGTCCTGTCCGGCGGCCTGGTCATCGGCGCCGTCGCCGCCGTCAGCGGAACCGCGGTCGGCATGGCGCTCACCATCGGGCTGCGCCCCGTACTGGAGGAGCAGCTCGGAGTCCGCTTCGGCGGCTTCGCGGTCCGCCCGCTGGAACTCCTCGCCATCGCCCTGCTCGCGGTGCTGACCGGGCTGCTGGCCGCCGTCGCCCCCGCGGTCACCGCGTCCCGGCAGACGGTACTGGCCTCCCTCACCGGACGCCGCGGGATCCGCCGGGCCAACCGGGTGCTGCCCGTCCTCGGCCTGCTCGCCGTCGCCGGCGGCGCCGCCATCGCCGTGTACGGCACCGGCTACCGGGTCAGCCCCACGGTCGTCGCGGGCGGCAGCGCCATCACCGAGCTGGGCATCGTCGCCCTCACCCCGGCACTGGTCGGCCTGTTCGGACGGCTCGGAGGCCTGCTGCCGCTGGCCCCCCGGCTCGCCCTGCGCGACGCCGTCCGCAACCGGGGCCGCACGGCGCCGGCCGTGGCCGCGGTCCTGGCCGCCGTCGCCGGAACGGTCGCGGTGTCCACGTACCAGCACAGCCAGGACGTCCAGGCGCGGCACGAGTACACCGCCGAACTGCCCGCCGGTTCCGGGTACCTGCTCGCCGACGACGACCTCGGCCACAAGGAGGTGCCCGCCCTGCGCGCGACCCTCGCCCGGGACCTGCCGCTCGGCGTACGGGCCGACGTGGACCGGCTCGTGGCCGGGAACCCGAACTGCGCCCGGGGCTCGATGGATCCGGGCTGCGGGCGGGTCGCGCTCATCACCCCGAAGGAAGCCCGCTGCCCGCTCTGGGAGGCGGAGAACGGGCCCGCGTCCTTCACCCCCGACCAGGCCAGGACCCTGCGCCAGGACCCGCGGTGCGCGGTGCCGCAGTTCCGCGCCCCGATGGACACGGTCGTCGCCGACGAGAAGCTGCTCACCGTGCTGGCGGTCACCGACCCCGGCTCGGCGGCCGCGCTGAAGGGCGGCCGGGCCGTCTCCTTCGACGGGCGCAACGTGCAGGACGGCCGCGTCACCCTGCGGCTGGTCACCGACCAGGCCGCCGCCGACGATGCCGCCGCCAAGCGGGCCGAACTTCCCGGCCAGGACAAGGTCCTGACCGTCCACCAGGCCCCCGCGGGCACCCAGGGCTGGGGCTTCGCCCTCGTCGTCCCGCCCGCGGCGGCCAAGGCGGCGGGCCTGGCCACCGCCCCGGCCGGCTCCTACTTCAGCCTCGACGGAAAGGCCCCCACCGAGCGGCGGCAACGGCTCGAAGGGGACCTCGACCGGCTCGGCGCCGAAGCCCAGTTCAAGATCGAGGAGGGGTACCAGGGCCAGAGCGGCCTGGGCGTGCTGGCACTCTCCGTCTTCGCGGGACTCGTCACCATCGGCGCCGCGGGCATCGCCACCGGGCTGGCCCAGGCCGACTCCGAGGCCGACCTGAAGACGCTGGCCGCGGTCGGCGCGGCCCCGCGCGTACGGCGCACGCTCAGCGGGTTCCAGTGCGGGGTGGTCGCCCTGATGGGCGTGGTGCTCGGCTCGGCGGCCGGGATCCTGCCCGCGGTCGGGCTGCGGCTCACGCAGGAACGCGAACAGGAACGCCTGGTCCGTCACGGCATCGAGATGGGCTACGCCACGCTGCGGGACACCGAGCTCTACGTGCCGATCGCGGTGCCGTGGGGGACGCTCGCCGGACTGCTGGTGCTCGTCCCGCTCGGCGCGGCCCTGCTGGCGGCCCTGGTCACCAAGTCGAGCGGCGCCCTCGCGCGGCGGGCCGCGGGCTGATGTTCCGGCCCCCGTACAGGGTGGATCACGCCCGTACGGGGGCACACCGTGTGAGTACGCAGGTGTGCGAGAGAATGACGGCATGGAGATGCCGAGGAGTGAACGGTCGCAGGACAGTCCCCCGCACGTCCTGATCGTGGGACAGGACGGGATGGCGGTCGGCGGCGCCGATGACGAGTCGCGCGAGGTCCCGGTGACGGAGATGGTCGAACAGCCCGCCAAGGTCATGCGGATCGGCAGCATGATCAAGCAACTCCTGGAAGAGGTACGCGCCGCGCCTCTCGACGAGGCGAGCCGGGTCCGGCTCAAGGACATCCATGCCGCCTCGGTGAAGGAACTCGAGGACGGCCTCGCCCCCGAGCTGGTCGAGGAACTGGAACGCCTGTCGCTCCCCTTCACGGAGGAGGCCATCCCCTCCGAGGCGGAACTGCGGATCGCGCAGGCGCAGTTGGTGGGCTGGCTGGAGGGTCTCTTCCACGGGATCCAGACGGCCCTGTTCGCGCAGCAGATGGCGGCGCGGGCCCAGCTGGAGCAGATGCGCCGCGCCCTGCCTCCGGGCGGCTCCCACGAGGACGACGACGAGGGCCCCCACGGCGCCGTCCGCTCGGGCCCGTACCTGTAACCCCCGGGGCCGGAGCCACCCCTCCGGCCCCACCCCTCCGGCCCCACCCCTGCCGCCCCACCCCGTGCGGGCCGCCTCCCGGGGCCCGGCCGCGCCCGCCCGGCGGCACCGCGGGGCCGCGTAGGACCCCCGTAAGCGCGGGCCGCCTGGGCCACCGCGCCGCCCGCATACTCGGGGCATGAGCTACGACGCCATCGTCCTGGCCGGCGGCGCGGCCCGCCGCCTCGGCGGAGCCGACAAGCCCGCCCTCCCCGTGGGCGGCCGCGCCCTCCTGGACCGGGTCCTGGACGCCTGCCCGGACGCCGCCACCACCGTCGTGGTCGGCACCCGCAGGCCCACCGCCCGGCCGGTCACCTGGACCCTGGAGGACCCGCCCGGCGGCGGCCCCGTGGCCGCCCTGGCCGCCGGGCTGCGCGCCACGACCGCCGAGCTGGTCCTCGTACTCTCCGCCGACCTGCCCTTCCTCGACCGGGACACCGTCCGCACCCTGATCGCCGCCGCCACGGCCGGCCCGGCCGACGGCGCGCTGCTCCGCGACCCGGACGGCCGGGACCAGCCGCTGGTCGCCGCCTACCGCGCCGAACCCCTGCGCCGCGAAACCGCCCTGCTCGCCACCGAACACGGCCACCTCCGCGGTCTGCCCCTCCGTGCGCTCACCGCCGAGCTGGCCCTGGCCCCGGTCTCCGTGACCGCCACTGCGCCACTCGCCTCGTTCGACTGCGACACCTGGGAGGACCTGGCGGCGGCCCGGGCCAGGATCAGGGAGCATGGAAGCGTGCTGGAGCAATGGATCACCGCCGCCAAGAACGAGCTCGGCATCGACGTCGACGTCGACATCGCGACCCTGCTCGACGTAGCCCGTGACGCCGCCCACGGCGTCGCCCGCCCCGCGGCCCCGCTGACGACCTTCCTGGTCGGCTACGCGGCCGCCCGCGCCGAAGCCACCGGCGCCGACCCCGCCCGGGCGGTGGCCGAAGCCTCCCGCAAGGCCGCCGACCTGGCCCTGCGCTGGGCCGCCGAGGCCCAGCCCCCACACCCCGAGGAGACCGGCTCCGGATGACCCGTACCGACGCCGACGGCGACCTGGACGAGGCCCTCGCCCTGGTCAGCCGCACCCCAGCCGGTGGGGGCCACCGCGCATCCCCCTGGCCGCGCGCCCGGGAGACCGCCGCCCGGGCCGGCTCGGGCATCCGGGGCCGCACCCACCGGGTCGCCCTCGCCGACGCCCTCGGCGAGGTGCTGACCGCCCCGCTCGACGCCCTCGGCGACCTGCCGTCCTTCGACACCTCCGCCATGGACGGCTGGGCCGTCGCCGGACCCGGCCCCTGGAACATCCGGCCCGGCGGCGGCATCCTGGCCGGCGCCGAGCCGCCCGCCCCGCTCGGTGACGGCGAGGCCGTCCGGATCGCCACCGGCGCCCGGATCCCCGCCGACACCAGCGCCGTCATCCGCAGCGAGCACGCCCGCGAGTCCGGCGGCCAGCTGTACGCCGCCCGGCCCGTCGACCACGGCCAGGACATCCGGCCGCGCGGCCAGGAGTGCCGCTCGGGCGATCTGCTGCTGCCCCCCGGCTCCCTGATCACCCCGGCCGTGCTCGGCCTCGCCGCCGCCGCCGGGTACGACGAGCTGTCGACCCGGCCCCGGCCCCGGGTGGAGGTCCTGGTGCTGGGCGACGAGCTGCTCACCGAGGGGCTCCCGCGCGAGGGCCTGATCCGTGACGCCCTCAGCCCGATGCTGGGCCCCTGGCTCACCCGGCTCGGCGCCGAGGTCACCGCCACGCGCAGGCTCGGCGACGATCCCGCCGGGGCCGACGCCCTCCTCGCCGCGATCACCGGCTCCACCGCCGACGTGGTCGTCACCACCGGCGGCACCGCCTCCGGCCCCGTCGACCACGTACACCCCGTACTGGCCCGGGCCGGCGCAGAACTGCTCGTCGACGGGGTCGCCGTACGCCCCGGGCACCCGATGGTGCTGGCCCGCCTGGGCGGCCGCGCGGACGGCCGTCACGTGGTCGGGCTGCCCGGCAACCCGCTGGCCGCAGTCTCCGGGCTGCTGACCCTCGCCGAACCGCTGCTGCGCGCCCTCGCGGGCCGCCGCCAGCGGCCCCGGTACACGGTGGCGGTCGAGGGCGACGTGCACGGCCACCCGTACGACACCCGGCTGGTGCCGGTGCTGCTGACCGACGAGCACGCCGTCCCGCTGCGCTACAACGGCCCGGCGATGCTCCGGGGGGTGGCGGCCGCCGACGCGCTGGCCGTCGTACCGCCGCACGGGGTGCGGTCCGGGCAGGACGTCGAAGTCCTCGACCTGCCGTGGGCCTCGGGGGGATGTTTCACGTGAAACTCCACGGCCAGGACGCCATGGCGCGGGGCGCGGACGAGAAGCTCGTCTCGCGCCGCGTCAAACTCCCCAAGCGCGTGGTCGAGAAACCGCTGCGGCAGGTCACGCGGCGGTTGCTGATGGCCCTGTTCGTGCTGGTCCTGACGGTCATGATCGTCTGGCTCGACCGCGACGGCTACCACGACAACGCCAACGGCAAGGTCGACTTCCTCGACAGCGTCTACTACGCGACGGTCACCCTGTCGACGACGGGCTACGGCGACATCGTCCCGTACAGCGACAGCGCGCGGCTGGTCAACGTCCTGCTGATCACCCCGCTGCGCGTGCTGTTCCTGATCATCCTGGTCGGCACCACCCTGGAAGTGCTGACCGAACGCACCCGGGAAGAGTGGCGGCTCAACCGCTGGAGGAACAACTTGCGTGACCACACGGTCGTCGTCGGCTTCGGCACCAAGGGCCGCTCCGCCCTGCAGACGCTGCTGGCGACCGGCCTCCACAAGGACCAGGTCGTCATCGTCGACCCGAGCGCCAAGGTGATCGACATCGCGAACTCGGAGGGTTTCACCGGAGTCGTCGGGGACGCCACCCGTTCCGAGGTGCTGCTGCGGGCCGAGCTGCAGAAGGCCCGTCAGATCGTCATCGCCACCCAGCGCGACGACACGGCGGTCCTGGTGACCCTGACGGCCCGGCAGCTCAACCGCGGCGCGAAGATCGTCGCGGCGGTGCGCGAGGAGGAGAACGCGCCGCTGCTCAAGCAGTCCGGCGCGGACGCGGTCATCACCAGCGCGAGCGCGGCGGGACGGCTCCTGGGCCTGTCCGTGCTCAGCCCGAGCGCGGGCACCGTGATGGAGGACCTGATCCAGCAGGGCACCGGCCTGGACCTGATCGAACGGCCCGTCCGCAAGGCCGAGGTCGGGCGCGGGGTGCGGGAGACGGAGGACCTGGTCGTCAGCGTGCTGCGCGGACACCGCCTGCTCGCCTACGACGACCCGCACGCCAGCCCGCTCCAGCTGACGGACCGCCTGATCACCATCGTGCGGGCGACGCCGCCGACGACCCCTCAGGTCATACTCGGCCCGGCGGAGTAACGGGCGGGGTAGATTCCGGGCCATGCATGCGATCACCATCGAGCAGCCCGGCGGGCCCGAGGCCCTCGTCTGGACCGAAGCACCCGATCCGGTGGCCGGCGAGGGGGAGGTGCTCGTCGAGGTCGTGGCGAGCGCCGTCAACCGCGCCGACGTCCTCCAGCGGCAGGGCTTCTACGACCCTCCGCCCGGCGCTTCGCGCCACCCCGGCCTGGAGTGTTCCGGGCGCGTCGTGGCCCTCGGGCCGGGGGTCTCCGGCTGGTCGGTGGGCGACGAGGTGTGCGCGCTGCTGGCCGGCGGCGGCTACGCGGAGCGCGTGGCCGTCCCGGCGGGGCAGCTGCTGCCGGTGCCGGCCGGCGTGGACCTGGTGGCGGCCGCAGCGCTGCCGGAGGTCGTCTGCACGGTGTGGTCGAACGTGTTCATGGTCGCCGGGCTGCGTCCCGGCGAGACCCTCCTCGTCCACGGCGGCTCCAGCGGCATCGGCACCATGGCGGTCCAGCTGGGCAAGGCCGTCGGCGCGAAGGTGGCGGTGACGGCGGGCGGCAAGGAGAAGCTGGCGCGCTGCGCGGAGCTGGGCGCGGACGTGCTGATCGACTACCGCGAGCAGGACTTCGTGGAGGAGCTGCGGGCCGCGACGGGCGGGGCCGGGGCGGACGTGATCCTGGACATCATGGGTGCGAAGTACCTGACCCGGAACCTGGACGCGCTGGCCGTGAACGGCCGCCTCGCGATCATCGGGCTCCAAGGCGGGGTCAAGGCCGAGCTGAACCTGGGCGCGCTGCTGGCCAAGCGGGCGGCCATCACGGCGACCTCGCTGCGCACGCGGCCGCTGGGGGAGAAGACGGCGATCGTGGCCGCCGTACGGGAACACGTGTGGCCCCTGATCGCCTCGGGCCGGGTCCGCCCGGTCGTGCACGCCACGTACCCGATGGCCCGGGCCGCCGAGGCCCACCGGGTCCTGGAATCCAGCACCCACGTCGGCAAGCTCCTGCTGACCCGCTGATCCCGCCCGGGGGAGGCGCGCGCCTCCCCCGGGCCTGCGCTCGCTCCTACAGCCCGCGCAACAGGACCGCCGGGTTCTCCACGCAGTCGGCCACGAACCGCAGGAACCCGCCCGCCGTCCCCCCGTCGCACACCCGGTGGTCGAAGGTCAGCGAGAGCTGCACGACCTTGCGTACGGCCAGCTCGCCCCCGTGCACCCACGGCTTCGGCACGATCCGGCCCACCCCCAGCATCGCCGCCTCGGGGTGGTTGATGATCGGCGTCGAGCCGTCGACCCCGAACACCCCGTAGTTGTTCAGGGTGAACGTGCCGCCGGTGAGGTCCCCCGGCGTGAGCCTGCCCGTCCGCGCCAGCTCCGTGAGGCGCGCGAACTCCGCCGACAGGGATTCGGGGCTGCGCGTGTGGGCGTCCCGGACCACCGGGACCATCAGCCCGCGTTCGGTCTGCGCGGCGAAGCCGAGGTGCACGGCCGGGAGCAGCACGATCTCGTTGGCCGCCAGGTCCATGGTGGAGTTCAGCTCGGGGTACTTGGCCAGCGCGGCCGTGCAGATCCGCGCCAGCAGCGCGAGCACGGAGATCTTCGGGCCGTCCACCGCGTTCATCGCGGCCCGCGCCGCCATCAGTTCGGTGGCGTCCGCGTCGACCCAGCAGGTCGCCTCGGGGATCTCGCGCCGGCTGCGCGACAGCTTCTCCGCCACGGCCCCGCGCAGCCCCTTGAGCGGGATCCGCTCGCCCCGCCCGGCGGCGGGGGCCGGCGCCGCCACCGGGGCCGGAACCGCCGGGCGCAGTGCCGCCTCCACGTCGGCCCGCAGGATGAGACCCTCCCGCCCGCTCCCGCGCAGCGCCCGCAGGTCGATCCCGTTGTCCCGGGCCAGCTTGCGCACCAGCGGCGAGATCACCGCGACGGGACCGGCCGGGGCCGCGGGCACCACCGGGACCACGACCGGCGCCGGTACCGCGGCGGTGGCGGGTCGCACCCGCTGCCGACGCGCCGGACGCGCGTGGTCCGATCCGTACCCGATCAACGGCCGCGGAGCGGCGGCTTCGGCGCCCGCCTCTGCGGCCGGGGCCGGCGCGGCCCCGCCGGCCGCCTGCTCCGACCCCACCGCCACGGTGATCAGCGGGGCTCCCACCGGGAGTTCCGTGCCCTCTTCGCCGAACCGCGCGGTGACCACGCCCCCGTAGGGACACGGCACCTCCACCATCGCCTTGGCTGTCTCCACCTCGACCACCGGTTGGTCGACCTCGACGACATCGCCCACGGCCACCAGCCAGCGCACGATCTCCGCCTCGGTCAGCCCCTCACCGAGGTCGGGCAGCTTGAACTCCAGTACCTGCGGCATCAGTTCTCCCACTGGAGCCGGGCCACGGCATCCAGGATCCGGTCCACTCCGGGCAGGTGGTACTTCTCCAGCATCGGCGGCGGATACGGGATGTCGAAGCCCGTCACCCGCAGCACCGGCGCCTCCAGGTGGTGGAAGCAGCGCTCCGTCACCCGGGCCGCGATCTCCGCGCCCGGCCCGCCGAACCCGGCCGCCTCGTGGACCACCACCGCGCGCCCGGTCCGGCGTACGGAGGCCACGACGGTCTCCTCGTCGAACGGCACCAGCGAGCGCAGGTCGACGACCTCCAGGTCCCAGCCCTCCTCGCGGGCGGCTTCGGCGGCCTCCAGGCAGACCGGCACCGAAGGCCCGTAGGTGATCAGGGTCGCGCTCGTGCCCGTCCGCCGGACCAGCGCCTCGCCGATGCCCGGAACGGCCGCCGGGGCGTCCGGCGACCACTGCGCCTTCGACCAGTAGAGCCGCTTCGGCTCCAGGAAGACCACCGGGTCGTCGCTCGCGATCGACGCCCGCAGCAGCCCGTACGCGTCCTCGACGGTCGCCGGGGTCACCACGTGCAGGCCGGGCGTGGCCAGGTAGTAGGCCTCGGAGGAGTCGCAGTGGTGCTCGACGCCGCCGATGCCGCCGCCGTACGGGACCCGGATGGTGATCGGCAGCGGCATGGCGCCCCGGGTGCGGTTGCGCATCTTCGCGACGTGCGAGATCAGCTGCTCGAAGGCCGGGTACGCGAACGCGTCGAACTGCATCTCCACGACCGGCCGCAGCCCGTACATGGCCATGCCGACCGCCGCGCCGAGGATCCCGGCCTCGGCGAGCGGGGTGTCCGTGCAGCGGTCCTCGCCGAACTCCTTGGCGAGCCCGTCCGTGATCCGGAAGACGCCGCCGAGCGCGCCGACGTCCTCGCCCATGACGTGGACGGTCGGGTCCTCGGCCATCGCGTCGCGCATGGCCCGGGTGAGCGCCTGCGCCATCGTCGCGGGCTTCACCGCCGGTCGTGCCACCGTGGTCATGCGTCGCCCTCGGCTTCCAGTTCGGCGCGCAGCTGCTCCGCCTGCTCGCGCAGCCGGCCCGTCTGCTGCGCGTACACGTGCGCGAAGAGGTCCATCGGGTCGAGGACCGGTTCGGCGTTCATCCGTTCGCGCAGGGTCGCGGCCATCGCCTCGGCGGCGGCGCGCGCCTCTTGGACGCCCGTCTCGTCGAGGATCCCGCGGGCGGTCAGCTCGCGCTCCAGCAGCTCCACCGGGTCGTGCGCCTTCCAGGCCTCCACCTCGGCGTCCGAGCGGTAGCGGGTCGCGTCGTCGGCGTTCGTGTGGGCCTCCATCCGGTACGTGACGGCCTCGATGAGGGTCGGTCCGCCGCCGGCGCGCGCCCGCTGGACGGCCTCGGTGAGCACCTCGTGCAGGGCGGCGACGTCGTTGCCGTCGACGAGCCGGCCGGGCATGCCGTACCCCACGGCCTTGTGGGCGAGGGTCGGGGCCGCGGTCTGCTTGGCGAGGGGGACGGATATCGCGAAGCCGTTGTTCTGGACCAGGAAGACCACCGGGGCCTGCCAGACGGCGGCGAAGTTCAGGGCCTCGTGGAAGTCGCCCTCGCTGGTGCCGCCGTCGCCGACCATGGCGAGCGCGACGACCTCGTCGCCGCGCAGGCGGGCGGCGTGCGCCAGGCCCACCGCGTGCGGAAGCTGGGTGGCGAGCGGGGTGCACAGGGGGGCGATGCGGTGCTCGCGGGGGTCGTAGCCGGTGTGCCAGTCGCCGCGCAGCAGCGTCAGCGCCTGGACGGGGTCCAGGCCGCGGGCGACGGCCGCGAGGGTGTCGCGGTAGCTCGGGAAGAGCCAGTCCTGCTCCTCCAGGACCAGCGCGGCCGCGATCTCGGCGGCCTCCTGCCCGACGGTGGAGGGGTACACGGCGAGACGGCCCTGCCGGGTCAGCGCGGTGGCCTGCGCGTTGTAGCGGCGGCCGCGCACGAGCTCGGCGTAGTACCGGCGCATCAGCGCGGGGTCGAGGCCGGCGGCCGCCTCGGTGCCCAGCACCCGGTACGGCTCGGGGTCCGGAAGCAGCGGGGCGGCCTCCGTACGGGGCCTCCAGGCGGGCGGCGGGGTGACACGGTGGGACGCACCGGCACCGGGCAGCTCTTGGACCGTCATGGCGGCGTACACCTCCTCGTGGGAAGCGGGCAGGGACGCCTCGGGTGTGAGGCGCCTCACCTACCGATTGTTCGGTCGTCGGCGCAATTTGGCTACAGGCGGCTCCAGGCTGTGGACAAAGTGGCGACGGGGCCCTGGGATGGGTGCAGGACGTCCAGGAGAGGGAGGCAGTGGGCAATGCCGGATGAACAAATGGCCGGAGCGGGTTCCGCACCGGTCCCACCGGGGGGTGGCCCGGGCGTCACACCGGCACCGGCGGTTCCGCCGCGCCCCCTGGACCCGATCGACCGGTCGATCATGCGGCTGCTCCAGGCGGACGGGCGCGCGTCGATACGGTCGGTGGCCGAACAGGTGCACGTCTCGCGGGCCAATGCATACGCCCGCATCAACCGGCTGATCGACGATGGGGTGATCCGGGGTTTCACGGCCCGCGTGAACCACGAACGCGCAGGTCAGGGCGCTTCCGCGTATATCACTCTCAAGATCGTCCAGAACTCCTGGCGGACGGTGCGCGAGCAGCTGCGCGAGCTGCCGGGCGCGGCCCACATCGCACTGGTCAGCGGGGACTTCGACGTCCTGCTGCTGGTCCACACCCCGGACAACCGGACCCTGCGCGAGCTGGTCCTCACCCGCCTCCAGGCCATCCCGGAGGTCCTCTCCACCCGCACCCTGCTGGTCTTCGAGGAGACCGACCTGCTGTCCCCGGGACCGGGCCAGAGCACCGCTCCGGCCCAGGCGCCGACGCTCGGCGAGGACTGAGCGCGGTCCCCCGGCCGACGGGCGGCCATCCGGGGTCCGCATGCTCGCGGCCCGGCCCGGCCGGGCCCCGGACGGGGACTAACGAGCCGTGCGCAGGCCGTCCAGGGCCATGCTGACCACGGCGTCCGCGAGCTGGTCGGGGGTCGTCCCCGGGTGCGGGCGGTACCACTCGACCAGGGAGTTCACCATGCCGAAGAGCAGTCGGGTGGCCAGCCGGATGTCCACGTCCGCGCGCAGGTCACCGTCGGCCGCAGCGGCCTTGAGGAGCTCGGCGACCTGGTGGTCGAACTCGCGGCGCCGCTCCAGGGCCCAGCGCTCGGTCCGGGTGTTGCCGCGCACGCGCAGCAGCAGGGTGACGTACGGGAGCTCCGCGACCAGCACCTCGACCGTGCGGCGCGTGACGTGCTCGACCCGCTCGACCGCGCGCCCCCGTACCGCGCCGGGCTCCTCCAGGACCGCGAAGAGGCCGTCGAGCGCCCGGCTGACGGCCCGGCGCAGCAGCTCCTCCTTGCCCGCGACGTGGTGGTAGATCGAGGACTTCGAGATGCCGGCGGCCTTGGAGAGGTGCTCCATGGACGTGCCGTCGTAGCCGCGCTCGTTGAAGACCTGCACGGCGACGGACAGGAGCGTCTCCGGGGTGTAGGTGTCCCGCCTCACCGTGGTCATCCGGTCTCCTCCGTGCCGTTCCCGTTGCCGCTCCCGTCCTCGCCGCCGTCCTCGTCCTCACCGGCCGCGTAGCCCAGCTTGAACAGGGCCAGCGAGGGCGCGTACCTGCCGCCGGGACAGCGTTCGTCGAGGTGGTGGAGCAGGTCGTACGCCCAGTCCCGGCCGAGCTTCTCGTGCCAGGCGGACGGGCCCAGCGGATAGTTGACGCCGAGCCGCATCGCGGTGTCGACGTCCTCGGCCGTGGCCACGCCGCGCGCCACGGCGTCGGCGGTCAGGTCGATCAGCATCGCGACGGTCCGGGCGACGATCATGCCCGGGACGTCGCCGATGACGGAGACCTCCTTGCCGAGCTTCTGGAACAGGCCCACCGCCTCGGAGAGGGTGCGTTCGGTGGTGTCCGCGCTGGCGGAGAGCGCGATCCGGGTGGCGCCGCGGTAGTCCAGCGCGAGGTCGAAGTAGACGACGTCGGTGAACTCCACCGAGGTCTTGCCGTCCGCGAGCACCAGCTGGCCCTCGCCGGGCAGCTGGATGTACGGGCCGCCGTGCTCGGTGGCCGTCACCGCGATCCCGGCCTCCTCCAGCAGCGTGGCCAGCTCCGCCGCCGGGCCCAGGTCGCCGACGACGCAGACCTTGTCCGGCGCCGTCCCGGGGCCCGCCGTGTGCGGCGCGGGCTGCTCGGCGCCCTGCGCGTACGGGAACCAGCCCTGCCCCGACTTGCGGCCGAGGCGGCCCGACTGGACCAGCCGGCGCTGGGCGAGCGAGGGGGTGAACTTGGGGCTGCGGAAGAACGACTCCCAGACCGACCGGGTGACGGCCTCGTTGACGTCCTGGCCGATCAGGTCCGTCAGCTGGAAGGGGCCCATCTTGAAGCCCCCGCTCTCGCGCAGGACGGCGTCGATGGTGGCCGGGTCGGCGCCCTGCTCCTCGTACACCGCGAAGGCCTCGGCGTAGAAGGGGCGGGCGATCCGGTTGACGATGAAGCCCGGGGTGTCGGCGCAGCGGACCGGGGTCTTGCCCCAGGCCAGGACGGTGCCGTAGGCGCGCTCGGCGGCCTCGGGAGCGGTCGCGAAGCCGCTCACCACCTCGACGAGCGGGAGCAGCGGGGCCGGGTTGAAGAAGTGCAGGCCGAGGAAGCGGTCCGGGTGCGCGAGGCCGGCGGCGATCTCGGTGACGGAGAGGGAGGAGGTGTTGGTGGCCAGCAGGGCGTCCGGCGCGACCACCTCTTCGAGAGCGGCGAAGAGCGCCCGCTTGACGGCGGCGTCCTCGACGACGGCCTCGATGACCAGGGCCGCGCCGGCGAGGGCGGCGAGGCCGTCGGCGGCGCCGATCCGCCCGGCGGCGTCCTCGGCCGCGGCCGGGTCCAGCCGGCCCTTGGCGGCCATCCGCCCGACGCGCTCGCGCACGAGGGCGGCGCCGGCGGCGGCGAGGCCGTGGTCGATGTCGTGGATCAGCACGCGGTGACCCGCGAGGAGGGCCACCTGGGCGATGCCCTGCCCCATGGTGCCGGCGCCGACGACCGCCACAGTGCGGGACCGCTCGATTGCTGTCATGTCCTGATCCTCCCGCACCGGGTTGTCCACAGGTCTGCCGGGCCCTCTTGTCCCGACCGATCGTTCGGTTACTCTAACTGCAGTCTGCTCTTCTTCACCCGCCCCCGCCTGATCTCAGCCTGCGAAACCAGCCTGATCTTGCCCGGCTCAACGAGGAGTTGGTCCCTGATGGCCGCCGAGCTCACCCTCCCCCAGCTGACCGAGAAGCACCGCAGCACCCTGGACCAGGCGCTCGCCGCCATCCGCAGCCGCGCCTACTGGTCCCCGCACCCCGAACACCCGAAGGCCTACGGGGAGAGCGCCCCGGCCGACGGCCTGGCCGCCTTCGAGGCCCTGCGCGGTACCCGCCTCGACCTCGGGCAGCCCGGCACCGACGGCTGGACCGGCGGCGAGGTGTCCCCGTACGGCCCGGAGCTGGGCGTCGAGTACCCGCACGCCGATCCGGACGTCCTGCTGCCCGCGATGAAGGCCGGCATCCCGGCCTGGCGCGACGCCGGACCCGAGACCCGCGCCCTGGTCTGCGTCGAGGTCCTGGCCCGCATCTCCGCCCGCACGCACGAGTTCGCGCACGCGGTCATGCACACCAGCGGCCAGGCCTTCATGATGGCCTTCCAGGCGGGCGGCCCGCACGCGCAGGACCGCGGCCTGGAGGCGGTGGCGTACGCGTACGAGGAGCAGACCCGCGTGCCCGGGCAGGCCGACTGGTCGAAGCCGCAGGGCAAGCGCGACCCGCTGGCCCTGGGCAAGACCTTCACCGCGGTCCCGCGCGGCATCTCGCTGATGATCGGCTGCAACACCTTCCCGACCTGGAACGGCTACCCGGGCCTCTTCGCCTCCCTGGCCACCGGCAACGCCGTCCTGGTCAAGCCGCACCCGCGGGCCGTCCTGCCCCTTGCGCTCACCGTCCAGGTGGCCCGCGAGGTCCTCGCCGAGGCCGGCTTCGACCCGAACCTGGTCGCCCTCGCGGCCGAGCGGCCGGGCGAGGGCATCGCCAAGTCCCTCGCGCTGCGCCCCGAGATCAAGCTGATCGACTACACCGGGTCCACGGAGTTCGGCGACTGGCTGGAGGCCAACGCCCGCCAGGCGCAGGTCTACACGGAGAAGGCGGGCGTCAACACCGTCGTCCTCGACTCGACCGCCGACTACAAGGGCATGCTGTCCAACCTGGCCTTCTCGCTCTCCCTCTACAGCGGCCAGATGTGCACCACCCCGCAGAACCTGCTGATCCCGCGCGACGGCATCGCCACGGACGCCGGGCACAAGACGTACGACGAGGTCGTCGCCGACCTCGCCGCCTCCGTCGGCGGCCTGCTGGGCGACGACGGCCGGGCCAACGCGCTGCTGGGCGCCCTGGTCAACCCGGACGTCAAGGCCCGCCTGGAGGCCGCGGCCGGTCTGGGCGAGGTCGCCCTGGCCTCCCGCGAGGTGGTCAACCCCGAGTTCCCGCACGCGGTGGTCCGCACCCCGGTGATGGTGAAGCTGGACGCCGCCAAGGCGGACCCGGAGGCGGCCTACCTCTCCGAGTGCTTCGGCCCCGTCTCCTTCGCGGTGGCCGTGGACTCCACCGCGGACGCCCTCGACCTGCTGCGCCGCACCGTGCGGGAGAAGGGCGCGATGACGGTGGGCGCGTACACGACCTCCGCGGACACCGAGCGGGCGATCGAGGAGGTCTGCCTGGAGGAGTCCGCGCAGCTCTCCCTGAACCTCACGGGCGGGGTCTACGTGAACCAGACCGCGGCCTTCTCCGACTTCCACGGCTCGGGCGGCAACCCGGCGGCGAACGCCGCCCTCTGTGACGGCGCCTTCGTCGCGAACCGCTTCCGCGTGGTGGAGGTCCGCCGCCAGGCCTGAGCGGCCCCGGCCCCGCGGCTGCGGGCCGCGGGGCCGGCCCGCCCCCTCAGGCGCACTCCGCGGCGCCCACGGGGGCGGCGACGCCCGCCTCGACCTTCTCCAGGAGCTTCAGGTCGGGGAAGGTGTAGGAGCGGTAGGAGGTCTTCACCACCTGCTTGGCGCGCAGGGACCGCAACGCGTTCTCCACGGTGGCGCGGGAGAGCATGAGGGCCTGCGCCAGGTCCAGCTGCGAGGGGCCCTGGACCCGGTAGCCGTCCTCCGTGGCGAAGCCGGTCCTGTCGAGCAGCTCCACGAAGAGCCCGCACAGGCGCTGTTCCGCGGGCCGGGCGAACATGCCGTAGACCCGCTCCGTGGTGCGCAGGCGTTCCGTGATCGACACGCTCACCGCCCGCATGAGGGTGGGGTGCTTGCCGATCATCGACCGCATCACGTTCATCGGAACGGCCATCGTGACCGTGGTCGTCAACGCCATGGCCAGCGGCGCCCGGGACGGGGCGAAGAGGTCCAGGTCGCCCAGGACGTGGCCCTGGTGCCGGAAGCGCAGCGTCGACGCCTCGTGGTGCACGAGCTCCTCCGACACGATGCCGGTGTCGTTGAGCACGATGTGGACGGCGTCACCCCCGCGGACCGTCATGCCCCGGATGCGCGCCCCGCGCCCGTACTGGCGGACGCGGGAGGCCTGGAAGATCTCCTGGCACAGCTCGGTGCTCAGCGACCGGAAGAACGGGTAGTCCCCGAAGCCGAGTTCGTGCCGCTTGAAGCGACGGGCCGGGGTCACAGGACCGGCGTGCCCGCACCGGCGCCGCCGGGCCGGTCCGGCGCCGCAGGCGGCCCGACGGGGATCGGGGGCGCCGCGGGCGCCACGGTCGCGCGGGCCTGCGGCGCGGCCGGGCCCGGGAACACCGGGTGCAGCGAGGCGAAGACGGCCGGCAGCGCGAGCAGCTCGCCGCCGACGGAGCCTATGACGGCGGGGATCCACCGCGGAGTCGAGGTGAGCCGCCAGACGGCGGTTCCGATGACCGCGGCCACCAGGCCGGTGATCATGACAGCACTCAGGAGAAGCATGTGAGCACCCCTTTACTTGGCTGAGGAGATTTAATTGGTAGGTGCAGCTTTTGGGCGTGCGTGGGAATCGGGCGCTTGGCGAGAGCGCCACCCATGTACTCCGAAGGGAGAATAACGGACGGCACCGTTCACCACGTCACGTCTCGCGATGATCACGGAATCGTTCATCCCCCGCGGCCGCAAGGTGAGTTGCCTCCCAGGTCGATGCCCGTCCTGTCCGGTCTTCGGACCCTCAGGGGGGTTCCGGCACCTGCGCACCGGCCTGTCACCGAGTGCCGCATTCGGACTTTGAATTCCACGATGACACCCATGAATTCCGGTCGGCATGGTGTCGAAATGCGTACTCGAACGCCGGTCCATGCCCCAGGTCTGGGGAATTTCCTGGCCCGGACCGCGCCCTCTCCCTCAGATGAGGGAATCTTCGCCGATGCCCTGTCGTTAGATTCGTCGAGCTGAGTTGAGCCTGGTAGGTGCAGCGCAGCGGTCGGGCGGACGCTCCGGGGTGGCCCCCCGGGCCCGCCCGACACCACTTCGTACGCCGCTTTCCGGCCACCGCCTACCGCCCCGTAACCCCGCGGACCGGGACCGGGACCGGGACGTCGGCCGGGCGGTTCAGCGCGCGGGAGCGGGGCCGCCCCAGTGGAAGAGGGTCATGGCCACGCTGGTGGCCAGGTTGTAGCTGGAGACCTGCGGGCGCATCGGCAGGGACACCAAACGATCGGCGCGGGCGCGCAGCTCCGGCGAGATGCCGTGGCGTTCCGAGCCGAAGGCCAGCAGGGCGTCGTCCGGGAGGACGAGGGAGCGGATGTCCTCGCCCTCCGGGTCGAGCGCGTACAGCGGCCCGGGCGGCAGCCCGTCGAGGTCCGTACGGTCCACCGTGGTGGCGTAGTGCAGCCCGGCTCCGGCGCGGACCACGTTCGGGTGCCAGGGGTCCAGGTCGCCGCGGGTCAGCACCCCGGCCGCCCCGAAGCCGGCGGCGAGCCGGACCACGGCCCCGACGTTGCCGAGGTTGCGGGGGTTGTCGAGCAGGACGACGGGGGCCTCGCGGGGCCGCCCGGTGAGCGCGGCCCGTCCGGCGGCCCGGTCGGGGCGCACGGCGAGCGCGGCGACCCCGGTGGGGTGCACGCGGGGCAGCAGTTCCGCGAGCGCGGCCGGCCGCACCAGCCGCTCCACCTCGGGGGCCACGTCCGGAGCCAGCTCGTCGGCGAGCGCCCGTACCGCCGCGGGGTCGTCGGCGACGGCCACCAGCACCTCGGCCCCGAAGCGCAGGGCGTGCTTCAGCGCGTGGAACCCGTCGAGCACGACCGCCCCGTCGCGCCCGGCCCACTCGCGCCAAGCCCGCGCGCCCTCACTGATCCCCTGCTCACTCATACCGCCGACCTTACGAGCTCACCCCGCCCGGCCCCCACCGCCCCTCACCGGCCCACCCCGGCCCCGTCCGCGTCCGGGGAGCGGGGTTCCGGGGGCAGGGCCCCCGCCGCGGGCGCCCCGCCCCGGCGCTCCCCCGGCCCGGCCGGGGCGACGGCGGACGCGCGCAGGGGGGACCGGCGCCGCAGGACGCCGGGCCGCAGGACACCGGCCCGGGACCCCGCCCACACCAGGAAGCCCGTCGGCAGGAACACCGCGTCGGCGGCGATCATCGCCATGGAGAAGAACGGCAGCCCCAGCAGCACCGCGATCCCCGCGTGCTCCAGCATCATCGCCGCCAGCAGCACGTTCTTGACCCGCCGGTTGAACAGCGTGAAGGGGAACGCCACCTGCACCGCCACCGTCCCGTACGACAGCAGCATCACCATCAGCCCGCTCCCCGCGAGCACCCCCGACAGCCACGGCCACGGGGTGAAGTAGTCCAGCCGGAGCGGGTAGTACAGCGCGGTCCCGTCCTGCCACCGCGAACCCTGGATCTTGTACCAGCCGGCCGTCGCGTAGATCAGGCACACCTCGGCCATGATCACCAGCATCCCCGCGTTGTGCAGCAGGTTCGCGAGCACGTCGAGCGCGGCCCGCCCCTCGCCCCGCGGACCGTGGCGCTCCGCCAGCCACCACACCGCGGCCCCCGTCCACAGCGCCGCGAACACCGCCGTCCAGCCGGAGCCGAGCCGCCCGGTCACCACCGCGTACGCGAACACCGCGCCCAGCACGCCCCACAGCACCGGCCCCGCCGCCCCCGCCGAGGCCGAGCCGCGCAGCCGGGCCCGCCGCGCGTCGAGGGACCACACCCGCGCGCACCGCGTCAGGACCAGGTACATCGCCATGAGGTGGATGACGTTGTCCCCGCCGTCGCCCATGAACACGCTGCGGTTCTGCAGCGACAGCACGCCCACCATGAAGACGACGGACGTCGCCCGCGTCCGCCAGCCCAGCACCAGCAGCGCGCTCGCGAGCACGGAGACCACGTAGACGGTCTCGAACCAGAACGCGGACCGCGACCACATCAGCACGCTGAAGGCGTCGTTCGAGGCGACCAGCCGCTGCGCCAGCTCCCAGCTCCACGGCCCGTCGGGCCCGTACAGCTCGCGGCGGTTCGGGAGCTCCCGGAGCAGGAAGAACAGCCAGGTCCCGGCGAAGCCGATGCGGACCACGGCGCTCTGGTAGGGGCCCAGCGCCTCCCCCGTGACCCTCTCCAGCGCCCGCCGCGGACCCGCGGCCCAGGCCCGCCCCGGGCGCCGCGCCCCGTTCACACGGTCCACCACGGCAGCTCCCGGTAGTACGTCTGGGTGTCGGTCTTCTCGTCGCTCCAGGCCGGCGCGGGCACGGACCGCGTCGCCGAGCGCAGCTGGACCCGCAGGATCCGGTCGCCGCGGTGGCCGGGGGCCAGCCGCTCCAGCGCGATGCGCCGCAGGTAGGCCTCCGACAGCTCGCCGCGTTCGCCGTTCGGCTTGTCGTTCTCGTCGTGCGAGCCGGTGAAGAAGTCCCAGGCCCGCCGGAGCTCGTTCTGCTCCGTGTGGCTGGGCAGGAGGCCGTGGCGGATGGCGGCGCCGTCCTCGGCGGACAGGTCCCGCCAGCCGCCGGTGACGAGCGCCCCGTCCGCGGTGCGGACCTGGGCGCGGACCTCGACGGCGATGTTCTGCTGGAGGGGGTTGGGCGCGAAGAGCTTCCAGTTCTGTTCGAACTCGGGGTAGATCCAGCCGTCGATCAGGGCCGCGTGCCGCTTGCTCACCGTGTTGGACGGTGCCACGTGCAGGAAGACGAGCGCCAGGTGGGTGCAGGCGGCGACGGCGACGGCCGCGAGCGCGAGCGCGGCCACCATCCGGTAGGGGGCGGAAAGGCCCGCGATCCCCGGTGCGCGGGGGTTCTCGGCCGGCTGTGGAAGGTCTCCTTCCACGGGCTCGTGCTCGTTCGAATCCATCCCGCCCCGATCATCCGGCTTCCACAGGGTTGCCCACAGAGGTTGACACCCTACGGGCCGCCGTCTCACCATTGAAGAGAATGAACCGAACGATCGGTCGGTCGGGCGGACGCACACTCTGACAGGGGACCGGGATGGTCGCAGTGACCCCGGAAACGGGCACGTCAAGCACCGCGGGCGCGCAGCCCGGGGATCTCGGGGCGCAGCTCCGGGCCTCCTTCGACGCTGCCGTGGCCGCGGACGAGCGGGTGGAGCCTCGCGACTGGATGCCCGACGAGTACCGCGCGTCCCTGGTCCGCCAGATGGCCCAGCACGCCCACTCCGAGATCATCGGCATGCAGCCCGAGGCCAACTGGATCACCCGCGCGCCCTCCCTGCGGCGCAAGGCGATCCTGATGGCCAAGGTGCAGGACGAGGCCGGCCACGGCCTCTACCTCTACAGCGCCGCCGAGACCCTCGGCACGAGCCGCGACGAGCTCCTCGACAAGCTGCACTCGGGCAGGCAGAAGTACTCTTCGATCTTCAACTACCCCACCCTGACCTGGGCGGACGTCGGCGCCATCGGCTGGCTCGTGGACGGCGCGGCGATCACCAACCAGGTGCCGATCTGCCGCTGCTCCTACGGGCCCTACGCCCGCGCGATGGTCCGCATCTGCAAGGAGGAGTCCTTCCACCAGCGCCAGGGGTACGAGCTGCTCCTCGCCCTGTCCCGGGGCACCGAGGCCCAGCACGCCATGGCCCAGGACGCGGTCGACCGCTGGTGGTGGCCCTCGCTGATGATGTTCGGCCCGCCGGACGACGAGTCGGCGCATTCGGCGCAGTCGATGGCCTGGCGGATCAAGCGGCACTCCAACGACGAGCTGCGCCAGCGGTTCGTCGACATCGCCGTCCCGCAGGCCGAGTCGCTGGGCCTGACCCTGCCCGACCCGGACCTGAAGTGGAACGAGGAGCGCGGCCACCACGACTTCGGCGCCATCGACTGGGCCGAGTTCTGGGACGTCCTCAAGGGCAACGGCCCCTGCAACGAAGAGCGGATCTCACAGCGGCGCTCGGCGCACGAGGAAGGCGCCTGGGTCCGTGAGGCGGCCGCCGCGTACGCGCTGAAGCACGCGCCGCAAGAGAAGCACAGCGGCACCGGACGAGAGGTACAGGCATGACGCAGAACTGGCCCCTGTGGGAGGTGTTCGTGCGCTCGCGCCGCGGCCTCTCGCACACGCACGCGGGCAGCCTGCACGCCCCCGACGCGGAGATGGCCCTGCGCAACGCGCGCGATCTCTACACGCGGCGGGGCGAGGGCATCTCGATCTGGGTGGTGCCCTCCACCGAGATAGTCGCCTCCTCCCCGGACGAGCGGGACCCCTTCTTCGCCCCGTCCGCCGACAAGCCCTACCGGCACCCCACCTTCTACGAGATCCCCGAGGGGGTGCGCCACCTGTGAGCAGCACCGACGCCCCGGCCACCGACGCCCGGACCACCGCCGTACCGGCGGCCGTCCTCGCCCTCGCCGACGACGCGCTGATCCTCTCCCACCGCCTCGGCGAGTGGGCGGGCCACGCCCCCGTCCTGGAAGAGGAGGTCGCCCTCGCCAACATCGCGCTCGACCTCCTCGGCCAGGCCCGCGTCCTGCTGTCCATGGCGGGCGACGAGGACGCGCTGGCCTTCCTGCGCGAGGAGCGCTCCTTCCGCAACCTCCAGCTGGTCGAGCAGCCGAACGGCGACTTCGCCCACACCATCGCCCGCCAGCTGTACTTCTCCCTGTACCAGCACGAGCTCTACGCGGAACTCGCCGCCGGCGACGGCCCGTTCGCCCCGCTGGCGGGCAAGGCCGTGAAGGAGACCGCCTACCACCGCGACCACGCCGAGCAGTGGACGCTGCGGCTGGGCGACGGCACGGCGGAGAGCCGGTCGCGGATGCGCGCGGCGCTCGGCTCGCTGTGGAAGTTCACCGGGGAGATGTTCCGGCCGGTGGAGGGCCTGGAGGTCGACCTGGCCGCCCTCGAAGCCCGCTGGCTGACCGCACTGACCGGCGTCCTGGAGCGGGCCGGGCTCGAACGGCCCGAAGGGCCCCGTACGGGCGCCTGGGCCGCCGGGGCGGGCCGCCAGGGCCTGCACACCGAGTCGTTCGGGCGGCTGCTCGCGGAGATGCAGCACTTGCACCGCAGCCACCCGGGGGCGTCGTGGTGAGCGCGGCCCGGACCAGGCTGGAGGCGGAGCTGGCCGAACTGGCGGGCTCCGTCCCCGACCCGGAGCTGCCGGTGCTCACCCTGGCCGAACTCGGCGTCGTACGCGGAGTGCGGATGCATGAGGACGGCCACGCGGAGGTCACCCTCACCCCCACCTACACCGGCTGCCCGGCCATCGAGGCCATGTCCGCCGACATCGAGCGGGTCCTGACCGGGCACGGCATACCGCGGGTGCGGGTGACGACCGTGCTGGCGCCCGCCTGGTCGACGGACGACATCACCGCCGAGGGCCGCCGCAAACTGTCCGAGTTCGGCATCGCCCCGCCCCGCCCGCACGCGGCCGGCGGCGCGGTCCCCCTCACCCTGTCCGTGCGCTGCCCCCACTGCGGCTCCACCGACACCGAACTGCTCAGCCGCTTCTCCTCCACCGCGTGCAAGGCCCTGCGCCGCTGCGTCGCCTGCCGCGAACCGTTCGACCACTTCAAGGAGCTGTAGATGGCCGTGTCAGTGCCCCAGGCCCCGGCCGGGACCGCCCGCCCCGCGCGCCACGGCGCGTTCCACCCGCTGACGGTGGCGGCGGTCGACCGGCTGACGGACGACTCGGTGGCGCTGACCCTGACCGTCCCCGAAGGACTGCGCGCCGCGTACCGGCACGCGCCCGGCCAGCACCTGACCCTGCGCCGCACCGGCACCGAGGGCGCCGAGGTCCGCCGGACCTACTCGATCTGCTCCCCCGCCCCGGCCGCCAACGGCCCGGGCCCGGCCCGGCTGCGGGTCGGGGTGCGGCTCGTGGAGGGCGGCGCGTTCTCCACCTTCGCGCACAAGGAGATCGCCGCCGGGGACGTACTGGAGGTGATGGTCCCGGCCGGACGGTTCGTCCTGGACCCGGCCGCCGCCCCGGCCGGCGCGCACTACGCGGCCGTCGTCGGCGGCAGCGGGATCACCCCGGTCCTGTCGATCGCCGCCTCCCTGCTGGCGGCCCGGTCCGACGCCCGGTTCTGCCTGGTGCGCGGCGACCGCACGGCCGCGTCGACCATGTTCCTGGACGAGGTCGCCGACCTGAAGGACCGCTACCCCGACCGCTTCCAGCTGGTCACCGCCCTTTCCCGGGAGGAGCAGGAGGCCGGCCTGCCGTCCGGGCGGCTGGACGAGGCACGGCTGACCTCCCTGCTGCCCGCCCTGCTGCCGGTCACCGAGGTGACGGGCTGGTACCTGTGCGGGCCGTACGGGCTCGTCGAGGGCGCGGGGCGGGCCCTGGGCGCGCTGGGCGTGGCGCGCACCCGGGTGCACGAGGAGGTCTTCCACGTCGAGGACGGCGCGCAGGCGGCGTCCCCCGCCCGGGCCGCCGCACCCCTGCGCGGCACGGTCACCGCACGGCTCGACGGCCGTTCGGGCACCTGGCCGGTGCAGGACGGCGAGTCGCTGCTGGACGCCGTGCTGCGCGGCCGCGCGGACGCCCCGTACGCCTGCAAGGGCGGGGTGTGCGGCACGTGCCGGGCGTTCCTGGTGACGGGAGAGGTGCGGATGGAGCGCAACTTCGCCCTGGAGGAGGAGGAGACGGAGGCCGGATTCGTGCTGGCCTGCCAGTCCCACGCGGTCTCGGAGGAAGTGGAGATCGACTTCGACCGCTGATCCGCCCCCGCGCCCGTTCCCGGCCCGTTCCCGGCCCGGTTCCCGGTCTCGTTCCCGAGTCCCCGTCAGGCTGTGCTTTTCCCCTGCGGTGTTCTATCTTGACGCACCGTCAGATCTGAACGGACGACGGATACGACCGGGATCCGGTGCGCGCGGGAGGACAGGCAGTGGACTTCACCTTCACCGAGGAACAGCAGGCCGCCGTCGAGGCGGCGAAGGCCGTGTTCGCGGACGTCGCCCCCGACCGCGTACCGAGCCCCGCCCTGACGCCGGGGGCCGTCGCCGAGGAGTTCGACCGGCCGCTGTGGGCCAAGCTCGCGGGCTCGGACCTCCTGGGACTCGTCCTCGCCGAGGAACACGGCGGAGCGGGCCTCGACGCCATCGCGCTGTGCCTCGTCCTGCGCGAGGCGGCCCGGGTCCTGGCCCGGGTGCCGCTGCTGGAACACTGCGCCACGGCCATGGCCGTCCAGTCCCACGGCGGCCCCGAACTGGCCGCCGCCCTGCTGCCCGGCGCCGGCCGCGGCACCCTCGTCCTGACCGTCGCCGCGCACGGCCGCACCGGCCACGATCCGGCCGAACTCGCCGTCACCGCTCGCCGCGAGGACGACCACTGGATCCTGGACGGGGTCCAGACCGCCGTCCCCTGGGCCCACAGCTGCGACTGGATCGCCGTACCCGCCCACACCGGCGAGGGGGAGGCCGTCCTCGCGCTCGTCCCCCGGGTCACCGACGGGCTCGCCCTCGCCGAGCAGTACTCCACCAGCGGGGAACGCCTCGCCGAACTGACCCTGGACGGCGTCCGCGTCCACGGCGCCCACCTGATCGAGACCCCCGGGGCCTGGGAGCGGCTCCGTCAGGTCCTGGCCACCGGCACCTGCGCCCTCGCGCTCGGCCTCGGCGAGGGCGTCCTCACGATGACCAGCCAGTACACGAGCAAGCGCGAGCAGTTCGGCTTCCCCGTGGCCACCTTCCAGGCCGTCGCGGTCCAGGCCGCGGACCGCTACATCGACCTCCGCGCGATGGAGGTGACCCTCTGGCAGGCCGCCTGGCGGCTGGACGCCGCCACGGGCGGCGCGGGCGGCCCGCTGCCCAGCGAGGGGGACGTCGCCGTCGCCAAGATCTGGGCCTCCGAAGGCGTGCGCCGGGTCGTGCAGACCGCGCAGCACCTCCACGGCGGCTTCGGCGCCGACACGGACTACCCGCTGCACCGCTTCCACGCCTGGGCCAAGCAGCTGGAACTCCAGCTGGGCCCGGCCGCGGCCCACGAGGAGGCCCTGGGCGACCTGCTGGCCGCCCACCCCCTCGCGTGACCGGGGCGGCCTGAGCGGTCAGAGGACGAAGGCCGAGTTCCCGTTGTCCGTCACCATCGGGCGCCCGGCGCTCTGCCACGCCTGCATCCCGCCGTCGATGTTGACGGCGTCGATCTCCTGGCGCACGAGGTACTGGGTCACCTGCGCGGAGCGCCCGCCGACCTTGCACATCACGTGGACCCGGCGGCCGTCCTCGATGGCCTCCGTCAGCTCGCCGAAGCGGGCCACGAAGTCACTCATCGGGATGTGCAGCGCACCCTCGACGTGACCGGCCGCCCATTCGTCGTCCTCACGGACGTCCAGGACAAAGCCTTCGGCGGGCACCGCGGCGGCGTCCACCGAGGGGAGCGGTCCGAGGTTCATAACTGTCGCCTTCTCTCTTCACGGGTCTCGCCCGCCAACCTATCCGACCCCGGTGCACCGCCCGGCGGTACACCGCCCGGCCCGGCCCCCGCGGCAGTACCGCAGGGCGATACCGCCGGGCGGCAGGGCGGCGCCGCCTCTAGGGGGTGCCGAAGGCCGCCAGCTGCGCCTCGCGCTCGGCGACCTGCGCGAGCAGCTGCTCCGCGATCTCCTCCAGCAGCCGGTCGGGGTCGTCCGGGGCCATCCGCAGCATCGCCCCGATCGCGCTCTCCTCCAGCTCCCCGGCCACCACGGAGAGCAGTTCCTTGCGGCGGGCCAGCCACTCCAGCCGGGCGTACAGCTCCTCGCTCTCGCTCGGCCGCACGGCCGCCGGCGCCGGACCGGCCTCCCACTCGGCGGCCAGCTCCCGCAGCAACCCTTCCTCACCCCGCCCGTACGCGGCGTTGACCCGCACGATGAAGGCGTCGCGGCGGGCCCGCTCGTCCTCGTCCTGGGCCAGGTCCGGATGGGCCCGGCGGACCAGCTCCCGGTAGAGGCGGCGGACCTCCTCCGAGGGCCGCACCCGCTCCGGCGGCTTCACGGACCGGTCGGTGAGCATGGCGCCCGCATCGTCGGAGATCCCGTCCGAGTCCATCCAGTCGTGGAACAGCTCCTCGACGCCGGGCATCGGCATGACCAGCGCACGCGCCTCGCGGGCCAGCCGCAGGTCCTCCGGGTCGCCGCTGCGGGCCGCCTTCGCCTCGGCGATCAGCGCGTCGAGCTCGTCGAGCCGCGAGTACATCGGGCCGAGCTTCTGATGGTGCAGCCGGGAGAAGTTCTCGACCTCCACCCGGAAGGTCTCCACGGCGATCTCGAACTCGATCAGCGCCTGCTCGGCGGCCCGCACGGCCCGGTCGAGCCGCGCCTCGGGCCGCTCGTCGCGGGGGTCGGCGGGCTCTTCGGGAACTGTCTGCTCGGTCTGCTCGCTCACCCGGCCAGCCTACGGCCCGCCGGGGCCGCCCGGACCGCCACGTTTCACGTGAAACATCGCCCACCCGTACCCCGGGGCGGCCCGAAGGCCGTCCCGGGGCCTCGGACGCCGCTCCTCAGACCCCGCTTCTCAGACCCCGCTCCTCAGACCCCGGCCTCCGCCGCGATCCGGCCCGACTTCACCGCGGCCACCAGATCCGCGTGGTCCGCCTCGCTGCGGTCCGCGTAGGCCACGGCGAACGCCGCCATGGCCTCGTCCAGCTCCTCGTTCTTCCCGCAGTACCCCGCCAGCAGCCGCGGATCCGCGCTGTGGGCGTGGGCCCGGGCCAGCAGGGCGCCGGTCATCCGGCCGTAGTCGTCGAGCTGCTCGACGGCCAGCGCCCCCGGGTCCACGCTCCCCTTGCGGTTGCGGAACTGGCGCACCTGGAACGGGCGGCCCTCCACCGTGGTCCAGCCCAGCATGATGTCGGAGACCACCTGCATCATCTTCTGCCCCGCCACCACCCGCCGGCCCTCGTGCTCCTCCGGCCGCGCGGGGAAGCCCAGCCCCGGCAGGTACGGCAGCAGCACCGACGGCCGCGCCTCCTTCACCTGGAGCACCAGCGGCTCACCACGGTGGTCCAGCAGCAGCACCACGTACGAGCGGGTGCCCACGCTGCCGGTGCCCACCACCCGGAAGGCCACGTCGTGGATGGCGTACCGGGCCAGCAGCGGCAGCCGGTCCCCGGAGAGGGTCTCCAGGTACGGACCCAGCGAGGCGGCCACCGCGGCGGCCTCTGCGTCCCCGACCCGGCGCAGCACGGGCAGCGCGTCCACGAACCGGCGGGCGCCGTCCGCCCCCGCCTCGGTCGACTTGGCGGCGAACCGGGCGGAGGTGTTGTTGCGGGCCTTCTCCGAGACCCGCTCCAGCGTGCCCAGCAGATCGCGGGCATCGGTGTGCGAGACGAGTTCCTCGTCGGCGATGGCGTTCCACGCGTCCAGGGCCGGCAGCTTGGCCAGCAGCCGCATGGTGCGCCGGTAGGCGCCCACGGTGTCCCGCGCCGCCGCGCGGCAGGTGTCCTCGTCGGCTCCCACGACCCGCCCGGCCAGCACCAGCGAGGTCGCGAGCCGCTTCACGTCCCACTCCCACGGGCCGAAGACGGTCTCGTCGAAGTCGTTCAGGTCGATGACGAGCCGGCCGCGCGCGTCCCCGTACAGGCCGAAGTTGGCGGCGTGCGCGTCGCCGCAGATCTGGGCGCCGACGCCGGTGACCGGGCCGCCCGACAGGTCGTGTGCCATCAGCCCGGCCGCTCCGCGCAGGAACGCGAAGGGGTTGGCGGCCATGCGGCCCACCCGGATCGGGGTCAGTTCGGCGACCCTGCCGGCATTGGACTCCTCCACGGCGCGGACCGCGTCCGGGCGCCCGGCGGGCGCCTCGAAGCGGGCGTGCGCCGCACGCGGCACCCGTGCCCGCAGTGCCTTCCCGGCCTCCCGGGGCGATCCCGGCACGGACCGGGGGGCGAAACCGCCGACGCGCGGTATCCGCCCGCCCCGTTCCGCCGCCGCCCCGGCCGTCTGCTGCTTCGGTACCGTCACCACTCGCGCTGCCCCCGCACTTCTCGCGCCGCACCGGCCTCTTTCGCCGGTCAGATCGGCCCGACCGTATCTAGAGCCCGGCGTCCCTGGCCAGCAGGGCAGCCTGGACCCGGTTCTCGCACTCCAGCTTCGCCAGGATCCGGCTCACGTACGTCTTCACCGTCGCCTCGCTCATGTGCAGGCGACGGCCCGCGTCCGCGTTGGAAAGGCCCTCGCCCAGCAGCGCCAGCACCCCGCGCTCCCGTTCGCTGAGCCCGTCCACCCGCCGCCGGGCCGCCTCGCCGCGCCCCGCGGCCCGGCCGGTCGCCAGCTGGTCCACGACGTGGCGGGTCGCGGCGGGTGAGAGGTAGGCGTCCCCCGACGCGGCCGCCCGGACCGCCCCGATCAGCTCGCCCGGCGCCGAGTCCTTCAGCAGGAACCCCGCACCGCCCTCGCTCAGCGCCCGCAGCACGTTCTCCCGCTCCCCGAAGGTGGTCAGGATCAGCGCCCGGACCCCCGGCGCCGCGCGCCCGAGCTCCCCCAGCGCGGTCAGCCCGTCCATCACCGGCATCTGGATGTCGAGCAGCAGCACGTCCGGGGCGTGCGAGCGGGCCAGCTCCACCGCCTCCCGGCCGTTCGCCCCCTCCGCGACGACCTCGATGTCCGGCGCCGAGGTCAGGATCATCCTGATCCCGGCCCGGATCAGCGGCTCGTCGTCAGCGATCACCACTCTGATCACCTTGGCTGTCACCCGCGCTCCTACTGCTTGACCTCGTACGCCTGCTTCTCCACGAGCTTGCCGTCCCGGAAGCAGAAGCGGAAAACGGAGTCGTTGGTGAACTGCGACGAGTCCTCCGACGACAGCAGGAACAGACAGTCGGTGCCCGCCGGTCTCGGCGGGCCCTTGCGGTCCAGCCCCGACGTGAGGACGCTGTCCCCGTCCGGCAGCCGGTCGCGCACGGACTTCTCCGGCTGGCCCAGCTGCACGGCGTCGTACTCCTCCTTGCTGATCATCGCCTTGCCGACCGAGCCCACCAGCAGCGCCACCCCCGCCCCCAGCACGATGAGCAGCAGCACCAGCGCCGCGACGGCGATGCCGCAGCCCATCGCGATGCCACCGGTCCGGCTGCGCACCGGCACGGCCAGCTCGCGGTCCACGGCCGCCCAGTCCATCGGGGGCGCGCTGCGCCGCACCGATGCCCGGGCCTGGGAGCGCTGCCCGAAGTCGTCGGCCACGTCCTCGGCGGCCCCGGCCGGCTCGGTCCCGTACGGAAGCACTCCGGCGACCCGGAAGCCGCCGCCCTCGGTCGCACCCGCGTGGACCATGCCGCCGACCAGCCGGGCCCGCTCCCGCAGCCCGGTCAGCCCCTGCCCGCCGGAGACCACCTCGCCCGCCTCCGGACCGGCCGCCGGCCCGTTGGCGATCTCCACCACCAGGGAGTCGTCCTCGTACCGCAGCTCGACGGTGATCGCCGACCCGGGCGCGTGCTTGTAGGCGTTGGTCAGCGCCTCCTGCACGATCCGGTACGCCGCGTGGTCACAGGCCGCGACCAGCGGCCGGGGCCGGCCCGCCGCCGTGAGCCGTACGTCGGTCCCCGCGGCCCGCGCGGCCTCCACGATGCCCGTGATCCCGGCCACCCCGCGCGCCGCCGGCTGCGCCTCCTCCACGGGGGCCGCCGGGGCCTCCACCCCGTCGCGCAGGATGCCGACGACCTCGCGCAGCTCGTGCATGGCCGCGACCGAGGCCTGGCGCAGGACGCCGACGCCCTCGCGCTGGCGGTCGGTGAGCGCGGGGTCCACCTCCAGTGCCCCGGTGTGCACCGAGATCAGCGCCAGCTGGTGGCCGAGGCTGTCGTGCATGTCCTGGGCGATCCGCTGCCGTTCGCGCAGCCTGGCCTGTCCGGCCACCATCGTCCGCTCGCGCAGCAGTTGGTCGTTGCGTTCCTGCAGGGCGCTGAGCAGGGTCCGGCGCTGGTACCAGTACCGGCTGGCCAGACCGGGCATGACGGTGGCGGCGAGGAAGAGCAGTGTGGAGAAGACCACGACCAGCAGGGGCTGCATCTGCGACCACTGGTCGACCAGGCTGAGCCCGACCTGGACGAGGAAGGCCAGCAGGATGGCGGTCAGGGCCCGTCCCACTCCGACGATCCGGCGGCCCGCGGACCAACCGAGCACGACCGTCACGAGGAACACGGCGGGCAGGAAGGCGCTCGCCGCGGCTCCCAGCACCAGCGTGGCGGCGGGCAGCCGGCGGCGCAGCAGCGTGAGCGACACCACGGCCACCACGCCCAGCAGCATCTTCAGTCCGGAGCTGTCGCTGAGTTCGTCGACGCCCAGTCCGAGCACGGCCAGCACCGCCGCGATGGCCAGGTCCCCCGCGAACGCGCGCCGGGACCAGGGATCGGCCCCCTTCAGCCGTTCCCAGCCCACCCGCACCGCCGCCTCGACATCCACCCGACCGACCCTAGACACCCGCGCCCGGGCCCGCCCGCCCTCTTTCGTCGCGCACCGCCCGACGAAAGTCGCCGCTCCGGCACATCCGCGTAGGCCCGCGCCCGCCGCGGACCGGGAGCCGGGTACAACGAAGAACCCCCGCACCGGATTTCTCCGGTGCGGGGGCTCTTTTTCGGTGGGCGAGGGGGGATTTGAACCCCCACGTCCCGAAGGACACTGGCACCTGAAGCCAGCGCGTCTGCCGTTCCGCCACTCGCCCGAGTAGCTCTCCAGTGGACTTCCCTTGCGGGCCGTTCCCCTGGCGACGAACGAAAGATTAGCACGTCATCCGGGGTGGATTCACATCCCTTTCCCGGGGCACCCTCACGCCTGCCGGGGCGGCCCCTCCCGCAGTCGCCTCCGGGTGCGGGACACTGTTCTGGAGCACCCCTACGATCCCTTGTGAGGACCAACACTCCTGCACACGGGACCGAAGGGGAACCAGCCGAATCCGCCACGCGTGGATACGATCAGTAAGCAGTACAGGGCGACAACGACGGAGGAGGTGCCCCATGGGAGTTCTGAAGCGGTTCGAGCAGCGACTCGAAGGTCTGGTGAACGGCACCTTCGCCAAGGTGTTCAAGTCCGAGGTCCAGCCGGTGGAGATCGCCGGCGCCCTCCAGCGGGAGTGCGACAACAACGCCACCATCTGGAACCGCGAGCGGACGGTCGTGCCCAACGACTTCATCGTCGAGCTCAGCACGGGTGACTACGAACGCCTCAGCCCTTACTCCGGCCAGCTCGGCGACGAGCTCGCGGGCCTCGTCCGCGACTACGCCAAGCAGCAGCGCTACAGCTTCATGGGCCCCATCAAGGTCCACCTGGAGAAGGCGGACGACCTCGACACCGGTCTGTACCGGGTCCGCAGTCGCACCCTCGCCTCCAGCACCTCCCAGGACGGCCCGCAGTCCCCCCAGGGACCGCAGCCGGGCGGTTACGGCTACCCGCCGGTGGCCGCCCCGCCCATGCCCTCGGGACCGCCTCCGGGCGGACCCGCTGGTCAGGGCGGACAGGGCGGACGCCCGGGCGGTGCACCCGTACCTCCCGGCGCCCCGGGCACCACGCGCCGCTGGATCGAGATCAACGGCACCCGCCACCAGATCTCGCGCCCCACGCTCGTACTCGGCCGGAGCACCGAGGCCGATGTGCGGATCGACGACCCCGGCGTATCGCGCCGGCACTGTGAGATCCGGACCGGAACACCCCCGACGATCCAGGATCTCGGGTCCACCAACGGCATCGTGGTGGACGGGCAGCACACCACCCGCGCTACGCTCCGCGACGGCTCGCGGATCGTCGTGGGCAGCACCACCATCATTTACCGGCAAGCCGAAGGGTGAAGCGGGGGCAATGTCAGAGCTGACCCTGACGGTCATGCGGTTGGGTTTCCTGGCCGTTCTGTGGCTGTTCGTCATCGTGGCCGTTCAGGTCATCCGCAGCGACCTCTTCGGAACGAGAGTCACGCAACGCGGCTCCCGCCGCGGCGGCGCGACCAGCGCTCCGCAGCAGACGGGGCGGCAGTCCGCGCCGCCCCAGCAGCGCCAGCGCCGTGGAGCGCCGACCAAGCTGGTCGTCTCCGAGGGCACCCTCACGGGAACCACGGTGGCCCTCGCCGGCCAGACGATCACGCTGGGCCGCGCCCACGACTCGACGATCGTGCTGGACGACGACTACGCCTCCAGCAGGCATGCCAGGATCTACCCCGACCGTGACGGCCAGTGGATCGTCGAGGATCTCGGGTCCACGAACGGCACCTATCTCGACCGGACCCGGCTGACCACCCCGACGCCCATTCCGCCGGGCGCCCCGATCCGCATCGGCAAGACCGTCATCGAGCTGCGGAAGTAGTACGAGAATGAGCGAGCGGAGCGAGCGAGCCGCGGCGGTCCGTCCCACCGGGGACACGGACCCGAGCGCGCTCCCGACCGGAGGGTGGGCAGTGTGGCTCGAGACCGGTTGTACCCCGAGGCATCGTCGACAGGGCAGGTGCGCATGAGTCTGTCCCTGCGGTTCGCCGCCGGATCGCACAAGGGGATGATCCGCGAGGGCAACGAGGACTCCGGCTACGCCGGCCCCCGGCTCCTCGCCGTCGCCGACGGCATGGGTGGCCAGGCCGCCGGCGAGGTCGCCAGCTCCGAGGTCATCTCCTCCCTCGTGCAGCTCGACGACGACGTCCCGGGCTCCGACATCCTCACCGCGCTCGCCACCGCCGTGCAGCGCGCCAACGACCAGCTGCGCGTGATGGTCGAGGAGGACCCCCAGCTGGAGGGCATGGGCACCACGCTCACCGCCCTCCTGTGGACCGGTCAGCGGCTCGGCCTCGTCCACGTCGGCGACTCCCGCGCCTACCTGCTCCGCGACGGCGTCCTCACCCAGATCACGCAGGACCACACCTGGGTGCAGCGGCTCGTCGACGAGGGCCGGATCACCGAGGAAGAAGCCACCACGCACCCGCAGCGCTCGCTCCTGATGCGGGCGCTCGGCAGCGGCGACATCGTGGAGCCCGACCTCTCGATCCGCGAGGTCCGGGCCGGCGACCGCTACCTGATCTGCTCCGACGGGCTCTCCGGCGTCGTCTCCCACCAGACCCTGGAAGAGACCCTCGCCGACTACCACGGCCCGCACGAGACCGTGCAGACGCTGATCCAGCTGGCGCTGCGCGGCGGCGGCCCGGACAACATCACCTGCATCGTCGCGGACGTCCTCGACACCGACAGCGGCGACACCCTGGCCGCACAGCTGAACGACACCCCGGTCGTCATCGGCGCGGTGGCCGAGAACCAGCACCAGCTCTTCGACGGCAACGCCATGCAGACCCCGGCCGGCCGCGCCTCCGGGCTCGGCCGCCAGTCCGCACCGCCCGCGGGGTCCTTCGGCCCCCCCGGCAGCGGTGAGGCCCCCGGCTACGGCTACGCGGAGCAGGGCAAGGGCGGCGGCGGCGCGTACGGCAGCTTCGGCGAAGCCGACGGCTACGAGGGCGAGGCCCCGTACGAGGACACCTACGACCACCCGCGCAGGCGGCGCAGCAAAGGGCGCAAGTGGACCACGCGCACGCTGCTCCTGCTGCTCATCGCGGGCGTCGTCGGCGGCGGCCTGTACGCCGGGCACCGCTGGACGCAGAGCCAGTACTACGTCGGCGTCAAGGGTGACCACGTCGCCCTGTACCGCGGCATCAGCCAGAACCTGGCCTGGATCCACCTCTCGCAGGTGGACACGGATCACCCCGACATCGAACTGAAGTACCTGCCGAGCTTCAAGCGCAAGCAGGTCGAGGCCACCATCAGCGAGAGCACCGTCGACGGGGCCCGCAAGAAGATCGACGATCTCGCCGGCCAGGTCTCCGCCTGCAAGAAGGACGAAGCCCGCCGCGCCGCGGAAGCCCAGAACAACCAGACGCCCGGTCCCAGCCTGACTCCCGCGGAGCAAGCGCTCGTCGGCCAGTGCGAAAAGCAGTAGAGATACGCGGGCACAGGGGGCCCGCCACACCATGAGCGTTGTCACCAACACGACCACCATCGGCGCCATCGAGGCGCCGAGCCGGCGGAACACCGAGCTCCTGCTGCTCGCCTTCGCCGTGGTCATCCCGATCTTCGCCTACGCCAACGTGGGTCTGGCGATCCACGGCGAGCTGCCCCCGGGCATGTTCCTCTACGGACTCGGCTTCGCCGTCCTCGCGGGCATCGGCCACCTCGTCGTGCGGCGCTACGCCAAGTACGCCGACCCGCTGCTGCTGCCCATCGCCACCCTGCTCAACGGCCTCGGCGTCGTCCTGATCTGGCGGCTCGACCAGTCCGAGCGGCTGCAGAACCTCGCCAAGCGCAGCTTCGGCACCTTCTCCGAGTCCGCGCCGCGCCAGATGATGTACACGGGGCTGGCCATCGCCCTGTTCGCCGTCGTGCTGCTGGTCCTCAAGGACCACCGCGTGCTCCAGCGGTTCACGTACATCTCCATGGCCGGGGCGCTGGTCCTGCTGATCCTGCCCGTGGTCCCGGGTCTGGGCGCGGACGTCTTCGGCGCGAAGATCTGGATCAGCGTCGGCGGCTTCTCCATCCAGCCCGGTGAGTTCGCGAAGATCGTCATCGCCATCTTCTTCGCCGGCTACCTGATGGTGAAGCGCGACGCCCTGGCCCTCGCCAGCCGCCGTTTCATGGGTCTCTACCTGCCGCGCGGCCGCGACCTCGGCCCGATCCTGATGATCTGGGCGGTCAGCCTCCTCGTCCTCGTCTTCGAGAACGACCTCGGCACCTCGCTGCTCTTCTTCGGCATGTTCGTGATCATGCTGTACGTGGCCACCGAGCGCACCAGCTGGATCGTCATCGGCCTGCTGATGTCGGTCGGCGGCGCCGTGGTGGTCGGCACCTTCGCCAGCCACGTCAAGGTCCGCGTCACCGCCTGGCTCGACCCCTTCGCCTGCTACACCACCTCCGGCGCCTGCGAGCAGGTCGGCCAGTCGATCATGAGCTTCGGTTCCGGCGGTGTGCTCGGCACCGGCTGGGGCCAGGGCAACTCCGACCTGATCGGCTTCGCCGCCAACTCCGACTTCATCTTCTCCACCGTCGGCGAGGAGCTCGGCCTCACCGGCGTCATGGCCTTCCTCCTGCTCTACGGGCTGATCATCGAGCGGGGCGTCCGCACCGCCCTCGCCGCCCGCGACCCCTTCGGCAAGCTCTTCGCCATCGGGCTCTCCGGGGCCTTCGCCCTGCAGATCTTCGTCGTCGCCGGCGGAGTCATGGGCCTCATCCCCCTCACCGGCATGACCATGCCCTTCCTCGCCTCCGGCGGTTCCTCCGTCCTCGCGAACTGGGTCCTCATCGCCATCCTCATCCGGATCAGCGACACCGCACGCCGACCTGCCCCGGCCCCCGCTCCGTCCCCCGACTCCGAGATGACCCAGGTGGTCCGCCCGTCATGAACAAGCCCCTGCGCCGCATCTCGCTGTTCTGCGGGCTGCTCGTCCTCGCGCTGCTGATCCGGACCAACTGGCTGCAGTACGTGCAGGCCGAGGATCTGAGCACGCGCAAGGAGAACCGCCGGGTCCAGATCGCCCAGTACGCCACCGAGCGCGGCAACATCATCGTCGAGGGCCAGCCCGTCACCGGTTCCGCCGTGACCAACGGCAGCGACTACAAGTACAAGCGGACGTACACCGACGGGCCGCTGTGGGCGCCCGTCACCGGCTACGCCTCCCAGGCGTTCGGCTCCACGCAGCTGGAGTCCCTCGACGACGGCATCCTCACCGGCAACGACGACCGGCTCTTCTTCGACCGCACGATCGGCATGTTCACCGGCGAGAAGAAGCAGGGCGGCAACGTCGTCACCACCCTGAACGCCGCCGCGCAGAAGGCCGCGTACGAGAAGCTCGGCTCCAAGAAGGGCGCCGTCGCGGCGATCGACCCGCGCACGGGCGCCATCCTGGCCCTGGTCAGCACCCCCTCGTACGACCCGTCCACCTTCGCCGGCAACTCGAAGGCCGACGAGAAGGCCTGGGTCGCGCTGAAGGACAGCGAGGACAAGAACCTCGTCAACCGCGCCCTGCGCGAGACCTACCCGCCGGGCTCCACGTTCAAGGTGGTCACGGCCGCCGCCGCGCTGGAGAACGGCGTGGTGAGCGACATCAACGCCCCCACGGACACCCCCGAGCCGTACATCCTGCCGGGCACGAAGACGCCGATGGTCAACCACGCGAGCGGCTGCGAGAAGGCGACGCTGAACTTCGCCCTCCAGGTCTCCTGCAACTCGGTCTTCGCGAACATGGGCGACAAGGTCGGCCGCGACAAGATGGTCGAGACCGCCCAGAAGTTCGGCTTCAACAACGACAAGATCGACACCCCGGTCCGCGCCTTCGCGAGCGTCTACGACAAGACCATGGGCCGGGACGGCAACGCCCAGAGCTCCATCGGCCAGTTCAACACCGCCGCCACCCCGCTCCAGATGGCCATGGTCACCGCGGCCATCGCCAACGACGGCAAGCTGATGAAGCCGTACATGGTCGACCAGCTGCAGGCACCCAGCATCGACACGGTCGAGAAGCACGAGCCGACCGAGATGAGCCGCCCGCTCTCCGCCGCGAACGCGCAGAAGATCCAGCAGATGATGGTCAACGTCGTCGAGAACGGCACCGGCACCACCGCCAAGATCAAGGGCGTCACCGTCGGCGGCAAGACCGGCACCGCCCAGCACGGCGAGAAGAACGCGAAGCGTCCCTACGCCTGGTTCATCTCCTACGCCGAGAACGCCGACGGGACCTCTCCGGTCGCCGTGGCCGTCGTCATCGAGGACAGCGCCGCCGACCGCGAGGACATCACCGGTGGCGGCCTGGCGGCCCCGGTCGCCAAGGCGGTCATGGAAGCCGTTCTGAAGAGCAAGGGATGAGACGCGCAGGCGGGGTCCGAGCGCTCGGTACCGGTCCGATATCAGCCTGTGGTCACGAACCGATCACCGACGATCGGCCGGTAGCCTTGCCGCGAACAGCACACCGCCGGACCACACACGGGTGCGGTCGGGACTGACGGAGAGGGCTGCAAACGTTATGGAAGAGCCGCGTCGCCTCGGCGGCCGGTACGAGCTGAGCCACGTGCTCGGCCGTGGTGGCATGGCCGAGGTGTACCTCGGTCACGACACCCGGCTCGGCCGTACCGTCGCCGTCAAGACCCTGCGTGCCGACCTCGCCCGCGACCCGTCCTTCCAGGCCCGGTTCCGCCGCGAGGCCCAGTCGGCCGCGTCGCTGAACCACCCGGCGATCGTCGCCGTGTACGACACCGGCGAGGACTACGTCGACAACATCTCCATCCCGTACATCGTGATGGAGTACGTCGACGGCTCGACCCTGCGCGAGCTGCTGCACTCCGGCCGCAAGCTGCTGCCCGAGCGCACCCTCGAAATGTGCATCGGCATCCTCCAGGCACTGGAGTACTCGCACCGCGCCGGCATCGTGCACCGTGACATCAAGCCCGCCAACGTCATGCTGACCCGGACCGGACAGGTCAAGGTCATGGACTTCGGCATCGCCCGCGCCATGGGCGACTCCGGCATGACGATGACGCAGACGGCCGCCGTGATCGGCACCGCCCAGTACCTCTCCCCGGAACAGGCCAAGGGCGAGCAGGTCGACGCGCGCTCCGACCTGTACTCCGCGGGCTGCCTGCTCTACGAGCTGCTCTGCGTGCGGCCGCCGTTCGTCGGCGACTCGCCCGTGGCCGTCGCGTACCAGCACGTGCGCGAGGAACCCCAGCCGCCGTCGAACTTCGACCCCGAGATCACGCCCGTGATGGACGCCATCGTCCTCAAGGCGCTGGTCAAGGACCCCGACTACCGCTACCAGTCCGCCGACGAGATGCGGGCCGACATCGAGGCCTGCCTCGACGGGCAGCCCGTCGCCGCCACCGCCTCCATGGGCGCGGCCGGCTACGGCTACCCCGACCAGGGCGGCTACGGACACTCCGGCCACGACCAGGCCACCACGTCCCTGCGCTCCCCCGACGCGGGCCAGACCTCGATGCTCCCGCCGATGCCCCCCGGTGGCGACGGCGGATACGGGTACGGGGACCAGGGCTCCGGCGGCTACGACCAGGGTCACGGCCGCCGCCAGCAGAAGAAGAGCCGGGCCTCGACGGTCCTGCTGGTCCTCGCGGGCGTGCTCGTCCTCGTCGGCGCGATCCTGATCGGCCGCACCCTCTTCGCCCAGTCCGCGGACAACAACAGCGCCGCCGTGCCCAAGTTCGTCGGTCTGACCTTCGCCTCGGCACAGGAGAGCGGCAAGAACGCGGGCGTCGTCGTGGAGAAGGAGGCCGAGGAGCCCTGCGCGGACCAGCCCAAGGGCAATGTCTGCTCGCAGGACCAGGCCCCGGACGCCAAGGTCGACAAGGGCAGCACGGTCAAGGTCAAGGTCTCCACGGGCGCCCCCAAGGTGCCGGTGCTCGACGTGGTCCGGCTGAGCTACGCGGACGCCGAGTCGGCGCTCAAGGCCAAGAAGTTCCAGGTCGAGAAGAAGCTGGTCGAGTCCGAGAACGCCACCCCGGGCACCGTCATCGAGCAGAACCCCAAGAGCGGCACCCAGGCCGAGCAGGGTTCGGTGATCACGCTCAGCGTCGCCAAGGAAGTCTCCAAGGGAGTCGTCCCGGACCTCAGCGGCATGCAGAAGGAGGACGCCGTCAAGGCCCTCCAGGCGGTGAAGCTCAAGCTGGGCAGCACGACGGAGGTCGACTCCCCCGGAGCCCCGCCGAAGTCGATCGTCGCGCAGCAGTACGCGCCCGGTACCGAGCTGGCCAAGGACACGGCGGTCAACGTGAGCGTCGCCAAGGCGAGCGCAGCTCCGACCCCGGTGCCGCTGCTGACCGGGCGGACCGTCGCCCAGGCCAAGGACGACCTCAAGCGCGTGGGCCTGGTGTTCGGCTCGGTCCTGTCGGGCCCGACCGACGACAACGCCCAGATCCTCGGCTCCACCCCCGCGGCGGGCACTCCGCAGCCGGCCGGGACCGTCATCAACGTCCAGACCGTGCCGAACAGCGGTCAGGGCGGCCAGCAGCAGGGCGGCGGCTGGTTCGGCGGCCTGACCGGCGGCCGCTGACGTCGCGATGTTTCACGTGAAACGGCCCGGCCCCCTCGTCCGTCGAGGGGGCCGGGCCGTTTCACGTGAAACACGGGGCGGGGAGGTTCAGCCGGGGAGGTTCAGCGCAGCTCCGCCGGCGGGGTGCGCTTGTCGTCGACCTTCTCCGTCCGCACCAGCTCGCCCCAGACGATGTAGCGGTACTTCGAGGTGTAGACCGGGGTGCAGGTCGTCAGGGTGATGAAGCGGCCCGGAGCGGTCTTCCCCGACTCCTTCGGGACCGGGTTGATCACGTCCACGTTGTACTTCGAGGTCTGCCGCAGCTCGGCGAAGACCTTGTACACGTACCAGGTGTCCCGGGTCTCGAAGACGACCGCGTCGCCGTTCTTCACCTTGTCGATGTTGTGGAACTTCGCCCCGTGCCCGTCGCGGTGCGCGGCGAGGGCGAAGTTGCCCTTGTCGTCCCAGGGCAGGGCCGCCTTCACCGGTTCCGTGTAGTACCCGGCGACGCCGTCGTTCAGCACGTCCGGCGCGGTGCCCGGCTTGACCAGCACCTCGCCGTTCTTCATCGATGGCACGTGCAGGAAGCCGATCCCGTCCCCGGTGTCGAGGGCGCCCGGCTGGACCGGGGCGTTCGCGGCCGGAGCGGGGGCCGCCTGCCACTGCCGGCGGACCTGGTCGCCGCGGGCCGAGGCCTGCCGGTCGGCGAGGACGTTGGTCCACCACAGCGAGTACGCCACGAACAGGCCGAGGATCAGGCCCACCGTGATCAGGAGCTCGCCCAGCAGGCTCAGGAACCCGGCGATCACACTGCGATCGGCGGGCGGCGGTGCGGAGCGGCGGCGGGCACGAGACACTGCGGGTCGTCCTTACGGGCTGGTCAGCGCGGGCGGGGCGCCCTGGCTGCGCGGGCGTTCGTCGATCATCCTGCCCCATACGATCATCCGGTAGGTGCTCGTGAACTCGGGAGTGCAGGTCGTCAGCGTGATGTACCGGCCGGGGCCGGTGAAGCCGGATCCCTCCGGGACCGGCTTGATCACCGAGACGTTCGCCGGAGAGGTCTGGGGGAGCGCCGAGGTCATCTCGTACGTGTAGTACGCGTCCCGCGTCTCCACCACGATGGAATCCCCCGGCACCAGCTTGTTGATGTAGCGGAACGGTTCGCCGTGGGTGTTGCGGTGTCCGGCGACCGCGAAGTTGCCCTGCTTGTCGGCCGGCATGGCCGTCTTCAGCGCCCCCTCGCCGTAGTGGCCGACCAGGCCCCGGTCCAGCACCTTCGCCTTGCTGATGCCCTCCGCCACCGGGACCTTCAGGCCCAGCTTGGGGACGTGGAGGATCGCGAAGCCCTGTCCCGGCTCGAAGGCGGCCACCGGCGGCGCGGCCGGTGCCCCGGCCCCCGGCGCCTGCTCCCAGGTCTGCCGCAGGGAGCCTGCGGCCCCGTTCGCGGAGCGCTCCGCGAGCACGTTGGTGTACCAGAGCTGGTAGGTGACGAACAGCAGCATCACCACGCCGACGGTGATGAACAGCTCACCGGCCGCCCGGCTGAGGACCACCACCGGACCGCCCGAACGCGGGCGGGCGCGCCGGCGTCCCCGTCCGCCCCGTTTGCGTGCCCGCGCGTGCGAGCGCTTCGCGGCCTCCTGCGCCGCCCTGCGCCGCGCGGCCCGGCCCTCGCTGGGCGCGGACGGCGCGACCGTCGTCACGCGACGGCCTTGCCCACCACCGGGGCCAGCCCCACCGACCGCTCGACGGCGCCGGCGTCACCGCAGCGCACGAGCCAGTTCGCGAGCATCCGGTGGCCCCACTCGGTCAACACCGACTCGGGGTGGAACTGCACGCCCTCGACGTCGTGCTCCCGGTGCCGCAGGCCCATGATGATGCCGTCCTCGGTCCGCGCGGTGACCTCCAGCACGTCCGGCAGGGTCGGCGGTTCGGCGGCGAGCGAGTGGTAGCGGGTCGCGGTGAAGGGCGAGGGCAGCCCGGCGAAGACGCCGAGGCCCTCGTGGACCACCGGCGAGGTCTTGCCGTGCAGCAGCTCGGGAGCCCGGCCCACGACGCCGCCGTAGGCGACCGCCATGGACTGCATGCCGAGGCAGACGCCGAAGACCGGCACGCCCGTGTCCGCGCAGTGCCGGACCATGTCGACGCAGACGCCCGCCTCTTCCGGCGTGCCCGGCCCCGGCGACAGGAGCACGCCGTCGAAGCCGTCCTGGGCGTGCGCGAGTTCGACCTGGTCGTTGCGCAGCACCTCGCATTCGGCGCCGAGCTGATAGAGGTACTGGACCAGATTGAAGACAAAGCTGTCGTAGTTGTCGACAACCAGAATGCGCGCGCTCACGGAGTGGCTCCCGATCCCTCGTCCACCGTCACGTCGTTGAACGGGAGCAGCGGCTCGGCCCACGGGAAGACGTACTGGAACAGTACGAACACCACCGCCAGGATCAGTACGAGAGAGATCAGCGCGCGTACCCACGCGTTGCCCGGCAGGTGCCGCCAGATCCAGCCGTACATTCCGTCCGCGTCCCTCTCGCTCTGCGCACCGCGGGAGCGGTACCGCAACAGCCTAAAGGCCCGGGGCCCGGCGGCGGGGGTCCCGTGGGCAATCAGACGGGCCGGGTGCCCGTGAGCTCGGCCCAGACGATCAGCCGGTGGCTGTGTCCCCACTCCGGATCGCAGGTGGTCAGGGTCAGGTACTTGCCGGGGCCGGTGAAGGGGGAGCGCTTCGGCACGGGGTCGACCACCCCGGTTTCGGTGGGCAGGGTGCGCAGCGCCCGCGCGCGCACCGTGTACGTGTACAGGGTGCCCGCCTCCCGGACGATCACGGCGTCGCCGGGGCGCAGCTCGGGGACGTCCTTGAAGGGGTCCCCGTAGGTGCGCCGGTGGCCGGCCACCGCGAAGTTGCCGTCCCCGCCGGGGCGGGCCGAGCCGGGGTAGTGGCCCAGGCCCTTCTTGAGCAGGTCGGCGCCGGTGCCTTCGAGGACGGGCTTGCTCCAGTCGTCCCCGAAGCGCGGGACGTACATCTCGGCGAAGACCCCGCCGGCCGGGAGCGGAGGCGGTGCGGGGGCCGGGGCGGCCTGCTGGGGGGCCGGGGCGCCCGGGGCGGGGGCGGCGGCCGGGGCCGCCGCAGCCCAGCGGTCGTGCAGCCGGTCCCGCTCGCCCTCCATGGCCCGGTCGGCCTTGACCCCGGTCCACAGCAGCACGTAGGCCACGAACAGCACGATCAGCGTCCCGGCCGTCAGGCACGCCTCGCTGAACGTCCGTACCACCAGGCGCAGTACGACGTCAGGGCGCGGCGGACTCCAGCGGCTTCGCATAGTGGAGGTCCACTGTGCCGGAGTAGCCCGGCAGTGTCAGCCTCTTGTCCTCGTCCACTTTCCAGCCGAGCCCGTACGCGTTGACGTACAGCTGGTAGTTCTGCAGGGCGGGGGAGTCCGCGAGCGCCTTGCGCAGCGCGCCCGGGTCGCCGACGGCGGACACCTTGTACGGGGGCGAGTACACGCGGCCCTGGAGGATCAGCGTGTTGCCCACGCAGCGCACCGCGCTGGTGGCGATCAGCCGCTGGCCCATGACCTCGATGCCCCGGGCCCCGCCCTGCCAGAGGGCGTTCACCACGGCCTGGAGGTCCTGCTGGTGGATCACCAGGTCGTTGGGCTGCGGCTCCGGCACGCCCGGGACGCGCGCGGTGGCGTTCGGCGGGGCGTCGTTGAGCGTGACGCTCAGGCCCTTGCCGGTGAGCTCCTCGGTGCCCGAGGCGACGCGCAGGGCGGCCAGCTTGGCGTCCTCGGCCTTGGTGCTGCCGTCGTCGCGCTCGGCCAGGGCGTCCACCGCGGCGCGCGCGGCCGCGGCGCTCTCTTCCAGCTCGGCGTTGCTGGTGCTGCGCTCGTGGATGAGGTCGGACAGCTTCAGGAGCGAGGCGTCCGTGCGGATGTTCGTACCCTTGGAGGTGTTGAAACTGGTGACGAAGATCAGGCCGGCCAGGGCGAACACGGCGGCCGTCAGCAGCCGGACCGGTCTGGCCCGGCGACGGGGACCCGCGGAGGAGTCGTCGGAATTGCTCAACGTACCCTTCTCCTTCAACGCCACAGGTCCACTACGCTAACGGACGCCCGGGGCAGGCAAGGTCCCCAGCGCATCGACAGGAGAGCCCCTCGTGCCGAAGTCACGTATCCGCAAGAAGGACGACTACACGCCGCCGCCGGCGAAGCAGGCGCAGACGATCAGGCTGACGAACCGCAGCTGGGTCGCCCCGGTGATGCTGGCGTTGTTCCTGATCGGTCTCGCGTGGATCGTCGTCTTCTACGTGACCGATACCCAGATGCCCGTCGAGGCACTGGGCAACTGGAACATCGTGGTCGGTTTCGGCTTCATCGCCGCCGGGTTCGGTGTCTCCACGCAGTGGAAGTAGGCGCATCCGGCGCCGCCGCGCAAGCTCTCCCCATGAGTTATCCACAGCGTCATCCACACCTGAGGAAAAGACAGAAGATCTGTGGATAACTCTGTGGAGAGTTGACGCCGGTGTGATCAGGTGAGCGCGGACAGTTCGGACGTGCGCACCACGATCAGCACCACGGCCAGCAGGAACACCGCCGCGCAGGTCCCCGCCTGCACCAGGGTGCGCCTGCTGCCGGTGGCGGGCGCGAGCAGCCCCAGCGCCACCAGCGCGCCGGTCACCAGACCACCGATGTGCGCCTGCCACGACACCGTCAGGCTGCCGCCCAGCGGCACGAAGGTGATCAGCAGCATCAGCCCGAGCGTGATCAGGACCGGCCGCAGTTCGTAGCGCAGCCGGCGCGCCAGGACCACGGTGGCGCCGAGCAGGCCGCAGATGGCGCCCGAGGCGCCGAGGGTCGGCGTGTTCGGCGCGGTCAGCAGGTAGACCAGGGCGCTGCCGCCCAGGCCCGACAGCAGGTAGAGGGCGAGGTAGCGGGCCCGCCCCAGCGCGGCCTCCAGCGGCCCGCCGATCACCCACAGGGCCAGCATGTTGCTGAAGACGTGCCACCACTCGACGTGCAGGAACACCGAGGTCAGCAGCCGGTGGTACTGACCGGTGGAGATCCCCTCCAGCGGGGCCCCGTAGTACTCGACGTAGCGGCCGAGCAGCTCCAGCCGCACCGCCAGCCCCGGCACGGCGAGCGCGGCGAGGAAGACGGCCGCGTTGATCCCGATCAGGATCTTGGTGACGAGCTGGGGGTCGGCCGCGACGAGCCCGCCCGCGAGGGTGCGCGGCGCGTTGGCCGCGCGGGAGTGCCCGGTCCCGGAGCCCTCCCGTACGCACTCCACGCACTGGAAGCCGACCGCGGCGTCGACCCTGCACTCGGGGCAGACCGGGCGGTCGCAGCGGGTGCAGCTGATGCCCGTGTCGCGGTCCGGGTGGCGGTAGCAGCCCGGCAGACGGTCGGTGTCCATCGGTCCCCTCGATCAGCGGCGGGGCAGGTGGGCCGCCCCGCCGGTCCGGTAGGCGCAGGTACACATCCTGGACGGACGGGCGGGGCGCAAAGGTTCCCGTCGCCCGGTCAGCGCTTCTCCACGGTGACCGACTGGATGATCACGTCGTCCAGGGGCCGCTCGGTGCGCGGGTTGGTGGGGCCCGCGGCGATCTTGTCCACGATCTTCTGGCTGGCCGGGTCGCGGACCTCGCCGAAGATCGTGTGCTTGCGGGTCAGCCAGGCGGTGGGCGCGACCGTGATGAAGAACTGGGAGCCGTTGGTGCCCGGCCCGGCGTTGGCCATGGCGAGCAGGTACGGCTTGGTGAAGGCCAGGTCGGGGTGGAACTCGTCGGCGAACTGGTAGCCGGGGCCGCCGGTGCCGTTGCCGAGGGGGTCGCCGCCCTGGATCATGAAGCCGCTGATGACGCGGTGGAAGACGGTGCCGTCGTAGAGCGGGGCCGTGGTCTTCTGGCCGTCGGTGGGACGGGTCCACTCGCGGGCGCCCGTGGCCAGCTCCACGAAGTTGCGGACGGTCTTGGGGGCGAAGTTCTCCAGCAGCTCGATCTCGATGTCGCCGTGGTTGGTCTTCAGGGTGGCGTAGAGCTTCTCGGCCACGAGTCTGCCTTCCATAGTCATCACTGTCGGTCCCGATCCTCCCACGGAGGGCAGCGCCGCACAGAAAATCCCCCACCCGTATGCCCTGTCGCGCGCGACGGGCGGCCCTGTGGCAGGCATGATCCGACAAAGGGTGGAAAGGTGAACTGTGTCCGCCACCGAGGAGGAGGATCCCGTGACCCGCAAGGACAGCGTGCGCCTGGCCGCCGAGAGCGCCAAGGACACCGTGAGGCACGCAGCGGAAGTGGTGGCGCCGTACGCAGGAACCGCCAGGGACGCGGCCGTGCACTACGCGCACGAGGCGAACGAGCGGCTGGTGCCGAAGGTCTCGCACGCGGCCGGCCAGGCGTCGCTCCAGGCCCGCGCGGCCTACGGCTCCCACCTGCATCCCCGTATGGTCGCCGCCCGCGCCCACGTTCCGCCGAACGTCGACCGTGCCGCCACCCAGGCGGTGGAGCAGACCCGTCGCGCCGCCCGCCAGGCCGCCGAGTACACGCAGCCCCGCATCGAGAGCGCCCTCGCGGCGGCCACCCCGGTCGCCGAGGAGGCCGCCTCCCGCTCGGTCGCGGCGTTCGCCGCGCTGCGCGGGCAGGTGACGCCCGAGGAGGTGCGCCGGCTGGTGCGCCGTCACGAGCGCCGGGCCCGCTGCGGCCGGGGCCTGCGCAACGTCGCCCTCGTCGGCCTCGTCGCCGGCGCCGCTTTCGCGGCGTGGAAGTGGTGGGACCGGCAGTCGAACCCGGACTGGCTCGTCGAGCCCCCGGCGGCCACCGAGGTCCCCTCGCGCGAAGCCGGGCCGGCCAGCTTCGACGACGAGCTGGAGGAGAAGGAGCGCGAGGCGCGGACGGACGCGCCGGGTCCCGCTCCGACGCGCCCCGACAGCGACAAGCAGCTCTGACCCCGCCTCGCGGCGGGTACGCGGAAGGGGCCCGGATCCAGTGGTGGATCCGGGCCCCTTCCGCATGCCCCGTCCTAGGAGGGGAGGTTGAGCACCGTCCCCGGGTGGATCAGGTCCGGGTTGGCGCCGACGACGCCCCGGTTCATGGCGTAGAGCTCCCGCCAGCGGGCCTCGTTGCCCAGCTCGTGGCGGGCGATCGCGGACAGCGAGTCCCCCGGCTTCACCGTGTACGTGCGCTTCTTGGCGGCGAGCGGCTGCTTGGGCGCCACCGGCACCGCCTTGTGCGCGGCCGACGCCGGACTCGGCGCGGCGGGCCGGGCGGCCGCCGCGGGCTTCGGCGGGACCGGCGGCCGGGGCGCCGCGGCCGCGGGCGGCTTGGGCGCCACCGGTACGGCCTTGTGCGCGGCCGACGCGGGACTCGGCGCGGCGGGCCCGGCGACCGGCGGCTTCGGCGGGGCCGACGCGGCCATCCGGTCGGCCGCCGCCCTGGTGGCCGCCGCGGCGTCGGAGTAGCCGCCGCCCGTCCCGGCGGGCGCGGACCCGGCCGCGGCCTGCTGCTCCGTCTGCTCCTTCGCCTTGTCGGCGGCCTCGTGTTCCTTCTGCTTGTCGGACTTCAGGAAGTCGAAGATTCCCATGTACCTGCGCCTCCGGCGTGGTGTCGTCCCCCGGCTCGGTGCCTGCCCCCACTCTCTGACACCGGGGCCCGCCCGGCCGCGTGACTGGGCCGTCCGGGGGACCGCCGCAGCCGGCGGCGGGCGCGCGCCCGTGAGGCCGTACGCCCGCGACCGCGCGAGCCCCCCTCGCCGCGCACCCCGGGCCACCGCACGAAAAAGACCCCCATCCCTGCGTTTTCGCAGGTCAGGGGGTCTTTCACTGTGGAGCCTAGGAGATTCGAACTCCTGACATCTGCCTTGCAAAGGCAGCGCTCTACCAACTGAGCTAAGGCCCCGGGAAACCGGATGGAACCCTCTCCCGTACGGGAGCGGGCGTTCCGCAGGACAGAGTACCCGGTGTACCCCCGCATCCCGCAAAATGATAGGGACTCCCGCCCCGCGACCACGCTCCGTAAGATGCTCGCGAGGTTCGCACCAGCGAAGGGGAGTAGTCAGAGTGGACGCAGTACAGCAAGAGGCCACGGCCAGAGCCAGGGAACTCCAGCGCAGTTGGTACGGGGAGCCGCTCGGCGCGCTGTTCCGACGGCTCATAGATGACCTCGGACTCAATCAGGCCCGCCTCGCTGCCGTCCTCGGACTGTCGGCGCCGATGCTGTCCCAGCTGATGAGCGGACAGCGCGCCAAGATCGGCAACCCGGCCGTGGTCCAGCGGGTGCAGGCCCTCCAGGACCTCGCCGGGCAGGTGGCGGACGGAAGCGTCAGCGCGGCCGAGGCCACCGACCGGATGGACGAGATCAAGAACACCCAGGGGGGCTCCGTCCTCAGCAACAGCGGCCAGAGCACGACGAGTTCCGGCGCTCCCACGGTCAAGCGGGTCGTGCGCGAGATCCAGTCGCTGCTGCGGTCGGTCTCCGCGGCCGGGGACATCATCGATGCGGCGGACTCGCTCGCACCCACCCACCCGGAGCTGGCAGAGTTCCTCAGGGTCTACGGGGCGGGCCGCACCGCCGAGGCGGTCGCCCACTACGAGGCCCACCAGAACTGACGCGCGGGCGCGCGAACGGGGGACGGGCACAGCGATGGGTGAGGTCTTCGCCGGCCGGTACGAACTGATCGACCCGATCGGACGGGGCGGGGCGGGAGCCGTCTGGCGGGCGTGGGACCGGCGCCGCGGCCGGTACGTCGCCGCGAAGGTGCTCCTCCAGGGCGACGCCCACACCCTGCTGCGCTTCGTGCGCGAACAGGCCCTGCGCATCGACCATCCGCACGTACTGGCCCCGGCCAGCTGGGCGGCGGACGACGACAAGGTCCTGTTCACCATGGACCTGGTCGCGGGCGGCTCCCTCGCCCACGTGATCGGCGACTACGGGGCCCTGCCGCCCCGGTTCGTGTGCGCGCTGCTCGACCAGCTCCTGTCGGGGCTGGCGGCGGTGCACGCGGAAGGCGTCGTCCACCGCGACATCAAGCCGGCCAACATCCTGATGGAGGCCACCGGAACCGGGCGGCCGCACCTGCGGCTGTCCGACTTCGGGATCTCGCTGCGCAAGGGCGAGCCCCGGCTCACCGGGACCGACCTCGTCGCCGGCACGCCGGGCTACTTCGCCCCCGAGCAACTGAGCGGCGCCGAGCCCGATTTCCCCGCCGACCTCTACGCCGTGGGGCTCGTCGCGCTGTACCTGCTGCTGGGCCGCAAGCCCGACTCCCGCGCCCTGGCGGAGCGGTTCCCGGCCCAGGGCGTCCCCGAGGCCCCCGAGGGCGTCCCCGCGCCCCTGTGGGACGTGATCGCGAACCTCCTGCACCCGGACCCCCGCAACCGGTTCAGGACCGCCACGGGGGCGCGCAAGGCCCTTGTCGAGGCCGCCCGGTTGCTGCCCGAGCCCGGCCCGGACGAGGATCCGGTGGAGGTGTTCGACCAACTCGGGCCGCTCCCGCTCGGTTTCGGTCCCGAGGGCCCCCCGGGCCGGCCCTCCGCGGACCCCCGGGCGACGCCCCAACCACCCCCGCGACAGCCGCCGCAGCACGCTCCCGCAGCCGGTCCCGCCGGAGCCTTCGGGCCGCCGCCCGCCGGTTTCGGACCGACGGAGCGGACGGACGGCTTCCACCTGGCGCCCCCGGCCCGGAACCCGGCCCCGACGCCCCCGACGACCCCCGCGGCCCCCGCACCCCCGGCCCGGACCGGATCCCGCCGCCGGGTTCCGCCGCCCCCGCCCAAGGTCACCGCCGGCCTCCTCACGGCCGCCCTGCTCTGCTTCGCCACCGCCGTCTGGGCCTTGACCCGCCTCTAGAGCGGGCCGCCGTCCCCCTGGCGCCGGGACAGCAGGAACCATCCCCCGAGCACCAGCAGCAGCAGCGCCCCCGTCCCGAAGCCCGCTCCGGCCACCGCCCGCATCACGGAGCGGCCGTCCTCGCGCGCGACGGCCTCGGGGACGGTGATCCCCTCCCGCGCCGCGGCCCGCTCGGCCGCGCCGACCCCGAATCCGGCGGCCGCCAGGCCCTCCCGGTACGCGGGCCCCTGCGCCGGGCCGCCGGCCACGTCCACCCGTAGCGTCAGCGGCACCGGCGAGGCGTCCTCGGTGAACTCGCCCACCTTTCCGCCCAGGGTGACGGCGAGGTAGTACCAGCCGGCCACCCGTACCGGCCGCACCGCGGCCTCGTCGGAGAAACGGTTCGCGTAGGCCACCGGCACCGTCCCCGGCAGGGTCACGGCCGCCTGCTGCCCGTCATAGGAAGCGTCCTTCGACTCCACGAGCGCCCGGTAGGGCGTGTAGAGGGAGACGGTGAGCCCGTCGGACGCCGAACCGTACGGCCTGGTCATCCGGGCCTTCGCGATCTCGGCACCGGCCGCCAGCCGCTGCCCCCAGTCCACCGGGACCCGGTAGAACCGCGTCTGGCCGGGCCGCAGGTCGTCGCGCCACACCCCGGAGCCCAGCGCCCGGGCGTCGTTGAAGCCGGTGCCCCCGCTGCGGGCGACCGGGTCCGCGCCGGGCAGCACCGGGGACGGCGAGGGCGAGGCGGGCGGCGGGGAGACCGGGGCGGTGCCCCCGGCGGGCGCCGGTTCGCGCATCACCAGCAGCTCCACCGGCCACGGCGCCCGGTCCGAATCCTTCGCGGCCGTCCGGGTCACCTTCGCGTAGTACGTGCCCGCGGACTGGCATGCGGCGTCCTCCTCCAGCCGCCGCTGGCCCGCCGCCGCCAGCGGGACCGGGTCGGTGCCGAGGCCGGCCCGGCCCGGGTTGTACGGGCACGCCCGGCCGCCGCTGGTCATCACCTCGACCTCCAGCCCGTCCCCGTACCCGACCTTGCTCCCGGCGGGCGGCCGCAGCACCGCGGAGACGTACACCGTGGAGGCGTCGTCCAGGCCCAGCCGGTAGACCCGTTCGCCCGGGGCGGCGGTGTCCTCGTAGACCACGCCCGCCTCCAGCAGCGGGGCGTCCGCCGTGGAGGGTCTGCCCTCCACCCGCCGGGCCCCCTCGGCCGACCGGTACTGCGGCGGCGGGGCGGCGGGCCCCTGCGCCGCGTGCGCGGCCGGCGGCGGCCAGCCGGCGGCGAGCGCCGTCACCAGGCCGGTGGCCAGGACGGAGCGCAGGGCCCGGCCCGCCAACCCGCCCGCGGCGCGTTCCCGATGCGTCCACCCCACGCCCAGCACCCCCGACTTTGCCAACGCAAGCACGATATTCGCATAACGGAACTCACTGTCCCGGAACAGCAAGAAGCCCCGGCAGCAGCGGCAGCCGGGGCTTCATGGAATCAAGCGGGTCTCACACGCCGGAACCAGAGGGCACGGAGTCGGTTGCCTCCGTCCACAGGTCCTGCTCGGCGCGGTCCGCCTGGATCTGGCGGTACACGAGGAGCCCGCCGATGGCGGCCAGTGCGACCAGGAGCAGCTTCTTCACCGCGCGACCTCGTCTTTCGTTGACGTTGGGGACTTCTGGCGCCCAACAATACACACCGGTCGATACCGATCGGTTACCTGGAACCCCTCAACTGGCCCAACGACGAAGACCCCCAGGCCTGGGGCCTGGGGGTCTTCGACACTGTGGGGCTAACAGGATTTGAACCTGTGGCCTCATCCTTATCAGGGATGCGCTCTAACCAACTGAGCTATAGCCCCATCCGCGCTGCGCGCTGACTCCTGAAGATTAGCGCACAGACGCGGTCGAGCCAAAATCGCCTTCTACGGGGCGTCCGCGCAGGTCATTCGTCCTCGGCGAGCGTGAGCTCGACGCCGCCCACGAAGCCCGCCGACAGGTTGTAGATGAAGGAGCCCAGCGTCGCCAGGGCCGTCATCAGCACCACGTCGATGACCGCGATCACCGAGGTGAAGATCAGTACGCGCGGCAGCGACAGGAACGACTGGAGGTCGAACCCGTTGCTCTCGTTGGACCCGGTGGCCTCGCTGATGGTGCCGCCGACGGTCGAGAAGATGCCCATGGCGTCCATGACCATCCACAGCACCACCGACGCGACGATCGTGCACACGCCGAGCGCGATCGACAGCAGGAAGCTGACCTTCATCACCGACCACGGGTCGGCCTTGGCCACCCGCAGCCGCGCCTTGCGCGTCCTGGGCGCCGTGCGGGTGCCCGGGGCGCCGCGCTGTGCGCCGGGGCCCTTGGGGGCCGCGTACGCCTGCGGGGGCTGGTAGGGCTGCCCGCCGCGGTCCTTGCCCTCGGCGGCGGCCTTCGACTTGGACTGCGACTTCGACTTCGCGGCCGTCTGCGCGTCCGGCTGCGGATCGCGGGTGTCCGTCACCGTTCCCCCTTGTCCCCCCGTGGAGTCCGCGGCGGGGCCACGGGCACCGTTCGCTCCAGTCTTGGCCGGTCCGGCGCCCGTGGCTCCACTCACGCTTACTCCTCGTGCTCCCCAGCCGGAGGCTCGATGCCCCCGGCGGCCTCGGCGGCCTGTCCGTCGGCTGCCCCGGCCTCGATCTCTGTCTCGATCTCGTCGACCTCGTCAGCTTCCTGACCGGCCTCGGCGTTACGAGCGATGCCGACCACGGCATCGCGCTTGCCCAGGTTGATCAGCTGGACGCCCATGGTGTCACGGCCCGTCTCCCTGACTTCGTTGACGCGCGTACGGATCACACCACCGCCGAGCGTGATGGCGAGAATCTCGTCCGTTTCGTCGACCACCAGCGCGCCGACGAGCGACCCGCGGTCTTCGACGATCTTGGCGGCCTTGATGCCCAGACCACCACGGCCCTGGACGCGGTACTCGTCCACTGCCGTCCGCTTGGCGTAGCCGCCGTCGGTCGCGGTGAAGACGAAGGTACCGGGCCGGACGACGCTCATCGAGAGCAGCTCGTCCCCTTCCCTGAAACTCATGCCCTTCACACCCGAGGTGGCACGGCCCATCGGGCGCAGCGCGTCGTCGGTCGCGGTGAAGCGGATCGACTGCGCCTTCTTGCTGATGAGCAGCAGGTCGTCGTCCGCGGACACCAGCTCCGCGCCGATCAGCTCGTCGTCGCTGCCGCTCTCGGTCTCCCGGAGGTTGATCGCGATGACGCCACCCGAACGGGGCGAGTCGTAGTCCTTGAGCGCCGTCTTCTTCACCAGGCCGCCCTTGGTGGCCAGGATCAGGTAGGGCGCCGCCTCGTAGTCGCGGATCGCGAGGATCTGGGCGATCTTCTCGTCCGGCTGGAAGGCCAGCAGGTTCGCCACGTGCTGGCCGCGCGCGTCGCGGCCGGCGTCCGGGAGCTCGTACGCCTTGGACCGGTAGACGCGGCCCTTGTTCGTGAAGAACAGCAGCCAGTGGTGGGTGGTGGAGACGAAGAAGTGGTCGACCAGGTCGTCCTGCTTCAGCTTCGTGCCGCGCACGCCCTTGCCGCCGCGCTTCTGCGAGCGGTAGTCCTCGGTCTTGGTGCGCTTGACGTAGCCGCCGTGCGTGATGGTGACGACGATGTCCTCTTCGGCGATCAGGTCCTCCATGGACATGTCGCCGTCGAAGGGCACCAGCTTGGAGCGCCGGTCGTCGCCGAACTTCTCGACGATCGCGGCCAGTTCCTCACTGACGATGGAGCGCTGCTTCTCCGGCGAGGCCAGGATCGAGTTGTACTCGTTGATCTTGGCCTGGAGCTCGTCGTGCTCGGCGACGATCTTCTGCCGCTCCAGGGCCGCCAGGCGGCGCAGCTGCATCTCCAGGATCGCGTTCGCCTGGATCTCGTCGATCTCCAGCAGGCCCATCAGGCCCTCGCGCGCGATCTCGACCGTGTTGCTGCGCCGGATGAGGGCGATGACCTCGTCGATCGCGTCCAGCGCCTTGAGCAGACCGCGCAGGATGTGGGCGCGCTCCTCCGCCTTGCGCAGGCGGAACTTCGTGCGCCGGACGATGACCTCGATCTGGTGCTGCACCCAGTGCCGGATGAACGCGTCGATCGACAGGGTGCGCGGCACCCCGTCCACCAGCGCCAGCATGTTCGCGCCGAAGTTCGTCTGGAGGTCGGTGTGCTTGTAGAGGTTGTTCAGCACGACCTTGGCGACGGCGTCGCGCTTGAGCACGATCACCAGGCGCTGACCGGTCCGGGACGAGGTCTCGTCGCGGACGTCGGCGATGCCGCCGATCTTGCCGTCCTTCACCAGGTCGGCGATCTTCTGCGCGAGGTTGTCGGGGTTGGTCTGGTACGGGAGCTCCGTGACCACCAGGCACTGGCGGTTCTGGATCTCCTCGACCTCCACCACCGCGCGCATCGTGATGGAGCCGCGGCCGGTCCGGTACGCCTCCTCGATGCCCTTGCGGCCCACGACCAGGGCGCCCGAGGGGAAGTCGGGGCCCTTGATGCGCTCCAGGAGGGCGTCCAGGAGCTCCTCGTGCGAGGCCTCCGGGTGTTCCAGCGCCCACTGCGCGCCCGCCGCGACCTCGCGGAGGTTGTGCGGCGGGATGTTGGTGGCCATGCCGACCGCGATGCCGGCACTGCCGTTGACCAGCAGGTTCGGGAACCGCGCCGGCAGGACGGTGGGCTCCTGGTTGCGGCCGTCGTAGTTGTCCGTGAAGTCGACGGTCTCCTCGTCGATGTCCCGGAGCATCTCCATGGCCAGCGGCATGAGCTTGCACTCGGTGTAGCGCATCGCGGCGGCCGGGTCGTTGCCCGGGGAGCCGAAGTTGCCGTTGCTGTCCACCAGCGGCATGCGCATGGACCACGGCTGGGCCAGTCGCACGAGCGCGTCGTAGATGGAGCTGTCACCGTGCGGGTGGTAGGTGCCCATGACGTCGCCGACGACGCGGGCGCACTTGTAGAAGCCCTTCTCGGGCCGGTAGCCGCCGTCGTACATCGCGTACAGCACGCGGCGGTGGACCGGCTTGAGGCCGTCCCGTACGTCGGGCAGGGCGCGGGAGACGATGACGGACATCGCGTAGTCGAGGTAGGAGCGCTGCATCTCCGTCTCGAGCCCGACGGGCTCGATCCGCATCACGGGCTGCTCCTCCGCGGCGTTCTCGGCGTTCTCCGCGGTGGGGGTGGTTTCGTCGGCCATTGCTGGTCAGAGGTCCTTTCAGGCGGTCAGCTGAGCCGACTCAGATGTCGAGGAAGCGAACGTCCTTGGCGTTGCGCTGGATGAAGGAGCGCCGGGCTTCGACGTCCTCACCCATCAGCACCGAGAACAGGTCGTCGGCCTGCGCGGCGTCGTCCAGGGTGACCTGGCCGAGCACGCGGTGGTCCACGTCCATGGTGGTGACGCGCAGCTCCTCGGCGTTCATCTCGCCCAGACCCTTGAAGCGCTGGATCGAGTCTTCCTTGATCCGCTTGCCGTTCTGCTTGCCCAGTTCGACCAGGGCGTCGCGCTCGCGGTCGGAGTACGCGTACTCGAAGTCGTCGCGGCCCCACTTGATCTTGTAGAGGGGCGGGCGGGACAGGTACACGTGCCCGGCCTCGACCAGCGGCCGCATGAAGCGGAACAGGAAGGTCAGCAGCAGGGTGTTGATGTGCTGGCCGTCGACGTCGGCGTCCGCCATCAGGATGATCTTGTGATAGCGGAGCTTCTCGATGTCGAAGTCCTCGTGCACGCCCGTGCCGAAGGCGCTGATCAGCGCCTGGACCTCGGTGTTCTGGAGGATCTTGTCGATGCGCGCCTTCTCGACGTTCAGGATCTTGCCGCGGATCGGCAGGATGGCCTGGTACATCGGGTTGCGGCCGGACTTCGCGCTGCCGCCGGCGGAGTCGCCCTCGACGATGAAGATCTCGCACTTCGTCGGGTCGTTCGACTGGCAGTCGGACAGCTTGCCCGGCAGCGAGGCGCTCTCCAGGAGGCCCTTGCGGCGGGTCAGGTCGCGGGCCTTGCGGGCCGCGACGCGGGCGGTGGCCGCCTGGATCGACTTGCGGATGATGTCCGCGGCCTCGACCGGGTTGCGGTCGAACCAGTCGTTGAGGTGCTCGTGGACGACCTTCTGCACGAAGGTCTTGGCCTCCGTGTTGCCCAGCTTGGTCTTCGTCTGGCCCTCGAACTGCGGCTCGCCCAGCTTCACCGAGATGATCGCGGTCAGACCCTCGCGGATGTCCTCGCCCGCGAGGTTGTCGTCCTTCTCGCGCAGGAACTTCTTCTCGCGCGCGTAGCGGTTGACCAGGCCGGTCAGCGCCGCGCGGAAGCCCTCTTCGTGGGTGCCACCCTCGTGCGTGTGGATCGTGTTCGCGAAGGAGTAGACCCCCTCCGTGTACTGCGAGTTCCACTGCATCGCGATCTCGACCGAGAGCATGCGCTCCTTGTCCTCGGCCTCGACGTCGATGACGGTCGGGTGGATCAGCTCGCCCTTGCGCGAGTTGAGGTACTTCACGAAGTCGACGATGCCGCCCTCGTAGTAGTACTTCACCGTGCGCGCCAGGTCGTCGTCGGCCTCCTCGGCGGAGTCCGCGCCCACCGTCGCCTTCGCCGACTCGCGCTCGTCCGTCAGCGACAGGGTCAGGCCCTTGTTGAGGAAGGCCATCTCCTGGAAGCGGCGCGAGAGCGTCTCGAAGGAGTACTCGGTCGTCTCGAAGATGTCGCCGTCGGCCCAGAAGGTGACCGAGGTGCCGGTCTCGGCCGTCTCCTCGTTCTTGGCCAGCGGGGCCGTCGGCACGCCCAGCTTGTAGTCCTGGGTCCAGCGGTGGCCGTCCGTCTTGACCTCGACCGCGACCTTGGTCGACAGGGCGTTCACGACGGAGACGCCGACGCCGTGCAGACCGCCGGAGACGGCGTAGCCGCCGCCGCCGAACTTGCCGCCCGCGTGCAGGACCGTCAGGACGACCTCGACGGCCGGCTTCCCCTCGGACGGCACGATGCCGACCGGGATGCCACGGCCGTTGTCGATCACGCGCACGCCGCCGTCGGCCAGGATCGTCACGTCGATCGTGTCCGCGTGCCCGGCCAGCGCCTCGTCGACCGAGTTGTCCACGACCTCGTAGACGAGGTGGTGCAGGCCACGCTCGCCGGTGGATCCGATGTACATACCCGGCCGCTTGCGGACCGCGTCCAGGCCCTCGAGGACCTGGATCGCACTGGCGTCGTAATTCTTCTCGTTGGAGTCGCCGGAATCGGCCACGAAGCGCCCTCTCTGGCACAGCGCAGCCCGTACTCCGGACCAGCATGTACACCGGCGGAGCGGCCGCGTCGATCTGCGTTGTCTGCGTTTGTCGCTGTCACCCCGCGAACCGGGCGGGATTGTCTCCAGTCTACCGGTACCACGGACATGAATGGGGGTTTGCCGGTACCTGAGTACGCATGTGCCGCCCTGAACCTCCTCTCTCCGACTCCCCATATCCGGGGAGGGGCTCAAAGAGGCTCACGCGGGCATCCAGCGCTTCGGCCTGTCAACCCGCGGCTACCGTGAGGGACACCACCGGGAACGGGGGCGACGGGCCGGGCGGGGAAGGCGTGCGGCGGTGCCCGCGGGCGCCCGCCGGAGCCGGGCACGGCTGCGCGGAACCGGGCGCTCCGGCCGCATCGGCACGGGTACGGGTACGGGTACGAGCGGGCGCCGGGCCGGGCGCGGAACGGCGGGCGCGGGCGGGGTGCGGTGCGGTGCGGCTTCGACGGGGTGCGGCGGGCCGGCTCAGCCGTAGGTGTCGCCCGGGCCCGTGCTGCCGGGGCTGCGCCAGGGACCGTGGCGCTTCGGCCGGCCACCGGGACCCTGCACCTTGATCAGCCGGACCGTGCCCTGCCCCAGGTCCGCGTTGAGCCGCGCGACCAGCTGCGGGGCCAGCAGCTTCAGCTGCGCGGCCCAGGCCGAGGAATCGCACCGCACGAGGAGCTCGCGGTCCTCGTAGCGCTCCGGCTCGCAGTGCGCCGCGATCTCGGGGCCGACGATCTCCGCCCAGCGCTCCATCACCCCGGCCACCGCGATCGGCATCTCCCAGCCGCGCTCGGTGCGCAGCCGGTCCAGGGCCGCCATGAGCGGCATCGGGTCGCGGCCGTCCGCCCGCGCGCCGGAGCGCAGCCCCGGCTGCTGCCGGCGCCCCCGCCCGGTCGCCGCGTTGCCACGGGCCCGGGCCTGCTCACGGGCGGCGGCCAGCGCCTGGCGCGCGAGGTCGACCCCGGAGGGCTCCGGGGCCCTGCGCTGCTCCTGACCGCCCTCGCCCGCGCTCACAGCCGGGTCACCTCGCCGCCGGACACCGCGAACCGGGTGCCCGTCAGCACCCCCGGAACGTCGTCGTCCACCGCTGCCGTCACCAGTACCTGCTCGCCCGGAGCGACCAGTTCCGCCAGGCGCTCGCGGCGGCGCGCGTCCAGCTCCGCGAAGACGTCGTCCAGGATCAGCACCGGCTCGGCCCCCTCGGAGCGCAGCAGTTCGTACGAGGCCAGCCGCAGGGCGAGCGCGTACGACCAGGACTCGCCGTGGCTGGCGTACCCCTTCGCGGGCAGGTCGCCCAGGCGCAGCAGGACGTCGTCGCGGTGCGGGCCCACCAGGGTGACGCCGCGCTCGATCTCCTGCTTGCGCACCTCGGACAGGGCCGCCAGCAGGACCTCGTACAGGGCTTCGCGGGTGCGGGCCGCGCCGCTGTCGACCGGCTCGCCGGCCGAGGACTTGTAGCCGAGCCCGAGCGGGCCGCCGCCGGGCGCGAGCTGCTCGTAGGCCTTGTCGGCCAGCGGCAGCAGCGTCGTGAGCAGGTCGAGGCGGTGCGCGAGGAGCTCCGCCCCGGCGCGGGCCAGGTGCTGGTCCCACACGTCGAGGGTGGACAGGTCCATGGAGCGGCCGCCGTGGCGGCGGGCCATCGCGGTGGACTTCAGCAGGGTGTTGCGCTGTTTGAGGACGCGCTCGTAGTCGGAGCGGACGGCCGCCATGCGCGGGGAGCGGGCGGTGACGAGCTCGTCGAGGAAGCGGCGCCGCTCGCCCGGGTCGCCCTTGACCAGCGCCAGGTCCTCGGGGGCGAACAGCACGGTCCGTACGATCCCCAGCACGTCACGGGGTCTGACCTGGGAGGACCGGTTGATCCGGGCGCGGTTGGCGCGGCCGGGGTTCAGTTCCAGCTCCACCAGCTGCTGGCGTTCGCCCTGGGTGACGGCGGCGCGGACGACGGCCCGGTCGGCGCCCATCCGGACGAGGGGGGCGTCCGAGGAGACGCGGTGGCTGCCGAGGGTGGCCAGGTAGCCGATGGCCTCGACGAGGTTCGTCTTGCCCTGCCCGTTGGGCCCCACGAACGCCGTGACGCCCGGGGCGAGGGGAACCTCGGCCCGGGCGTACGAGCGGAAGTCGGCCAGTGAGAGATGCGAAACGTGCATTCGGCGCCGACCTCCCCCGGCTTCCTGCTGCTGTGCTCGTGGTGCTGTGTGGTGCCGTGTGGTGCTTGGCCGCGGTGTGCGGCCCGGCTACTTCTTCTCGACCGCGTGCCCGCCGAACTGGTTGCGCAGCGCGGCGATCATCTTCATCTGCGGCGAGTCGTCCTGGCGCGAGGCGAAGCGGGCGAACAGCGAGGCGGTGATCGCCGGCAGCGGCACCGCGTTGTCGATCGCGGCCTCGACCGTCCAGCGGCCCTCGCCCGAGTCCTGCGCGAAGCCCTTGAGCTGCTCCAGGTGCTCGTCCTCGTCCAGCGCGTTCACGGCCAGGTCGAGCAGCCAGGAACGGATGACCGTGCCCTCCTGCCAGGACCGGAACACCTCGCGGACGTCGGTGACCGAGTCCACCTTCTCCAGCAGCTCCCAGCCCTCGGCGTAGGCCTGCATCATGGCGTACTCGATGCCGTTGTGGACCATCTTCGCGAAGTGGCCCGCGCCGACCTTGCCGGCGTGTACGGCGCCGAAGTCACCCTCGGGCTTGAGGGCGTCGAAGACGGGCTGGACCGCGGCGACGTGCTTCTCGTCGCCGCCGTACATCAGCGCGTAGCCGTTCTCCAGGCCCCAGACACCGCCGGAGACGCCGCAGTCGACGAAGCCGATGCCCTTGGCCTTCAGCTCCTCGGCGTGCTTCTCGTCGTCGGTCCAGCGGGAGTTGCCGCCGTCGACGACGATGTCGCCGGGGGAGAGCAGTTCCGCCAGCTCGTCGACGGTGGACTGGGTGGCGGCGCCCGCCGGGACCATCACCCACACCACGCGGGGGGACTGCAGGCTGTCCACAAGCTCCCGCAGGCTGTGGACATCGGCGAGGTCCGGGTTGCGGTCGAATCCGATGACGGTGTGGCCTGCGCGGCGGATGCGCTCGCGCATGTTGCCGCCCATCTTGCCGAGACCGACGAGACCGAGCTCCATCAGGTGCTTCCTTACGCGTTGGGGCCGTCTTTGCCTGTTCGGGGGCTTCCCCGGGGTCCGGGGTGCCCACCGGATCCGAGCCTACGCCGGGCCGCGCGGCGGGGCCCGCTCCGCACGACGGCGGGCCCGGCCCCCGCAGGCTGCGAGACCGGGCCCGGCGTCGGTGTGCGCGGGGCGTCAGCCGGAGAGGCGCACCGGCATGATCAGGTACTTGTACGCCTCGTCGGCCTCGGCGTCGACGGCCGGACGGCCGCTGAGCAGCGCGGGCTTGGTGGAGGTGGTGAAGCTGAGCTGGGCCGCGGGCGAGTCGATCGCGCTCAGGCCGTCGAGCAGGAAGGTCGGGTTGAAGGCGATCGAGATGTCGTCGCCCTCCAGGTTCGCGTCGACGCGTTCCACAGCCTGTGCATCGTCGCTGGACCCGGCTTCCAGGATCAGGACGCCCTGCTCGAAGCTGAGGCGGACCGGCGTGTTGCGCTCGGCGACCAGGGCCACGCGCTTGACGGCCTCGACGAACGGGGCGGTCTCGATCACCGCGACGGAGTTGAACTCGGTCGGGAAGAGCGTGCGGTACTTCGGCAGGTCGCCCTCGAGCAGCCGGGTGGTGGTGCGGCGGCCCGCGCCCTCGAAGCCGATCAGGCCCTCGCCCTGGCCGGAGCCGGAGAGCGCCAGGGTGACGGTGTCACCGCTGGTGAGGGACTTGGCGGTGTCCAGCAGGGTCTTGGCGGGCACCAGGGCCACGGCGGAGGCGTCCGGGTTCTCCGGCTTCCACAGGAACTCGCGGACCGCGAAGCGGTAGCGGTCGGTGGAGGCCAGGGTGACGCGGTCGCCCTCGATCTCGATGCGGACACCGGTCAGCACGGGCAGCGTGTCGTCGCGTCCGGCGGCGATGGCGACCTGGGCGGCGGCCGAGGCGAAGACCTCGCCGGGCACGGTGCCGGTCGCGGTCGGCATCTCGGGCAGCGCCGGGTACTCCTCCACCGGCAGGGTGTGGAGGGTGAACCGGGAGGAGCCGCAGACCACGGTCGCCCGTACACCGTCTGTGGAAATCTCCACCGGGCGGTTGGGCAGGGCGCGGCAGATGTCGGCCAGCAGCCGGCCGGAGACCAGGACGGTGCCGTCCTCCTCGACGTCGGCCTCGACGGAGACGCGGGCCGAGACCTCGTAGTCGAAGCCGGAGAGGGACAGGGTGCCCTCCTCGGCCTTCAGCAGCAGGCCCGCGAGCACGGGCACCGGCGGCCGGGCCGGGAGGCTGCGTGCAGCCCAGGCCACCGCCTCCGCGAGTACGTCGCGTTCCACCCGGATCTTCACCGGAAACCGCCTCCTGCTGTTGCTCGCTCGTCTGCCGGCCTTCGTCGTCGGCTCGTCGATGCCTCGACCGATGCCGGGGACCAGTCTGACGTACGGCGCCGACAGTCGTCGCGGCTGGCGGTCAAGTCGGGAGCGAGGTGTCGGGGCGGCCGCTCGACGAGTTGTGCACAGGACCTGCTTGAAAACCGAATCCGGCCTAACTCTCTATGGGGGTAGTAGTAGGGCCTGTGGAAACGGTGGATAAGCCCGTTTTCCCAGGTCAGCCCCTGTTTTTTATCCCCACACCCTGTGGGTGGCACCGGTGGACAACACGGTGTCTCTGTGGAGAACGAAAAGTTCTGCACAGGCCGTCCCCAGGAGACCCCCGGTACTCCACAGGTGTGTCCCCAGCTTTTCCCCAGTCATCCACACGGCAAACGTCGACATCCGTGTGACCGCTTTCACTCGCGACGGTGACCGGGGGTGGCTCGTTGCCGAACAGTGGACAAGGGTGTGGAGAACCGCTCCCGTCCTGTGCACAGGACACGGGAACCTGTGGGTCTCCGGTGGACAGAGACGTGGATGACCCTGTGGATGATTTTTCTGTCCACAGCCTGTGGATGAACCTTGCGCACAAGTACACAGGCTGTTGACCTGCCCTGATGGTCCCTCAACCTGCGCTCCTGTGGACAGATTGTGGGTAGTGGAAACTGTCCTCAGGCTGTGGACGGAAGAAAGTCGGCGAATCTGTGGATGACTGCCTTCCGCGGGGGCGTATTCGAACAGACCAGGGGCGCACGGACGAAGAAGGGCGCCCCCGGTTCGATCCGGAAGCGCCCCGTCGTGAGGTGTGAAGCCCCCCTGACGCCACCGCCGGGGGCCCGCGTCAGCCGTTCTTGATGCGGTTGGTGAGCTCCGTGACCTGGTTGTAGATCGAGCGGCGTTCGGCCATCAGCGCGCGGATCTTGCGGTCGGCGTGCATGACGGTCGTGTGGTCGCGGCCGCCGAACTGGGCCCCGATCTTGGGCAGTGACAGGTCCGTCAGTTCCCGGCACAGGTACATGGCGATCTGCCGGGCGGTCACCAGCACCCGGCTGCGCGAGGAGCCGCACAGGTCGTCCACGGTGAGCCCGAAGTAGTCGGCGGTGGCCGCCATGATGTCGGAGGCGGTGATCTCGGGCGCGCTGTCCTCGCCGCCCGGGATCAGGTTCTTGAGGACGTCCTCGGCCAGGCCCAGGTCGACCGGCTGCCGGTTCAGGCTCGCGAAGGCCGTCACCCGGATCAGCGCGCCCTCCAGCTCGCGGATGTTGCGCGAGATGCGGGAGGCGATGAACTCCAGTACCTCCGGCGGGGCGTTGAGCTGCTCCTGCACGGCCTTCTTGCGCAGGATCGCGATCCGGGTCTCCAGCTCGGGCGGCTGGACGTCGGTGATCAGGCCCCACTCGAAGCGGTTGCGGAGCCTGTCCTCCAGGGTGACGAGCTGCTTGGGCGGCCGGTCGGAGGACAGCACGATCTGCTTGTTGGCGTTGTGGAGCGTGTTGAAGGTGTGGAAGAACTCCTCCTGCGTCGACTCCTTGCTCGCGAGGAACTGGATGTCGTCGACGAGCAGGATGTCCATCTCGCGGTAGCGCTTGCGGAACGCGTCGCCCTTGCCGTCGCGGATGGAGTTGATGAACTCGTTGGTGAACTCCTCCGAGCTCACGTACCGCACCCGGGTGCCGGGATAGAGGCTGCGCGCGTAGTGCCCGATGGCGTGCAGCAGGTGCGTCTTGCCGAGGCCCGACTCCCCGTAGATGAAGAGCGGGTTGTACGCCTTCGCCGGCGCCTCGGCGACGGCCACCGCGGCCGCGTGCGCGAACCGGTTGGAGGCGCCGATGACGAAGGTGTCGAAGAGGTACTTGGGATTCAGCCGGGCCGTCGGCTCCAACGGGCCCGAGGTCGAACCGCCGGACGGGGCCGGCGGCGGCGCGGGCCGGCCGGGGGCCTGGCGCGGGGCCGGCTGCTCGTACTGCTGCTGGTCGTAGGACTGCTGCTCGTACTTCTGCTGCTCGTATTTCTGCTGTTCGTACGAGCCCTGGTCGTAGGAGTTCTGCTCGTAGCCGCCGGGCTCCGGCTGCTGGAGGTATCCGGGCTGCGGAGAGGCGTAGGGGTCGCGCTCGGGGAAGCCGCCCAGGCGCGGCTGCTGCCAGCCGTAGTCGTCCTGTCCCCCGCGCGGCCAGGAGCCGGGCTCCGGCCGCTGCTGCTGGTACTCGGGGTAGGCGGGGCGGGCCGTGGGCAGCTGGTCGTCCCCGGGGCCGGTGTGGCCGCCGCCCCGCTGACCGCCGTACGGCTCGTACCCCTCGCGCTGCCCGGAGGCGGAGGGGGACTGCGGCGCGGGCTCGCCCGCGGAGTCGTCCACGGTGATCGCGATCCGGATCGGCCGGCCGCACTCACGGCTGAGGGCATCGCTGATGAGCGGGGCCAGGCGCCCCTCGAGGACCCGCTTGCCCCATTCGTTGGGCACGGCGAGCAGAGCGGTGTCGGCCACGAGGGCCAGCGGCTGGCAGCGCTCCACCCACTGCTTGTCCTTGGGCTCGATCCCCTGCTGACCCTCCCCGAGCAGCTTCTCGAGCACGCGTGGCCACACTGCGGCAAGATCGGCAGGTACGTCAGCCACAGAGCACGCTCTCTCACAGGTCCCGGTCCCACGAATGTGTGGTTCTTTGGGACGGTCGGGACAAAAAATCCGGGATCACACAACGGTAGTCAGGCCGGTGGGTACGGTTCAAGTCGTTGTCCACAGCCTGTGCACAGTGTGGGGCAGGGCGACCTCGGTTTGACCGGATGGCGTAGCCGCGCGTACCGTAACGAGGTCGAATTATCGATGGCTGCTGCCGCCTGCCTACCGATGGGCGAAGGTCACTGATCGTGATCGTTTAGCGGTGTCCACTCGGGCGAACACGCGAGTTCCTCGTGGGCGCACGGTGACAGCCAGGCGATGTAACGCCATACACGATTCATTCTCTGGAGCCCCCGAGTGAGCAAGCGCACCTTCCAGCCGAACAACCGCCGTCGCGCCAAGACCCACGGCTTCCGCCTGCGGATGCGTACCCGTGCCGGTCGCGCGATCCTCGCGAACCGTCGTGGCAAGGGCCGCGCCGCCCTTTCCGCGTAATCACGCGCGGATCGTGACGTCGTGCTGTCTCCCGAGAATCGGCTGAGGCGGCGCGAGGACTTCGCGAGCGCGGTACGGCGGGGCAGGCGGGCAGGACGCCCCCTCCTCGTCGTCCACCTACGTACCAGCGGTGCAACGGACCCGCACGAGCCGGGGGAGATCGATCCCTCGCCGCGTGCGGGTTTCGTCGTCAGCAAGGCTGTCGGCGTCGCCGTCGTCCGGAACCGGGTCAAGCGCCGTCTGCGGCACCTCGTGCGCGACCGGCTGGCCCAGCTGCCCGCCGGTAGCCTGGTGGTGGTACGGGCCCTGCCCGGAGCGGGCGATGCCGGCGTGGACGAGCTGGCCCGTGACCTGGACGCCGCCTTGGCGCGGCTGCTGGGAGGCGTGGCTCGATGAAGTACCCGCTGCTCGCTTTGATCAAGCTGTACCAGTGGACGATCAGTCCGCTGCTCGGGCCGGTGTGCCGCTACTACCCGTCGTGTTCGCACTACGGGTACACGGCCATCGACCGGCATGGTGCGGTGAAGGGGACGGTTCTGACCGCCTGGCGGATCCTGCGGTGCAATCCGTGGTCCCCGGGCGGTGTGGATCATGTCCCACCCCGGAAACGCCCGCGTTGGCACGAGCAGCTGCGCAGTGCGTTGCGTAGATCTCGCAATGCTCAAGGAGCCTGATTAGTGGACACGATTGCCAGTCTGTTCAGCTTTATCACCACACCCGTGTCGTGGGTCATCGTCCAGTTCCACAGCCTGTACGGGGCGATCTTCGGTGCGGACAGTGGGTGGGCCTGGGGCCTGTCCATCGTGTCCCTGGTGGTCCTGATCCGTATCTGCCTGATCCCGCTCTTCGTGAAGCAGATCAAGGCGACGCGTGGCATGCAGGCGCTCCAGCCGAAGATGAAGGCGATCCAGGAGCGCTACAAGAACGACAAGCAGCGTCAGTCCGAAGAGATGATGAAGCTGTACAAGGAGACGGGTACCAACCCGCTCTCCTCGTGCCTTCCCATCCTGGCGCAGTCCCCGTTCTTCTTCGCGCTCTACCACGTGCTCTCGGCCATCGCCAACGGCCAGACGATCGGCGTCATCGACCAGTCGCTGCTGGCGAGCGCCCGCCAGGCACACATCTTCGGCGCGCCGCTCGCGGCCAAGTTCATGGACCCCGCGAGCAAGGTCGAGGCCCTCGGCGCTTCGATCACCGATGTACGCATCGTCACCGCGGTCATGATCATCATGATGTCGCTGTCGCAGTTCTACACGCAGCGCCAGCTGATGCAGAAGAACGTCGACCTCTCGGTCAAGACGCCCTTCATGCAGCAGCAGAAGATGCTGATGTACATCTTCCCGCTGATCTTCGCGGTGATGGGCATCAACTTCCCCGTCGGTGTCCTCGTCTACTGGCTGACCACCAACGTGTGGACCATGGGCCAGCAGATGTACGTGATCAGCCAGAACCCGACGCCGGGCAGCAAGGCGCAGGACCAGTACCTGACCCGCCTCCTGAAGCACGTCTCCACCCACGGCGACGTCAAGGGCCGGGGCAAGAAGAAGATCGTCGCGGCGATCGTGGCCAAGGGGCCGGACCGCAACGACAACGAGCGGAAGTTCATCACCGCGCTCACGAAGCAGGGCATGGCCGCCCAGTCGGACGGCTCCGTGGTGAAGAGCTCCGTGGCCACCGCCGACGCGGACGCGGCGAGCGGCGGTGTCGCGACGAAGCGCCAGCAGCCGAAGCGGCAGTCGAAGTCGAAGCGTCAGACGCCGCCCCCCAGCAAGCCCTCCAATAAGTAGAAGGAGTCCCTCCCGTGACGGAAGGCACCACCACCGCCGCCGCTGAGAGTGGCGACACCCTGACCCGCCTCGAGCAGGAGGGTGAGATCGCGGCCGACTACCTTGAGGGTCTGCTGGACATCGCCGACCTCGACGGCGACATCGACATGGACGTCGAGGCCGACCGTGCCGCGGTGTCGATCGTGAGCGACTCCGCCGGCCGGGACCTGAACAAGCTCGTGGGCCGTGACGGTGAGGTCCTGGAGGCCCTCCAGGAGCTGACCCGCCTGGCCGTGCACCGCGAGACCGGGGACCGCAGCCGGCTGATGCTCGACATCGCCGGTTTCCGGGCGAAGAAGCGCGAGGAGCTCGCGGTCCTGGGTGCCAAGGCCGCGGAGGACGTGAAGGCCTCGGGCGAGCCCCTGAAGCTGGCCCCCATGACCCCCTTCGAGCGCAAGGTCGTCCACGACGCCGTGGCGGCCGCCGGCCTGAAGAGCGAGTCCGAGGGCGAGGAGCCGCAGCGCTTCGTCGTTGTGCTTCCGGCCTGACCGGAGCGTTGTGCGTCGGCCCCGTCTGTGTCGCAGGCGGGGCCGATGTTTGTAAGCCTGACAGTTGAACGGCACGGTATTGGCGTGAGCGGTTCTGTGAGCGGTTCTGTACGGAAGGACGGTCCCCGTGACGGAGGCAGCTGAGCTTCCCCCGGCGCCTGAAGAGGCGCGCGCGGTGTTCGGTGAATTTTTCCCGGAAGCTGTGCGGTATGCGGAGCTGCTGGCGGATGCGGGGGTCAAGCGCGGTCTGATCGGGCCGCGCGAGGTTCCCCGGCTGTGGGAGCGGCACCTGCTGAACTGCGCGGTGCTCTCCGAGGTGGTGCCCGCGGGCGTCACCGTCTGCGACGTGGGCTCCGGCGCGGGTCTGCCCGGCATTCCGCTCGCACTGGTCCGGCGGGACCTGAAGATCACCCTTTTGGAGCCCCTGCTCCGCCGCACGAACTTCCTCCAGGAAGCCGTGGAGCTGCTGGGGCTGGACCACGTCACGGTGGTGCGGGGACGGGCCGAGGAGATGCTCGGCAAGGTCCAGCCGGTGCACGTGGTGACGGCCAGGGCCGTCGCTCCGCTCGACCGGCTCGCCGGCTGGGGCGTCCCGCTGCTGCGTCCGTACGGGGAAATGCTGGCGCTCAAGGGCGACACCGCGGAGGAGGAGCTGGTGGCGGCGAAGGTCGCACTCAGTAAGCTCGGTGTGGTGAAGACCTCGGTGCTCCAGGTGGGCGAGGGCGTCGTCGATCCGCTGTCCACGGTGGTCCGGGTGGAGGTCGGAGAAAGCCCCGGTGGGGTGAGGTTCGCGGCCAAGCGGGCTAAGGCCGCCCGCGTCGGGCGGACCCGCCGACGTCGTTGATCTTGTCGGCTCCGGGGCATTGGGCCCTATAGGTAGGGATTCCGGAGTGTCGTAGCGGCCTGGAGACTCCGTCCGTGCTCCGTCCGGGCATCGTGTTTCACGTGAAACATCGCTCTCTGCTGCACGGAATCATCAGCCGCGGCCGTGCCGCTGCCGCCCCCCGTCACCGCAAGGACGCGGGGGGTACGGAGTTTTCCACAACGGTGGATTCATCCACAGGAGTACGGGCCCCGCTGGTTCGCGACCCGGGTCCCATGGCAGGCTCTGTTCATCGCGAGCCCGCTGCCGAGGAGAGTGACACCGTGCGGTCCGACGCCAACTTCGCGGGGCCGATGGCCGATCCGGTCCCCGGTCCCCGCTCAGAATCACCGGGCGAGGATGTTTCACGTGGAACGTCCCCAGCCACCGCGGAGAGGGACCCCCTGCCTCCGCCCCTCGTCGACAACGACGAGCACGAGGACACTCCGGTCGGCCGGGCCGCCCAGCTCGCGGTCGCGACCATGGGACGGACCGGTGCCGCCCTGCCGCGGCCCGCTCAGACCCGGATCATGGTGGTCGCCAACCAGAAGGGCGGCGTGGGGAAGACCACGACGACCGTGAACCTGGCGGCCTCACTGGCCCTGCACGGCGCACGGGTCCTCGTGATCGACCTCGACCCGCAGGGCAACGCCTCGACGGCGCTCGGCATCGACCACCACGCGGACGTGCCCTCCATCTACGACGTGCTCGTGGACAGCAGGCCCCTGCTGGAGGTCGTCCAGCCCGTGGTCGACGTGGAGGGGCTGTTCTGCGCCCCCGCCACGATCGACCTGGCGGGCGCCGAGATCGAGCTCGTGTCCCTGGTGGCCCGCGAAAGCCGTCTCCAGCGCGCGATCCAGGCCTACGAGCAGCCGCTCGACTACATCCTGATCGACTGCCCGCCCTCGCTCGGCCTGCTGACCGTCAACGCCATGGTCGCGGGCGCAGAAGTGCTGATCCCGATCCAGTGCGAGTACTACGCGCTCGAAGGGCTGGGGCAGCTGCTGCGCAACGTCGACCTCGTGCGGGCCCACCTGAATCCGAACCTGCACGTCTCGACGATCCTGCTGACCATGTACGACGGCAGGACGCGGCTCGCCTCCCAGGTGGCGGACGAGGTGCGCACCCACTTCGGCAACGAGGTGCTGCGTACGAGCATCCCGCGGTCGGTCCGCATCTCGGAGGCCCCGAGCTACGGGCAGACCGTCCTGACGTACGACCCGGGTTCCAGCGGCGCCCTCTCCTACCTGGAGGCGGCCCGCGAGATGGCCCTGCGGGGGGCCGACATCCACTACGACGCCCAGCACGCCCATCTGGGCTCGGGCGCGAACAGCACGAAGAGCATGGCGGAGGGGATCCAATGAGTGAGCGACGTAGGGGTCTCGGGCGGGGGCTCGGCGCGCTGATCCCCCAGGCTCCCCAGGAGAAGGTGCCGGCCGCGGGCGCGGGGCCGGCGGGCCCGTCGGCCGTGCCGGTCCTGACGTCGGAGCGGGGCATCGCCGCGGCGAAGCTCGCCGCGCTGGCGCAGGCCGATGTTTCACGTGAAACATCGGTGGCGAACGTGGTGCCGACGGTGCCGGAGCAGGCCGGCCCGGAGGCGGACACGGTGGCGGGGGCGACGTTCGCGGAGCTCCCGCTGGACACGATCACGCCGAACCCGCGCCAGCCGCGCGAGGTCTTCGACGAGGACGCGCTGGCGGAACTGGTGACCTCCATCCAGGAGGTGGGTCTGCTCCAGCCGGTGGTCGTCCGGCAGGCGAGCCCGGGCCGGTACGAGCTGATCATGGGTGAGCGCCGCTGGCGGGCCTGCCGTGAGGCGGGGCTGGAGCGCATCCCGGCGATCATCCGGGCCACGGACGACGAGAAGCTGCTGCTGGACGCACTCCTGGAGAACCTGCACCGGGCGCAGCTGAACCCCCTGGAGGAGGCGGCCGCTTACGATCAGCTGCTCCAGGACTTCCACTGCACCCACGACCAGCTGGCGGACCGGATCGGCCGTTCCCGTCCGCAGGTCACGAACACCCTGCGACTGCTGAGGCTTTCCCCTCCGGTCCAGCGCCGGGTGGCCGCGGGTGTGCTGTCCGCGGGGCACGCGCGGGCGCTGCTGTCGGTCGAGGACTCCGATGTCCAGGACCGCCTCGCCCACCGGATCGTCGCCGAGGGTCTGTCGGTGCGTGCGGTCGAGGAGATCGTGTCGCTGATGGGGTCAGAGCCGTCGAGCGCGGTGAAGCCGAAGGGCCCCCGTGCGGGCGCCCGGGTGGCTCCGGCGCTCAGTGAGCTGGCGACGCGGCTCTCGGACCGCTTCGAGACCCGGGTGAAGGTGGACCTGGGTCAGAAGAAGGGCAAGATCACCGTCGAATTCGCCTCGATGGAGGACCTGGAGCGGATCCTGGGAACCCTGGCGCCGGGCGAGGGCCGGGTGCTGGATCAGGGTCATTCCGGGGAGTAGTTCCGAGCCTCACCGCACCCTGCCTCTTCGGGCGATGTCCGCACTCGAAGATGCAGGGTGCAGTGGTTACGATGCCGTCATGGGTCGTCGGCTGGTACCGCTCACGCTGGACAACCTCCAGGATCTGCCCAGGCGTTGCAGGAGCTGTGTGTTCTGGGAGCTGGATCCCGTCAGCGGCGGGGCCGCCGTGAAGGCGGGCACCTCGGAGCAGGAGAAGGAGGCCTGGATCTCCGCTGTCCTGCTGGACTGGGGATCCTGTGGCCGGGTGGTCTACGTGGACGAGGTCCCGGTCGGTTTCGTGCTCTACGCCCCGCCCGCTTACGTGCCGCGCGCCGCTTCCTTCCCGACCGGTCCGGTCTCCTCGGACGCGGCGCAGCTGATCACCGCGTGGATCATGCCGGGGTACCAGGGTCAGGGCCTGGGTCGGGTGATGGTCCAGACGGTCGCGAAGGATCTGCTGCGGCGGGGGTTCAAGGCGATCGAGGCCTTCGGCGACGCGCGCTGGGAGCGGCCCGCCTGTCTGCTGCCGGCCGACCACCTGCTGGCGGTGGGCTTCAAGACCGTGCGCCCGCATCCCGCCCATCCGAGGTTGCGACTGGAGTTGCGGACGACGCTGTCGTGGAAGGAAGACGTCGAGCTGGCCCTGGACCGGCTGCTCGGCGGAGCACGGGCGCGCAAGGAACCGGTGCTGCGTCCGCTGTGAGCGAGGACGCCGGATGCGTGAAACGGGGCCGCCCCTTCAGGGGCGGCCCCGTTTCACGTGAAACACGGTGCGGGTCAGACGGCCTTGACCTCGACGAAGTCGGAGAGGTCGCGCAGGATCGCGGCCTTCGGCTTGGCGCCGACGATGGTCTTCGCGACCTCGCCGCCCTGGTAGACGTTCAGGGTCGGGATCGACATGACGCCGTAGCGGGCGGCCGTCGCCGGGTTCTGGTCGATGTTGAGCTTGACGATCTCGATCTGGTCGCCGTACTCGGCCGCGATGGCTTCCAGGGACGGGGCGATCTGGCGGCACGGGCCGCACCACTCGGCCCAGAAGTCCACCAGGACGGGCTTGTCGCTGGCCAGGACCTCGGCGTCGAAGTCGGCGTCGGTCACGGTCTTGAGAGCCACAACGGCCTCCTCTTGATCGGGGTGTGGGGTGTCGGGGGGTGGAGCGTGGATCAGACGGTCGCGGTCGCGGTCGCGTGCTCGGCGTCGGCGAGGGCGGCGAGGAAGCGCTCGGCGTCCAGGGCGGCGGAGCAGCCGGTGCCGGCCGCCGTGATCGCCTGACGGTAGGTGTGGTCCACGACGTCACCGGCACCGAAGACACCGGTGAGGTTGGTGCGCGTCGAGGGGGCGTCCACCTTGAGGTAGCCCTCGTCGTCCAGGTCGAGCTGGTCGGTGAAGAGTTCGGTGCGCGGGTCGTGGCCGACGGCGATGAAGAGGCCGGTCACGGGCAGCTCGGAGGTCTCACCGGTCTTGGTGTTGCGCAGGGTGAGGCCGGAGAGCTTCTGCTCGCCGTGGATCGCGGCGACCTCGCTGTCCCAGGCGAAGCTGATCTTCGGGTCGGCGAAGGCGCGGTCCTGCATGGCCTTGGAGGCGCGCAGGCTGTCCCGGCGGTGGACGATGGTGACCGACTTGGCGAAGCGGGAGAGGAAGGTCGCCTCTTCCATCGCCGTGTCCCCGCCGCCGACCACGGCGATGTCCTGGTCCTTGAAGAAGAACCCGTCACAGGTGGCGCACCAGGAGACACCGCGGCCCGAGAGGGTGTCCTCGTTCGGCAGACCGAGCTTGCGGTGCTGGGAGCCGGTGGTGACGATGACGGCCTTGGCGCGGTGCACCGTGCCGGCGGTGTCGGTGACGGTCTTGATCTCACCGGTCAGGTCCACGGCGACGACGTCGTCCGGGACGAGCTCGGCACCGAAGCGCTCGGCCTGGCCGCGCATGTTGTCCATGAGGTCCGGGCCCATGATCCCGTCCTGGAAGCCGGGGAAGTTCTCGACCTCGGTGGTGTTCATGAGCGCGCCACCGGCGGTGACGGCGCCTTCGAAGACCAGCGGGTTGAGCGAAGCGCGTGCGGTGTACAGGGCGGCCGTGTAACCGGCCGGCCCGGAGCCGATGATGATCACGTTTCGTACGTCGCTCACGGGTTCTTTCCTCGTCTCTGCGGACTTCTTGGTGCCTACCGGGGGCCGGTGCGGACTCTCACCCCACCCAACGGATCCTAAGGCGCCCGCATTCCCCACCTGTCCGCCTCCCGGCCGGGGCGCGGCCGGTTCTGTCGCCGTACGCCTCAGTTCCGGGGATACGTGCTGGTCAGAAGGGGCTTGCCCGGCGCCTGCGCCAGATCGTCCGCGCAGCCGGCGGGGACGAGGTAAGCGTCCACCAAGGAGGCATCCGCCGGATGCGGAACGAGAACGAGGTAGACGGGCGCGCCCTCGTAGTTCCCTCGCTCCGACGCCACCGGTGCCTCCGTGCGGCCGGTGGACCGCAGTACGCAGGGCGGAACCGGTGCGGGCTCCGGTGCCGCCTGCCGGTCGGAGGGAGCCTGCTCGGGGGCGGTGTCCAGTCCCATGGTCTTGTTGGTGCGGTTCTGGCCCGCGGAGGCGAGGAGACGGTGGACGGAGTCCTGGAGGCCCTGGGCCGTGTAGCCGCCGGCGCCCGGGGAGCGGGCGGCGCTGGACGTCTGGTGCGTGGCGCCGTCGGGAGTGCCGGTACCCGTGAACCCGCCGAACAGGTAGACGCCGAGCACGCACGCGGCGGCTCCGGACAGACCGGCGAGCACGGCGATCCTGCGGCGCGCGCGGCGCCGCCCCGGACCCGTTGGCCCGGACGGGTGACCGGCGGGCCGCAGTGCGCCGGTCCGCTCGGGCGCGGGCACGGATGTTTCACGTGAAACACCGGCCGGGGCCGCGGATCCGGTCCCGGCGGGGGGCGGGTCGGCGGGGGCGGCGGCCCGCGAGCCGGTGGAGTCGAGGAGCGCCTCGGCGGCCAGGGCCGCGTCGATGCGTCCGGCCACGGCGGAGGGCATCCGCGGCGGGCCCGGGAGCGTGCCGAGGAGGGAGCGGATCTCCTCCAGGGACGCGCGTACGTCGGCGCACAGGGAGCACGCCCCGATGTGGCGGCGGACCTCGGTGCTGCGGGACGGGGAGAGCAGGCCTTCGGTGAGGTCGGAGATCTCCGAGACCTCCGGGTGCCGGATCGTGCCGGCAGTGCCGGTCGTCGGGGTCACGGTCGTCCACCTCCGCCCTTCACAGCGTCTGGGTCTGGATCCCTGGAGCCGGAATCCCTGGCGTCTGCCGCAGGTGGGACGGGTGTCCCCGGCGTCCGGTTCCTTCCCCGCTCCGCGGCGCTGTTATCCGCGGCATTCGAGCGCAGATGAGTGAGCAGCGGGAGGAGTTTCGCCCGGCCGCGGGCACAGCGGCTCTTCACGGTGCCGGTGGGGACGCCCAGGACGAGGGCGGCCTCGGCGACGGGGTAGCCCTGCATGTCGACGAGGACCAGGGCGGCCCGCTGATCGGGCGGGAGGGTGCTGAGGGCGGCCAGGAGCTGGCGGTGGAGGTCCTCGCGCTCCGCGGGGGCCTCGGCCGACTCGTGGGGCTCCAGGAGGCGCTCCAGGCGCTCCGTGTCGTCGAGCGGCGAGGTCCGGCGGGAGGCGGCCTTGCGCGCGCGGTCCAGGCAGGCGTTGACGGTGATCCGGTGCAGCCAGGTGGTCACGGCGGAGTCGCCGCGGAAGGTGTGGGCGGCCCGGTAGGCGGAGACGAGCGCGTCCTGGACGGCGTCGGCGGCCTCCTCCCGGTCGCCGAGGGTGCGCAGCGCGACGGCCCAGAGCCGGTCGCGGTGACGGCGTACGAGCTCGCCGAAGGCGTGGGGGTCCCCGTCGACGTGCAGCGCCAGGAGTTCCTGGTCGCTGCGTTCCCCGAGCGCGGCTTCGTCCAACGGTGGGCCCCTCCCCTGGCGTGCGTCAGCCCTTGAACTTCACATCCGCGAGGCCCTGCTTGTAGCCGGCCTTGCTGTAGTCGGCGTATCCGCCGTACGGCACGGAGGTGATCCACAGGAGCACGTAGCGGGTCTTGACCGGCGTTTCGGCGGTCAGGTCCACCGCGTTGTCCTTGGTCGTCGCGTCCGCGATCTTCTTCATGTCGCCGACGGAGTTCTTCGGGTGCATGGATTCCGCCGCGTACAGGGCCATCGTGGTGTGGTCCCCGGCGAACTTCATCAGGACCGAGGCGGCGCGGACGTCGTGCTCGGCGCCGAGGTCGTAGATGATCCCCACGCCGGAGGTGATCTGGAGCTTCGGACCGTCGTCGTAGCTCTTGGTCTTCCAGTAGGTCGAGGTGTCGCCGTCGTACGACTTGCCGACCCCGTCGGCGTTCTGGGGGCTGCCGTCCGGGTAGTACTCCGCGGCGCCCTTGATGGAGAGCGGTACGGGGTCCTTCTTCTCCGGGGTGTCGTCCGTCTTCTGCTGCTGGGTGCGCGTGTTGTCGCCGCTGCCCTGCTTGCTGTGGTTCAGCAGGGTGTCCGCGAGCTGCCAGCTGCCCAGGCCGAGGGCGGCGATGAGCAGTGCTGCGACGCTCCACTTCAGGGCGCGGCCGGTGCGGCTCTGCAGCGGGGGCGGCGGCGGAACGGGCTGGGGCGACAGCACGGTGGCCGGGCCGATCGGCGCGGGCCGGCCGTAGCTGCCCTGCTGGTACGTGGTGTGCTGGTACTCGGGCGGGGCGGTGAAGGCGGGCTCCGGCGGCTTGATGCGCGGCATCGCCGCGACGGCCTTGGACAGCTCCTCCGGTGTGGTGCAGGCGGGCTCCTGACGGGACGCGGTGGCCCCGTCGTTGGCCAGGGCGCGCATGGCGAGCTCGCCGAGGCCCCGGTGGACACCGGCGCGGACCTGGTCGGGAGCGATCAGCCCGACGCCCTTGGGCAGGCCGGTGAGGCCGTAGGCGTCGTTCTCGTAGGGCCAGCGCTGGGTCAGGGCGGCGTACAGGAGCGCGCCGATGGCCTCGGTGTCGGCCTGCTGCGGGGTTTCGCTGGTGATGCCGCGCAGGGCGGCGTTCACGGCGAGGCCGCGGATGCGGTACTGGCCCGTGGAGGTGCGCAGTATCGCGCTGGGCGTCAGGCGCAGGTGGGCCAGACCCTCTCGGTGGGCGGCGGCCATGGCCTGGGAGACCTGGCTGACCAGCTGGTAGGCCTCGTGGGGCTCCAGCGGGCCGGCCGCGAGGATGGCGGTGAGCTCCGTGGCGTCGGGCAGCCACTCGTGGACGACGTAGACGAGGTCGTTCTCCTCCACGGCGTCGAGGACCTGGACGAACCGGGGGTCGCCGAGCAGGGCGGAGGAGCGGGCGGCGGCCAGTACGGTGCGGGCCCGGGGGTGGTCGGCGGGCAGGAGGTGGACGCCCACCGCACGGCGCAGCTTCTCGTCCATCGCGCGCCAGCTGCTGAATCCGTCCAGACGGGTGACGCACTCCTCGAGCCGGTAGCGCCGGGCGAGCTTGTGTCCGCTGTGCAGTTCGGGTGCGGCCGCCGGTGCCGCGCTTCTGCGTTCGCCGTCCGTCTCTGGCATGGATCCGTCCGCGGCTCGTCCGTCCTGGGTGTCCACCCCGTCGGCCGTGGCCTTGGCCGCATCTGCGGCCAGCGGCTCGTCGCCGCTGTTGTCGGCCACGTCGACGGCAGCCGTGCTACGTTCCGCCACCGTCGTCCCTGCCTCCCCATCCGTTACGCGCTGTCGGCCAGTCTGCGAAGCCATGCCAATTGTGCCCACAGTCCGGCGCTCCGCACGACACGCGATCGGGGTCCGGTCCGTGAGCGGGCGCCCGCATCAGCGCCCCAGACGTCCGCGGACCATCCCGACCATCGAGTTGAGTTCCTCGATCCTCATCCGCTTCGCGGCGATGAGGAAGACCGCGCCGAGTGCGATGCCGCCACCGATCAGGGAGGCGAGGGACCCCGCCGCGTTGTTGCCCAGCCAGTGCGTGATGGCGTAGGCCACGCCGCCCGCCACGGCGGCCGCCGGTACGCAGGCCCCGATCAGGCGGGTGTAGGTCCGCATCACGTGGGCGCCGTCCAGGTCGCCGCCCAGGCGCTTCTTCAGGCGGCGCCAGGCCACGCCGACGCCGACGGCGTAGCCGAGACCGTAGGCGGCGGCCATGCCGACGACCGCCCAGCGCGCGGGCAGGACGAAGAAGGCGAGCGCGGAGACGCCCGCGTTGACGGCCGCGACGATGACGGTGTTGTAGAAGGGGGTCCGGGTGTCCTCGTAGGCGTAGAACCCGCGCAGGACCACGTACTGGACGGAGTACGGGATCAGGCCGAGGCCGAAGGCCATCAGGATGTAACCGATGTTGGTGGCGTCGTCGGCGCCGGTGCTGGCGTACAGCAGGGTGGCCATCGGAACGCCCAGGGCCAGGAAGGCGAAGGCGCAGGGCACGATCGCGACCGCGGAGGTGCGCAGGCCGTAGGAGATGTCGTCGCGGACGGCCGCGGCGTCCCCGTCGTGCGCGGAGCGGGAGATGCGCGGCAGGACCGCGGTCATGACGGAGACGGTGATGATGGCCTGCGGCATCTGCCACAGCAGCAGGGCGTAGTTGTAGCCGGTGATGCCGGTACCGCCGTGGCCCTGCCTGTCGGCGACCTCTCCCGCCCAGGTGGCGAGCTGGGTGACGACGACGAGGCCGATCTGGTTGGCGAGGACGAAGAAGAACGTCCACTTGGCCAGTCCGGCGGCCTTGCCGAGCCCGTGGCCCTTCCAGTCGAAGCGCAGGCGCATCTTGAAGCCGGCGTCGCGCAGGTAGGGGAGCATCGCCAGGGACTGGACGACGAGGCCGAGCAGGGTGCCGATGCCCAGCAGGCGGACGCCTTCGGCGGTGATGGTCTGCTCGGTGACCCCGGTGCTCGTGAAGCCGCCGAAGGCCCAGATGAAGGCGCCGAAGGTGGAGATGACGATGATGTTGTTGAGGACCGGGGTCCACATCATCGCGCCGAACCGGCCGCGGGCGTTGAGGATCTGACCGAGGACCACGTGCACGCCCATGAAGAACATCGTGGGCAGGCAGTAGTGGGCGAAGGCGACGGCCACGTCCAGGCGCTGCGGATCGTCGGCGATCTTCTGCGACATCATGCCGATGAACAGGGGTGCGGCGAGGACGCAGACGACGGTCACCGCGCCCAGCAGCACGACGACGAGCGTCAGCAGCCGGTTGGCGTAGGCCTCTCCGCCGTCGTCGTCGTTCTTCATGGCGCGGACGAGCTGGGGGATGAACACCGCGTTGAGGGCGCCGCCGCCGACGAGGACGTAGATCATCGTCGGCAGGGTGTTGGCGACCTGGTAGCTGTCGTTGAGGGAGGCGACGCCGATGGCGCCGGCGATCACCAGGGTGCGCGCGAAGCCGGTGATGCGGGAGACGATCGTGCCGGCCGCCATCAGCGCGCTGGACTTGAGCAGGCTGGACGCCCGGCCGGCGGGCTTGGCCGGGGCGGGCGCCGCGACGGGCGCTTCCTCGGCCGGGGCGCCGGGGGCGGCCTGCTGGTCGCGGTAGAGGTGCGTGAAGGCGTCGGGCTGGGGCTGCTCGTCCGTCGCGCTCGTCACGAGCGAGTCCACACCGACGAACTGCGTCGTCGCCGCGTGGTCGCCGTACGGCAGATGGCGGGAGGGGCCGTCGGGCTCGGGCGGCGGGGTCTGGGCCCAGACGCGCGGATCGGGGCCGTGCGAGGGCATCTGCGGGGCCGCGTAGAGGGGACCGGGCTCCTGATAGGTGCCCGGCGGCGGCGGGGGGTGCGAGGCCCGGTCGTAGAGGACCTCGGCGACGGGGTCCTGTGCCGAAAGGTCCTGCGCCCGGTACGGGTCGTAGTCGTAGGCGTCCTGGACATACGGGTCGTGGTCCGGCGCGGGCGCGGGCGCGGGAACCTGCCCGGGCACCGGAGTGCCCGGGGCAGTGCCCTGGGAGGGCGTCGGCCCGCCAGTGCCCTGCGCGCGGTCACCGTCGTACGGCGCGTTCATCGCAACCCCACCTCATCGTCCCCAGGCCGAACGGCCACGGCATCGCTCAACGGTCCACTGTCTCACCCGTGCCGGACCCCTCGGCGCTTTGCGGTCCGGTGTCCGTGGACACGTCACTCGGCTGCGTGTCCTCCCCGTTGACCGCGCGCGCGGCGACGCGCTTGCGGCTGGCGTACATCTTGATGCCCGCCAGGACGAGGAGGAGCACGCCGCCGGCGATGACGAGCATGACGGTGGGAGTGATCTCGGTGGCCTCGACGGTGAACCTGCGTTCCTTGCCGTAGGGCACGCCGTCCTTGGTGAAGAGCCGCGCGGTGACCTCGACCGGACCGCTCGCCGTGGCGTTGGCGGTGAACTTTACCGTCTGGCTGTGGCCGCCCTGGACGGTGACCTCCTGCTCGGCCTCACCGCTGTCGCCGAACATCAGACGGGTGGGATTGGCGGACTTCACGCGCAGTACGAGGTTGTGGACGTCCTGGACGAGGCTGTTCTGGACGCTCACCGGGATGGTGGCGCTGTGCCCGGAGAGGGTGGCGTCCGACTTGGGGACGACCTTGACCTTGTCGGCCAGTCCGATCAGGTAGTCCTGGACCTGGTCCCGGTAGATGCGGCCGTCGTCCTCGCGGCCGCGCCAGGTGGTGGACATCTCCCGGTTCGTGGTGTTCCCGAAGGGGATCTCGACACGGTCCGGGGCGGTGAGGATGACCTTGAAGTGGTCGAGGGTGTTCTGCGTCGTACGGATCTGCTCGAACGCCGAGACCGGAAGTTCCTGCTTGCTCAGCGCCTCCGGGTACTGGCCCGCGCCGGGGACCTGGGTCGCGGCGCCCGGGTCGGGCTTGGCGGCGGCGGCCGCCTCCAGGTCGGAGGGCTGGGTCCAGCGCGCCCCCTGAAGGCCGCGCAGGGCCGTGGCCATCGAGTCCACCTGGCTGGCGGTGGGCCTGCGCTGGGGCGTGACGACGTAGCTGCGGGGCTCTTCGCTGTTCTGCAGGTTGAGGGCGAGGCTGTGGGCCAGGAACTGCTGGATGGCCAGGGTGGAGTCCCCGGCACGGGCCATGTCGCCCTCGAAGGCGGTGGAGAGGTCGGCATCGGCGACGACGGCGGTCGTGCCGGCGCCGATGGGGCGGGCGGCGGACGGCGTGTAGCCGAGGGTGCCCGTCTCCTGGAGGCTGTCACTGCGGGTCAGGACGTTGTGCGCGCCGGCCGAGGTGGCGACGTTGACGATCGACGGGTCGATGGCCCCGTCCACCGGCCACGAGAAGTCCGTGGACGGGGTGACGTGCAGCACGGTCTCGACGGCCTGCTTCGCCTTGTCCGTGGCCGGGCGCAGCTGGCCCAGGGTCCCGGAGACGTCTTTGCCGTGGTGGGCGAGGGAGGCGATGTCCGGGTCGGCGAAGGGCAGCGCGACGACCTTCTTGCCCTGGACGGCGTTCTCCAGGGCGCTCAGCCACTGCTCGGCCACGGCCTTGTTCCTGCCCGGTACGGGCTTCCCCTCGGGGTCGGGGCTGCGGACCCGGTACCCCTTGGTCATGGCGTCGACGGTGGTGAGCAGGTCGGGATCGATGACCCAGGTGACCGGGAGGTCCTTGCCGAGGGAGACCATGCGCTCCAGGCGGCCGCCCGGTGCCAGCTCGGCGGCGAGCGAGTCGTCGAGGAAGACGGGGGTCTGCAGCTCGTCCGAGCCGGTCTCCGCGCTGACGCGGGTGTTGGAGACCAGCGGCCAGACGTAGGTGAGGGGGGAGCGCTTCGCGGCGGGGTCCGGCTGCCAGGGCAGGAAGGTCCGCTGGATGCCCAGGACCTGCTCCGAGGGGTGGCTGTCGGTCGTGCCGGACAGGGAGACGCCGAGCTGGTAGACGCCGTCCGCGCCCAGGTCCAGCTTGTTGACCGGCACCTTGATCGTGAACTGCTGGGCGACCTTCGAGGGCAGCGAGTCGACCTTCACGGCGAAGGCGGAGTCGATCTCCCCCGGGTCCACGCCGGGCCGGAAGCCCTTGCGGTCGGCCACCTCGCCGATGGAGGAGCGGTCGGCGAGCATGGGGCCGACCCGGAGGCCGACGTGGGCGCCCTTGATCGTCTCGCGGCCGTTGTTGACCACCGTCCCCGAGATCGTCAGCGTGTCGCTCTTGACCGGAGCGCTGGGGGACACCTCGTTCAGCTGGACGTCCACGGAGCTGTCGGCGGCCTGGGCCGGTGGCGCGGGGGCGTAGATCAGAGCGGCCAGAACCGGCGTTCCGGTGAGCAGGACGACCGCCCGCCGCAGCCATCGGCGCCGGGCAGGGGAGGGAGCTGCCCCCTGGATGTCTGCCGCCTCGGCCACGCGTCCGCCCGTCCTCGAAGTGTCAGTGGTCGTCGTTTCTGCGTCCACGCATGGTAACGAGGCGCGCTGTGCGCGAGTGCCGCGCCTTGCTCCACATGATCGGTGCGGCCCGTGACCCCCGGGCAGGGGGGTGCCGGGAAACGGGGGAGCCCGCGCCGGGCGGGCCACGTACCCTTTTCTGTTGTGCCGAACGCCAATGAAGACACCCCCCGTGCCCTGAGTCAGGTGCAGCGCCGAGCGGTCAGTGAACTGCTGCGGGTCGCCCCTGTCGCCGACGAGCTCGGCCGCCGTTTCCAGGAGGCGGGTTTCCGCCTCGCCCTGGTCGGCGGTTCCGTCCGCGACGCGCTGCTCGGGCGTCTCGGCAACGACCTCGACTTCACCACCGACGCCCGTCCCGAGGCGGTGCTGAAGATCATCCGGCCGTGGGCCGACTCGGTGTGGGACGTCGGCATCGCCTTCGGCACGGTCGGCGCGCAGAAGGACGGCTTCCAGATCGAGGTGACGACGTACCGCTCCGAGGCGTACGACCGCACCTCGCGCAAGCCCGAGGTCTCCTACGGCGACTCCATCGAGGAGGACCTGGTCCGGCGCGACTTCACGGTCAACGCCATGGCCCTGGCCCTGCCGGAGCAGGAGTTCGTCGACCCGCACGGCGGCCTCGAGGACCTGGCCGCCGGGGTGCTGCGGACCCCGGGCACCCCGGAGGACTCCTTCTCCGACGATCCGCTGCGCATGCTGCGTGCGGCCCGGTTCGCCGCCCAGCTGGACTTCGAAGTGGCCCCCGAGGTCGTCGCGGCCATGAAGGCCATGTCCGACCGGATCGAGATCGTCTCGGCGGAGCGGGTGCAGGGCGAGCTGAACAAGCTGCTGCTGTCCGCGCACCCCCGCAAGGGCCTCGGCCTGCTCGTGGACACCGGTCTCGCGGACCGGGTGCTGCCGGAGCTGCCCGCGCTGCGGCTGGAGAGCGACGAGCACCACCGGCACAAGGACGTGTACGACCACTCGCTGATCGTGCTGGAGCAGGCCATCGCGCTGGAGGAGGACGGCCCGGACCTCGTCCTGCGGCTGGCCGCCCTGCTGCACGACATCGGCAAGCCCCGGACCCGCCGGTTCGAGAGCGACGGCCGCGTCTCCTTCCACCACCACGAGGTGGTGGGCGCGAAGATGACCAAGAAGCGCATGACCGCGCTGAAGTACTCCAACGACATGGTCAAGGACGTGTCCCGGCTGGTGGAGCTGCACCTTCGCTTCCACGGCTACGGGGACGGGGAGTGGACCGATTCGGCGGTGCGGCGCTACGTGCGCGACGCCGGCCCGCTGCTGGGGCGGCTGCACAAGCTGACCCGGTCGGACTGCACCACCCGCAACAAGCGCAAGGCCAACGCGCTCTCCCGGACCTATGACGGTCTGGAGGAGCGGATCGCCCAGCTCCAGGAGCAGGAGCAGCTGGACGCGATCCGCCCGGACCTGGACGGCAACGAGATCCAGCGGGTGCTGGAGATCGGCCCGGGCCCGGCGGTGGGCAAGGCGTACGCCTTCCTGCTGGAGCTGCGCCTGGAGAACGGCCCGATGGACCACGACGCGGCGGTGGCGGCCCTCAAGGAGTGGTGGGCCGCCCAGGCCTGAGGCCGGGCCTCAGATCCGGTCCGGCATGTTTCACGTGAAACATCGCGCACGCGATGGCGCGATGTTTCACGTGAAACGTCGCGCGTCCCGTCGCCCCTGCCAGTGCAGGAGGGCGGCCGTGGCGGCGTAGAGGACGGCCACGCTCAGGACCAGCGCGGCCGACCTGCCGTCGGCGGGCAGCACCAGGGCGGCCACGGCGGCGGCGCCGACGAAGGCCACGTTGACCAGGACGTCGTACACGGAGAAGACCCGGCCCCGGAAGTCGTCGTCGACCTGGGACTGGACCACGGTGTCGGTGGAGATCTTGGCGCCCTGGGTGGCGAGGCCCAGGACGAACGCGGCGGCGAGCATCGGCCCGGGGGCGAAGGCCAGGCCGAGTGCCGGGACCAGAACGGCGGCGCCGGCGGCGCAGGCGACGATCCACCCCCGTGTGCCCATGCGGCCGACGAGCCAGGGGGTCACGACGGCGGCGGCGAAGAACCCGGCGCCCGAGACGCCGATCGCCATGCCCAGCAGCGCCAGCCCGTGGGCCTCGTCGTCCGACCAGGAGTAGCGGCAGAGCATCAGCAGCATCACGAAGAGGGCCCCGTAGCAGAACCGCATCAGGGTCATCGCGGTGAGGGCCTGGGCCGCCTCACGCCGGACGGCCAGGTGCCGCAGGCCCTGGACCATGCCCCGCACGGTCAGGACCACCCCCTGGGCGACCGTGGGATGGACCCGGCCCGGCGGGTGGTCGGGCCCGAGGAGTCCGGCGGCCAGCCGCAGCGCGGCCAGGGCGGCGCACAGGTAGAAGACGGCGCCGACCAGCACGACCAGGGCGTTCGAGTCGGAGACGAGCAGCCGTACGAGGAAGGCGAGGCCTCCTCCGGCGGTCGCCGCCAGGGTTCCGGCGGTCGGTGAGAGGGCGTTCGCGGTGACCAGCTGGCCGGCGCCGACGACCCGGGGCAGGGAGGCGGCGAGCCCGGCCAGCACGAACCGGTTCACGGCGGTCACGGACAGGGCCGAGGCGTAGAACAGCCAGTCGGGCACGTGCGCGACGATCAGCACGGCCGTCACACCGGCGAGGAGGGCCCGCAGCAGGTTGCCGTAGAGGAAGACCTGCCGGCGCCGCCACCGGTCCAGCAGCACTCCGGCGAAGGGTCCGATCACGGAATAGGGCAGCAGCAGCACGGCCATGGCCGAGGCGATGGCCGCGGCCGAGGTCTGCTTCTCCGGCGAGAAGACCACGTAGGTGGCGAGGGCCACCTGGTAGACCCCGTCGGCGGCCTGGGAGAGCAGCCGTACGGCGAGCAGGTTGCGGAAGTCCCGCAGGCGCAGGAGTACGCGCAGATCACGTACGACGGGCATGAGGGCAAGGGTCACACACGCCGAGGGTCCCCGGACACATTTGCCCGGGGACCCTCGGCGGAAGAACAGTCGAAAACCAGCTGTCCTCGAGGACGCCTGGTTCGGCTAGCGCTCGACCTCGCCCTTGATGAACTTCTCGACGTTCGCGTACGCCTCGTCGTCGAAGTACTGCACCGGCGGGGACTTCATGAAGTAGCTCGACGCCGACAGGATCGGGCCACCGATGCCGCGGTCCTTGGCGATCTTCGCGGCGCGCAGGGCGTCGATGATGACACCGGCGGAGTTCGGGGAGTCCCACACCTCGAGCTTGTACTCGAGGTTCAGCGGGACGTCGCCGAACGCGCGGCCCTCGAGGCGGACGTACGCCCACTTGCGGTCGTCGAGCCACGCGACGTAGTCGGACGGGCCGATATGGACGTTCTTCTCGCCGAGCTCACGGTCGGGGATCTGCGAGGTGACGGCCTGCGTCTTGGAGATCTTCTTCGACTCGAGGCGGTCGCGCTCGAGCATGTTCTTGAAGTCCATGTTGCCGCCGACGTTGAGCTGCATGGTGCGCTCGAGACGGACACCGCGGTCCTCGAACAGCTTCGCCATCACGCGGTGCGTGATGGTCGCGCCGACCTGGGACTTGATGTCGTCGCCGACGATCGGGACACCGGCCTCGGTGAACTTGTCAGCCCACTCCTTGGTGCCGGCGATGAAGACCGGGAGGGCGTTGACGAAGGCGACCTTGGCGTCGATGGCGCACTGGGCGTAGAACTTCGCCGCGACCTCGGAACCGACGGGCAGGTAGCAGATCAGGACGTCGACCTGGCGGTCCTTGAGGATCTGGACCACGTCGACCGGAGCCTCGGCGGACTCCTCGATGGTCTGGCGGTAGTACTTGCCCAGGCCGTCGTGGGTGTGGCCGCGCTGAACGGTCACGCCCGTGTTCGGGACGTCGCAGATCTTGATGGTGTTGTTCTCGCTGGCGCCGATGGCGTCCGAGAGGTCGAGGCCGACCTTCTTCGCGTCGACGTCGAACGCGGCGACGAACTCGATGTCACGCACGTGGTAGTCGCCGAACTGGACGTGCATCAGACCGGGGACCTTGGCCGCCGGGTCGGCGTCCTTGTAGTACTCGACGCCCTGCACCAGCGAGGCGGCGCAGTTGCCCACGCCGACGATGGCTACGCGAACCGAACCCATTCCGGTTGCTCCCTGTTTGTTCTCGGAACGAGGTCTGCGAGCTGCAGACCTCATTTTGCAGTTTCGTCGGACGGACCGGGTCGTCTCTGATCCCGTCCCGCCCGCTCGCTCTCGATGAGCTCGTTCAGCCAGCGCACTTCACGCTCCACGGATTCCATTCCGTGGCGTTGCAGCTCGAGCGTGTAGTCGTCGAGGCGCTCCCGCGTGCGGGTGAGGGAGGCACGCATCTTTTCCAGACGCTCCTCCAGCCGGCTGCGCCGGCCCTCCAGCACGCGCATCCGCACCTCTCGTTCGGTCTGGCCGAAGAAGGCGAAGCGGGCGGCGAAGGACTCGTCCTCCCAGGTGTCGGGGCCGGTGTGGGAGAGGAGCTCTTCGAAGTGCTCCTTGCCCGCGGCCGTCAACCGGTAGACGATCTTTGCCCGGCGCCCTGCGAGTGAAGCGGCGACGGCATCCTCCGGGGCGTTGCCCGGCTCCTCGATCAACCAGCCGTTGGCGACCAGCGTCTTGAGGCAGGGATAGAGGGTCCCGTAGCTGAACGCCCTGAAGACCCCCAGCGAGGTGTTGAGCCGCTTGCGCAGCTCGTAGCCGTGCATGGGGGATTCGCGAAGCAGGCCGAGGACGGCGAACTCGAGGATGCCTGAGCGCCTGCTCATCCGCCTGCTCCTCTCTCCGCCGCTGAGTTTATGCCGAGCTGATGTATCGGCTCGATACATCCAGACGATAGAACGGGCCGCTCCCATCGACAAGGGGTGACGTGGTGACCGGCGTCACATCACCAATTCGCACGACGCAAGTTGCCTGATTTGGGGTGAACTTCGGCACTGGTTGGGTTTTGACCGTGCGTAGTCTGTGCGGGCAAGACTCCGGGGGAACCGGAATCACCTGCCGCTTCCAGGCCACTCGCCTGCCCGAGGAGTAGTCGTTCGATGAGCGAGCACCGCCGCAAACCGCCGCAGTCCCAAGGTGGCGGCCGCGCCGCCTCCCGTCGGGCTGCCCAGCAGCGCCCCGGCCGGGGCTCCGGCCCCGGGCACGACGTGCCCACCGCCTCGCCCTCCGCCCCGCCCGGCGGACCGTACGCGGGGCAGTCCGCGTCCGGCAGCCGGGCGGACGCCCGCCGGGCCGCCCAGCGGGGAGCCGCGGGCCGCGGCCGCGCGGGAGGCAAGGGGGGCAAGGGCGGCCGGCTCATCAACTACCCGCGCGCCGAGAAGGAGGGCTGGAAGCGTTTCGTCCCCTCCTGGAAGCTGGTCGGGGGTACGACGCTCGGCTTCTTCTCGGTCATCGTCGCGGGCGCGGGCATCGGCATCGCCAGTGTGGGAACGCCCGACGTGAACAAGGCGGCCAAGGCGGAGAACAACGTCTACGAGTGGGCCGACGGCAGTCAGATGGTGGCGACGGGCGGCTCCACGAACCGCCAGATCGTGCCCATCGACCAGATCCCGCTGTCGATGCGGAACGCCGTGATCGCCGCGGAGAACGAGTCCTTCGAGACGGACAAGGGCGTCGACCCGACGGGCATCGCCCGCGCCGTGGTCAACATGGCCTCCGGAGGATCCACCCAGGGCGGCTCGACGATCACCCAGCAGTACGTGAAGAACATGTACCTGGACTCCGAGCAGACCCTGAAGCGCAAGGTCACCGAGCTCTTCATCTCGATCAAGCTGGGCGTGTCCGAGCGCAAGGACACCATCCTCGCGGGCTACCTGAACACCGCCTACTACGGCCGCGACGCCTACGGCATCCAGGCCGCCGCGCGCGCCTACTTCGGCAAGGACGCCAAGGACCTCAACCCGTCCGAGAGCGCCTTCCTCGCCTCCATGCTCAAGGGCCCCAACCTCTACAACCCCGACGGCGGCGCCGGCAGCGCCGCGACCCCCGAGGCCAACGAGAAGCGGGCCCGCGCGCGCTGGGCCTGGGTCCTCGACCGCGAGGTCTCCGTCGGGCGGATGGAGCAGTCCGAGCGGGACAAGTACAAGGACTTCCCCGAGCGGGTCGACCTGTCCCAGGGCCGCGGCCTGACCGGGCAGATCGGCTACCTCGTCGACGTGGCCAAGGCGTACGTCATGAAGACCGGCGACATCAGCGCCGAGAAGATGGCGCTCGGCGGCTACACGATCCGCACGACCTTCGAGAAGCCGAAGGTCGACGCGCTCGTGAAGGCGGTCGAGGAAACCCGCAACGACTTCCTCGACGAGAAGAAGCGCCCCGAGTACGACACCTTCGTCCAGTTCGGCGCCGCCTCGGTGGACGTGAAGTCCGGGGCGATCGTGGCCCTGTACGGCGGCCCCGGCTTCGACCAGAAGCACTTCACCAACAACGCCAACACCTCCGGCGTCCCGGTCGGCTCGACCTGGAAGCCGTACGTCCTGGCCGCCGCCCTCGAGTACGGCACCCAGAACTCCAAGGGTTCGGGCATCTCGATCGACAGCAAGTACAACGCCGACGACCTCACCGTGATCAACAACCGGGAGGGCAAGCCGCTGCTCAACGAGAACGGCAGGCCCTTCCAGCAGAAGAACGAGAGCCCCGAGGCCCACGGCTACGTGACCCTCAACGAGGCGATGCGCCAGTCGATCAACGTGCCGTTCGCCCAGCTCGTCTTCGACGTCGGTCACACCAAGGTCCGCAACGTCGCGAAGTCCACCGGCATCCTCCCGGAGTCGATGGACGCCAACGACAACGCCTCCTTCGCCCTGGGCACCTCGACACCCAGCGCCATCCGGATGGCCGACTCGTACGCCACCTTCGCCGCCTCCGGCACCCACCGCGAGCCCTACTCGGTGCAGACGGTCCAGAAGGAGGGCAAGGCCCTGCCCGGCTTCGAGCCCCCGAAGGAGTCCCGGGCCATGGACGACGCCGTCGCGAACAACATCACCAAGGTGCTGCAGAACGTCGTCGAGAACGGCACCGGCACCAAGGCGAAGAAGCTCGGCCGGCCCGCCGCGGGCAAGACCGGCACCACCGACCAGAACAAGTCGGCCTGGTTCGTCGGCTACACCCCGCAGCTGTCCACCTCGGTGACCCTCTTTCGCAACGACCCCAATGCCAAGGGCAAGGACCGCAAGCTGCTCTCCATGAACCACGTGGGCGGTGTCGACTCCATCCACGGTGGTGACATCCCGGCCGTGATCTGGACCGAGTACATGCGCGAGGCGCTCAAGGGCACCCCGAGCAAGGAGTTCCCGGAGGCGGAGGACATCGGCGTCGTCGCGGACGCGGCCGGCGCCCCGAAGCCCACGCCCCCGGCGGCCCCCTCGCCGTCGGTCTCGCCCTCGACCTCCCCGTCCACCTCCCCGTCGATGGTCTCCCCGTCCCCGTCCGACGGCGGCAAGCCGTCCTGCAAGCCGTGGCAGATCTTCAGCTGCGACCCGGAGACGGCGGCCGGCGCGGGCAACGGCGGCAACGGGACCGGCGGCAACGGGGGCAACGGCGGACGCGGCGGCGCCGGCAACGGCGGCAACGGGAACGGCGGCAACGGCGGACTGCCCGCCGGCGGCACCACCGGAGAGGCCTCCCCGCCCACCGGCAGGCCGGGCAGGCCCGGCGGGACGACCAACTGGGGCACCACCATGGGCACCGGAGGCTGATCCCGCCCGCCCCGTACCGGTGAGGGCCGTCGCACCCCGTGCGGCGGCCCTCCCGCGCGTCCGGCCGCGTACGGCAGGATGAGCGCATGACCAAGGTGCACGAGGACCGGCCCGTACTGCCCACCCAGCAGGACGAGGTCTCCGCCGCCGGCAGCGAGCTCATCGGCGGCCCCATCGGCCGCCGTGCCCGGCTGGGCGGCCACTGGCTGAACCCGGTCCGCGTCGTGGTCCTCGTGGCCATCGGCATGTTCGCGCTCGGCATGGCGCAGAAGGTGCCCTGCTACGACTGGGCGTGGTTCCGGGGAGCGGGCTCGCAGTACACCCACGCCTGCTACTCCGACATCCCCCACCTGTACTCCGCGCGCGGCTTCGCCGACGGCCTCGTGCCCTACCTCGACCGCTTCCCCGACATCGCGGCCGACCCTAAGTACGGCGGCATGCAGTACCTGGAGTACCCGGTGCTCACCGGGGCCTTTATGCAGGTCGCGGCCTGGCTGACGCCCTCCTCCGGGAGCATGCAGCACCGCGAGCAGCTGTACTGGATGGTCAACGCCGGCATGCTGATGGCCTGCGCCGCCGTCATCGCCGTGTGCGTGGCCCGCACCCACCGCCGGCGCCCCTGGGACGCCCTGCTGTTCGCCCTGGCCCCGGCCCTCGCGCTCAACGCGACCATCAACTGGGACCTGCCCGCCGTCGCCCTGGCCGCCGTCGCGATGCTGATGTGGGCGCGCAGCCGTCCCCTGCTCGCCGGTATCTTCATCGGCCTGGCGACCGCGGCCAAGCTCTATCCGGTGCTGCTGCTCGGGGTGCTGTTCGTACTGTGCTGGCGGGCCGGGAAGTGGCGGGCGTTCGGCGCCGCGGCCCTGGGCGCCGTCGTCTCCTGGCTGGTGGTGAACGCCCCGGTCATGTTCCTCGCCTGGGACGGCTGGAAGCGGTTCTACGTCTTCAGCCAGGAGCGGCCCATCGACTTCGGCTCCGTGTGGCTGCTGATCTCCCAGCGCACCGGCAACCCCCTGGAGGGGGCCAACGCGTACGCGACCGGGCTGACCCTGCTGCTGTGCCTGGCCATCGGACTGCTCGCGCTGACGGCCCCCAGGCGGCCCCGCTTCGCCCAGCTCGCCTTCCTGGTCGTCGCCGCGTTCATCCTGGCGAACAAGGTCTACTCGCCGCAGTACGTGCTGTGGCTCATCCCGCTGGCCGCACTGGCCCGGCCGCGTTGGCGGGACTTCCTGATCTGGCAGGCCGGCGAGATCGCGTACTTCCTCGGCATCTGGTTCTACCTGGCCTACACGACCAGCGGCGACAAGCACCAGGGTCTGCCGGTGGAGGGCTACCAGGTGGCCATCGCCGCGCACCTGCTGGCCACGCTCTACCTGTGTGCCGTCGTCGTACGGGACGTCCTGCTGCCGGAGCGGGACGTCGTGCGCCGCGACGGCTCGGACGACCCCTCCGGAGGCGTACTGGACGGGGCCGAGGACGTGTTCACGCTCTCGGACAAGGCGAAGGCGCCGCGGTACGCGGCGCCTTCGGAGGGACAGCGGGTCGACTGGGGAACGGATCCCCGGCACTGACCGAGGGGGTGCTCAGGCGTCGAGCACCCGGTCGAACTGGGTGGTGGTGTGCCGCAGGTGCGCCACCAGCTCGTCGCCCACACGGGGTTCGGTCGCGTCCGAGGGCACGAACAGGATCGACACCTGCATGTGCGGCGGCTCCGCGAACCAGCGCTGCTTGCCCGCCCACACGAAGGGCGACAGGTTGCGGTTGACCGTGGCCAGACCGGCGCGGGCGACGCCCTTGGCGCGCGGCATGACGCCGTGCAGGGCCTTCGGGGCCTCCAGGCCCACCCCGTGCGAGGTACCGCCCGCGACGACGACCAGCCAGCCGTCGGAGGCGGCCTTCTGCTGGCGGTAGCCGAAGCGGTCGCCCTTGGCGACCCGCGTGACGTCCAGGACGGCACCCCGGTACTGGGTCGCGTCGTGGTCGCCCAGCCACAGCCGGGTGCCGATCCGGGCCCGGAAGCGGGTCTGCGGGAACTGCTGCTGGAGCCGCGCCAGCTCCTCGGCCCGCAGGTGGCTGACGAACATGGTGTGCAGCGGCAGCCGGGCCGCGCGCAGCCGGTCCATCCAGGCGATGACCTCCTCGACGGCGTCCGAGCCGTCGGGGCGGTCCAGGGGCAGGTGCAGGGCGAAGCCCTCCAGCCGCACGTCCTCGATCGCCGACTGGAGCAGGCCCAGGTCCTGCTCGGAGATGCCGTGACGGCGCATCGAGCTCATGCACTCGATGACCACGCGGGCGCCGACCAGGCCGCGCACCCCGTCCACCGAGGAGACCGAGCGGATGACGCGGTCAGGCAGCGGCACCGGCTCCTCACCCCGCCGGAACGGGGTCAGGACCAGCAGGTCGCCGCCGAACCAGTCCTTGATCTTCGCGGCCTCGTACGTGGTTCCGACGGCCAGGATGTCGGCGCCCATCCGGGTCGCCTCCTCGCACAGCCGCTCGTGGCCGAAGCCGTAGCCGTTGCCCTTGCAGACCGGGATCAGTCCGGGGAACTGATCGGTGATCTGCTTCTGGTGCGCACGCCAGCGCGCGGTGTCGACGTAGAGCGTGAGCGCCATGCCCGTCCGGAGCCTCTCTGGGAAAGCTGCTTGGTGCAGCGGTGCGATGTGCGGGGGTGGGGCGGGGTCAGCGGCGGGACATGTAGATGTCGAGCGCCTTGTGCAGCACCTTGTTGAGCGGGAAGTCCCACTCGCCGACGTACTCGACCGCCTCGCCGCCCGTGCCGACCTTGAACTGGATCAGGCCGAACAGGTGGTCGTTCTCGTCCAGCGTGTCGCTGATGCCGCGCAGGTCGTAGACGCTCGCGCCGAGCGCGTACGAGTCGCGCAGCATGCGCCACTGCATCGCGTTCGAGGGCCGGACCTCGCGCTTGTGGTTGGCGGAGGCGCCGTACGAGTACCAGACGTGCTGCCCGACGGTGAGCATCGTGGCGGCGGCCAGCGGCTCGCCCTCGTGCTGGGCGATGTACAGGCGCATGCGGTTGGGGTCCTCGGAGTTGAGGGCCGTCCACTGGCGCTGGAAGTAGCTGAGCGGGCGCGGGCGGAACTTGTCGCGCTCGGCCGTGATCTCGTACAGGTACTGCCAGGTCGGCAGGTCGTCGTAGCCGCCCTGGACGACCTCGACGCCGGCCTTCTCGGCCTTCTTGATGTTGCGGCGCCACAGCTGGTTGAAGCCCTTGAGGACGTCGTCCAGCGAACGGTTCGCCAGCGGCACCTGGAAGACGTAGCGCGGCTGGACGTCGCCGAAGCCGGCGCCGCCGTCCTCGGCCTGCTGCCAGCCCATGCGGCGCAGCTTGTCGGACACCTCGAAGGCGCGGGGCTCGATGACCGAAGCCTCCACGTCCCGCAGGCGCTTGACGTCCGGGTCCTGGATGCCGGCCTTGATGGCGGCGGAGTTCCAGCGGCGGATGACGACGGGCGGGCCCATCTTCACGGTGAAGGCGCCCTGGTTCTTCAGGTGCGCCAGCATCGGCTGGAGCCACTCCTCCAGGTTCGGGGCGTACCAGTTGATGACCGGGCCCTCGGGGAGGTACGCGAGGTAGCGCTTCACCTTGGGCAGCTGCCGGTACAACACGAGAGCGGCACCGACGAGTTCGCCGGACTGGTTGAACCAGCCGAGGTTCTCCGAGCGCCACTCGTTCTTGACGTCGGCCCATGCCGGGACCTGGCAGTGGCTAGCCGAGGGCAGGCTCTGGAGGTAGGCCAGATGCTGCTCTCGGCTGATGGTGCTCAGGGACAGGCTCATGCGGGGTGTCTCCTCCGGCGGCTTCGCTGGCTATGGCGCGAAGCCTACTGCGACGGGGGCGCCACCCTTATGGGGGACGGGCCGGAGCCCCGGCCGGTGTCAGGCCGGCGCCCCGTCGCGGAGGTCCCCCGGTCAGCCCAGCCAGCCGCCGAAGAGGCCTCCGTGCGCCATGCCGAGGAAGAAGCCGATGGCAGACGCGCCAAGGCCGATGATCAGTGCGAAGCGCTCGCGTGTCGTGACCGAGATGAACTGGCCGTAGAGCCCGGTCGCGATGCCGACCAGCCCCGTCCACGAGCTGAGCAGGTGCAGATTGTGGAAGAACGCAGTGACGAACGCCACGGCGCCGAGGACGAGGGTGACCGCCATCAGGGTGTCCTGGAGCGGGTGGGGCTTGCCGTCGGTGGAGAACAGCGAGATCGACTGGGAGGACTGGCGACGCATTGCCTGTGCCATCGGAAGGCACCTCCTGGCTGCAGCAGAGCGGTGCTGCGGGGCCGCCCCCGGCGGGAGCCGGAGGACATAGCACCGAGCACACCCGGTGCTTACAGATTGTGGCCCTCTCCTGCCGGATTTCAACCGGAAGGAGTCGACGGGGTAGTCTGTACGGTCTGCGCGGTGTCTGCTCTCGGACGCCGTGCGTCACGCATCACGACCCTCCTGCCACGGAACGACCGTGGCCGCTGAGTCCAAAGGAGGTGGGTTCCACATGCGTCACTACGAAGTGATGGTCATCCTCGACCCCGATCTCGAGGAGCGCGCTGTCTCCCCGCTGATCGAGAACTTCCTCTCCGTCGTCCGTGAGGGCAACGGAAAGGTCGAGAAGGTCGACACCTGGGGCCGTCGTCGTCTCGCTTACGAGATCAAGAAGAAGCCCGAGGGCATCTACTCGGTCATCGACCTCCAGGCCGAGCCTGCGGTCGTCAAGGAGCTTGACCGACAGATGAACCTGAACGAGTCGGTTCTCCGGACCAAGGTCCTTCGCCCCGAGACCCACTGAACTTCGGTTCAGCGGTAATCGGGACCGAGTAGCACAGCAGCCCAGCAGCAATCCCCGCCGAGAGGTTCATCCATGGCAGGCGAGACCGTCATCACGGTCGTCGGCAATCTCGTCGACGACCCCGAGCTGCGCTTCACCCCCTCGGGTGCGGCGGTCGCGAAGTTCCGTGTCGCGTCCACTCCCCGCACCTTCGACAAGCAGACCAATGAGTGGAAGGACGGCGAAAGCCTGTTCCTGACCTGCTCGGTCTGGCGCCAGGCGGCGGAGAACGTCGCCGAGTCGCTCCAGCGAGGCATGCGCGTCATCGTGCAGGGCCGGCTGAAGCAGCGGTCGTACGAAGACCGTGAGGGTGTCAAGCGCACGGTCTACGAGCTGGACGTCGAGGAAGTCGGCCCCAGCCTGAAGAACGCCACGTCCAAGGTCACCAAGACCACGGGTCGCGGTGGCCAGGGTGGATACGGCGGCGGTCAGCAGCAGGGCGGCGGCGGTGGCAACTGGGGCGGAGCCCCCGGTGGCGGCGCCCCCCAGGGCGGCGGAGCTCCCTCCGACGACCCGTGGGCGTCCAGTGCGCCGGCCGGCGGCCAGCAGCAGCAGGGCGGCGGCGGTGGCGGCTGGGGCGGAAGCTCCGGCGGCTCCGGCGGTGGCTACTCGGACGAGCCGCCCTTCTAAGGCAGCTCGCACCCCCACTTCTTGATTTCACAGGAGAGACACAATGGCGAAGCCGCCTGTGCGCAAGCCTAAGAAGAAGGTCTGCGCTTTCTGCAAGGACAAGACCGCGTACGTGGACTACAAGGACACGAACATGCTGCGGAAGTTCATTTCCGACCGTGGCAAGATCCGTGCCCGCCGCGTCACCGGCAACTGCACGCAGCACCAGCGTGACGTCGCCACGGCAGTCAAGAACAGCCGTGAGATGGCGCTGCTGCCCTACACGTCCACCGCGCGATAAGGAAAGGGTGACCGAACAATGAAGATCATCCTGACCCACGAGGTCTCTGGCCTCGGCACCGCCGGCGATGTCGTCGACGTCAAGGACGGTTACGCTCGCAACTACCTGGTCCCGCGTGGTTTCGCGATCCGCTGGACCAAGGGTGGCGAGAAGGACGTGGCGCAGATCCGCCGCGCCCGCAAGATCCACGAGATCGCGACCATCGAGCAGGCCAACGAGTTTAAGGCCAAGCTCGAGGCCGTCAAGGTCCGTCTGGCCACCCGCGCGGGTGACGCCGGCCGTCTGTTCGGCTCCGTGACGCCGTCCGACATCGCTTCGGCGATCGAGGCGTCCGGTGGCCCGAAGGTCGACAAGCGTCGCGTGGAGCTGGGCTCCCCGATCAAGACCCTCGGTTCGTACCAGGTCTCCGTGCGTCTGCACGCCGAGGTCGCCGCGAACGTGGGCATCGAGGTCGTCGCCGCCTAAGGGCAGCGCATGAAGGGCCGCACCCCGCTGGGGTGCGGCCCTTCTTCGTTTCACGTGAAACATCGCTCCACGGGATGTTCCACGCGGAGCTGCGCATGTCGGTCCACGCGATGTTTCACGTGAAACGTCAGCGGGTGGCCCCCGCGACCAGCCAGCGCCCCGAGCGGGCCCGCAGCTGGAGGGTGACCATCCGGACCAGCATCATCAGGGTCATGGCCCACCAGAGGGCGCTCAGACCGCCGCCGAGGGCCGGAACGAGCAGGGCGGCGGGTATGAAGACCGCGAGCGTCACCAGCATCGCCCGGGCGAGGTAGGGCCCGTCTCCGGCTCCCATGAGCACGCCGTCCAGGACGAAGACCACTCCGCAGACGGGCTGGGCCAGGGCCACGACGAGCAGGGCGGGCAGCAGGGCGTCCTCGACGGCCGGGTCACCGGTGAAGAGCGGGATGAGGACGGGCCGGACCAGCACGACCAGCAGGCCCAGGACGAGGCCCGCGGCGATGCCCCACTGGACCATGCGGCGGCAGACGGCCTTCGCGCCCGAGGTGTCCCCCGCGCCGAGGTAGCGGCCGATGATGGCCTGCCCGGCTATCGCGATGGCGTCCAGGGCGAAGGCGAGCAGGCTCCACAGGGACAGCAGGATCTGGTGGGCGGCGATGTCCGCGTCGCCCAGCCGGGCGGCCACCGCGGTGGCGATCATCAGGATGGCGCGCAGGGAGAGGGTGCGGACCAGCAGGGGTGCGCCGGCCTGGGCGCAGGCCCTGATCCCGGCGGGGTCCGGTCGGAGGGAGGCGCGGTGGCGGCGGGCTCCGCGGACGACCACGACGAGGTAGGCGGCGGCCATGGCGCACTGGGCGATGACGGTGCCCCAGGCCGATCCGGCGATGCCGAGGCCCGCGCCGTAGACGAGGGCCACGTTCAGGCCGCCGTTGAGGGCGAAGCCGCCGATGGCCACGTAGAGCGGGGTACGGGTGTCCTGGAGGCCGCGGATGACGCCGGTGGCGGCCAGTACGACGAGCATGGCGGGGATGCCCAGGGCGGAGATCCGCAGGTACGTCACCGCGTACGGGGCGACGGTGTCGGAGGCGCCGAAGAGGGAGATCAGCCAGGGGGCGGTGGGCAGCACCACGGCGATGACGGCAGCGCCGAGCAGCAGGGCGAGCCAGATGCCGTCCATTCCCTGCCGGATCGCCGCCTGGAGGTCGCCCGCGCCGACCCGCCGGGCGACGGCCGCGGTGGTGGCGTAGGCGAGGAAGACGAAGACGCTCACGGCGGTGGTGAGCAGGGCGGCGGCGATGCCCAGTCCGGCCAGCTGGGGGGTGCCGAGGTGTCCGACGATGGCGCTGTCCGCCATCACGAAGAGGGGCTCGGCGACGAGGGCGCCGAACGCCGGGACGGCGAGGGTGAGGATCTCGCGGTCGTGCCGTCTGGGGGCGGCCTTCGGCGCTGGGGGAGCCTGTGTCATGGGTCCAATCTAATCTTCCACAGGTAAGAGATGCAATTGTCTTTTGATCCTTACCTGGGCGCTGACTTGGGCGTTCCCCACAACCCGTTGGAGGCGATCTTGAGACAGTGGCCAAGAATTTTCTTTCCCACAGCCGGGGAGCATGAAAATCGCAGGTCAGTGGGGTGAGGGGGCGGGGTTGGTGATTTTGTCCACAGCGTCGTCCCCCGCTCCGTGCACAGCTTCGGGGGAGTTACCCACAGCATTCGCTCCGTCGTCCACATCTCATCCACACAGCCTGTGGATAACCAGATTGGCTGACGTCGCCCGCGGGCCTACCGTTGGGCGTTGCCCGACGCGCCGAGAGCCGGTTCGGGCGCCCCGAATGTCAGAGCCGTGTCGTAGAAAGAGTGACACGGCGAGGTCCGCGTTGCGGACGGGAGGAGGCGGCCCGGTGAGCATGCCCGAGCCCACGGACGACCCCTGGGCCGACACTGGTCCCAGTGACCGTCTGCCCGCCCGTACCCGCCGCAACGGCGAGGGCCGCGGCCGCGGGGACGACCGGGACGACCGGGGTCGCGACAGCGGCTCCTGGGACGGCGGCGGAGGCGGCTTCGAGCGCGTCCCGCCCCAGGACCTCGATGCCGAACAGTCGGTCCTGGGCGGCATGCTGCTGTCCAAGGACGCCATCGCGGACGTGGTCGAGGTCCTCAAGGGCCACGACTTCTACCGGCCCTCGCACGAAACGATCTACCAGGCCATCCTCGACCTGTACGCCAAGGGCGAGCCGGCCGACCCCATCACGGTCGGTGCCGAGCTCACCCGGCGCGGCGAGATCAGCAAGGTGGGCGGGGCCTCCTACCTGCACACTCTCGTGCAGTCCGTGCCGACGGCGGCGAACGCCGAGTACTACGCGGAGATCGTCCACGAGCGGGCCGTCCTGCGCCGCCTGGTCGCGGCCGGTACGAAGATCACGCAGATGGGGTACGCGGCGGACGGCGACGTCGACGAGATCGTCAACAGCGCCCAGGCGGAGATCTACGCCGTCACCGAACAGCGGACCTCCGAGGACTACCTGCCGCTGGGCGACATCATGGAGGGCGCGCTCGACGAGATCGAGGCGATCGGATCGCGCTCCGGCCAGATGTCGGGCGTGCCCACCGGCTTCACCGACCTCGACTCACTCACCAACGGCCTGCACCCGGGCCAGATGATCGTCATCGCGGCCCGTCCCGCGATGGGCAAGTCGACGCTCGCCCTGGACTTCGCCCGGGCCTGCTCGATCAAGAGCAACCTGCCCAGCGTCATCTTCTCCCTCGAAATGGGCCGCAACGAGATCGCGATGCGCCTCCTGTCGGCCGAAGCCCGGGTGGCCCTGCACCACATGCGTTCGGGCACCATGACCGACGACGACTGGACCCGGCTCGCCCGCCGCATGCCCGACGTCTCGGCCGCCCCGCTGTACATCGACGACTCCCCCAACCTGTCGATGATGGAGATCCGCGCCAAGTGCCGTCGGCTCAAGCAGCGCAGCGACCTCTCGCTCGTCGTCATCGACTACCTCCAGCTGATGCAGTCGGGCGGCTCGCGCCGGCCCGAGAGCCGTCAGCAGGAGGTCTCGGACATGTCCCGAAACCTCAAGCTCCTCGCCAAGGAGCTGGAGGTGCCGGTGATCGCGCTGTCGCAGCTGAACCGTGGCCCCGAGCAGCGCACCGACAAGAAGCCGATGGTCTCCGACCTGCGTGAGTCCGGTTCGATCGAGCAGGACGCCGACATGGTGATCCTGCTGCACCGTGAGGACGCGTACGAGAAGGAGTCCCCCCGCGCGGGCGAGGCGGACCTGATCGTGGCCAAGCACCGCAACGGCCCGACGGCCACCATCACCGTGGCCTTCCAGGGCCACTATTCGCGGTTCGTGGACATGGCCAACACGTAGCATCCGATCATGGACGCCCTTTCTGAAGATCTGGAACTGCTGCCCTCCACCCGCCGCGCGCTGAGGCACCGGATCGCCGTGGCGCAGAGCGAGGGGCGGACCCCGTCGCTGGTGGCGGCCGTCTCGCGCGGCGGGGAGCTGGTCTGGGAAGGGTCCGCCACCTCCGTCGCGGGCCACGGACCGGACGGAGACGTGCAGTACCGGATCGGGTCGATCACCAAGACCTTCACGGCCGTACTGGTGATGCGGCTGCGGGACGAGGGGCTGCTGGACCTGTCGGACCCGTTGGGCCGGCATCTGCCCGGGACCGCCGCCGACGCGGTGACCGTCGCCCAACTGCTCGCCCACACGGGCGGACTGGCGGCCGAAACCCCCGGCGAATGGTGGGAACGCTCGTCGGCGGCCCTGCGTCCCGGGCTGGCCGAGGTGCTGGGCGAGGATCCCTTCCGGCACGCGCCCGGACGCGTCTTCCACTACTCGAACCCCGGTTACACGCTGCTGGGTTCGCTCGTGGAGGCGCTGCGCGGGAAGCCCTGGGAAGAGGTGCTGCGGGCCGAGGTGCTGGAGCCGCTGGGCCTGCACCGCACGAGCGGTGAGCCGCGCGCCCCGCACGCCGGGGGCTGGGCGGTGCATCCGTGGGCGGACCTGATGGCGCCGGAGCCCTCGGAGGACCTCGGCGTGATGGCCGCGGCCGGACAGCTGTGGTCCACGCCCCGGGACCTGGCGCGGTTCGCGGACTTCCTGCTGCACGGCGACGAGCGGGTGCTCAGCGCGGCGAGCGTACGGGAGATGCGCGCCCAGGCCGCCACCTCCGCGCCCGGCACCGTCGAAGGCGGTTACGGGCTGGGTCTCCAGCTGAGCGACACCGGCGGCCGACGGCTCGCGGGTCACGGCGGCTCCCTGCCGGGATTCGTCGCGGGGCTGTGGCTGAGCGAGGAGGAGGACCTGGCGGCGGTGGTCCTGTCCAACTGCACCTCGGGAGTGCCCGCTTCGACGGTGGCCACCGACCTGATCGGGATCGTCGCGGACGCGGAGCCGCGGTTCCCCGAGCCGTGGCGGCCGTTCCGCGCGTCCGACGCCGTACCGCTGGAACTGGCCGGGCTCTGGTACTGGGGCACCGCGGCGCACGTGCTGCGGCTGCGCGCGGACGGCTCGCTGGAGCTGGCCCCGGCGGGCACGAGCGGGCGCGCGGCCCGCTTCCGCGCCGAACCGGACGGCAGCTGGACGGGACTGACGGGCTATTACGCGGGGGAGACCCTGCGTGCCGTCCGCCGCGGGGACGGTACGCCGAGCCATCTGGACCTCGGCTCGTTCGTGTTCACGCGCGAGCCCTACGACCCGGAGGTCCCGGTGCCCGGCGGGACGGACCCGCAGGGCTGGCGCGGCATCGGCTGACGGGCCCGCTCAGGCGGTGAGTTCGCGCTCCAGAGGGGTGCGGAACCGCGGGGTGACACGGGCGGCGCCCACCCAGTCGGCGAGCCGGGCGGCCTCCGCCGCGACCGCGTCCGCGGCTTCCCGGCCGGGGTCGGTGAGCAGCCGCCACACGACCTCGCCGTCGGGCCGCTGGGCCCAGCCGCCGATGATCTCGCCGTTCCACCACACGGTCGGACCGATGTTCCCGGCGTAGTCGAACAGGGCGGGCCGGTGGGCGGGGTCGAGGTGGAAGCTCCGGTCGGCCCAGCCCATACCGCTGGGGTCCAGACCCGGAAGCAGCGCCGCCCAGGGCTCCGGGGCCGGTTCCGGAGCGGTGTCACCGGGTGAGACGAGCGCGGTCCTGCCGTCGTCGAGCCGGACCTCCTCGGGTCCGACGGCGGCCAGTGCCGTGCGCACCTCGGTGAGGGTCCAGCCGGTCCACCACTTGAGGTCGGCCTCGGTGGCGGGTCCGTAGGAGCGCAGCCAGCGGCGGGCGAGCTCGGCGCGGGCCTCCGCGGCGGGTACGGAGGGCCAGGGCAGGGTGTGGACCCAGCGGAACTGGCTGGATGTCCACGTTCCGCGAGGCCGGTCCCGGCGGATGCGGCCGTCGGCGGCCAGCAGCCGGATCACCCGGGTGGCGACGCCCGTCCGGGCCTCGTACTTCTTGCCCCGGCCGATGGTGATCTTCTGCCGGAGCGCGGGGACCGCCGCCGAGAGCTGGCTCCCGGTGGCGGGCCCACCGGTGTCGAGGGCGTCGAGCGCCGCTGCTTCGGCCGAGGCCAGCCAGTCGGCGTCGAGGCCCCCGCCGTCCTCGGCGAGGTGCTTGAGCAGGCTCCTGCGTTCCCTGGCGGCGATCCCCCGTGCGGTGGAGGAGTCCACGTACGGGGCGGACTCGGCGGACACGGCGAACAGGGTGTTGCGCATGCTGAGCAGGCGGACCAGGCTGACGTCCTCGTACAGAGCCCGCTCGACCTCCGCCGGCCCGCCGCCGCCGAGGCGGGCGCGGGCGGAGAGGTAGACGGTGGCGGCGTCGGTGGCGTGGAGGGCGACGACGGCGTCCGCCGCCAGGACCGCGGACGCCGCACGGGCCGACGGAGCCAGGCAGTGGCGCCGGCCAAGCCGGTCGCGGCGTTCGGCGGCGGTGACGAGGGGGAGGCTGCGGCTCATCCTCCGGATGGTAGGCCGGGCCGCCGACAGCGGCCCGGCGCGCGCCCGGACCCGTCAGAGCTGGAGCTTGAACCCCACGTGGGACGCGGTGAAGCCGAGCCGCTCGTAGAACCGGTGGGCGTCGGTGCGCGTGACGTCCGAGGTGAGCTGGACCAGCTGGCAGTTCTCGGCCCGGGACCGCTCCACGGCCCATTCGACGAACCGGGTGCCCAGACCGCTGCCGCGCTCGTCGGCGTGCACCCGCACTCCCTCGATGATCGAACGGGTGGCTCCCTTGCGGGAGAGGCCCGGCACGATCGTGAGCTGGAGGGTGCCCACCACGCGGTCGCCGCGGACGGCGACGACCACGTGCTGGCAGGGGTCGTCGGTCAGCCGCTTCAGGGCGGCGACGTACGGGGTCAGGTCCTCCGGGGACTCCCGGGTGGCGCCCAGCGGGTCGTCGGCCAGCATGGCGACGATGGCGGGCAGGTCCGCCTCGGTGGCGGGCCGGATGGCCAGCTCGGGGGTTTCGGTCATGGGAATGCCTTCCTGTCTGTTTTCCGGCCCCTGGATCGGGCCGTACTCGTTCAGCCCGCGGCGACGGTCAGCGGGGCCCAGCGCCGGGTCCAGTCGCCGGGAAGACCGGGGACGTCCCGGGTCATCACGGCGTTGAACGCCAGGGATTCCAGGCCCCGGGCCTTGAGCCACGTGAGCAGTTCCTCGTGGCGGACGTCGACGTCCGTGCGCAGGGGCCGGTCGGTGGTGGCGGCCAGCGCGGTCACCAGGGCCCGGGCCGTGGCGGTGTCACGGGCGATCAGCGGGCCGACGACATGGGTGTCCATGTTGGGCCAGAGGGCCGCGTAACCGATGAGCGAGCCGGAGCCGTCCTCCGCCACGAGCACCTTGTCGGCGAAGGCGGGCAGCCGCGTGATCATGTGGGTCCGGTCGGCGCCGAACACCTCCGTGTCCAGCCGCAGGATCCGGGCCAGGTCCTCGGCCCTGGCCGGCCGGACCGGGACGGCCGGGGTGCCATCGGGCTCGGGCAGGAACGGGCCCCGGACCATTTCCGCGCGGCCGGTCGTGTCGAAGCCGAGCTCCTCGTAGAGCGGGCGTCCGTACGGGGTGGCGTGCAGGGTGAGCGGGACGCCGGCGAGGACGTCGTCGCAGACGTGCGCCATGAGGCGGCGCCCGAGGCCCTGGCGGGCGTACCGGTCGGCGACGAGCACCATGCCGATGGCGGCGAGCTCCGGTGTGGCCGGGCCGTACCCGTAACGGGTGACGACACAGGCCGCGGCCAGCCCCCGGCCGTCGGGTGCGTCGACGCCGTAGCCGGTTCCGGCCGCGAGGAGCAGTCCCCACTTGTGGTCTTCGCGGGGCCAGCCGCGGTCCTCGGACAGGTCGGCGCAGTGACGGAGGTCGTCCGGGTGCAGCGCGCGAATGGGCAGGCCGGTGAGTGGTGATGGTGTCACCGGCCCAGAGTGGATCATCCGCTCGGGAGGCGTCCAGGGGATTCGGAAGGTCGGTCAGGTCGGTGTTTCACGTGAAACACCGGCCGGCACCCGGCGCCGGGGCGGCCGTTTCACGTGAAACGGCATTGTTTCACGTGAAACACCGGGACTAGCCTCGGCAACCATGACGCTGCTGCACCTCTTCGATCTCGACGGAACGCTGATGTACGGGTCGGCCGCGCCCGTGGAGATCTCCCGGCAGCTCGGCAAGGCGGCCGAGATCGCCGAACTGGAGCGGGCCTTCGGCGCGCGGGAGATCGGCCCGCACGAGTTCTCGGTGGCCGCCCATCTGCTGTGGGCGGACCTGACGCCCGCACACGTCCGTGCCGCCTTCGACGGCTCCCCCTGGCTGTCGGGCATCCGGGAGGTCTGGCAGGAGATCCGCGAGCGCGGCGACTACTGCGCGGTCATCTCGCTGTCGCCGTCCTTCTTCGTCGAGCTGCTCCTGGAGTGGGGCGCACACGCCGCGCACGGGTCCGTCTTCCCGGAGGTGCCGTTCACCCGCCCCGTCGAGGTGGCGGGGATCTTGACCCCCGAGGCCAAGGTGGACGTCGCGGAACGGCTCTGCGAGCGGTTCGGGGTGACCCGGCGGGACTGCGTGGCCTACGGGGATTCCATGACCGACGCGGTGCTCTTCGAGGCGGTGCCGCGCTCGGTGGCGGTCAACGCCCGGCCCTATCTGGCCGAACGGGCGACGCACGTCTACGAGGGCCGTGACCTGCGGGAGGCCTATCGGCTTCTGGGCCCGGGCCGCCCGGGGGCCGAAGCATCTTAGGGGGGAAGGGGCGCCCGAACCCGGGTTTTCCCCATTCCCCCGCAGTGCCTTCGGGCGGCTGGCACGCTGTGAAACCCGGAACCACGGATTCGAGGCCGTGGCGCGTGCAGACCGACCGAGATGCTCGAAGCGAGGCACCGCATGGACGCTCCGCCCACCAGATCGGCCAGACCGACGGGCCGGATACCGTCCGGGGACGGTGCGATCGAACCCTCCCCGGACGCCGTGCTCATCCGCCGGACCCTCACGGAGATCGCACCCGTCGCCGACAGGGTGACGTCGTACTTCTACGCCCTGTTCTTCACGGGCCATCCGGAGGTCCGGGACATGTTCCCCGTGGCCATGGACACCCAGCGGGACCGGCTGCTGAAGGCACTGCTCACCGCGGCCGAGCACATCGACGACCCGGCGGTGCTGACCCCGTACCTGCGCCGTCTCGGCACCGGCCACCGCAAGTACGGCACCATGGCCGGCCACTACCCGGCGGTGGGCGAGGCCCTTCTCGGGGCCCTGGCCCGGTACGCGGAACGCAGCTGGGGTCCGGAGACCGAGGCGGCATGGGTGCGCGCCTACACCGCGATCTCCCAGATCATGATCGACGCCGCGGCCGAGGACGCGGCCACCCCGGCCTGGTGGCACGCGGAGGTGGTCTCCCACGACCTGCGCACCTCGGACATCGCGGTGCTGACGGTCCGCCCCGACCAGCCCTACCCCTTCCTCGCCGGGCAGTACACGAGCCTGGAGACCCCGTGGTGGCCCCGGGTGTGGCGGCACTACTCCTTCGCCTCGGCCCCGCGCGCCGACGGCCTGCTGTCCTTCCACGTCAAGGCCGTCCCCGCGGGCTGGGTCTCCAACGCCCTGGTGCGCCACGCCCGGCCCGGCGACGTACTGCGGCTGGGACCGCCCGCCGGGTCGATGGTGGTGGACCACAGCACCGACAACGGGATGCTGTGCCTGGGCGGGGGAACCGGCATCGCTCCGATCAAGGCACTCATCGAGGACGTGGCCGGACACGGCGAACGGCGTCCGATGGAGGTCTTCTTCGGGGCGCGCAGCGACCACGGCCTCTACGACAAGGACACCCTGCTCGGCCTGCAGCGTTCCCACCCGTGGCTGTCGGTGCGCCCGGTGGTCGGCGAGGGGCTGGCGGGCCAGTTGCCGCAGGCGGTCGGCGAGCACGGGCCGTGGAGTTCCTACGACGCCTTCGTCTCGGGGCCGCCCGCGATGATCCGCAACGGCGTCGACGCCCTCAAGCGCATCGGGATCCCCGGGGAGCGCATCCGGCACGACGCGATCGAGGAGCTGGCGGGCGCGGCCGGCTGAGACCGGTCCGGGCCCGCCCGCTCCCCTCGGCGGTCAGCCCAGGTCGGGGGCGTGCATCGCACGCACCCCCTCGATGTTGCCGTCGAGGTAGTGACGCAGGGAGAGCGGGACCAGGTGGACGGCGGCGATGCCGACCCGGCTGAAGGGCACACGGACGATCTCGTACTCGCCCTCGGGCTCGTCGATCTCGGGTCCGTGCCGTTGGGCGAGGTCCATCGACTCCAGGTGGCAGACGAAGAAGTGCTGCACCTTCACGCCGGTCACGCCGCCGGAGGCGATGTGCTCGACGGTGTCGACGAAACAGGGCACCACGTCGGTGATCTTGGCGCCGAGCTCCTCGTGGAGCTCTCGGTGGAGGGCATCGACGACGGTGGCGTCGGAAACCTCCACTCCCCCGCCCGGCGTGAGCCAGTACGGGTCGACGCCGGGCTTGGTGCGTTTGATGAGGATCAGGTCGTCACCGTCGAGCAGGATCGCGCGGGCGGTGCGTTTGACCACGGGGCGTTCGGTCATGGGAGAAGAGTGGCCCAGGACGCGGGTTCGCAAACGCGCCACGGTCCGGAACCCGGCGGCTCACCAGAGCGCGGCGGCGCGCAGCAGGCGGTCGTGGGCGCGGGCGAGGTGCGCGAGGGCCAGGCTGCCGGTCCGTACGGCGAGGAACCAGGTCCGCAGCGGCGGCAGGGCGGGTTCCAGCAGGGCGACGGCCTCCCCGCGGTCGAGGGCGTCGTGGCACAGGTAGCGGGGCAGGACGGCGAGGCCGGCTCCGGCGCGCACGCAGTCCCGTACCGCCCGCAGATCGGGCACGACGACGGTGGCGGCGCACTCGGGCACGGAGTCGAACACGGTGGCCCAGTACCGCGTGACCAGCGGCAGGCTCTCGTGGACCTCGACGACCGGGATCCCGTCGAGGGCCTCCGGCCCCTTCGCGCGCAGTTCGGCCGGGTCGGTCAGCGCGGCCCAGTACGGAGCCGCGACCAGGACCAGCTCCTCGTCGCAGAGCGGGCTGGTGGTGAACAGCGCGCCGCGCGGCCGGGAGGTGGTGACGACGAGGTCGTGCTGCCCGGCGGCCAGCCCGTCCAGGCTCTCCCGGGCGTCGGGGGTGAGGGCGGTGCGCAGGCTCTGTCCCTGCCCGACCAGGGGCGCGAGGGCGGGGAGCACCCGCAGGCACAGGAATTCGGGGGGACCGGCGAGGTGCAGGGTGCGCGAGGTGCCGCTGGCCTCGCGCTCGGTTTCGGCGATCCGCAGCAGCGCGTCCAGGTGCGGGGCCGCCTTGTGGGCCAGCTCGTCGCCGACGGCGGTGGGCGTGACCCCGCGGGCCCGGCGGTGGAACAGGGGCCGGCCGAGCTGTCGCTCCAGGGTGCGGATCTGTGAGGTGACGGCGGGCTGGGACAGCCCGAGCAGCGCGGCGGCCCGGGTGAAGGAGCCGGCCCGGTGGACGGCGACGAAGGTGCGCAGCAGGGCCAGGTCCATGGCGGCACCTCTCGGTGGGGGCCTTCAACTATAAATATCCCGATAGGCCCCTGTCGTTACCGTGATTGGACTCTGACGCTGAGTCAATTAGCCTTGTGAACGTGGTTCTTCTGGTACGGAACCCGGGGCGGTCCGAGCCACCAGGGGGGAGGCTCGGACCGCGTTCCCCCGTTGCCGTTCAGGCTCCGGGGCCGGACAGGGCAAGGGCCCGCAGGACGTCCGCGACCAGGTCCGCGGGGTCTTCGGCGCCGGCGGAGAAGCGGATGAACCCCTCCGGCACGGCGTCGCCGCCCCAGCGTCCGCGCCGCTCCGCGGTGGACCGTACTCCGCCGAAACTCGTGGCGTCCTCCACCAGGTGCAGAGCGTCCATGAAGCGTTCCGCGTGCCCCCGGTCGGGCAGCACGAAGGAGACGACCGAACCGAACCCGGTCATCTGCCGGGCCGCCGTCTCGTGCGAGGGGTCCGAGGGGAGGCCCGGGTAGCGCAGCCCGGTCACCTCGGGCCGGCCGGCCAGGGCTTGGGCCACGGCCAGGGCGTTGCCCCACTGGCGCTGGGCCCGCAGCTGGATGGTGGCCAGCGAACGGTGGGCGAGCCAGGCTTCCATCGGACCCGGGACCGCGCCGACGATCTTGCGCCAGCGGCGGACGCCCGCGGCCAGGGCGGGGTCGCGGCAGACGACGTAGCCGAGGAGCAGGTCGCCGTGGCCGGTGAGGCCCTTGGTGCCGCTGGCGACGGAGAAGTCCGCGCCCAGCTCCAGGGGCCGTTGCCCGAGGGGGGTGGCGAGGGTGTTGTCGACGGCGACCAGGGTGCCGCCCTCGTGCGCGGCCGCCACCAGACGACGTACGTCGCAGACGTCGAGCCCCGGGTTGGAGGGGGTCTCGATCCACAGGAGCCGGGCCCCGTCGAGCGCGCCGAGCTGCGCTTCCCCGCCCGTCGGCGCGGTGCGCACGTGGATCCCGTACGCCTCCAGCTGCTCGCGGACCAGGGGGAGCGCCTGGTAGCCGTCGTCGGGCAGGACGACGGTGTCGCCGCTGCGGGCCTGGGAGAGCAGCACGGCGGAGACCGCGGCCATGCCGGAGGCGAAGACGATGGTGTCCACGTCCCCGCCGGGCGCCTCCAGTTCCCCGATGGCGCGTTCCAGCAGGGTCCAGGTGGGGTTGGTGTCGCGGCCGTAGGTGTACGGGCCCGCCACGTCACCGGGGAGGTGGAAGTGGGCGGCGAAGACCGGCCCGGGCAGCGGCGGCTCGTTCTTCACGGCTTCGGGCAGGCCGGCCCGCACGGCGCGGGTGGCGTCGGCGTACCGGCTGGCGGCGGGGGGTCCGCCTGCGGGGTGATCGTTCACGGGGTGGTCTCCTTCAGGGCTGCGCGTACGGCGTCCAGCAGGCCGGGGCTCGCGGCCTCCACCAGCTCCAGGCACTCCTCGAACCCGTCGAAGGAGCCGTAGTACGGGTCCGGCACGTCGAGTTCCTCCCGCGCCTCGTCGTACGAGCGCAGCAGCCGGACCTTGGCGGCGGCCCGCGGGTTCGGGGCGAGGGCGCGCAGGTCCCGCAGGTGGCCGGCGTCGAGGGCGATGACCAGGTCGAGGCGGTCGAACCAGGAGGCCCGGAATTGCCGGGCCCGGTGGTCCTGCTCGTACCCGGCGGCCTCCAGGACGGCGACGGTGCGCGGGTCGGCGCCGTCGCCCTCGTGCCAGCCGCCGGTGCCCGCGCTGTCCACCTCGACCAGGCCGTCGAGGCCGGCGGCGGCGACGTGGGAACGGAAGACGGATTCGGCCATGGGGGAGCGGCATATGTTGCCGGTGCAGACGAAGCACACGCGGTACACGGCGGGCCGCTCAGTTCTTGTCGGGGAGGGCCAGGTTCACGGCCCACGAGACGATGGAGATGATGAGTCCGCCGAGGACCGCGGTCCAGAAGCCGTCCACGTGGAAGCTGAGGTCGAACTGCTTGGCCAGCCACGAGGTCAGCATCAGCATGAGCGCGTTCACCACGAGGGTGAACAGACCGAGGGTGAGGACGAACAGCGGGAACGACAGCAGCTTCACCACGGGCTTGACGATCAGGTTGACGAGGCCGAAGACCAGCGCCACCAGGATCAGGGAGAGCGCCCGTCGGCCCGTGCTGCTGCCGTCGTCGAGGGTGATTCCGGAGAGCAGCCAGACGGCGACGGCCAGGGCCGCCGCGTTGGCGAGCGTCTTGACTACGAAATTCGTCATGTGTCTGATCGTGGCAGAGAAGATCCCGGTGGGACATCGGCAGATCAGCGGATCCCACGGCGGCACCGAGCAAGGGCAAGGGGCACGACAAGGATGAAGGCCTTCAGGCTGGATGAGCTCGAAGCGGAGCGGGCCGCCAATGACGGCGCCTACCTCCAGTTCCTGCGCGAGCGGAACATGTCGGTGGGGCTGTACGCCCTGGACGCCGGACAGAGCGATCCGCAGCAGCCGCACCGGCAGGACGAGGTCTACTTCGTGGTGAGCGGGCGCGCCTCGATCACGGTCGGGGACGAGACGACGACGGTGGCGAACGGGAGCGTCGTCTACGTGCCGGCCGGGGTGGCACACAAGTTCCACCACATCACCGAGCCCTTGAAGGTGATGGTGGTCTTCTCCCCGCCGGAGGGCTGAGGGCCCCCGGGCTGAGGGTCGGGCCCCCTGGCCCCCTAGGGGGCGGATCAGGGGGTTCCGGGGGCTCGCGGCCCCCCGCCGGAGACCCCCTCCTCCTAGCATCGGAGCAGGAAGTCACGGACGAGGAAGAGGTAGGGATATGGACGGCATCCGAGCGACGTTCGCGGGCATGCCCTGGTGGGTCAAGTGGGTGGCCGTTCCGCTGCTGGCGCTGTTCGTGTTCGGCGGGGTGATCCTCAGCATCCTCAGCACGCTGATCACCTTCGTCTTCAAGGCGCTGCTCTTCGTCGCCCTCGTCGGCGGTCTGATCTTCGTGGTCAAGAAGTTCACGGGCCGCGACTCGAAGTCCCCCTCCGGCAACTGGTAGTCCGCCCCTCCCGGGCGTTCCACCCGGGAGCGGTACGGGGATTGACCCAGGAGAGGGAACGGCGCCTTCCAAACCGCCCGCACCACGCGGCCGGTGGATAGGGTCGCGATCTGCGCCGTTCCCTGGGGGTGAGCATTGTCTTCGGTCCACAACGCCGGCGTGCCGACCCTCATCGGTTCGGTACAGCGGGCGCTGCGGCTGCTGGAAGCGGTGGGATCCCATAGCGAGGGAGCCCCGGCGAAACAACTGGCGCGCGAGGCCGGGCTCCCGCTCCCGACGGCGTACCACCTGCTGCGCACCCTGACCCACGAGGGGTACCTGCGCCGGGAGAGCGGGGTGTTCCTGCTCGGCGACGCGGCCGGCCGGCTGGCGGACGCCGGACTTCAGCAGAAACGTCGCAGCATGATCCTCGACTCGCTCGCGCACTTCCGCGACGCGGTCGGCGCCCCGGTCTACTTCGCGGTCTACCGCGAGGGCGAGATCGAGGTCGTGGGCGTCTGCGACACCCCGGCCAGCCCGGCCTGCGAGGAATGGGCCGACTTCCGCGAGACCGGCCACGCGCACGCCGTCGGGCAGTGCCTGCTGGGCCAGCTCGACGCGAGGGCGCGCAGGGACCACTACGACCGCCATCCGGTCGCGGGCATCACGCCCTACACCGTGCGGGACCTCGGCGCTCTGGAGGCGCGGATCGGTTCCATGGAACGGATGCAGCCCGTGGTCGAGCGCCAGGAGTACGCGCTCGGAACCGTGTGCGCGGCCATCCCGATCACGGCCGGAGACACCGCCGCGACGATGGCCATTTCTCTACCCCTGTGCCAAGAGGACCGGTTGCTGTCCGTAGTCGATCGACTGCGTCGGGAAGTAGGCGCGCTGCTGAGCAGCCTCTCCTTCTCTATCAGTATCTGAAAACTCACTCCTTGTGATCTGCTGGCGCTTCCACCACCCTTGTGAGACGGCCTCGAGGGACCATTCCTGGCCACTTCCACTACAGCGGGGTAGGCAATGCGCGAGTCGGTACAGGCAGAGGTCATGATGAGCTTCCTCGTTTCCGAGGAGCTCTCGTTCCGGATCCCGGTGGAGCTGCGGTACGAGTCCCGCGACCCCTACGCGGTGCGCCTGACGTTCCACCTGCCGGGAGACGCACCCGTGACGTGGGCGTTCGGCCGGGAACTGCTGCTCGACGGCATCAACAAGCCGTGCGGCGACGGGGACGTGCACATCGCGCCCACCCACCCGGAGGGGCTGTCCGACGTCCACATCCGTCTCCAGGTCGCCGGTGACCGGGCCCTGTTCCGCGCGAGCGCGGCGCCGCTCGTCGCGTTCCTCGACCGCACCGACCGGCTGGTTCCGCTCGGTCAGGAGCGCAACCTCGGCGACTTCGAGGAGAACCTCGACGAGGCACTCGGCAAGATCCTCGCCGAGGCGCGGCAGAACGAGCAGAACGCCGGCTGAGGAGCGGCCGCCGGCGTTCCGTCAGCGCTTGCGCCTGCGGCCCCGCCCACCGCGGCCGGCCTTCACGGGCCCGTTGACGGCCTCGGGTCCCGGCCGGTCGGCGGACACCACCAGCGCCGCGAGCGCCGTCGTCACGGGGACCGAGGCCACGAGCCCGATCGAGCCCACGAGCGTCCGTACGATCTCCTCCGCGACGAGCTCGCTGTTGGCGACCGAACCCATACTGCTGTTCGCGATGGAGAACAGCAGCAGCAGGGGCAGTGCGGCACCCGCGTACGCGAGCACCAGGGTGTTGACGACCGACGCGATGTGGTCGCGGCCGATCCGGATGGCGGCCCGGTACAGGGCCCGCGGGCCCATCTTCGGGTCGGCCTGGTGGAGTTCCCAGACGGCCGAGGTCTGCGTCACGGTCACGTCGTCGAGGACGCCGAGCGAACCGATGATCACACCCGCGAGCAGCAAACCGCTCATGTCGATCGACGGATAGAGGCCGTGGATCAGACCGGTGTTGTCGTCCGTGTTGCCGCTCAGGAACGCCCAGTCGATGAACAGCGAGCCCAACAGCCCGATCAGCAGCAGGGAGGCGAGGGTGCCGAGGACGGCGACCGAGGTCCTCGCCGTCAGCCCGTGGCACATGTAGAGGGCGATCAGCATGATCGCGCTGGCGCCGATGACGGCCACGAGCAGCGGGTTCGAACCCTGGAGGATCGCCGGGAGGATGAACAGCGTCAGGATCCCGAAGCTGACCACCAGCGCGATGAGCGCGAACAGACCGCGCATCCGCCCGACCACGACGACCGCCACCGCGAAGATCGCGGCCAGCAGCGCCATGGGGAGCTTGCGGTTCACGTCGATCACGGAGTACTGGAGGTCCCGCGGAGCGTCCGGCGCGTAGGCGACCACCACCTCCTGGCCCTTCTCCAACTGCCGTGGCGCGCCCGGCTGGACGATCTCGAAGAAGGCCCGGCCCTTCTCCGGCCCGCTGCCGACCTCGACGGTCGCCTTCTTGCACTCGCCGGACTGCGCGGCCTGCGCCTCGCGCCCCTCGGGGGTGGAGGTGTCGCCGGTGGGCGGCACCTGGGAGGCGTTCACCGATTTGCAGTCGACCTTCGCCAAGGCGACGACCGTGCCCTGCTGGGTCTGGCGGTCGAAGCCCACCCCGGTCCGCTCGTGCGCCGGGGCGCCGCCCGGCCAGAGCACCGCCATGCCGATGAAGACGGCGGCGGCGAAGGGGATCAGCACGGCGGCGATGACCTTGCGCAGGTGCTTGGAGACCGGCGCCGCCGGCCCGTGGCCGTGGCTGTGGCCGTGCGCGTGACCATGGGAGGCACCGGCCGCGGGTCCATGAGGCGCGTGTTCGTGACCGGTGTGGCCGTGGTGATCCGTGGGCTCGGTGGGGGGCTGCAGCGAGGACGTCACCGGCAGATCATCGCAAGAGATGAGGGGGCCCACTGTTCAGCACGCCACAGATGACGCTAGCGTGGGGGCACCTTTGCACAACGCGGGAGCTCGGAGCACCGGGCTGAGAGGGCGCTGATCACCGTACGCGCATGAGAATGCGTACGGGAAGAGGCTGCGTCGACCGCCGAACCTGTTACCGGGTAATGCCGGCGTAGGGAGATCAGGTCTCATGACCATTCAGGACGCACGCACGCCTGCCGCCAGCCAGGACGCCGACGGCCAGACCGAGCGCCAGCCCGGCTGGCACAAGGGATACCTGGCGGGCTCCCGCCCGGACATCCGGGTGCCGGTCCGCCAGGTCCACCTCACCAACGGCAAGGACGTCACGCTCTACGACACGTCCGGTCCGTACACCGACCCGCAGATCGAGACCGACGTCCGCAGGGGCCTGGCGCCCCTGCGCGAGAACTGGATCATCGGCCGCGGTGACACCGAGGAGTACGCGGGCCGTCCCGCGCGCCCCGAGGACGACGGCATCAAGCACACCTCGCCGCGCGGCGGCCTCAAGAACCTCGACGCGGTCTTCCCGGGCCGCCCCCGCCTGCCCCGCCGGGGCCGCGGCGGCGCCGCCGTCACCCAGCTCGCGTACGCCCGCCGGGGCGAGATCACCCCGGAGATGGAGTACGTGGCGATCCGCGAGAACGTCTCCCCCGAGGTCGTCCGCGAGGAGATCGCCGCAGGTCGCGCGGTGCTTCCCGCGAACGTGAACCACCCGGAGATCGAGCCGATGATCATCGGCAAGAGGTTCCTGGTGAAGGTCAACGCCAACATCGGCAACTCCGCGGTCACCTCCTCCATCGAGGAGGAGGTCGACAAGATGACCTGGGCCACCAAGTGGGGCGCCGACACGGTCATGGACCTCTCGACCGGCCGCAACATCCACACCACCCGCGAGTGGGTGCTGCGCAACTCCCCCGTCCCGATCGGCACCGTGCCGCTGTACCAGGCGCTGGAGAAGGTCGACGGCCGGGCCGAGGACCTGACCTGGGAGATCTACAAGGACACGGTCATCGAGCAGGCCGAGCAGGGCGTCGACTACATGACGGTCCACGCCGGCGTGCTGCTGCCCTACGTGCCGCTCACCGCCCGCCGCAAGACGGGCATCGTCTCGCGCGGCGGCTCGATCATGGCCGCCTGGTGCCTGGCGCACCACAAGGAGAACTTCCTCTACACGAACTTCGAGGAACTCTGCGACATCCTCGCGACGTACGACGTCACCTACTCGCTCGGTGACGGCCTGCGCCCCGGCTCGATCGCGGACGCCAACGACGCCGCGCAGTTCGCGGAGCTGAAGACGCTGGGCGAGCTGAACACGATCGCCAAGCGCCACAACGTGCAGACGATGATCGAGGGCCCGGGCCACGTCCCGATGCACAAGATCAAGGAGAACATCGACCTCCAGCAGGAGATCTGCGAGGAGGCGCCGTTCTACACGCTCGGCCCGCTGACCACCGACGTCGCGCCCGCCTACGACCACATCACCTCAGGCATCGGCGCCGCGATGATCGCCTGGTGGGGCACCGCGATGCTCTGCTACGTCACGCCCAAGGAGCACCTGGGCCTGCCGAACCGGGACGACGTCAAGACCGGTGTGATCACCTACAAGATCGCCGCCCACGCCGCCGACCTGGCCAAGGGACACCCCGGCGCCCAGGACTGGGACGACGCCCTTTCGGACGCGCGGTTCGAGTTCCGCTGGGAGGACCAGTTCAACCTGGCGCTCGACCCGGTCACGGCCCGTGAGTTCCACGACGAGACCCTGCCGGCCGAGCCCGCGAAGACCGCGCACTTCTGCTCCATGTGCGGACCGAAGTTCTGCTCGATGAAGATCTCCCAGGACATCCGCCGCGAGCACGGCGGCGACCTGAAGGCCGACGAGATCCAGGCGGGCATGGCGGAGAAGTCCGCCGAGTTCGCCGCCGCCGGGAACAGGGTGTACCTGCCGCTGGCGGACTGACCGGACACACCGGGGGGAGTGCTGTTCCCGGCCGGCGGACCACCGCCGGCCGGGAACAGCACGTGTCCGGAACGCCGAAGGTGACTGACCGGCGGAACGCTCTTGCCCTGGAGTGCGCTCCAGCTCCTAGAGTGCGGCCGCATGACCATGCGATACCGAAATCTTGGCGGGACCGGCATCGAGGTGAGTGCGCACTGCCTCGGCACGATGATGTTCGGGGCGGTGGGGAACCCGGACCACGAGGAGTGCGCCCGGATCATCCACGCGGCGCTCGACCGGGGCATCAACTTCGTCGACACCGCGGACATGTACTCGGCCGGCGAGTCGGAAGTGATCGTCGGCAAGGCGCTCAAGGGGCGGCGCGACGACGTCGTGCTGGCCACGAAGGTCCACTTCCAGATGGGAGAGGGCCGCAACCGCAGCGGGAATTCGCGGCGGTGGATCGTGCGGGCGGTCGAAGACAGCCTGCGCAGGCTCGACACCGAGTGGATCGACCTCTACCAGGTGCACCGGCCTGACCACACGACCGACGTCGAGGAGACGCTGGCCGTCCTCGGCGACCTGGTCAGGGCCGGGAAGATCCGGGCCTTCGGGTGCTCGACCTTCCCGGCGGAGGAACTCGTCGAGGCCCATCACACCGCCGAGCGGCGGGGGCTGCCCCGCTTCCGGACCGAGCAGCCGCCGTACTCGATCCTCGCGCGGGGGATCGAGGCGAACGTGCTGCCCGTCGCCCAGCGCTACGGGATGGGCGTGCTGACCTGGAGCCCGCTCGCGTCCGGCTTCCTGAGCGGGAAGCAGCGCCTTGGCCGGCCCGTGGACCTGACGTCCGGCCGGGCGGCCTTGAACCCGGCGCGCTTCGACCCGGCGATCCCGGGCAACGTCGCCAAGCTGGAGGCCGTGGAGCGGCTCGTCGAGCTGGCCGACGAGATCGGCTGCACGCTTCCGGAGCTGGCGGTCGCCTTCCCCGTCGCGCACCCCGCGGTCACCTCGGTGATCATCGGGCCCCGGACGATGGAGCAGATGGAGTCGCTGGTGAAGGGCGCCGGCCTGGTCCTCGACGACGCCGTGCTGGACCGGATCGACGAGATCGCGCCGCCGGGCGTGAACATCTACCACCCGGACGGGGTGTGGCGTCCGCCGGCGCTGACGGACGCCGCACTGCGGCGGCGGCCCCTCGGCCAGCGGGCCGCGGGCTAGGGGGCGGGGTCGCGGCGGGGGCCCGGAGGGGCGCCCCGCGCGATGTTTCACGTGAAACACCCTCCGGCCGTACGGGCAACCCGGAACGGAGCCCGGAGCCCGGAGCCGGGCCGGGGTCACTCCGGCTCGTGCTCCGGGCCGCCGAAGTCCGGGCTGGTGAAGTCAGGCGGCGTGTAGCCGGGCCGGGGTCCCTGCGAGCGGGATCCCGGACTGCTGAAGTCGGGCCGGGAGTACCCCAGGTTGGGGATGCGCCCGGCTTCCGGGGTGCGGGGTACGGGATACCCCGGCCCGGCACTCGGATCGGCCAGTGCGTCCCGCAGGAACGGCACGATGCCCCGTTCCAGCAGGGCGTGCCGCCAGGCCTCGCGGGCCCGTGCGAGCTCGTCGGGTACGGACACGGCCTCCTCGGCGGCCACTTCGGTGGAGCTGTTGCGTATCGCGGTCACCAGCAGCCCGATCACCGCGAACAGCAGGGCGGCCACGGTCAGCGCGCCGAACAGCCAGCCCGCCGTCAGCATCGTGTCGGCGAACGCCGGAGCGGGCTCGACCACCTTCAGGCTGTAGCCCACCAGCAGGAAGATGAGCATGGCGGTGCCCGCGAGGACGGGCGCGAGGACCCCGACCACGGCGCTCACACCGGCGCCGCCGCCGTCGCCCGGGCCGTCGGGCCCCTCTTCGCCGGCATGGGCCGGGGCCGTCAGGATCCCGTCGCGCAGTTCCTCGCGGAGCGTGACGTAGTGGGCGTACTCGGCGGCGGCCGCCGCGGTCAGCAGTGCGGTGGCGCCGAGGGCCATCGTGCGCAGTTGTTCGGCATTCAGCCGTTCGCCCACGGTGGCGAGTTCGGGCCGCTCATCCGCCGTGCGCAGCGCCTCGTCGAGGAGCCGGTGGAATTCGGGCCGGTCTTCGGTCAGCAGGTGCGGAGCGCTGGTCATGTGCATCCCCCGATGCTCCGTAGAAGCCGGTATGCCCGCGTAGACCCGGGCGCCGGCACAAACGGAGGAGAGCCTGCTACGGATAGAGCGATGGTAGAGCGCCCCTGCCACGCGGTGACAGGGGCTTTGCTGAAATACCCCGCTCCGAGAACGCTCAGTCGCTCAGAGGTAGTTGAACGACGAGGAGCTTGCCTGCCATGGTGACGCCGCCGTCCATGGCGATGGCCAGTCCGTCCGCGTACACGTGGGGTCCGTCGACGGCCTCCGGGCCGCGCGACTCGTCGCCGTCCTCGGTGCCCACTTCACCGAGCAGGTAAGGGATCGGGCTGTGCCCGTGGACGACGCGGCCGCCGCCGTAGGTGCCGATGAGCTCGCGCACGGCGTCGGGGCCGGTCTCCTCGTCGCGGAAGGCGAACCGCTTGGTGAACTTCCGGAACAGGTCCCACGTGATGTCCGCGTCGTGGCGGTTGAGCAGCTCGTGGATGGTGTCGTTGACGTCCTCGATGGAGCTGCCGTAGTCGAGGTAGGCGGTGGTGTCGGAGTGCAGGAGCAGGTGCCCGTCCGCCAGGGTGGCCGCGTCCAGCCGGGACATCCACTGGAGGTGGACGTCCTCCAGCCGGTCCATGTCGGTGCGCTGGCCGCCGTTGAGCAGCCACGCCGCCTGGAAGGTGGCGGTACCGGCGCCGGACTGTACCGGCGTGTCACCGAACCGCTTGGCGCCGATGAGGAGCAGCTCGTGATTGCCCATCAGGGCCTTGCAGTAGCCGCCCGCGGCGGCGGCCTCGGCGGAGAGCCGCATGACGAGGTCGATGACCCCGATGCCGTCGGGTCCGCGGTCGGTGAAGTCGCCGAGGAACCAGAGCCGGGCGTTTCCGGCGGACCAGTGGCAGTCGGCGTCGATCAGGTCCTGCGCCTGGAGTTCGGCGATGAGCTCGTCGAGGTAGCCGTGGACGTCCCCGACGACGTAGAGGGGGCCGGGGCCCGCGGCCGCCGGAGCCTCCTGGGGGACGTACTGGACCTGGACGGTGTCGCCGGGCCCGCTCGGTGCGGCGCCGCGGCCGATGACGGGCAGATCGCGCTGGGTCGGGGTGTAACCGTCGTCCTCGGCGTCCGCGTCGGGGAACTCCGCCCGGGCGGCGGGCCGCTGCTGCGGGACGGTGTCCGTACCGGAGTGTGCGACGGGTACGGGCTCCGGGTGGCCGCCGGGCTCCGGGGCGTACCCGGGCCGCGGGCCGGCGGGTGCGCCCTCCGCGTAGTAGGCGGGGTACTCGCCGTACACCGGGCCCTCACCGGGCATGACGGCGGACGCGGGGTACGGGGCGGGTTCGCTGACCGGCACCCGGAAGTCCCGCAGCGTGTCCGTCCGCATCGCGGGTCCCTGACCGGCCCCCTGAGTCATCGACCCCTCCACCACCGTCGCGCTGCCGTACACCTGCGGACCCTCCTGACCTCCTGGGCGGAGGGTCCGTGATGTCGTGCGCCCATCATAGGAATGCGGCTCGCGCTCTGTGACGCACCAGGGGTGGTGAATCCTGGCCGGAGCCGGTCCTTCCTGCCGTTTTCTCCCGTTATGGGTGTTGTCGAAATCCTCGACGGGGTCGGCGGCCCCGTCGTTGCGGCCGTGTGGCGGTCAGTCCTGGGCCGGTGAGCGGGGTGGGCTGACGGTGGTGCGGGGTGTCCTGCGCTGCGAGGAGGTACGGATGATCAGCTCGGTCGGGACGACCTGTTCGACGGGCCGCCCGGTGTCGACCCCCTCGATCGCGTCGATCAGCAGCTGCACGACGGCGGTGCCGATGCGGCGCGGTTTGAGGGAGAGGGTGGTGATGGGCGGCTCGGTGTTCGCGTAGACGGTCGATTCGCTGCAGCACACGAGGAGCAGGTCCTCGGGGACGCGCAGGCCGTAGCGTCGGGCGGCGGCGAGCAGGTCGGTGCCGTTCGGGTCGAACAGGCCGTACACGGCGTCGGGCCGGTCGGGCCGGGCGAGGAGCCGGTCGGCGGCGACGGCGCCGGCGCACGGATCATGGGCGGGGTAGGACTCGTAGACGGGGTCCTGTCCGACGCGCTCGCACCAGCTGAGGTAGGCGGTGGTGGAGAGCCGGGTGTAGGTGTCGGTGGTGGTGCCGGTCAGGAGCCCGATGCGGCGGGCTCCGGCGGCGGCGAGGTGGTCGAGCAGGCCCAGGACGGCGGCTTCGTGGTCGTTGTCGACCCAGGCGGTGACGGGGAGGGTGCCGGCCGGGCGGCCGTCGGAGACCACGGGCAGGCCCTGGCGGACCAGTTCGCTGACGACGGGATCGTGGTCGGAGGGGTCGATGACGACGGTGCCGTCCAGGGCCACGTTGGACCAGACGTCGTGTCGCGAGGTGGCGGGGAGGATGACCAGGGCGTAGCCGCGGGCGAGCGCGGCGGAGGTGGCGGCCCGGGCCATCTCGGCGAAGTAGGCGAATTCGGTGAAGGTGAAAGGTTCATCCCCGTACGTGGTCACGGTCAGGCCGATGAGGCCGGACTTGCCGGTACGGAGGGTGCGGGCGGCGGCTGAGGGCCGGTAGCCCAGCCGGTCGGCCACCTCGCGGACGTGGCGGCGGGTGGCGTCCGGCAGCCGCCCCTTGCCATTGAGCGCGTCGGAGACGGTCGTGATCGAGACGCCCGCCGCGGCGGCCACGTCTCTGATGCCGGCGCGGCCCTGTCGCCCGCCGGCTCGCCGGGTGGTCTCGGTCCGGCTCACCTGATGCTTCCCTGCTGCTGTCATGGCGAGCCGATAGTAGGGCTCCGAGGGGTGGGTGGTCCGGGTGCATATGCACGCGTTGACAGGCACGATTCTGCATGGTTCGCCACCCCCAATGACCTTGGAAAACAAGGCGTTTGGCGACTCTGGGTCGGAGGGTGGCTAGTCGGCGGGTACGAGCATGCCAAAACGGGGCCGCTCCGGACCGGTCGCAACTCACCTGTACGAGGGACGCGCGCCACGGCGCAGGCCAGTGGCGCGCGCATATATGCGCGCGCTCCCCCTGTGTTCCTGGCGCCCGCCATTCTCGGATCGGCGGAATCCTCATATGGTGAGCAGTATTGAGTCGGCGGGGACGTCGACGGGACGGTCGAGGAGGACCTGCGGTGAGCGAGAAGAGCCCGAAGCTGCGCGCCGAGCTGGACGGCATTCCCACCTACAAGCCCGGCAAGCCCGCGGCCGGGGGCGGGGCCGCGGCGTTCAAGCTGTCCTCGAACGAGAACCCGTACCCCCCGCTGCCGGGCGTCCTGGAGAGCGCGGTCGCGGCCGCGGGCCGGTTCAACCGCTACCCGGACATGGCGTGCACCGACCTGGTGAACGAGCTGGCGGAGCGCTTCGGGGTGCCGGTCGAGCACATCGCGACGGGCACCGGCTCGGTGGGCGTGGCCCAGTCGCTGATCCAGTCGACGGCGGGCCCGGGCGACGAGGTCATCTACGCCTGGCGTTCCTTCGAGGCCTACCCGATCATCACGCAGATCTCGGGTGCGACGTCCGTCCAGGTGCCGCTGACCGATGGAGACGTGCACGACCTGGACGCCATGGCCGCCGCGATCACCGACCGGACGCGCCTGATCTTCGTCTGCAACCCGAACAACCCCACCGGCACCGCGGTGCGCCGCGCCGAGCTGGAGCGGTTCCTGGACCGGGTCCCCTCGGACATCCTGGTGGTGCTGGACGAGGCGTACCACGAGTTCGTGCGGGACGCCGATGTTCCGGACGGCATCGAGCTCTACCGCAGCCGCCCCAACGTGGCCGTGCTGCGTACCTTCTCCAAGGCGTACGGTCTCGCCGGCCTGCGGGTCGGCTTCGCGGTGGCGCACGAGCCGGTGGCCGCGGCGCTGCGCAAGACGGCGGTGCCCTTCGGGGTGAGCCAGCTCGCGCAGGACGCCGCCGTGGCCTCGCTGCGGGCGGAGGACGAGCTGATGGGCCGGGTCGGGTCGCTGGTGGGCGAGCGTGCGCGGGTCCACGCCACGCTGCTGGCCCAGGGCTGGACCGTGGTCCCGGACACCCAGGCCAACTTCGTGTGGATGCGGCTGGGGGAGCGGACCGCCGAGTTCGCGGCGGCCTGCGAGAAGGCCGGTGTGGTGGTCCGGCCCTTCGCGGGCGAGGGCCTGCGGGTCACGATCGGTGAGACCGAGGCGAACGACCTCTTCCTGCACACGGCGGAGGCCTTCTTCAAGGAGATGTAGTCCTCGTCGGGACTGTGGTGCCGCCGGGGCCGAGGTCTCCGTCGGGGCGGCTGCCCTGGCGGGCGAGGGCTCCGGCGGGACTAGGCCAGTTCCACGCGGATGGGGTCGCCGTCACGGACGGTGGCCAGCAGGCGGGGGTCGCCGTCGAACGAGCCGAGGACGTTGCACGGGCTCGCCAGGCGGCTCTCGTCCCCGCGCGAGATGGGCGTGGGGCCGTAGGGCAGCGCGAGCGCGTTCCCCTCGGTCCAGAAGGCGACCGTGCCCGGGTCGACGACCTGGCGGGCGTCGCCCTCCAGCGCCACGGAGACACCGGTGTCGAAATAGACCTCCTCGCCCCAGGTGTTGGCGGACGCGGAGATCGGCAGCGCGGCGGCCAGGGCCTTGCTCGTGGGAGTGTCTTCGAGGGTCGCCGTGAGATGGCCGGCGGGCCAGGAGAATCGAATCTTCATAGCGCCGATTCAACAATCTGTTGAATGTCTTGGCTAGAGGACCCCCGGCTGAAAGTCGCCGAAGTGGGTGCGCCATAATGCTTGTGAATGTGAACGCGTTCACAAGCGTGTCCCGCTTCCTCCCGGATTGGGTGGGATATGCCCGGCAAACCGCCGCTGTGACCACGGCGACACGAAGGAGACGAGGACGTGGACCTAGCTCTGGCGCCAGAGACTCTGGCGCGATGGCAATTCGGCATCACCACCGTCTATCACTTCCTGTTCGTACCGCTCACGATCTCGCTCGCCGCGCTGGTCGCGATCTTGCAGACCGCCTGGGTGCGCAGCGAGAAGGAGAAGTACCTCAAGGCGACGAAGTTCTGGGGCAAGCTCTTCCTGATCAACATCGCGATGGGCGTGGTCACGGGCATCGTCCAGGAGTTCCAGTTCGGCATGAACTGGTCGGACTACTCGCGCTTCGTCGGCGACATCTTCGGGGCCCCGCTCGCCTTCGAGGCCTTGATCGCCTTCTTCTTCGAATCCACCTTCATCGGTCTGTGGATCTTCGGCTGGGACAAGCTGCCGAAGAAGATCCACCTGGCCTGCATATGGATGGTCTCGATCGGCACCGTCCTGTCCGCGTACTTCATCCTCGCGGCGAACTCCTGGATGCAGCACCCGGTCGGCTACCGGATCAACAAGGAGCGCGGCCGGGCCGAGCTCACCGACTTCTGGCGCGTTCTGACGCAGGACACCGCGCTCACCCAGTTCTTCCACACCCTCACGGCCGCCTTCCTGGTCGGCGGCGCGTTCATGGTCGGCATCGCGGCCTTCCACCTCGCCCGCAAGAGGCACGTGCCCGTGATGCGCACCTCCCTGCGGCTCGGTCTGGTCGTCATGATCATCGCGGGTCTGGGCACCGCCATCAGCGGTGACCTCCTCGGCAAGGTCATGTTCAAGCAGCAGCCGATGAAGATGGCCGCCGCCGAGGCCCTCTGGGACGGCGAGGCGCCGGCTCCCTTCTCCGTCTTCGCCTACGGCGACGTCGACGAGGGCCACAACAAGGTCGCGATCGAGATCCCCGGCCTGCTCTCCTTCCTCGCCGACAGCAACTTCAGCTCCTTCGTGCCCGGCATCAACGACGTCAACAAGGCCGAGCAGGAGAAGTTCGGCCCCGGCGACTACCGGCCGAACATCCCCGTCGCCTACTGGGGCTTCCGATGGATGATCGGCTTCGGCATGGCCTCCCTCGGCGTCGGCATGCTGGGCCTGTGGCTGACCCGCAAGCGGTTCATGCTGCCGCCGGCCCTGCGCACCGGTGAGGACGAGGTCCCGCACCTGGTCCTCTTCCGGAAGGCGCTGAGCCCCCGGTTCTCCCACCTCTACTGGGTCGTCGCGCTCTGGACGATGTGCTTCCCGCTCATCGCCAGCTCCTGGGGCTGGATCTTCACCGAGATGGGCCGTCAGCCCTGGGTGGTCTACGGCGTCCTGCGCACCCGCGACGCGGTCTCGCCGGGCGTGACGCAGGGGGAGGTGCTCACCTCGATGATCGGCTTCACGTCCCTCTACGCCGCGCTTGCCGTGATCGAGGTCAAGCTCCTGGTGAAGTACGTCAAGGCAGGTCCTCCCGAGCTGACCGAGGACGACCTCAACCCGCCCACCAAGATCGGTGGGGACGACAAGAACCCCGACCGGCCGATGGCCTTCTCGTACTGAGGCTGAGGAGACCGCACCATGCAACTCCACGACGTCTGGTTCGTACTCATCGCGGTCCTGTGGACCGGCTACTTCTTCCTGGAGGGCTTCGACTTCGGAGTCGGCGTCCTGACCAAGCTGCTCGCCCGGGACCGGCGCGAGAAGCGGGTCCTGATCAACACGATCGGGCCGGTCTGGGACGGCAACGAGGTCTGGCTGCTCACGGCGGGCGGCGCGACCTTCGCCGCCTTCCCCGAGTGGTACGCCACCCTCTTCTCCGGCTTCTACCTGCCGCTGCTGATCATCCTGGTCTGCCTCATCGTCCGGGGCGTCGCCTTCGAGTACCGCCACAAGCGGCCCGAGGACAAGTGGCAGAGCAACTGGGAACACGCGATCTTCTGGACCTCGCTGATCCCCGCGTTCCTCTGGGGCGTGGCCTTCGCCAACATCGTCCGGGGCGTCAAGATCGACAAGGACATGGAGTACGTCGGCAACTTCTTCGACCTGCTCAACGTCTACTCGATCCTCGGCGGCCTGGTCACCCTCACGCTCTTCACCTTCCACGGAGCGGTCTTCACCTCGCTGAAGACCGTCGGGGACATCCGGGACCGCTCGCGCGCGCTGGCGACCCGGCTGGGCGTGGTGACGGCCGTACTGGCCCTGGTCTTCCTGATCTGGACCCAGGGCTCGCGCGGTGACGGCTGGAGCCTGATCGCGATGGCCGTCGCCGTGGTGGCGCTGGTCGCGGCCCTCGGCTTCAACCTCGTCGGCCGGGAGGGCTGGTCGTTCGCCCTGTCGGGCGTGACCATCGCGGCGGTCGTCGCGATGCTCTTCCTGACGCTGTTCCCGAACGTCATGCCGTCCTCGCTGGACGACGCCTGGAGCCTCACGGTCACCAACGCCTCGTCGACCCCGTACACGCTGAAGATCATGACCTGGTGCGCCGCCGTGGCCACGCCGCTCGTCATGCTCTACCAGGGCTGGACGTACTGGGTGTTCCGCAAGCGCATCGGTACGCAGCACATCTCCGACGCGCACTGAGCCCGTGCCGGTCCGCGCGGCGTCCGCACCGGACGGCCGCCGCGCGGACCGGACCTCCTGCCCGACCCTGCCGAGGGGATGTTTCACGTGAAACCGATCGACCCGCGCCTGCTGCGGTACGCCCGTTCCACTCGCCTCTTCCTCGCGGCGGTGGTGGCCCTGGGGCTCGCCGGAGCGGGTCTGGTGGTCGGTCAGGCGATGCTCATCGCCGAGATCGTGGTCGGCGCCTTCGAGGAGGGGCTCGACGGCGGGGCCCTGCGGACCCCCCTGCTGTTGCTCGCGGCGGTGGCCCTGGGCCGGGCCCTGGTGGCCTGGCTGACGGAACTGGCCGCGCACCGGGCCAGCGCGGCGGTCAAGTCGGAGCTGCGGGGCCGGCTGCTGGAACGGGCGGCCGACCTGGGGCCGGGCTGGCTGAGCGGCCGGAGCACCGGCTCGCTGGTGGCCCTGGCGACCCGGGGCGTCGACGCCCTCGACGACTACTTCTCCCGCTACCTGCCCCAGCTGGGGCTCGCCGTGGTGGTACCGGTGGCGGTCCTGGCCCGGATCGTCACCGAGGACTGGGTGTCGGCGGCCATCATCGTGGTCACGCTCCCGCTGATCCCGCTGTTCATGATCCTCATCGGCATGGCCACCCAGAGCCGGATGGACCGCCAGTGGCGCCTGCTGTCGCGGCTCTCGGGGCACTTCCTGGACGTGGTGGAAGGGCTGCCGACGCTCAAGGTGTTCGGCCGGGCCAAGGCCCAGGCCGAGTCCATCCGGAAGATCACCGACGATTACCGCCAGGCCACGATGCGCACGCTGCGCATCGCCTTCCTCTCCTCGTTCGCACTGGAGCTGCTCGCCACCCTCTCGGTCGCCCTCGTCGCGGTGACCATCGGCATGCGGCTCGTGCACGGGGAACTCGACCTGTACACCGGCCTGGTCATCCTGGTCCTGGCGCCGGAGGCGTACCTGCCGCTGCGCCAGGTCGGAGCGCAGTACCACGCGGCCGCCGAAGGGCTGGCGGCCGCCGAGGAGATCTTCGAGGTCCTGGAGACCCCGGCGCCCGCGACCGGCGCAGGGGCGTCCGGCACCGGTGCGTCCGTGCCGGCCGGCGACCAGCGGATCGCCTTCGAGGCGGTCGAGGTCCGGTACGAGGGGCGGAGCACGAGCTCGCCCGGGCCGGTGTCCTTCAGCGTCGGACCGGGCGAGTGCGTGGCCCTCACCGGCCCCAGCGGGGCGGGCAAGTCCACGCTGCTGGGCGTCCTGCTGGGTTTCGTGACGCCCACCTCCGGGCGGGTGCTGGTCGGGGACGCAGACCTGGCCGGCCTGTCGCCGCAGCAGTGGCGCGAGCGGGTGGCCTGGGTACCGCAGCGTCCGCACCTGTTCGCGGGGACCATCGCGGAGAACGTCCGGCTGGCCCGTCCCGGAGCGCCGGAGGAGGCCGTGGAAGCGGCCCTGCGCGACGCCGGGGCGTGGGAGTTCGTGTCCGCCCTGCCGAACGGAGCGCGGACCCGGCTCGGTGAGGGCGGGGTGGGCCTGTCGGCCGGCCAGCGCCAGCGCCTCGCCCTGGCCCGGGCGTTCCTCGCGGACCGGCCGGTGCTCCTGCTGGACGAGCCGACGGCGGCCCTGGACGGGGAGACCGAGGCCGCCGTGGTGGAGGCCGTACGCCGCCTCGCGGTGGGCCGGACCGTACTGCTGGTGGTGCACCGGCCGGCGCTGCTGGCCGTGGCCGACCGGGTGGTCCGGGTGGGCGAAGGCGCTGCCCTGGCCGTGGCCCCCGGCCCGGCGCCCGAGGGAGGTCCGCAGCGGGCGGCGGCGGTGGCCGACCCCGGGGAGTGGGTCCTCGGAGCGGCGCCCGAGCGGGAGCCGGTCAGCGGTGGCGCCGACACGGGTGGCGGTGACCCCCTGCGGCGGGTGCGGGCGGTGGCGTCCGCGTGGCGCGGCCGTTTCCGGCTGGGGCTGCTGCTGGGCGCGCTGGCCGTGGGGTGCAGCGTCGGGCTGATGGCGGTGTCGGGATGGCTGATCTCCAGGGCTTCGCAGCAGCCTCCGGTCCTCTACCTGATGGTGGCCGTAACGGCCACGCGGGCCTTCGGCATCGGGCGGGCCGTCTTCCGGTACGCCGAGCGGATCGTGTCGCACGACGCGGTCCTGCGGATGCTCGCCGACCTCAGGGTCTCGGTGTACCGGCGGCTGGAGCGGATCGCGCCGGCCGGGCTGCGCGAGCAGCGCCGCGGGGACCTGCTGTCCCGGCTGGTGGCCGACGCCGACGCCTTGCAGGACTACTGGCTGCGCTGGCTGCTGCCGGTGGGTACCGCGGTGCTCGTCGGCGCCGGGTCCGTGGCCTTCACCGCCTGGCTGCTGCCCGAGGCGGGCGCCGCCCTCGCGGTTGGGCTGCTGCTGGCCGGAGTGGGGGTGCCGCTGGTCAGCGGGGCCTGCGCGCGGTCCGCCGAGCGGCGGCTGGCGCCCGCCCGGGGCGAGCTCGCCACCCGGGTGGCCGATCTGCTGACCGGTACCGCCGAACTGACCGTGGCCGGGGCCCTCGCCGACCGGAAGGCGCGGGCCCGGGAGAGCGACGGGGTGCTGACCCGGATCGCCTCGCGCGGGGCCGCCGCCACCGGGCTCGGCGGCGGCCTGTCGGCGCTGGTGTGCGGGCTCACCGTGGTGTGCGCGGCGCTGGCGGGGGCCGACGCCGTCGCCTCCGGACGGCTGTCCGGGGTGGCCATGGCGGTGGTCGTACTGACTCCGCTCGCGGCCTTCGAGGCGGTCAGCGGGCTGCCGCTGGCCGTCCAGTACCGCCAGCGGGTCCGGCGTAGCGCCGAGCGGGTCCACGAGGTGATCGACGCTCCCGTGCCGGTCACCGAGCCGGCCGAGCCGGGCACGCCGCCGGCCTCCCCCTTCCCGCTGCGGCTCACCGGGCTCGCCGCCCGTCACCCGGGCCAGGAGCGCGACGCGCTGCGGGGGCTGGACCTGACGCTGGAAGCCGGCCGGCGCATCGCGGTCGTCGGGCCCTCGGGCTCGGGAAAGACCACCCTCGCCCAGGTCCTGCTGCGGTTCCTGGATCCGTCCGAGGGCGACTACGCCCTGGGCGGGACCGACGCGCGGACGCTCGACGGCGACGACGTACGCCGTGTCGTGGGTCTGTGCGCCCAGGACGCGCACCTCTTCGACAGCTCGGTGCGGGAGAACCTGCGCCTGGCCCGGACCGGGGCGGGCGAGGAGGAGCTGCGCGGGGCGCTCGCCGCGGCCCGGCTGCTGGAGTGGGCGGACGCACTGCCGGACGGGCTGGACACCCTCGTCGGCGAGCACGGGGAGCGGATCTCGGGCGGTCAGCGCCAGCGGCTGGCCCTGGCGCGGGCGCTGCTCGCGGACTTCCCGGTGCTGGTGCTGGACGAGCCGGCCGAGCACCTGGACCTGGCCACCGCGGACGCGCTGACGGCGGACCTGCTGGCGGCCACCGAAGGGCGGACCACCGTACTGATCACGCACCGGCTCGCCGGGCTCGAGGCGGTGGACGAGGTGCTCGTGCTGGACCGCGGTGCGGTCGTCCAGCGGGGTCCCTATGCGGAGCTGGCGGCGGTCGAGGGACCGCTGCGCGGGCTCCTGGACCGGGAGCGGGAGGCGGACGGAACCCTGGCCGAGTTCCACCATGCTGACTTTCCCTCCTAAAGGGGACTAACTAGGCTCAACAGCATGTCAGTGCAGGAGTCTCAGGAATCGCCGGATCCCACACGGGAAACACCGGACCCGCTGGAGGCCGCGACCCGTGCCACCCGGAGCCTCCAGGGGCTGTCCACCGAGCTGACCGCTCGGGTGCCGCAGCTGCTGGAGGCCATGCGCTCGGTCGGTACCGGGCTCGAACTGCACTCCACGCTCGACCGCATCTGCGAGACCGCCGCCGAGCTGGCGGACGCCCGCTACGCGGCGATCGGCGTCGTCGACACCGAGGGACGGGGACTTTCGGACTTCGTCACCTTCGGCGTCAGCGCCGAGCTGGCCCGCAAGATCGGGCACCGCCCGGACGGCAAGCGGGGCCTGCTCGGCGCGCTGATCTCCCATCCCGACACGGTTCACCTCGCCGATCTGACGAAGGATCCGAGGGCGTCCGGGTTCCCCGCGCACCACCCGCCCATGAAGACCTTCCTCGGCGTGCCGATCCGGGTGCAGGGGGAGATCTTCGGAAACCTCTACCTCGCCGAGAAGAACGGCGGCGGCGAGTTCAACGACTACGACGTCCACATGGTCCGGGTCCTGGCCACCGAGGCGGGCATCGCCATCGGCAACGCCCGGCTCTACGAGGCCGCCACCCAGCGCGAGCGGTGGATCGACGGATCGGTGGCCGTCACCACCGCCCTGCTCTCCGGCGGGGACGCGGACGATGCCCTCGCGGTGGTGGCCGAACAGGCCCGGCGGCTGGCCGACTCGGCCGCCGGGATCGTGATGCTGCCCGCCGAGGAGGGCGGGATGGAGATCGTCGCCGTCTCCGCCGAGAACCCGGCCACCTCGCTCGGCGTGGTGGTCCCCGCCGAGAGTCCCGTCGTGGACAAGCTGCTCCGGGGCGAGCCGGTGTTCGTGGAGGACGCCGCCAGCGATCCGCGCATGATCAGTCGGCTGACCAGCCAGTACGGTCCCTGCATGATGCTGCCGCTGCACAGCGGCGGCCGGGTGCTGGGCGCCCTGGTCACCCCGCGGGCCCGGGGCAAGCGGCCGTTCAGCGAGGCCGAGCGGACCCTGGCCACGCAGTTCGCCTCCCAGGCGGCCCTCGCGCTGATGATGGCCGAGGCGCAACGCGACCGGGAGCGGCTCGCGGTGTTCGAGGACCGGGACCGGATCGCCCGCGATCTGCACGACCTGGTGATCCAGCGGCTGTTCGCCACCGGAATGATGCTGGAGGGCGCCCAGCGCCGCTCGATCGTCCCCGAGGTCCGCGACGGCGTCGGCAAGGCCGTCGACGAACTGGACGTGACCATCCAGGAGATCCGCACCGCGATCTTCGCGCTCCAGCAGGGGCCTGCCGAGGCGCCCTCGGGGCTGCGCACCCGGGTGCTGCGGGAGATCAACATGGCGGCCGTGCCGCTGGGCTTCAAGCCCGCGCACCGCTTCCTGGGCCCGATCGACGCCGTCGTCGGCGAACTGGTGGGCAAGAACCTGATCGCCGCCCTGCGCGAGGCCCTGTCGAACGCTTTCCGGCACGCGGAGGCGTCCCGCATCGAGGTGGTGCTGGACTCCACCATCGCCCTGGCCGACGGCCGGCCCGGCGTCCGGCTGGAGGTCGCCGACGACGGCGTGGGCATTCCGGAGGGCGGCCGGCGCAGCGGACTGCGGAACCTGCGCCGCAGGGCGGAGTCGCTGGGCGGAACGAGCCACTACGGACCCGGCCTCGGCGAGGACGGCGGCGGAACCACCCTGGTGTGGGAGGCCCCGCTCTAGGAGCACCGGGCCCGGGGTGCCCCGGCCCCGGCCCGGCTAGAGCGCTTCGTGGCCGGTGGCCGCCGCGCGGTCGGCGAGGATGCGCTCGATGACCACGGCCACCCCGTCCTCGTTGTTGGCGACCGTACGGCCCGACGCCGCCGCGATCACATCGGGGTGGGCGTTGCCCATGGCGTACGAGGTCCCGGCCCAGCGGAGCATCTCGATGTCGTTCGGCATGTCTCCGAAGGCGACGACCTCGGCGGGCGTGATGCCGCGCTCGGCGCAGCAGCGCTCCAGGGTGCTCGCCTTGGACACGCCGAGCCCGCTGATCTCCAGCAGGGCGGTCGGGCTGGAGCGGGTGATCGAGGCATAGGCCCCGGCTGCCGAGCGGGCCAGGGCGAGGAACTCGTCCGGGGCCAGTTCGGAGTGGTGGGCGAGCAGCTTCAGTACGGGCGCCGTCTCCTCGGGCTCCTCGTGCAGCAGCTTCTCGGCGGTGGCGACGGTGGCGCCGGGGTCCTGGAAGAAGGGCGGGTAGGCCGGCTCGTAGTTGATGCCGGTGGTGCGCTCGACCGCGAAGGAAGTGCCGGGGGCGGCGTTGCGCAGGGTCTCCACCACCGTGAGGGCGGTGGCCCGGGGCAGCGCGCGGACCTCCACGAATTCCCGGCCCGCGTGCAGATCGACGACGGCGGCGCCGTTCGCGCAGATCGCCAGGCCGTGGCCGTGGACGTGATCGCTGACCGCGTCCATCCAGCGGGCCGGCCGGCCGGTGACGAAGAAGACCTCGATCCCGGCCTCCTCGGCGGCGGCGAGCGCGGCAACCGTGCGGAGCGAGACGGATTTGTCGTCGCGCAGCAGGGTGCCGTCGAGATCGGTGGCGATGAGCCGGGGTGCGGGGGTGGGCCCGTCCGGGCGCTGGGGAGCCGAGGTCACCGTTCCATCTTCGCCCATGGGCTCCCGCACCCCGACCAGCTCGGGCCGAGATGTTTCACGTGAAACACCGACCCCCGTCCAGCTCTGGCGCGATGTTTCACGTGAAACGGTGGCGTGTTTCACGTGAAACACGGGCGTTCGGCCCACGGTGGGGCCCCTGGTGCGCAATGTGCGGTGGGCGCGGATGCGGTCGTAGGCTCGAACGCATGAGTCTGCGTCTGAGCACAGTGATCCTCCCGGTCCGCCCCTGGCACGAGGGCGGCCGAGCCCAGTGGGAGCGGGCCGAGCGGCTCGGGTTCCACACCGCCTACACCTACGACCACCTCACGTGGCGAACCTTCCGTGACGGCCCCTGGTACGCGGCGGTGCCCACCCTGACCGCCGCTGCCGCCGTCACCGACCGGCTCCGGCTCGGCACGCTGGTCACCTCGCCGAACTTCCGCCACCCGGTCACGCTGGCCAAGGACCTCATGACGCTGGACGACGTGTCCGGCGGGCGCATCACTCTCGGCATCGGCGCGGGCGGCAACGGCTTCGACGCCGTGGCACTGGGCCAGGAGCAGTGGACCCCGCGCGAGCGCGCCGACCGCTTCGCGGAGTTCGTACCGCTGCTGGACCGGCTGCTCACCGAGGACGCCCTCACCCACCACGGCACCTACTACTCGGCCGAGGAGGCCCGCAACATTCCCGGCTGCGTCCAGCGGCCACGGCTGCCCTTCGCCGTGGCCGCAACCGGCCCGCGCGGTGTCAAGCTCGCCGCGAGCCACGGCCAGGCCTGGGTGACCGCCGGTGACCCGAAGGTCTTCGAAGGCACGCCCGAGCAGTCGCTGGAGGCCCTGCGCGGCCAGATCGGGAAGCTGGACAAGGCCCTGGCGGAGATCGGACGCGAGTCCGGTTCCATCGAGAAGGTCCTGCTGACCGGCTTCACCCCCGAGCGCAGCACCCTGCTGGAGTCCGTGGACGCGTTCGTCGACTTCGCGGGGCGCCACCGGGAACTGGGCTTCACCGAGATCGTCGTCCACGCACCGGTCCCGGACTCCGACTTCGCCGCGGACGAGGACGTCTTCGAGCGGATCGCCACCGAGGCGCTCGCCCAGCTCGGCGACTGAGGAACCGGACCCGGCCTGCCCGGGCGCGGTTGCGAGGAACGGGTTTCCTCGGAACCGCGCCCGGGAGCCGGCCGGATCCTCAGCTGGTCAGGCCCGTGACGACGCGCCGCGCCTGCGGCAGCAGCCACTCGGGGCCCGTGCCCTCGGGCAGCGCCTCGACCTCCTCGATCAGCGCGGAGATCCGGGCGGCGCCCGCTGCAGGGCGGCCCAGTTCCTGCTCGGTCCAGGCGGCGTTGTTCAGGCACTGGAAGCGGTCCTGGAGGTATTCCGTCCCGAGCCCGGCGTAGAGCGCGGCCGCCCGCTCCCAGAGCAGCACCTCCTCCGTCCGCAGCGCCTCGATCCCGGCCGCGCCCAGCGTGCTCTCCGGGGCGGGGCCGCTCCCGTCGTCGGGTTGCTCGGCATCGACCCGCCGGTCCAGCACCTGTGCCAGCTGGTGCCAGGTCTGCGCCAGCTCGGCGCGCAGCTCCGGATCCAGGGGCTCGTCGGCGAGGGCCGTCTCCAGCACGCGGGCCGCCTCGTCCATCCGGGCCCGGGCGGCGGCGACGGTGGCGTCGGTGGCCTCCTCGCGCAGCCCCAGCCAGGCCAGCGAACGCAGGATCCGTACCTCGGAGATCACGGACTCCCCCGTCAGCCGGCGCAGCTCCAGGGCGCGCTCGTACGCGGCGACGGCTTCCGCGGCCAGCCCGGCGTCGCTCAGGCAGTCGGCGGCGGCCTGGGCGAAGGAGGCCTGTGGCCGCGGGTCCTCCCAGTCCTTGACCAGTTCCGCCGCCAGCAGGAACTGCTCCGCCGCGGCCCGCGACTCGCGCAGGTCCCGCAGCAGGTTGCCCAGGAAGTCCCGGGCGGAGACGGCCTGCCCCTCACCGTGCTCCAGCAGCTCGGGCAGCGTGGACTGGAGCACCTCCGCCGCGTCGGCGGCCCGGCCCTCCCGCGCGTGGGCCCGGGCCAGCAGCAGCCGGGCCTGGGCCCCGCCGTCCGCGGTCAGGCCGGCCTGGTCGAACCAGTGGGCCGCCGTCAGGGCGTGCTCGGCGGCCTCGCCCGCCGCGTCCCGGCGCAGCAGGACGTCCGCCAGGGTGATCCGTACGACGGCCTGCTGTTCGGCGTCGGTCACCTCGGCGGCGTGTTCCAGGGCGGACCGGGCCGCCTGCTCGGCCTCCTCGGGCCGCTTGAGGGACATCAGCACCCCGGCCCGCAGGACGAGCGGGTCCACCGCCTGCCAGGGCCGGGCCGCCGTGACCGCCCGGTCCGCGGCGGAGGCCAGCAGCACCAGGGCCCCGTCGGTGTCGCCACGGGAGAGCGCCAGCCGGCCCAGCATCTCCTCCGCCTCGGCGGCGAGGTCGGGCAGGGTCGGACCGTAGGAGGCGACGAACGCGGTGAGCTCGGCCACCAGCAGCTCGTGGCCGTGCTCCTCCGCGTGATCGTGGTCCCCGTGGCCGTGCTCCCCGTGGGCGTGCCCGGCCTCGCCGCGCTCGCGTGCGGGCGCGGCCTCGACCGAGCGGAGGTAGGACTCCACGCGGATCGCGGACAGTTCCGCGAGGGCGATCCGGCGCGGGCGCAGCGGTTCGGCCGCGTCCAGGGACTCGGCGGCCCGCAGTCCGGCCGCCAGCAGTTCCCGGATCCGTCCCGGCTCCTCGCCCGACTGGGCGGCCGCGGTCGCCAGCCGCAGTTCCGCGAGCGCCGCGCGCTCCGCCCGGCCCAGCGCCCGGTATTCGTCGCGGACGCCGGCCAGCAGCAGCGCGGCGTCCTTCGCGCCGGCCCGCGCGGCGGTCAGGGCCTGCTGGTCGGCGAGGTCGGCGGCGAGGAGCGGGTCCGTCTGCGACGGCGCCGGCGCGGAGATCCGTACGGAGACCTCGGCCCACAGGGCATCCGCCCCCGGGTGGCCCGTGTCGCGTGCTGCGCGGGCCCGTTCCACCAGTTCGGGAAGGCCGGCGGCGGGGGCGGCCGGGCGGGCCGGAGCCGCCGCGGGCACCGCGGTGCCCGACGGCGGGGGCAGCGCGGTGCTGCGCACGCCCAGCGGGAGCGAGCCGGCCAGCGGCTCCCGTGCGATCCGCTCGCGCAGCTCGTCCGTGACCCGGGTGGTGCCGTTGCGGGCGTCGAAGCGCGCCGCGACGGCGAGGGCCTGCCCGAGGAGGATCCCGTAGAGCTCGTCGACGGTGCGCGCCGAGCCTTCGTAGGGGACGCACGGGTCCGCGCCGTGGCCGAGCCGCTTGAGCCGGCCCAGCAGGACGAGGACGCCGCCGAAGAGCTCCCGCTGCGTGTCGGCGTCCGAGAGCGAGCCGAGGAGCGCCGCGTGCTCGGAGAGGATCTCCAGGCCGCGGGCCTCGTTGCCGGTCAGGGCGCAGAACTCGATGTGCTCGCCGATGGAGCGCAGCAGGCTCTCCTTGCCCCGGGCCAGGCGGTATCCGCGCAGGTGGTGGGAGCGCGCCTCGGCGGTGCGGCCGAGGCGGACGAGGGGGAGCAGGGCGCGGGCGAGGACCCGGTGGGGTTCCTCCATGCAGGTCTGGCGGCCGCTCAGGACGGGTTCCCAGATCTCGATCGCCCTGGCGTCCTCGCCCCGGTCGGCCCAGAACCAGCCCTGGGTGTGGGTCTCGCAGGCGTGGCAGTCGCTCATGGAGTCGCGGTCGGCGGCCCGCCAGCGTTCGACGGCGCGTTCGGCCCGCTCGCGGTCGCCGGTGGCGTGGGCCAGGTAGTACTCGGACTGGCGCACGGCGCGTTCGCTGTACCCGGCGATCCGGTAGCGGCGTTCCATGTCGTCGAGCCAGTGGGTGACGGTTTCGACGGGGATCTCGGGGGATTCGACGATCCGGCCGGCGACCCACTTGAAGCGCCAGAACAGGGAGTGGGTCTCGGACGCGTCGAAGGCTCCCGGATCGCGGTCGTACTCCTGGAGCAGGCGGGCGAACGGGACGACCATGCGGGTGCGTTCGGCGCTGTACTCGTAGGCGTCGATCTGCCCGACCAGGGCCTGGCGGAACAGGGCGCGGTCGCCGCCGGCTTCGGCGGCCGCCGTGAGGGTCTCGGCCTGTGCGTTGCGGGCGGCGCCGTAGGGCAGGCCGCGGTTCTGGTGGAGCGCGTGGCGGATCTCTTCGCTGGTCAGGGTGGTCACTTGCCGTCCTCCTGGGCCGGGGTGGAGTGGGTCGCCCATTCCAGGAGCCCGAGGAAGGCCCGGTTGAGCAGGGTGGAGTCCGCCGGTCGCAGCGGCCGTTGGGACATCAGCAGGGCCTGTCCGTAGAGCGATTCGACGGCCGTGCCGGTCAGCGTGGGGTCGGGCAGTGCGGCGATCCGCCGGATCAGCGGGTTGTTGTGGTTGAGGACCAGGCGGGCGCGCGGTCCGGAGCCGCGCAGCGAGCCGAGGATGCCGCTCCACAGGGAGTCGGCGCTCTCCAGCGCGGCGGTCCGGTCGCGTTCCTGGCGGGCCTGGCGGTCGTCGAGGTAGAGGGCGGGAACGGCCACGGGCTGGAAGGCGCGCAGCACGACGTCGCAGCTCTGGGGCTCCAGGCGGATGCGGGCCGTGGACAGGAAGGAGGCGAGGGCCAGTTCGACGTCGGTGGGTACGGTGTCGAGGCGCTCGGTGACGGCTCCGGCGTCGAGTTCGGCGACCTTGAGGTCCGGGCGTACGGAGGGCAGCAGGGCCAGCAGGTCGGCGTCGTAGGTGTATCCGGCGTTGATGACGCCGAGGCCGTGGGCCGCCGCGATCGGGGCGATCTGGCGGAACTCCTCCACGGTGCGCGTGAAGTGGATCTCGGTGTGGGCCGCCGCGAACTCCTCCAGGCTCATGGAGCCGTCGGAGGTCTCGAACGGCAGCCAGGGAAGCATCAGGGCGAGCAGCTCGGCGTCGTGCCGGGCGAGGGACTTCACACCGAGGTGGTGCACGCTCAGGAAGGCCGCCAGCCGGTCGGGTTCGCTCGCCGCGAGCTCGGCCAGCCAGCCGCGGACGCGGGCGCCGAGGGCCTCGCGGACGGCGGCCAGGGTCTCGTCGTCGTAGAGGTTCTCGCGGGAGGCCGTGGGCCGCAGGGTGTCGGTGTCGAGGACGGCGCGGACGAAGAAGGCCCAGTCGGGGAGCAGGTTGTCGGCCTGGTCGGTGAGCAGCATGCCCTTGAGGTGGACGCGGTGTCCGGACCGGTGGGCGGGGCTGGTCGGTTCGGGCAGGACGTACGCGACTCCGCGCACCCCCGCGACCGGCAGGTCGAGGTCGATGCTGTCGAGCGGGGTGAAGCCGAACAGGGCCGTGCAGTGCCCGGCGAGCGCGACGCGGCGGGCGGCCGGGGTGGGGAAGGACCGGTCCCACACGGCGGGCCGGTCGGTGACGGGGCGCGGCTCGCCGCCGAGGCCGTCGTCGAAGGTGATCTCGTAGGGCAGGAGGGAGCCGTAGTCACGGGCGAGCCGTTCGACCCGGGCGGGCTGGGTCCACTCCTCGGCGCCCGCGCGGGCCTCCAGGTGGACGGTGGTGCCGGGCTCGGTGCGGGCCTCGTGCGGCAGTTCGCGCACGGTGTAGGAGCCGTCGTCGGTGGCGAGCCATTCCACGGGCGCGGCCAGCGGGTCGCGGGCGGAGCGGGTGACGACCCGGATCTGCCGGGCGACGACGAAGCAGGCGAGCAGGCCGATGCCGAACTGGCCGAGGAACTCCTGACGGGTGGTCTCCAGGCCGTGCTGTCCGCCGCGCTTGGAGCTGCGGCCGATGGTGGCGAGGAGGGAGTGGGCCTCGGCGGCGGTCAGGCCGATGCCGGAGTCCTCGATGGTGACGCGGCCGGCGGACGCGGACAGGCGGATGCGGACCTGTGCGCCGGGCTCGTGGGCGTGGCGGGCGGTGACCGCGTCGACGGCGTTCTGCAGCAGCTCGCGGACGTAGACGCGCGGGCTGGAGTAGAGGTGGTGGGAGAGCAGGTCGACGAGGCCGCGCAGGTCGACCTGGAAGTTGTTGACCTCGGCTTCGGCCGGGGATGCGGACGTCATGGGGTGTCACCTCGCGTGATCACATGGGAGGTCGGTGATCGCGAGGTTCCCCCCTCACTGATCCCGGAACGAGAACAGAGTAGGGGGATGATCGGACAGTCCTCCCGTGAATTCCGCGCGGCGGGCCGGGGCCTGTCCTCGGGCTCCCGTCCGCCCTCGCCGGGATCCGCCGGGACCGTGACGTCGAGCGTTAGGGGAACCGCAGGAACCGCGGCGGTACGGAGTCGGCGAGCCACACCCCGTTGGCGCTGATCCGGAACACGTGCCCGGCAGCGCGCATCGCGCCCGCGTCCACCGCCAGGACCACCGGCCGGCCCCGGCGCGCCCCGACCCGCGTCGCCGTTTCGCGGTCGGGCGACAGGTGCACGTGGTGGCGGGCCATCGGGCGCAGGCCTTCGGCACGGATGGCGGCCAGGGCTGCGGGGACGGTGCCGTGGTAGAGGTACGCGGGCGGTTCGGCCTCCGGCAGGTCCAGGTCCACCGCCACGGTGTGCCCCTGGCTGGCCCTGATGCGGGTGCCCTCGACGGCGAAGCGCTGTTTGTCGTTGGCGGCGACCACGTGGTCGAGCTCGGCCCGGTCGAAGGGGAATCCGTGGGCGGCCGCGGCGCGCAGGAGGTCGTCGATCTCCACCCATCCCCGGGGGTCGAGCACCAGCCCGATGCGTTCCGGCTGATGCCGCAGGTGTTTCGAGACGTATGTGGAAACCTTCACGGTGCGTCTGTCGTCCATGGCCCCAGCTTGCCGCGTCGGGCGGGGTGCGAGCAGCGATTTTTCGCCGCTCCGGCGGCTGCGGACTCCCTCTATCGCGTTTCCAAGATACGGAATACATTTTCCGCTGAACTGCTGCCCAGAGGGGGAAACCGTGACAAAGAAGGCTTCACTGCTGCGTCGTGTGACTGCCGAACTCATCGGCACCGCGAGCCTGCTCGTGGTGGTGATCGGCTCCGGCATCCAGGCCGCGACACTCAGTGCCGACACGGGTGTGGCCCTCGTGGCCAACTCGCTCGCCTCCGCCATCGGCCTCGGTCTGATCATCACCTTGTTCGGACCGCTGTCCGGAGCCCACCTCAACCCGGTCGTCACCCTGACGGCCTGGTGGGCCCGGCGCTCCGGCGGCGAAGGGCTCGACGTCCGTGAGGCCCTCGCCTACGCCGGCGCGCAGACGGCCGGCGCCATCGGCGGAGCCGTCCTCGCGGAGACGATGTTCGGCCGCACCCCGGGCACCTTCTCCACCCAGGTGCGCGACGGCGGGCACCTGCTGATCGGGGAGATCGTCGCGACGGCCGGGCTGGTCCTGGTCATCCAGGGGCTCGGCCGCATCGGCCGGTCCCGGCTGATCCCGGCCGCCGTCGCCGCGTACATCGCCGCCGCCATCTGGTTCACCTCCTCCGGCTCGTTCGCCAACCCCGCGGGCACGGTCGGGCGCGCCTTCAGTGACTCCTTCACCGGGATAGCCCCGCAGTCCCTGCCCGGCTTCGTCGCGGCCCAGCTGGTCGGCGGCGTCCTCGGACTGGCCCTGGCCACGCTCCTCTACGGACGCGGGGGCGGAGCCGGTTCCGGCGGCGACGCCCAGGTCCCGGTGGCCGGGGCGGAGCCGACGGTGGTCGAGGTCCCCGTGGCCGATATTCCCCGCACCGGCCCCTCTTTCGAGGCCCTCGTCTGAGGTTTGATCCCCGTTCCCCACAGGCGAGGCCGAGTTGTCCACAGCCGTTTCGGTGGATTTCAGCGGCAAGCGTGTGATTCGCCCTGTGGACTACTGATCGAGCACTATCGGCCGCCCCTGCTGACCAGATCGTTCATGGTCCGGGCCTGGAGCTCCCGCTCCGTCGCGGCCCGTACGAATTCCGCCACGTGCTCCGCCCCCACCAGTTCCTGCACCGCCCGCACCGTCTCCGCGGGCAGCGCGACCGGCGCGGGCCCCGAGGGCGCGGCCCCGCCCGCGGCCCCCAGATGGCGCTGGAGGTGCCGCGTCGCGAACAGCCGCATCGCCCGCGCCAGCTCGGCGTCCACCGTCTGCTGGGCCAGCGGCCGCAGTCTGCGCACCATCGTCGCCGCCTCCGCCGCGTCCGCGTCGGTCGGCGGCACCTGCCCCAGGTAGCGGGCGAACACGTGCTCCGTGGTGAACTCCAGGAACCGGGAGGCGATGTGCTCCACCTGCCCGCGCAGTTCGCGCAGGTGCCCGGTGATCGCCGGGAGCGGCACCCCGGCGGCATACAGCTCGGCCGCGACCGCCAGCTCCTGCGGGGAGGGGACCAGGAACTCGTCCGCCCGCCCCGCGATCCGCTCCAGCACCCCCAGCTCGCACGCCTCGTCGACGGCGTCGTCGTCGGGCCGGCCGCCGAAGCGCTCGTTGAGGTCGGACCGGCTGATCCGGGCCGCCTCCTCATCCGTCCACGGCCCGTGCACCTCGGCCACCAGACCCAGTACGCCGCCCAGCCCGCGCCCCGCGTCCCAGGCCTCCAGCAACTCCTTGATGGAGGCCAGGGTGTAGCCGCGGTCCAGCAGGTCGGCGATCTGCCGCAGCCGCGCCAGATGCGTGTCCCGGTAGACGTTGGACCGGCCGCGGCGCTCCGGCTTCGGCAGCAGACCGCGGTCCTGGTACGCCCGGATCGTGCGCACCGTCGCCCCGCTGTGATGGGCCAGATCCTCGATCCGGTACTCGGCTACCGCCTGATCGGACAATCCCGGCTCCCTACGACATGGCGGCTCGGCCTACGGCGCCCACCGCGGCCCGGGCGGCAGATGACGCCGCCAGGTACTCGACCGCCCTGCGCAGCGAGCCCTCCTGCGAGGGATGGTACGACCGCCGGAAGGAGCCGGGTATGGCCGCGCCCGCCTCTCTCCACGCCGGCGGCGGCCCCCCCGGCCGCCGCCCGGCGGTCACCGCCCGGTGAACGGCGCTCCCGCCGGGCGGGTTCGGGGCCGTGGCGCATCAGGTACGAGACCCCGCGGGCCCGCGGTGCCCGTACACGCCGACGGCGACGGAGCGGTGCTCCGGCTGCTCCGCGCCCGTCGGCGCCGCCTTCACAGCCGCGGCTCCAGCTTCGCGAACCGCCGCAGCGTGCGCGGGGCGAAGCGGGACATCCACAGGGCGCCCTTGGACTCCGGGGTGACGGGCACGACGGCCTGGTTCTTCACCACCGCGGTCAGGATCGCGTCGGCGACCTTCTCCGGCGGGAAGTTGCGCAGCCCGTACAGCCGTGAGGAACGCTCCTGGCGGCGCTTCTCCTCGGCCGCGTCCACCCCGGCGAAGCGTGAGGTGGCGGTGATGTTGGTGTTGACGATGCCCGGGCAGATCGCCGAGACGCCGATCTGCCGCCCGGCCAGCTCCGCGCGCAGGCACTCGCTCAGCATCAGCACCGCCGCCTTGGAGGTGCTGTAGGCCGGCAGGGTCTTGGAGGGCAGGTAGGCGGCGGCGGAGGCGGTGTTGACGATGTGACCGCCCTGGCCGCGCTCCGCCATCTGCTTCCCGAAGACCCGGCAACCGTGGATGACTCCCCAGAGGTTGACGTCGAGGACCTTGCGCCAGTCCTCGGCCGACGTCTCCAGGAACGCGCCCGACAGTCCGATGCCGGCGTTGTTCACCAGCACGTCGACGATCCCGTACTCGGCGGCGACCTTCGCCGCGAGCTTCTCCATCGCCTGCTCGTCACTGACGTCCACGCACTCGCCCCAGGCCTCGGGGGCGCCGACGAGCCGGGCCATCTCGGCCGTGCGCGCCGCGCCCTCGGCGTCCCGGTCCACGGCCACGACCCGGGCCCCGGCTTCGGCGAACGCGAAGGCGGTGGCCCGCCCGATGCCGCTGGCGGCGCCGGTGACCAGCACCAGCTGCCCGCCGAACCGGTCTGCGTACCGGCCGGGCGGCTGCTGCCGCGGCGCCCGCGCCGCCGGCTCCTCCCGGGCGGTCACGAACTCGGTGACCCACGCCGCCACCTGGTCCGGCCGGGTCCGGGGGATCCAGTGCCGCGCGGGCAGCGTCCGCCGCACCAGGTCCGGGGCCCACAGCCCGGTGTCGTCGTAGAGCCGCTCGGACAGGAACCCGTCCCCGGTGGGGACGATCAGCTGCACCGGGACGTGCGCGTACGCGTCGGCGCGGGGCCTGCGCATCCGGGGCCGGACGTTGTCGCGGTAGAGCCAGGCTCCGTGCGCCGCGTCCTCGGCGACCGAGGCGGTCGGGTAGGAGCTGTCCGGGAAGTTCTCCGCCCGCTGGACCAGCTTGGGCCACCGCTTGCCGAGCGGCCCGCGCCAGGCCAGCTCCGGCAGCGCCGGGGTGTGCAGCATGTAGACGTACCAGGACTTCACGGCCTGGTTCAGCAGCTGGGCCGTCCGGCGCGGGGTGGGGCGGGCCATCCGCTTCTTGATCCAGTGGCCGAAGTGGTCCAGGGAGGGGCCGGACATGGAGGTGAAGGAGGCGATCCGCCCTTCCGTCCGGGCGACCGTCGCGAACTCCCAGCCCTGGACGGAGCCCCAGTCGTGGCCGACCAGGTGCACCGGGCGGTCCGGACTGACCGCGTCGGCCACGGCCAGGAAGTCGTCCGTCAGCTTCTCCAGGGTGAAGCCCCCGCGCAGCGGCCGGGGCGCAGAGGAGCGCCCGTGGCCGCGCACGTCGTACAGGACCACATGGAAGCGGGCCGCGAGCCGCTCGGCGACCTCGGACCAGACCTCCTTGCTGTCCGGGTAGCCGTGGACCAGCACCACCGTCGGCCGGTCCGGATCCCCGAGCTCGGCGACGCACAGCTCGATGCCGCCGGTGCTCACCCAGCGCTCGCGCGCGCCCGCCAGTGCCGTACCGCTGCTCAGCTCGCTCATGCCGCCTTCTCCTCAGCCCAGCGCCGCACGTGCGGCAGATCGTCGTCCAGCCAGAAAGCGCTTTCCGCGGGATCCGTGGAATCGGTGACCACGAGGATCTCCTCGAACTTCGCGCCGGTGCCCCGGAAGCCCAGGTGCGGTTCCACCGCCCACAGGCCGGGCTGCGGCGGGTGGTCGGAGAAGTGGTAGGGACTCCACAACGGGGACCAGCCCTCGCGGTGCCCGTGCAGGGCGTCCGCGGCCAGCCCCTTGAGGGACTGGGTGCCGAAACCGAACGCGGTCGGGGACCAGCGCCGCTCCCGGACCCGGTCAATCTTGTGCGCGATCACGCCGAAGGGGTAGGCCCGGTGCCGGTTCGCGTACCCCTGGCGAGTCATCAGCCGCTCGACGTTCTCGTAGATCTCGCGCAGCGGGCGGCGTTCGCGGACCTGCTCCAGGATCAGGTCGCGGTGCGGCCGCAGGTCGGACATCAGCCGGTCCTGCACCGGATGGAGGCCGAGGCTGCCGGAGTACCCGATGTCGGCCGCGTACCCCCGGTGGACGGGGGCCATGTCCAGGATGAACGGCATGCCCGGCTCCAGCCGCCGCCCGGTCGGGAAGAACTGGAGGGGGACCTTGAAGCCCGCGAAGGCGGTGCGGTCCCCGAACCAGGCGAACGGCAGGTGGAACCAGTCCCGCACACCGCGCTCGCGCAGCCAGTCGCGCTGCATCCGCGCCGCTTCGCGCTCGGTCACGCCCGGCCGCAGCTGCGCCGCCACCGTCTCGGCGCACTCGTAGGCGAGGCGCTGCACCTCCCGGAAGCCGCGCAGCTCCGCGGAAAGCCGCCCACGGTCGTGCGCGGTGCGTTGCTTGGTGTGCCCAGCCATGCCAGCCGTCCGTCCCTGTAGCCGTACGCGCCCGTAACTTGACACTGATGAATGTGACAATGACCGGAGATCACGTCAAGGGCCGTGCACGGACCTGTGGACGGACGCGGCGCTTTCCCGCCGGGCCGATTTCGGCCTTCCGTCCGTGTTGCGGCCCTCTTCCGTCAGCCTTCCGTCAGGCTCCGTAGTCCTCAAGGCGGAGAGGGGATCCCGCTCCAGGTCTGACGACCCGCGCCCCGGGCGGCACTAACGTCGTTCGCGTGACTGTCATCGCGACCGAAAGCCTGAGCAAGCGGTACCCCCGAGTGACCGCCCTCGACCGGCTCTCCCTGGACATCGGGCCCGGAGTGACCGGCCTCGTGGGCGCCAACGGAGCCGGCAAGTCCACGCTGATCAAAATCCTGCTGGGACTGTCCCCCGCCACCGAGGGCCGCGCCGCCGTGCTCGGACTCGACGTCGCCACGCACGGCGGTGCCATCCGCGAGCGCGTCGGCTACATGCCCGAGCACGATTGCCTGCCGCCCGACGTCTCCGCCACGGAGTTCGTCGTCCACATGGCGCGCATGTCCGGGCTGCCGCCGACCGCCGCCCGCGAGCGGACGGCCGACACCCTGCGCCACGTCGGGCTGTACGAGGAGCGCTACCGCCCCATCGGCGGCTACTCCACCGGCATGAAGCAGCGCGTCAAGCTGGCCCAGGCGCTCGTCCACGACCCGCAGCTGGTGCTCCTCGATGAGCCGACCAACGGCCTCGACCCGGTCGGCCGTGACGAGATGCTCGGCCTGATCCGCCGCATCCACACCGACTTCGGCATCTCGGTCCTGGTCACCTCCCACCTCCTCGGAGAGCTGGAGCGGACCTGCGACCACGTGGTCGTCGTCGACGGCGGCAAGCTGCTGCGCTCCAGCTCCACCAGCGACTTCACCCAGACCACCACCACGCTGGCGATCGAGGTCACCGACTCCGACACGCACCCGGACGGCACCGCGGCCCTGCGCCGGGCGCTCACCGCGGCGGGCATCACCCTGCACGCGGGAGAGGAGCAGGGCCTGCCCGGGGCCGGCCACATCCTCCTGGTGGAGGCTTCCGGCGAGGACACGTACGACGTGGTCCGCGACACCGTCGCCGACCTCGGGATCGGCCTGGTCCGCATGGAGCAGCGCCGCCACCACATCGCGGAGGTCTTCCGCGACAGCGACCGGGCCGCGCAGGCCGCCCAGGCCGTCCCGCCGGTCCCGTCCGTCCCGTCCGTCCCGCAGTTCCAGACCCAGCAGAAGGGAGCCGGTTCCGATGGCGCCTGACACCTCGACCCAGATCCACAACATCGGCTACCGGTCCTACGACGGCCCGCGCCTCGGCCGCGCCTACGCCCGCACCTCCCTCTTCTCGCAGTCCCTGCGGGGCGCGTACGGGCTCGGCCGCTCCGCCAAGTCCAAGGTGCTGCCGATGATCCTCTTCGCGGTGATGTGCGTGCCCGCGCTGATCATCGTCGCGGTGGCGATCGCCGTCCCCGGGTCCACCGAGCTGCCGATCAAGTACACGACGTACGCCCTGACCACCCAGGTGATCATCGGCCTCTACCTCGCCTCCCAGGCACCCCAGTCGGTCTCCCGGGACCTGCGCTTCAAGACCGTGCCGCTGTACTTCTCGCGGCCCATCGAACGGGTCGACTACGTCCTCGCCAAGTACGCGGCGATGGCCTCCGCCCTCTTCATCCTCACCGCCACGCCACTGCTGATCATGTGGATCGGCTCGCTGCTGGCGAAGTTCGACTTCGCCGACCAGACCAAGGGATTCGGACAGGGACTGGTGTCGGTACTGCTGCTGTCGCTGCTCTTCGCGGGCCTCGGCCTGGTGATGGCCGCGCTCACCCCGCGACGCGGATTCGGCGTCGCCGCCGTCATCGGTCTGCTGCTGATCCCGTTCGGCGCCGTCACGGCCGTCCAGGGCGTCGCCTACGGCACCGGTCACACCGGCGCCATCGAGTGGATGGGCCTGTTCTCCCCCGTCACCCTGATCGACGGAGTGCAGACCGCCTTCCTCGGCGCGACCTCCGCCTTCCCCGGTGGCGAGGGCCCCTCCGCCGGCGTCGGCGTCGTCTACCTGCTCGTCGCCCTCGGCCTCATCGTCGGCTCGTACGCCGCCCTGATGGCCCGCTACCGGAAGGCCGGTCTGTGACCATCATCGACATCGACCACACCTCCCGCTGGTTCGGGAACGTCGTCGCGGTCAACGACGTGACCATGCGGATCGGTCCCGGGGTCACCGGCCTGCTCGGCCCGAACGGCGCCGGCAAGTCGACCCTCATCAACATGATGGGCGGCTTCCTCGCCCCCTCCACGGGCACGGTCACCCTCGACGGCGCGCCGATCTGGCGCAACGAGCAGGTCTACCGGCAGATCGGCGTCGTCCCCGAGCGGGAGGCGATGTACGACTTCCTCACCGGCCGGGAGTTCGTCGTCGCCAACGCCGAGCTCCACGGACTCGACGACGCGGCGGCCCAGCGGGCGCTCGCCACCGTCGAGATGGAGTACGCCCAGGACCGCAAGATCTCCACCTACTCCAAGGGCATGCGCCAGCGCGTGAAGATGGCCTCCGCGCTGGTCCACGATCCGTCCGTGCTGCTCCTCGACGAACCCTTCAACGGCATGGACCCGCGCCAGCGCATGCAGCTGATGGACCTGCTGCGGCGGATGGGCGACGAGGGCCGCACCGTGCTGTTCTCCTCCCACATCCTGGAAGAGGTCGAGCAGCTCGCCTCCCACATCGAGGTGGTCGTCGCCGGCCGGCACGCCGCCTCCGGCGACTTCCGCAAGATCCGCCGCCTGATGACGGACCGTCCGCACCGCTACCTCATCCGCTCCTCCGACGACCGGGCCCTCGCCGCGGCCCTGATCGCCGACCCGTCCACGGCCGGCATCGAGGTCGACGTCAAGGAAGGCGCCCTGCGCATCCAGGCCGTCGACTTCGGACGCTTCACCGAACTGCTGCCGCGGGTCGCCCGCGCGCACGGCATCCGGCTGCTGACGGTCTCGCCCTCGGACGAGTCCCTCGAGTCGGTCTTCTCCTACCTCGTCGCGGCCTGAAGGAGCTGGCACCCATGTACAACCCCACCGTCGCCCGGCTCACCTACCGGGCCCTCCTCGGCCGCCGCCGCGCGCTGATCCTCTTCGCGCTGCCCGCCCTGCTGATCGTCATCTCCATCGCCGTCCGTGCCTTCACCGGAGTGGACGACAAGGTGGCGGCCGATCTGCTCGGCGGCTTCGCCCTCGCCACGATGGTCCCGCTGATCGGCGTCATCGCCGGCACCGGAGCCATCGGCCCCGAGATCGACGACGGCTCGATCGTCTACCTGCTCTCCAAGCCGGTGAAGCGCCCGACGATCATCCTCACCAAGCTGATCGTGGCGATCGCCGTCACGATGGCCTTCTCGGCCATCCCGACCCTGATCGCCGGGTTCATCCTCAACGGCAACGGCCAGCAGATCGCCGTCGCCTACACCGTCGCCGCGCTCGTCGCCTCGGTCGCCTACAGCGCGCTGTTCCTGCTCCTGGGCACGGTCAGCCGGCACGCGGTCGTCTTCGGCCTGGTCTACGCCCTGATCTGGGAGTCCCTCTTCGGCAGCCTGGTGTCCGGAGCCAAGACCCTCAGCGTCCAGCAGTGGGCGCTGTCTCTGGCCGAGAAGGTGGCCGGACAGGGGTACGTGGACGCCAGCGTCGGCCTGCCCACCGCCGTGATCCTGCTGCTCGTGGTCACCGTCGGCGCCACCGTGTACGCCGGCCAGAAGCTGCGCCGCCTCACCCTCGCCGGCGAGGAGTAGGCCCGCCACACCGGCCCGCAACCCGTGCCCCGCCCGGCCCATCGGCCGGGCGGGGCGCCGTTTCTCACGGCATCATTCGGTGCATGATCGAGCACACGGAGCCGGAGCCGTCCAGGCCCCTGAGGTCGTGGATACGCACCTCGCCCGGAACCCACATCTGGCTCCTGATCATCGCCGTGACCAGCCTGATCGTCGTGATAGCGCCCGACCGGGTCGAGCACGTCCTGCTCCACCGCAACAGCAGCAACATCCACCAGCTCGTCCAGTACCCCGTGCGCGCCCTGGTCAGCAGCGCCTTCTGGATCGAGAACCCGTCCTCGCTGGCGCTCTACGCGGTGCTCTTCGAGGTCTTCCACGCCACCGTCGAGCGATGGCTCGGCACCCTGCGCTGGCTCGTGATCGTCGCGACCGCCCACATCGTCGCCACCCTCGCGAGCCAGAAGGTCCTCTCGATGGCCATCCAGGACCACCGGGCGCCGCACAGCATGACCCATGTCGTGGACATCGGGGTCAGCTACGGGATCGCGGCCTCCGTCGGCGTCCTGACCTACCGGCTTCCCGGCCCCTGGCGCTGGCTCTACCTGGCCGGGGCCGTGGCCTTCTTCGGGGCGCCGCTCTTCACCGGCGGCACTTTCACCGACCTGGGGCACGCCATCTCGCTCGCCGTGGGCCTGCTCGCCTGGCCGCTCACCCTGCACCCGCATCCGCGCACGGCTTCGGCCTGACCCTGACGCGCCGGGGAAGTTTCACGTGAAACACGGCCGGTGTTTCACGTGAAACACGGTCCGGTTTCACGTGGAACACCAGTCGGGCCTCAGCGCCGCCGGGGCGAAATTCGCTGGTACGGGGCCTGCTCCCCCGGCAGAGTGAGGGGTGCGGGGAGCACCAAAAGGCCCGGGACGGCCACTTCGAGCGCGCCTCGCGGCGCGGGCCGTCCCGGACCTCTCGTACGTCCGCCCGGGCTGCTCAGGCGGCGCCCAGCAGGCGTTCCAGCACCACCGCGATGCCGTCCTCCTGGTTGGAGGTGGTCACCTCGTCGGCCACGGCCTTCAGCTCCGCGTGGGCGTTGGCCATCGCGACACCGTGCGCGGACCAGCCGAACATCGGGATGTCGTTGGGCATGTCGCCGAAGGCGATCGTCTCGGCGGCCTTCACGCCCAGCCGCCGGGCGGCCAGCGAGAGGCCCGTCGCCTTGCTCAGGCCCAGCGGCAGGATCTCCACTATCCCCGGACCGGCCATGACGATGTCGACCAGGTTGCCGACGGTCTCCCGCGCCACCCTGACGAGCTCGTCCTCGCCCATCCCCGGATGCTGGATGTACAGCTTGTTGAGCGGAGCCGTCCAGACGGCCGCCGTGTCCTCCAGGTAGATCGCCGGCAGGCCCTCCTGCACCTGGTAGCCGGGGCCGAACAGCACCTCGCCGTCCACCCCGTCCCGGCTGGCCGCCAGGGCCAGCGGACCCACCTCGGCCTCTATCTTCGACAGCGCGAGACCGGCCAGCTGCCGGTCCAGCGTCACCGAGGTCAGCAGCCGGTGCGCTCCCGCGTCGTAGACCTGCGCACCCTGCCCGCAGACCGCGATCCCCTCGTAGCCGAGGTCGTCGAGCACGTGCCGGGTCCAGGGCACGGCCCGGCCGGTGACGATGATGTGCGCCGCGCCCGCCGCGGTGGCCGCGGCGAGCGCTTCACGGGTGCGCTCCGAGACGGTGTCGTCATCACGCAGCAGCGTGCCGTCGAGGTCCGTCGCGACGAGCTTGTAGGGGAAGGGGGCCGGGCTCACTTGGCGATCGGCTCCAGCACCTCGCGGCCGCCCAGGTACGGACGGAGCACCGGGGGCACCCGCACCGAACCGTCGGCCTGCTGGTGGTTCTCCAGGATGGCGACGATGGTGCGCGGGACGGCGCACAGGGTGCCGTTCAGCGTGGACAGCGGAGCGGTCTTCTTGCCCTCGCGGTAGCGGATCGACAGGCGGCGGGCCTGGAAGCCGTCACAGTTCGAGGCGGAGGTCAGCTCGCGGTACTTGCCCTGCGTCGGGATCCAGGCCTCGCAGTCGAACTTGCGCGAGGCGGAGGAGCCCAGGTCGCCGGTGGCGACGTCGATGACCTGGAACGGCAGCTCCAGGCTGGTCAGCCACTGCTTCTCCCAGTCGAGGAGACGCTTGTGCTCGGCCTCGGCCTCCTCCGGCGCGACGTACGAGAACATCTCGACCTTGTCGAACTGGTGGACGCGGAAGATGCCGCGCGTGTCCTTGCCGTACGTACCGGCCTCACGGCGGAAGCACGGCGAGAAGCCGGCGTAGCGCAGCGGCAGCTTGTCGGCGTCGATGATCTCGTCCATGTGGTACGCGGCGAGCGGGACCTCGGAGGTGCCGACCAGGTAGTAGTCGTCCTTCTCCAGGTGGTACACGTTCTCCGCGGCCTGGCCGAGGAAGCCGGTGCCCTCCATGGCGCGCGGGCGGACCAGCGCCGGGGTGAGCATCGGGATGAACCCGGCTTCGGTGGCCTGCGCGATGGCGGCGTTCACCAGGGCCAGCTCCAGCAGGGCGCCGACGCCGGTGAGGTAGTAGAAGCGCGAACCCGACACCTTGGCGCCGCGCTCGACGTCGATGGCGCCCAGGGACTCGCCGAGCTCCAGGTGGTCCTTGGGCTCGAAGCCCTCGGCGCCGAAGTCGCGGATCGTGCCGTGGGTCTCGAGGATGGTGAAGTCCTCTTCGCCGCCGACCGGGACGTCGCTGTGGACGATGTTGCCGAGCCGCAGCAGGAGCTGCTTCGCGGCCTCGTCGGCCTCGTTCTGCTCGGCCTCGGCGGCGCGGACGTCCTGCTTGAGCTGTTCGGCCTTGCCCAGCAGCTCCGCGCGCTCCTCCGGGGAGGCCTTGGGGATGAGCTTGCCGAGCGACTTCTGCTCGTTCCGCAGTTCGTCGAAGCGCATGCCGGAGGACCTGCGGCGCTCATCGGCGGAGAGGAGTGCGTCGACGAGCCCGACGTCCTCTCCACGGGCGCGCTGCGAGGCGCGGACACGGTCAGGGTCTTCACGGAGCAGCCGGAGGTCAATCACCCCTCCAGGCTACCGGGCTGGGGTTCCTGGGATCACACCGATATCACGCTGCGTGTCGCTATGTCCCAATTGCGGCTAATGGAAAACTCTGCGCCGACGGCCGGATCCGACCCCCGGCCTCCGGTCAATAAAAGCGGCCCATTCCCCGAAAAGGGGCACAACGCCGCCCGGCGGGCAGGGCCTGAGCAGGGTCGCAGGGGCTTCCTTGTCCACAGGAATTCCCCTCGGGGCGGTCTTATCCACAGGCTGTGTGCTGGATCTGTGGACACGGAATTAGATCAATAGGGATCGGCGAGCGGCCGGGGCCGATCAGGGTTCAAACCACCCTCACACACTCATTCGGGTGGGAATGGCTCGCTCCAAAGAGTTGATCGGCGATACCTGGGTGACGCCGTTCACCCACCGCTCCCCAGCGCGAAACCTGGGTCGCCCGGCCGATATGTCGACCTTGTCGTGCCGACCTGTCGACTTGTCCCCAGGTCCCCATCCCGCCCTGTGGATAACTCTGTGGACAGTGGACGGAGCGCTACGGCCGGCCGTCGAGGCAACGCGTCAGCCAGTCCGAGGCCTCCGTGAAGTCGCTGTCGGAGGTCCCCGGCCGCGCGGCCCGCACCTCACTCAGAGCGACGCCCGCGCGCGGGTACGAGCCCAGGAAGCGCACCTGCGGGCAGGTCCGCTTCAGACCCATCAGCGCCTCGCTCACCCGGCGGTCGGAGACGTGCCCCTCGGCGTCGACGGCGAAGCAGTAGTTGCCGATTCCCTCCCCGGTCGGCCGGGACTGGATCAGCATCAGGTTCACCCCGCGCACGGCGAACTCCTGGAGGAGCTCCAGCAGCGCACCGGGGTGGTCGTCGCCCAGCCACAGGACCACCGAGGTCTTGTCGGCACCCGTCGGCGCCGCGGGCCGGGCGGGCCGGCCGACGAGCACGAAGCGGGTTTCGGCGTTCTGCGCGTCGTGGATCTCGGTGACCAGCGCCTCCAGCCCGTACGTGGCCGCGGCGAACTCCCCCGCGAAGGCGGCGTCGAAGCGGCCCTCCTGGACCAGCCGGGCGCCGTCGGCGTTCGAGGCGGCCGACTCCCACAGCGCGTCGGGCAGGTTCGCCCGCAGCCAGTTGCGGACCTGCGGCTGGGCCACGGGGTGCCCGGTGACGGTCTTGACGTCCGACAGCTTGGTACCGGGCCGCACGAGCAGCGCGAACGCGATCGGCAGCAGCACCTCGCGGTAGATCATCAGCGGTTCGCCGGAGGACAGCTCGTCGAGGGTGGCGGTGACCCCGCCCTCCACCGAGTTCTCGATCGGCACCAGCGCGGCAGCGGCCTCGCCGTTGCGCACGGCGTCCAGCGCCGCCGGGACCGACACCATCGGGACGAGCTCCCGGGTGGCTGCTTCCGGCAGAGTGCGCAGGGCGGCTTCGGTGAAAGTGCCCTCGGGACCGAGATAGGTGAAGCGGGTGGCCGACATGCGGTCAGCCTAATGCCGGGGCACCCGCCCCCGCCGGGCCGTTCACCCTTCGAGCAGAGGCTGCCCGACGTACTCCCCGGCGCGCGGCCCGGGCGGAACGGCGTACAGGCCGCTCGACTCGTGCCGGATGAACTCCGACAGTGCGTCCCCCCGGTCGAGCTTGCGCTGGACCGGTACGAAACCGCGCAGCGGGTCGGCCTGCCAGCAGATGAAGAGGAGCCCGGCGTCGGGGGTTCCGTCGGCGGCGATCCCGTCGTGGAAGGAGAAGGGCCGCCGGAGCATCGCGGCCCCGCCGTTCTGCTCGGGCGCGGAGATCCGGGCGTGGGCGTTGGAGGCGATGACGGGCTTGCCGTCGGGACCGAGCTTGTCCAGGGCCGGCTCCGTGGTCTCGGCGCCGCCGGTCAGGGGGGCGCCGTCGGCCTTGGTCCTGCCGATGACCTGCTCCTGCTGGGCCGTGGACCGCTTGTCCCAGTCGTCGAGCAGCATCCGGATCCGGCGGACGACCGCGTACGAACCCCCGGCCATCCAGGCGTGCTCCGCGGGTCCGGGACCGGCGCCCGGTACGAAGATCCGCTTGTCGAAGTCGGCGTCGGCCGGCTTCGGGTTGCCGGTGCCGTCGACCTGCCCCATCAGGTTCCGCGCGGTCATCGGGGCGGCGGTCGCGCCGGGCGAGCGGTTGAAGCCGTTCATCTGCCAGCGCACGCGGGCGGCGTCCCCGGCGTCCTTCTGTACGGCGCGCAGGGCGTGGAACGCGACGAGCCCGTCGTCCGAGCCGATCTGGACCCACAGGTCGCCGTTGCTGCGCTGCGGGTCCAGGCGGTCGGAGGAGAAGTCCGGCAGCGGGTCGAGGGAGGCCGGCCGCCGGGCGGTGAGGCCGGTCCGCTCGAAGAAGGAGTGCCCGAACCCGAAGGTCACCGTCAGGGACGAGGGCCCCGCGTCCAGCGCGATGCCGCTGTCGCCATGGGGCGCGGTCTCGCCCGCCATGAGCCGGCGCGCGGTGTCGGACCAGCGGCGCAGCAGCGCCGCGGCCTCCTTGCGCCCGGCGCCGGGTGCCAGGTCAAAGGCGACGACGTGGCCCTTGGCCTGGAGCGGGGTGGTGATGCCCGCCTGGTGGTCCCCCTCGAAGGCCACCCGGGTAGCCCCGAGGGCGGCGAGGGGGCCGCCCCGGCCGGAGGCGGCGCCGGCCGGGGAGTCGGAGACCGCCGCGTGCACCAGGGCGCCGCCGGTGGCGCCGAGCGCGAGCCCGGCGGCGCCCGCGGCGCCGACGGTGCCCAGCAGCCGGCGCCGGGAGATCTCGATGTCGGGGTTGCTCCCGGTGCTGTCGGTCACGCTGTTCAGCCGATCTTCACGTTCTTCTGGACGGTCGTCTGGTCGATGTCGGAGGTCCGTACGGTCACGTCGATGCGCCAGTCGCCGGCGAGCGGCAGCTGGACCCCGGTCGCGCTCCAGTGTCCGGGAGCGTCGCGGTCCGGGGCGACCGGCAGCGGGCCGATCTCCTTGGCCTCGAGGGTGAAGGAGATCTTGATCTCGGGGAGGTCGAGCGGCTTGCCGTCGGCCCCGTCGGCCCACAGGTGCAGGGTGTTGGCGCCGACCCGGCCCGGATCGAGTTCCAGGCGGACGGATCCCTTGCCGTTCTGGCCGCCGGTGTCGAACGGCAGGGTGATCTTGACGGCCCGGTTGGGGACGGCGGGACCCGCGGAACTGCTGCGGCCCGTCTCCTGCTCAGCGGCGCGGCCCGGTTCGGTACTGGTCAGGACGGTCGTCACGGCCAGCAGGACGACGGCCACGCCGGCCTCGGCGAGCACCGAGCGGCGCAGGCCCGCGCGGCCCGGATCGGCGTCGCGGACCTGCTTCTCGCGGGCCTTGTCCCGGGCGGCGCGCTGACGGGCCAGCTGGGCCGCGCGCCGGGGGTCGGCCTCCGCGTCGGAGGCCTCCACAGCGGCATCCGCCCCGGAGCCGGCGGTACCGGACGCCGTTTCACGTGAAACATCCGCCGTTTCACGTGAAACATCGGCGCCCGCCGTCACCGCCGCGTGCTCTTCGGCGGAGACCTCGGCGTCCTCGGCGCGTCCGGCCGCACCGAGCCGGCCGGTCCACTTGCGCGAGACGTAGGCGATGGCGATGAGGACCGCGACCAGCCCGACCTTGATCATGAGCAGTCGCCCGTAACTGGTGTCCGTCAGGGCCGACCAGCTGCCGAGCTGGCGCCAGGACTGGTAGATGCCGGTGGCGGCGAGCACCAGGACGCTGGTGAAGGCGACCTTGGAGAACCGCCGGACGGCCTCGCGCTCGATGTCCGGCACCTTGTGCAGGGTCACCAGCAGGGCCACCAGACCGCCGAGCCAGGTGGCCACGGCCAGCAGGTGCAGCACGTCGACCGGCATGGCGATGCCGGGCTGGATGCCGGTGGAGGCGTGCTCGGCGAGGGCCCAGGTCGCGGCGATGCCGCCGGCCACGACCGTGCCGCCGATGGCGAGCCCGAAGCCGAGGTCGCTGGTCTCCTTCTTCGCCGCCTCGGCGGCCGAAGCCGCGTCGTCCGCGGAGACGTCGGCGAAAACGTCGGCGGAGGCATCGGCGGAGACACCGGTGGAGCCGTCGGCCCCTTCCGTCCCCGAGGCCTTCTGGCGCCGCGCGTAGGCGCCGAAGAGCACGGCGATGAACAGGGCGGCCGCGCCCAGGAGCAGCAACCGGGAGACGAAGGAGGCACCGGTCTTCGTGTCCAGGACGGCCCGCAGCCCGTCGAGGTCGAAGGCGTCGGCGAACTTCCCGGAGCCGGTGTAGGGAGTGCGCAGCACCAGCATCGCCAGGGTGGCGGCGGTCAGGGTGACCCAGCCGCGCACCACCAGCTTCTGCAGCGAGCGCTCGGCGGCGCCCCTGCGCCAGCACAGCAGGATGAAGGCGCCGCCGCCGACGAGGACGGTGAACCCGGCGTAGGCGGCGTAGCGGGCGATCCCGTACGCGATGCCGACGGGCCCGCCGCCCGCCTGCTGGTCGGGCAGGGCGACGCTGGTGGCGGAGGGGGCGCCGACGGAGAAGGTGAAGGCGCCGGACACCGGGTGGCTGTCGGCGGAGACGGCCTGCCAGGCGACGGTGTAGGTGCCGTCCGGCAGGCCGGAGTGCAGGGCGGTGCCGTAGCGGACGGTCGAGCCGCTGCACATGTCCCGCAGCTCGCCGGTGTCGACGCGCTTGCCCGCCGGGTCCATGACGCGGATGGAGTCGTCACCCATGGCGACCTGCTCCGAGAAGGAGAGGGTCACCTGGGCGGGTGCCGTGGCGACCACCGCCCCGTCCTGGGGGTCGCTCGCGGTGAGTGCGGCGTGTGCCGAGGCCGGGGCGGCCGCGGCGAACAGGGCTGCCAGCAGGGCTGCGAGGACCAGCACCAGCCGCGGCAGGCGTGCCGTGGCGCGGGCGGCGCGGGCCGGGGAAGGAGCGGGGGCGGTGGCCGTCATGGCGTGTCAGTTCCTCGGTCCGTCAGTGGGCGGTGGAGTTCTGTGCGGTGTACGTCCGTTCCTTGACGTCCAGGTCGACCTTGACCGGGCCGGCCTTCTCGAAACGCAGTTCGACGGTGATCTTGTCACCGACCTTCGGCTTGTTCTTGAGCCCCATGAACATGATGTGGTTGCCGCCCCGGTCCAGCCGCAGCTCGCCGTTGGCGGGCACGTCCAGGGCCTGGACGTGCTGCATCTTCTGGTCCTTGGTCTCGTGGATCTGCAGATCGTCCGAGAGCGGGCTGGTGACGGCGGTCAGTTTGTCGGCCGTCTTCGAGCCGTTCTCGATGACCATGAAAGCGCCGGCCATCTTGTCGTCGACCGGTTCGGGCATGTAGGCCCCGCTGACGGTCAGCTCCGGCTTGCCCGACGCCCCGGAGGAGTCCGAGGACGAACAGCCGGATATGGCGAGCGCTGCCGTCAGGGAGAGGGCGGCGGCGAGGGTACGGGTGGTGCGGGCGTTCACGGGTTCTCCCCCTTGACGATCTTCGGCAGGTCCTTGGTGTAGTCATCGACGGTGGTGCCCTCGCCGTAGAGGACGTAGCCCTCGTCGGTCTTGGGCGAGAAGCCGATGACCTGGGCCCCGTGCATGGAGACGACGCTGCCGTCGGCCTCCTTCTTCGGGGCCTCGATACCGATGCCGAGCGATCGTGCGGCGGCCTGGATGGTGGCGAAGTCCCCGGTCAGCCCGGTGAAGGACGGATCCTGGGCCCTGAGCCACTTGCCGAGGGAGTCGGGGGTGTCGCGTTCGGGGTCCGTGGTGACGAAGACGACCTGGAGCTTGTCCTGGGCCTCCTTCGGGAGCGCCTTCTTGGCGACGGCGATGTTGCTCATCGTCAGGGGGCACACGTCGGGGCAGTTCGTGTAGCCGAAGTAGATGAGGGTCGGCCGGCCCTTGGTCTGCTCCCGCAGGTTCCACGGCTTGCCGGTGGTGTCCGTGAGGACCAGCTCCGGCTTGTCGAAGGGGCGGTCGAGGACGGTCGCGGCTCCGGTCTTGTTCTGACCGGAGATCTGGGTGACCGAACCTGTGGTCTTGGCCGTCTCACCGCCGCAGGCGGTGAGAGCGAGCGCGGTCGCCACCGCGAGGGCGGCGACCGTCACACGAGTGGTGCGCATGGAGAGATGTCCCTGGGATCGGGGATGGTGGTGCGGACGTACGGGAAACGACGGGGCTCGCGTACGGGCTCCCGCCGTTCCGGGAGGGCCCGCCGACGGCCGCCTCCGGGAGGCGGCCGTCGGAAGGCGGCAGCGGCCGGCGTGAGGCGCGGTCAGGAAGCGCGGCGGCGCGAGGCGATGCCGAAGGCGAGACCGCCGAGGCCGACCACGATGCCCACGATGCCGAGCGTGCGCGCGGTCGTGTCGGAGCCGCTCTCGGCGGTGGCCTCGTCGTGCGTGTCCTTCGCGGCACCGTCGGCGCCCTTGGCGTCGGCGGCGGGCTTCGCGGCGGCGTCGTGGCCGTCGGCGGCCTTGGCGGCCGTCAGCTTCAGCACGGGCGCCGGGGTCTGCGGCTCGGGGGCTCCCGCCTTGGTCTCCTCGATCCAGCGCACGACCTCGTTGTTGTCGTACGTCTGGATGGTCTTGAAGACCATCTGGTCGGCGTTGTCGGGGAGCTTGCCGACGGAGAGCGGGAACTGCTGGAACTTGCCGGGCTCGATCTTGCCGCCGGTCCAGGTCACCTTGGTGACGGCCTCGTTGATCTGCTTGCCGTGCACGGTCAGCGGCTTGTCGAGCTTGGTCTTCTCGACGTTCACGGTCCAGCCGGGGACGTCCTGCGGCATGACGGACGTGAGCGGCTGGTCGATCGGGAAGTTGACCTCGAGCTGCGTGGTCGAGGCGTTGTCGCGCTCGTTGGGCACCTTGAAGTTGATGACCGCGTACCCGCCCTTGGCGGCCTCGCCCGAGGGCTGCACGCTGACGTGCGCGAAGGCGGGACCGGACAGGACGAGGACGGCGCCGGCGGCGAGGGCGGCGGCGAGGGACACACGAGAGGTCTTCACGGCGGAAACGCTCCAGGTAGGCAGGGTGACGTCGCTCCGCGCACGGGCGCGCGCGGAGTCCGCGGCACCGCTGCTCCCGCCGGGTGTCCGGGGAAGGGGGTGCCGCGTCAGGCTGCGAGGGCGAACGCCGTGGGCGGCCCGCGCCTGATCACCGAGTGCAGGAGTGCTTCCCGGCCGGTCGCCGCGACGCTCGCCGGGACGGTCCGTCGGGCCAGGGGGCCGCGCGAGGGCGTACCCGGGAGTCCGGCCGCGAGGGCGCGCACGAAGGACAGCGCGGCCCGCAGCGGACGTACGGGGTCGGCCTGCGAGGAGCGCCGGGACAGTTCGACGAGCCGGAACAGCGCGGCGTCGCCGCGGCCCAGCAGCCAGCCGGCCGCGAGCGCGGCCAGCAGGTGGCCGAGCAGCATGGCCGGGCTGAACAGCCCGATGGCGGGCTCCCCGGCGGCTCCCGCCATGTGCGCGTGGGCCATGTGGCCCTGCGCCGCGGCCTGCCCGGCCATGGCGGCCGGGTCCAGTCCGGCGGTTTCCAGGATCTGCCGGGCATCGGCCTGGCTGAGCGGCACGGAGTTGCCCCCGCACACCAGCCGGGCGGCGAGCGCCGCCAGCGAGGTGTCGGCGGCGTCGGCCGGCATCGGGGCCGCGCCGTGCTGGCCGAGGCCGAACAGCGCGTGCAGTGCGAGCTGCCCGACGGTGAGTCCGGCGGCGATGCCGGGCAGCGACCGGCGGCGCCCCGCGAGGGGCGCCGCGACCGCGAAGACGCCGACGAGGGCCAGGGCCAGCGCCCACCACGGCACGGTCGCGCACGAGGCCACCGCGTGGCCGGCCGCGGACAGCACGACGCAGACCGCGGTGAACACCGCGGCCCGGGTCATCCGCAGGCCCGCTCCGGCGCGTGTCGTGTGGGTGGCAGTCATGGCCGGGTCATCATCGCACTGGGCCCGTGCCCTGCATACGGCAGGTGCTGGAGGGACCCTCGGGTTCCGGCCCAGGGTCAGTGCGGGGTCAGTGCGGGGGCAGCGCGCGGTCGGCGCGCGGTCAGGACGGGCACGGCGGACGGTCAGCGCGGTGCGGCCGGGCCGGGGGGCCGTCGGGCCGCCTCGCATACACCGCCGCCCGGGAGGGTCGCATCGGCCGAACGAGGGCTCTGACGACGCCCGGGGGCTTACGGCCCGCCGAGGGCGGCAATAGGTAACCGTATGAGCATCTGGTGGTCTCTCCACTTGAGGCGGGAAGCCGCGAGCGTGCCGCTCGCGCGGCGACTGCTGCTGGGGACGATGGAGACCGCGGGGGTGGACCCGGACATCTCCTTCGACCTGTCGGTCGCCTTGACCGAGGCGTGCGCCAACGCGGTGGAGCACGGCGGCCTCGGCGGCCCCTGCGAAGGCGACGCGGAACCGCGCCCCGGCGGCGACGGTGTCCCGGACGGAACCGAGGCGTACCACGTCACGGCCTATCTGGACGGGGACCGCTGCCGCATCGAGGTGACCGATTCGGGGCCGGGCTTCCCGCCGGCGACGGTCTCCCGCCCCAGACCCTCGCTCGCCGAGCACGGCCGGGGCCTGCACCTGATCGCCGAGCTCGCCGATCACGTCCGCTTCCGCAACCGGCCGGGCCGGGGCGCGGTGGTGAGCTTCGACAAGATGCTGAAGTGGCGTGACGGCGCCCTGCTGCACGTCTCGTAGCCACCGCCACCGCAGCCGCCACCACCGCAGCCACCGCCACCACCGCAGCCACCGCCACCACCCGTCCGCCCGCAGCGGCGCTCCGCCCCGACACGCCGGTGGGCGGGGACCGGTCCGGTCCCCGCCCACCGTCACGCACGCCCCCTCGGGCAGGTGCGCGTCAGCCCTTGAGGCGCGCCATCCACGCCTCGACCTCGTCCGACCGGCGCGGCAGCCCGGCGGACAGGTTCCGGTTGCCGTCCTCCGTGACGACGATGTCGTCCTCGATCCGGACGCCGATGCCCCGGTACTCCTCGGGCACGGTCAGGTCGTCGGCCTGGAAGTACAGACCGGGCTCGACCGTCAGGCACATGCCCGGCGTCAGCGTGCCGTCGACGTAGGCCTCGGTGCGCGCGGCGGCGCAGTCGTGGACGTCCATGCCGAGCATGTGGCCGGTGCCGTGCAGGGTCCAGCGGCGCTGCAGGCCGAGCTCCAGGACGCGCTCGACGGGGCCTTCGACCAGGCCCCACTCGACGAGCTTCTCGGCGAGCACGTGCTGCGAGGCGTCGTGGAAGTCGCGGAACTTGGCGCCCGGCTTCACCGCCGCGATGCCGGCTTCCTGGGACGCGTACACGGCGTCGTAGATCTTGCGCTGGATCTCGCTGAACGTGCCGTTGACCGGCAGCGTGCGCGTGACGTCGGCCGTGTAGAGGGAGTGGGTCTCCACACCGGCGTCGAGCAGCAGCAGGTCGCCCGAGCGGACGTCGCCGTCGTTGCGGACCCAGTGCAGGGTGCAGGCGTGCGGGCCGGCGGCGCAGATGGAGCCGTAGCCGACGTCGTTGCCCTCGACGCGGGCGCGCAGGAAGAAGGTGCCCTCGATGTAGCGCTCCGAGGTGGCCTCGGCCTTGTCGAGGACCTTCACGACGTCCTCGAAGCCGCGGACGGTGGAGTCGACGGCCTTCTGCAGCTCGCCGATCTCGAAGGCGTCCTTCACCGCGCGGGCCTCGGAGAGGTAGACGCGCAGTTCCTCGTCGCGCTCGGCGGTGACCTTGTCGGTCAGCGCCTTCTCGATGACCGCGTCGTGCCCGCGTACGCCGCGGACCGGCCCCTCGGCCTCGGCGAGGGCCTCCGCCAGCTCGCGCACGTCCTTCGCCGGGATCCCGAGCAGCTGCTCGGCCTCGGTCAGGGAGTGGCGGCGGCCGACCCACAGCTCGCCCTGGCCGGACAGCCAGAACTCGCCGTTCTCGCGGTCGGAGCGGGGCAGCAGGTAGATGGTGGCGGTGTGGCCCGCGGGGCCCGTGGGCTCCAGGACCAGTACGCCGTTCTCGGTCTGGTCGCCGGTGAGGTACGCGTACTCGGTCGACGCGCGGAAGGGGTACTCCGTGTCGTTCGAGCGGGTCTTCAGGCGGCCGGCCGGGATCACCAGGCGCTCGCCGGGGAAGCGCGCGGCCAGCGCGGCGCGCCGCTCGGCGGTGTGGCCCGCCTGGGCGATGGGCTCCAGGCCGTGCAGCTCGGTGTCGGCCCAGCCGCTGCGCATGTTCTCGGCGAGCTCTTCGCTGACGCCCGGGTACAGCCCGTTCTTGCGCTGCTTGTGCTTCTTCTGGGGCTGCTCTTCTTCCGGGGTCTCCGGGGTGAGCTCGTCAGCCACGTCTTCTCCTCAGCCGCATCGACACGCAGGTCCGGGTGTGTGGACCTCGTTCATCGTATGTGCGTCGGGGAGGCGCCCGGCGATGGCTGTGACATATCAGTCATACCGGGCGTCTTCGCGGCTCCGTCACCCCGTCCACCCCGCGCGGGCGGACGCGGCTCAGTCGAACCGGGCCGCGAGCAGGACGATGTCCTCGGCCGGGTCCGCCCCGGTGGCGCCCGGGTCCTCCCCGGGCAGGACGGTGCGCAGGATGTGGTCGCAGAGGGCCGCCGGGTCGTCCCGGGCGCTACGGGGAACCCCCGCGGCCGCCGCGTGCAGCCGGGCGTAGGCCCGGTCCATGGGGTCGCCGGTGCGCCGCAGCAGGCCGTCGGTGTAGAGCAGCACCGTTTCTCCGGGTGCGGGCTCGATCTCCACGCTCGGCGCCTCCCAGCAGGCCAGCATGCCCAGCGGCGCGGAGAGGGAGGTCTCCACGTACTCGGTGCGGCGCTCGCCGATGAGCAGCGGCGGGGTGTGCCCGGCTCCGGCCAGGATGATCTTGCGGGCGGCGGGCTCGCAGTACGCGAAGAGCGCGGTGGCCGAGCGCGCGGGCTCGGTCAGGCGCAGCAGCAGCTCCAGGTCGGACAGGACCGCGACGGGGTCCTCCCCCTCCATGACGGCGTACGCGCGCAGCGAGGCCCGCAGCCGGCCCATCGCGGCGACGGCGCTCGGCCCGGAGCCGGTGACGGATCCGACGGCCAGGCCCATGGCCCCCTCGGGCAGCGGCAGGGCGTCGTACCAGTCGCCGCCGCCGCGCGGGCCGGTGTGGTGCCGGGCGGCGAGCTGGACCCCGGGGATCCGGGGCAGCCGGCTGGGCAGCAGTTCCTCGGCGACGGTGGCCAGCCGGGTGCGGGAGCGGTCCACCTCCAGCATCCGGGCCAGGTGCTCGGCGGCGTAGCGCACGTAGAGCCCGACGAGGTCGCGCTGGCGCTCGCTCGGCTCGGCCTGCTCGTCGTAGAGCCAGACGGCGGCGCCGAGCCGGCCGGTGGCGTCCGCCGCCAGCGGCAGCGCGTAGCTGGCGGCGTAGCCGAGCCGGGCCGCGACCTCGCGGTGGCGGGGGTCGACGGGGGGTTCGTGCTCCCCGGCGCCGCCGGCCGCCGGAGCGGCGGCCGGTTCGGGCAGGAAATCGGAGCCGCCGTGGGCGTCGGGCAGTCCGTCGAGGATGCGGCCGTACGAGGTGGCGCTGCGCGGCACCGTCTCGATGTGACCGAGGTCGGCGCGGCCCAGGCCGAGGCCGATCGTGGTGCTGGGCCCGAGCCCGTCGGAGGGCTCCAGGACGACCAGTCCGCGGCGCGCGCCGACGAGGACGGCTCCGGCGCGCAGGAACTCCTGGAGGGAGGAGGCGAGGTCGGTGGCCCGTGCGAGGCGTTCGGTCAGCTCGTGCAGGGTCGTGAGGTCGGAGACCATGCCCGCCAGCCGGTCCTGGATGACGCTGCTCGCGGCAGGCGTTGCGGCCTGGGCGGGGGCGGTTCGAGGGGCGGGGGAGGCGTTCGTGGACGTCGAGGTGGATGCGGGCGTGGGCACCGCAGTGTGCGCTGACGCTGTAACTGCTGGATCGATTCCAGCCACTTTCGGCAGATGCGGGGCGCTCATGGCGTCCGCCTTTCCACCTGGTGCGATTCGCCATATAGCATCGCAAACCCCCAGATCGTGCTGCGCCGCCATCAATGGATCCACATCTACACGCACACGAGGAGCGATGTCCAGCATTGCCCAGGCGGGAATCCTGGTGTCCGTGGGACGGCGACTCACTGTTCAGCCGGGGCTAAAACTTGGCCGGAAAAAGCGGCAAGCGGACGTTTTTTGCGATCGACTGGACAGGCGTCCCAGCCGGTCCGGGTACGTAATCGGCAGTGCCCGGGGCCAGTTGGCGACTCCCGGCACCGCCGGGAACCGTCCGGCGCGGGCCGTCGTCCTTAGCGGCGGCAGCCGGTTTCGGTAGCGGCGCGGGTCGTCCGGGTCGTCCGGGAGGTCCCGCCGGACCCCCGGCGGACGTTCGATGGACCAGTGAGAAAACTGCACGAACCGTGTGAACCTGCTTGCGGCGGACAGTGACGCGAAACGTGTACGTGTGGTGAAAAACCGCTCACATGGTGTGATGTGGCCCTCGACGTTCAACGGAAAGGAACGAGCGCTCATGCGCGAGATCCTCGGAAGGCGTCTCCAGCGGCTCCGCGATCGTTTCAAACTCCCGCGCGCCGCCCCCTCCCCCTCCCGCTCCACCGCGACGGGCGCGGCCGGCGCCGTCCCGTCCCTCCTCGACGGCGCGCTGACCTGCGCCACCGTCCACCACTGGCCGGTACTCCCCGGCGTCGGCCGGGCGGCCGGGGACGGTGCGCGCTGCGCCTGCCCCGACCCCGACTGCGTGGTTCCCGGAGCGCATCCCTTCGACCCCGGGCTGCTGGCCGCCACCACCGACCCCCGGATGGTGACCTGGTGGTGGACCCGGCGTCCCGGGGCCCCGCTGCTGCTGGCCACCGGCGGGGCGGCGCCGTGCGCGGTGAGCCTGCCGGCCGGGGCGGCCGCGCGGGCCGTCGAACGGCTGGACGCGCAGGGGCTGCGGCTCGGTCCGGTCGTCGCCACCCCCACCCGGTGGTCCCTGCTGGTGGCGCCGTACTCGCTGGAGCGGCTCGGCGAACTCCTCTACGCCAAGGACCACGTGCCGGCCTCGCTGCGCTTCCACGGCGAGGGCGGATACCTGCTGCTGCCGCCCTCCACGGCTTCCGGCGGCGGGCAGGTCCGCTGGGAGCGGGAGCCCGCGGCGGGAGCCGGCGGGCTGTGGCTGCCGGAGGTCGAAGCGGTCGTGGACGCGCTCGTCGAGGCGAGCAGCGGCGCTCCCGGCGGGGGCAGCAGGCTCGCGTACTGAGTCACTCGTACGGGTGCCAGTACGACGAGTTTCCCGGGGAATTGGGCGCGGGGATCTCCGCGCCCCTTTCCCGCGTCGCTATCTTCGGCGAATGAATCTCCGCCTGATCGGTATCGGCGCCGGTGTGCTGATCATCTTGTCGCTTCCCCTGGCCGGAGCGATCGCCGGGCCGGATTTCGCCGGTCAGGGCGACGGAAAGGGCGGGGGGCTGCTCTCCTCGCTCGGCCTTTCGGACCCGTCCCGTACGCCGCCCGGGGCGCGGGCCGCCGCCGCGCAGGCGAGCCCCGGGCCGGCCCTCCAGGCACGCACGGACTCCCGCTGCGGTCCCGAACTCTCCGCCCCGCAGGGCCTGGAGGCGCAGACCTGCGTTCTGGAGGGCGAGGGGCAGACGTGGGGCCGCAGTTACTACCGCAACACCAGTGGCCGCGCGCTGGACGCCGTACTGACCGTCATGGGGCCGGCGGGGCGCACGGTGCAGATCCGCTGCGCCGTGGCGGCGGGGGACGAGCCGGGCCTGTGCGAAACGCCGCGGGGGGAGTCGGTCGGGACTCCGGACGGCTACTCGGCAGTTGCGGAGTTTGCAGTTCCGGATGATGAAGGGCGGCTGCTGCTGCGGTCCGGGAGCAACACACCGGCACCGCGCGAGGGTTGAGCACCACCTGAAAAGCAAGGGCCCGGTCGCTGGCGACGGGGGATGCACCAGCGACCGGGCTACAAGAACGGTAACAAGAGATCGCCTGTTCGCAAATTCGATCTCTGATATTCAGACATCGATTTGCAGGCGATTAGCGGGAGTTGTGACTCCGGTCACCGCTCCCGCGGGCCTCCGGGACGTCAGCTGAGCGTCACCTGACGGTTGGTGAGGCCGCCGCGCGCACGACGCTCCTCCGTGGTCAGCGGGGTGTCCGTGGCCAGGGCCGCGGCCAGCCGCTCCGCGAGCTCGGCCGCGGGCTTCTCCACGTCCTCGGCGCCGACCCCGGTGGGCAGGTCCCAGACTGGGACCATCAGGCCGTGGGCCCGGAAGGAACCCACGAGCTTCGTGCCCTCGCCGAGCGAGGAGGTGCCGGCGGCGTGCAGCCGCGCGAGGGCGTCGAGCAGCTTCTCCTCGGGGTGCGGCATGACCCAGCGCAGGTGGTTCTTGTCCGGGGTCTCGCACCAGTAGGCGGCGTCCACGGAGGTCAGCTTCACGGTCGGGATGGCGGCCGCGTTGGCGCGCTCCAGCGAAGCGGCGATCTCCGGGGAGGCGTTGCGGTCGTCCTCCGACTCCGGAATCCAGAATTCGAAGCCGCTGTGCACAACCGGCTCGAAAACGCCGTCGAGGTCCAGGAGATCCTGAAGTCGGCTGCCCTCGGCCGGCACGCGCCGGGCGGCAACCGGAGTGCCAGGATCCGCAACGAGCGCCCGCTCCAGGGTGTCGGCCATGTCGCGGGCCAGGTCCCCGGTGCTCGAGTCGTTCTGCAGGCCGAGCAGGACGGAGCCGTCCTCGCGGCGCAGGGCCGGCCACGCCATGGGCAGTACGGTCACCAGCGTGACGGACGGGACGCCCTCGGGCAGGCCGCCCTTGAGGGTCAGCGGGATGGTGGCCGCGGGGACCAGCTCGCGCAGCGCGACCCAGTCGCACTCGCCCGGCAGTCCCTCGAACGGTCGCCGCACGTGCTCGGTGACGGCGTGCGAGGCGGCCGCGCCGTGACAGGCCTTGTAGCGGCGCCCGGAACCGCAGGGGCAGGGCTCGCGCGCACCCACCACCGGGATCTCCCCGTTGGTGATCTGCGGCTTCGCGGTCTTCGCGGCGGGGCGCTTCTTGGCCATCGTGGGTGTCTCCCGGTTGCGGCGGTACGGCGGTCTCTCTGGTCGCGAGCCTAGCCGTTCGTACCGCCGCATCCGGTGGGGTGCGGCCGGGAGCACGGTCGGCGTGCGCTCCCGGGGGCCGTCCCCCCGTGCATCCGGGGGATCCGCTTCACGGATCCAGATCGTCGAAGGCGGACGCGAAGTCGATCGCCGGGGCAGTGACGCGCGTAGCGAAGTCGTCGTGCCGGGGCCCGCAGGCGACGATCACCCACACGGTGACCTCACCCGCCGCTCCGTCCCGGACACCCCAGTCCTGGGCCAGGGCGCTGATGATGTTCAGTCCCCGGCCGCCGTGCGCGGTGACCGAGGGCGTGGAGGGGACCGGGCGGGTCGGGCCGCCGCCGTCCGTGACCTCGACCGTCAGCCGTCCCGCCTTGTCGACGCGCCAGGCGGCGCGTACGTCCCCGTCCCCGACCTCCCGCGCGCCCAGCGGCCGGCCGTGCCGGCAGGCGTTGCTGAGCAGTTCGGAAAGGATCAGTACGGCATCGTCCACGACCGTGTCGGACAGGCCGCCGATGCGCAGCTGTTCGCGCATGCGGTGCCTCGCCTCGCCCACGCCCGCCGGTCCATGGGCTATGTCCATGCACGACGACGTGGGCACTTCCTGTGCCATCACCAACGCCACCCCCGGAACCTCCTTAGCCCCACGCCATGGTCTGGATGCCCCAATGGCCTGGACCGGAAACCGCTCTGACGAGGCCCTCTGACGCATTCATGACCAATGAACGCGGAGCGGATGCGCCGGTGCACACCCTGTCACGCGCGGGTCGCGTGGGGCGGGTGCGCAAACCGGGACGTCAGCGTCCCAGTTGTGACAGAACCTGACGTGGCCTGTTCGTGATGATCGCCTCCACACCCAGATCCGCGCATAGCTGAACATCTTCGGGCTCGTTCACGGTCCATACGTGGACGGAGTGCCCCGCGGCCTGGAGCTTGCGGATGAAGCCGGGGTGGTTGCGCACGATGCGCATCCCGGGCCCGGCGATGCGCACCCCGGCCGGCAGCCGCCCGTCGCGCATCCGCGGGGAGATGAACTGCATGAGGTAGACGGCCGGGATCGTGGGGGCCGCCGCGCGCACCCGGTGCAGGGAGCGGGCGGAGAAGCTCATCACCCGGACCGGGTGCGGGCCGTCGGCGGGCGGGGCGTCGAGGCCGAAGCGCTTGAGGAGGAAGAGCAGGCGTTCCTCCACCTGTCCGGCCCAACGGGTCGGGTGCTTCGTCTCGATCGCGAGCTGGACGGGGCGGCCGGCGTCGGAGGTCAGTTCCAGCAGCCGCTCCAGGGTGAGCACGGAGGTGCGCTCGGGGTCCGCGTCCCAGTCGGGGGACTCCTCGCGGTCCTTCCACGAGCCGAAGTCGAGCGCGGCGAGCTCGGACAGCTCCAGGGCGGAGACGGCCCCGCGGCCGTTCGAGGTGCGGTTCACCCGGCGGTCGTGGACCAGGACCAGGTGGCCGTCGGCCGTCAGCCGGATGTCGCATTCGAGGGCGTCGGCGCCGTCCTCGATGGCCTTGCGGTAGGCGGCCAGGGTGTGCTCGGGGGCATCCTCCGAGGCGCCGCGGTGGGCGACGACCTGGATGGGGCGAGGCAGTGCGTGGGTCACCCGGTCATGGTGCCATCGAGGGGGCTTCGCGCGTCGGGGTGAGTCCTGGGGATGCGCCCGATATGTCGGAGATAAAGGATGGGGGGCGACGCACAGGTCCGGCTTACAGTGCTCTGACGGGTCATGGGAAAGGCTTCACCCTGGAACTTGTGCGGCATGTCGAACGTTCAGTCGGACCGATGCCGGGCCGGTTCAGGGCCGGCATCGCCTGATTTCCAGTGGCCTTGAAGGCCGTGTAGCCGTGTGTGACTGAGGAGAGAGCGCTGTGAGCACCGAGAACGAGGGCACCGCGGCCCCGACGCCCCCCGCGGCCCCGTCCGCACCCCCTGTGCCGGTGGCCGCCTCCGCCCCCGAGCAGGCTCCGGCCCAGCCGCCCGCCGCCCCGCCGGCCCCCGCGCAGGCTCCGGCCGCGCCCGGCGCCGAGCAGACCCAGCAGCTCCCGCCGACCCCGGCCGGGCCGCCCGCGTACGGTCAGCCCCACGACCGGCAGCCGGGCCCGTACGAGGGCCAGGCGCAGGGCCCCTACGAGGCCCACCAGGCGCAGGGCCCGTACGAGGGCCAGCACCAGGGCCGGCCCGCCCACGACCCGAACCAGGCCTACGGCCAGACCCCGCCCCCCGCCCCGGCCGCACACGGCGCCGAGGGCTGGCCCCCGCCGCCGCCCGCCGTTCCCGCGTACGAGGGGGGCGGCTCCGGCCACGGCGGCTGGGGCGCCCCGCTCCACACCGACGGCGCCCCCGCGCCCAAGCCGAAGGGCCGGGGCGGCCTGGTCGCGGCCGTCCTCGCGGCGGCCCTGCTCGCGGGCGGCATCGGCGGCGGCATCGGCTACTGGGCGGCGGAGCGCAGCGACAACGCCTCCGGCTCGACGACCATCACCGCCAGCACCCCCAAGGACGTCAAGCGGGACCCCGCCTCGGTCGCGGGCCTCGCCGCGTCCGCGCTGCCCAGCGTCGTCACCATCGAGGCCTCGGCCGGCGACGGCGAGGGCGGCACCGGCACCGGCTTCGTCTACGACGAGCAGGGCCACATCCTCACCAACAACCACGTGGTGGCCTCCGCCGCCAACGGCGGCAAGCTCTCCGCGACCTTCTCCAACGGCAAGAAGTACGAAGCCGAGGTGATCGGCCGTGCCCAGGGCTACGACGTGGCGGTGCTCAAGCTGAAGAACCCGCCCGCCGGCCTGAAGCCGCTGGCGCTCGGTGACTCCGACAAGGTCGCCGTCGGCGACTCGACCATCGCGATCGGCGCCCCCTTCGGCCTGTCCAACACGGTCACCACCGGCATCGTCAGCGCCAAGAACCGTCCGGTGGCCTCCGGCGACGGTTCCGGCGGCAAGAACTCGTACATGAGCGCCCTCCAGACGGACGCCTCCATCAACCCGGGCAACTCGGGCGGCCCGCTGCTCGACGGCCGGGGCGCGGTCATCGGCATCAACTCCGCGATCCAGTCCGCCGGGAACGGCGGCTTCGGCGGCGGCCAGGCCGGCTCGATCGGCCTCGGCTTCGCCATCCCGATCAACCAGGCCAAGAACGTCGCCGACTCCCTGATCAAGACCGGCAAGCCGGTCTACCCGGTGATCTCGGTGTCCGTGGACCTCCAGGCGAAGAGCGACGGGGCCAAGATCTCCGAGCAGGGCGCGGCCGCCAACGAGCTGGTCGACCCCAACGGCCCGGCCGGCAAGGCGGGCCTCAAGCCCGGCGACGTCATCACCGAGTTCGGCGGCCGCCAGGTCGACAGCGGTCCGACCCTGATCAGCCTGATCTGGACGTACAAGCCGGGCGACACCGTGAAGCTGACGTACCTGCGCGACGGCAAGCCGAACACCGTCGACATCACCCTCGGCTCGCGGGTCGGCGACAAGTAGACGGCCGAAGAGCGGCGACGGACGACGAAGGGCGACGAAGAGCGGCGACGGGCAGGCGCTCGACGCTGGCTTGATGGCAGGGGCCGTGGGCGGGATTCCGTCTACGGCCCCTCCCAATATCTGCTTATGCTTCGCTCGTGTTCGATTCACGGCACATACGGACATTCCACGAAGTGGTCGCGGCGGGCTCGTACTCCGCGGCCGCTCGCGTCCTGGGCTACACCCAGCCCGCGATCACCCAGCAGATGAAGGCGCTCGAACGCGCTGTCGGCACCCCGCTGTTCACCCGCGTGGGCCGGAAGATGAAGCTCACCGAGGCCGGCGAGTCCCTGGCCCGGCACGCCGAGTCCATCCTCGGCAGCCTCTCCGCCGCCGAGGCCCAGCTCAAGGCGTACACCCGGCTGCGCACCGGACGCGTCCGGGTCTGCGGATTCCCCAGCGCCAACGTCACCCTGGTCCCGGAAGCCCTCAGCGGCCTGGCCAAGGACCACCCCGGCGTCCAGGTCGAGCTGCTGGAGGGGGAGCCGCCGGAGTCCCTGCGCCGCCTCCAGCGCGGTGAGTGCGACATCACCCTGGCCTTCACCTACCCGGGTCTGCACGAGGAGATCCCCGAGGAAGTCGCCGAGGTCAGGCTGCTGGAGGACCAGCTGACCGTGCTGCTGCCGACCGGGCACCCGCTGGCCCGGCGCCGCGCCGTGCACCTGGCCGACCTCGCGGAGGAGCGCTGGATCGCGGGCTGCCCGCGCTGCCGCGCCAACCTGCTGCACGAGTGCGCCGAGCTGGGCTTCGTACCCGACATCAGGTTCGCCACCGATGACAACCTGGTCGTCCAGAGCCTCGTGGCGCAGGGCCTCGGCGTCGCCATGATGCCCGCGCTGGTACTGCCCTCGCTCTCCCTCAGCCGTGTCTGCGGACGGGTGCTGGAACCCGCCGCGCGCCGGCACATCGCCGCCTACGTCTACCGCGACCACCTGCGCATCCCGGCGACGGCCGTGGTGCTCGACGAACTGAAGCGCGTGGCGGCGAACCGGGTCGGCTGCTGAGCGCCGCCGGCTGAGCCCGGCCCCTCCGGCGCTCCGGCGACCCTCGATCCATAAGCGGAGCTTGGGAATTCAGGGCAGAACTGTCGTTGGACGTGATGGATCGGCCGACGGACGCTGCTTCCATGACCACCACCACGCAGGCCCGTACGACCGCGAGGATGGCCGCCCTCGTCAGTGAGATCCGCAACGTCGTCGACCGGGGGCTCGCCCCCGATCTGACCGCCTACCTGGTCGGTGAACGACTCGCCCCGCACCTGGGCGCCCCCGAGCTGCTCGCCCCCGAGCAGCGCGAGGGCCATCCCGACCGGTACCGGCAGCACGTCCTGCACACCGAGCCCGACGGAAGCTTCTCCGTGGTCGCCCTGGTCTGGCTGCCCGGGCAGGAGACCGCCATCCACGACCACGTCTCCTGGTGCGTGGCCGGAGTGCACGAGGGTGCCGAGAGCGAGGTCCGCTACCGGCTGGCCCCCGCCATCGCCCCCGGGAGCACCGCGCGGCTCGTGGCGACCGAGGAAGTGGTCAACGGCCAGGGCGACGTCTGTGGATTCGCCCCGCCCGGCGACATCCACAAGGTGCGCAACTCCTGTCGTACGAAGGCGATATCCCTGCACGTCTACGGAGCCGACGTGAGCCGGCTCGGCAGCAGCGTCCGCCGCGTCTACCCGGAACCGACCGGCTGATGGCCCTCCTGAACCGCACCGTCCCGCAGCCTCCGAGGACGCCGCTGCGCGGTGTTTCACGTGAAACATCCACCTCCTGGCCCGGATTGGCCCTCGCCGCAGCCGGCACCCTGGTCGCCTGGTGCGTGCACCTGCTGATCCCCGCGGTACCGATGCTGACCGCCTCGGTGGTGCTCGGCATCGCGGCAGCCCACCTTCCAGGTCTACGGAGCACGGTGCGCGGCACCGCCCGCCCGGGCCTGTCGCTGGCCGGTCGGCGACTGATGCGCATCGGCATCGTCCTGCTGGGCCTCGGCCTCGGGCTGGACCAGGTCGCCCGCCTCGGCTGGGCGACGGTGGCGATGGTGACCGGCGTGGTCGCGGCCACCTTCTTCGGTACCGTCTGGCTCGGCCGCCGCCTCGGACTCCCCGGGGATCAGCCCCTGTTGATCGCCACCGGATACTCGATCTGCGGGGCCTCGGCGATCGGAGCGGTCAGCGAGGTGTCCGGCAGCGACGAGGAGGACGTCGCCTCCTCGGTGGCCCTGGTCACGCTGTGCGGCACCCTCGCCATCGCCGTCCTGCCCCTCCTCCAGGGCCCGTTGGGGCTCACCGACCTCGCCTTCGGGCGCTGGGTGGGGGCGAGCGTCCACGACGTCGGCCAAGTGGTGGCGACCGCACAGACCGCGGGCCCCGGGGCGCTGGGGGACGCGGTGCTGGTCAAGCTGATGCGGGTGGCCCTGCTGGCGCCGCTGGTGGCGGCCGTGGCCTTCTCGATGCGCGCCCGCCGGCGAGGCGCGCGCACCACCTCGGGGCGCAGGCCCGCTCCGGTCCCGCTCTTCGTGGCCGGGTTCCTGGCGGCGGCCGCACTGCGCACCACCGGGGTGCTGCCCGCCGCGTTCCTGGACTGGGCGCACACCGCGCAGGGGCTGCTGCTGGCAGCCGCCCTGTTCGGCCTGGGCAGCGCGGTGGACCTGCCGAGGCTGGCCCGGACCGGCGGCCGGGCGGCACTGCTGGGGCTGGGGGCCTGGGTGATGGTGGCCGGCGTCTCGTACGTCGGCGTCCTGCTCACCACCTGACGCGTATCCCGATTCGCCCGACGTCCCGTCTCCGCCAGCAGAGTTGGCCATTTCCTGGCCGGAACCGACCGAACGTCCGGACTGCCTCCTGACATCTCGCGCCCCTCGTGCGACGGTGCCCCCGCACAGCCGATCCGCACCGACAGCTCTTCACCCCACCCTGCCCGGGTCCGACCGGTCCGGGCACGGACGAAGGAGTCTGCGTGAATCGTCATCGCACGGCGGCGTCCGTCCTCCTCGCCGCGGGCGCGCTGCTCGCGGGGGCCCTGACGGCCGCCTCCCCCTCGGCCGCCGCCCAGTCGCCCACCTCGTACCGGCCGTCGCACACGGCCGGCTTCTGGACGGCGGAGCGGATGCGCCGGGCCACCCCGCTGGACGCGCCGGCCGGCCCCGGCGCCACGACCACGCGTACCGGCGCCACCGGGTCCGCCCCTTCCGCCCCGTCCGGCCCGCCGGTCCGGGTGGCACCCACGTCGGCCTCGCCCACGGCCTTCCCGCAGGCCGGCGGGGCGTGGACGGGCGGCGGGGCGATCGTGAAGACCTCGGGCCGGGTCTTCTTCACCATGGGCGACCGCACCGCCTCGTGCTCCGGCGACTCGGTCACGAGCGCCAACGGCAGCACGGTCATCACCGCCGGGCACTGCGTGAAGTACCAGGGCGCCTGGCACACGAACTGGGTCTTCGTCCCGGCCTACGACAACGGGAACGCGCCCTACGGCCAGTGGCCTGCCACCAAGACCTTCGCGACCGACCAGTGGGCGGCGAGCGAGGACATGAACATGGACGTGGGCCTCGCGGTCGTCGGCCCCCTGAACGGCCGGAAGCTCAGCCAGGTCGTCGGGGCCCAGGGCATCCTCTTCAACGGCGGCTACAACAAGAAGATGTACTCCTTCGGCTTCCCGGCGGCGGCCCCGTACGACGGCACGAAGCTCGTCTACTGCAGCGGGAACAGCGGCAAGGACTTCCTGCTGACCAAGGACCACGGCCTGGGCTGCAACATGACGGGCGGCTCCAGCGGCGGCCCCTGGCTCCAGGACTTCAACGAGGCGACGGGCCTGGGCACCCAGGTCTCGGTGAACAGCTTCGGGTACGCCTTCCTGCCGAACCGGATGTACGGCCCCTACTTCGGCGACGAGGCCAAGGCCGCCTACGACAGGGCCCAGGCCTCCTGACCCCCGCCACCCCCTCCCGCCCCGGAAACACCCACCACACCCACCCCCACATCCCGGTACTCTGTACCGGCCAGGTGGGTTGCCCGAGCGGCCTAAGGGAACGGTCTTGAAAACCGTCGTGGCAGCGATGTCACCGTGGGTTCAAATCCCACACCCACCGCAGCGGAACGGCCCCTGACCAGTACGTCGGTCAGGGGCCGTTCGCGTGCGCGGGGTGGGTGCGGCGCCCGGGGGTCAGTCGTGGCGGGTCACGGCGGCCGGCTGGAGGCGCAGTTCCTGGACCTGGTAGCAGTCCGCGTAGACCGTCGCGACGACCGCGCCGCAGGCGCACGCCAGGTTGGGTCCCCACTCGCCGTCCATGCCGCAGCAGGAGCCGCGCCGCATCGCGGGGTCCGGGTGCGGCTCCAGGCCGGTGCCGTCGTCCGGGTGGAGGACGAGGGTCCCGCGGGGGCCGGACTCGACCAGCAGGCCGGAGGGCTCGTCCAGGACGTACGGGGGCCCGCACGGCTGCGGATCCACGGCGAACGCCCCCGGGGCCATGCGCACGATGGGCCCATCGGTGTGACCCTGCGCGTCCGTGGGGTCCGCGTCGGGCCGGTGCCACTCGGCGTCCACGTCCGGGTGCGGCAGGGGCCGCTCGGTGAGCGCCCGCGTGAGCGCACGGCCGCAGGTGCGGCACTGGAAGGTCGTCATGGGGACACCTCGTTTCCCGGCTGATTATCGGCGTTGGTTCATACGAGTGGTGTTTGTCGGAAGAACGGCGCGGGTCGTGGGGGCCCTGCGGTTGCGACCACATCATGACGAATGTATGCAGATCCGCCCTTCGGAACATTGAGAAATGAGGCATCCGTCATGACCCACCGCAGCAGCGTCACGTCGATCTGGACCACCGTCCTCGCCGCCCTCGTGGCCCTCCTGGCCGCCCTCGGATTCGGCGGCAAGGCGGCTCCGGTCGCCGCTTCCGCGTCCGTCGCCACTCCGATGGTCCCCGCCGTGCGCCGGCCGGCTCCGGTGGCGCGACGGACGTGGCGGGCGATGATGCGGGGCGGTTCGCTCCCGCCGACCATCAAGCAGCGGATCCGCGCCGAGGCCCACGGCAAGTCCCCGTCGGTCCGCTGTTCGACCACCGCCGCCGCTCTCGCCGCCGACGCGGTGTCTGGTACGGGATCCGGTTCGGGTGTGGGTGCCGGTGTGGGTGCCGGTGTGAGTGCGGGTGCGGGTGTTCGGGCGGGTGCCGGTGTGGCGGGTGGTCTCGGCGGTGGTGCGGAGCGTCGGCAGATGGCGCTCGCGGCGTAGTGGGGCTGCCTGAGCAGTACGGCACCAGCAGCGAGAGCGGCCCGGTCGGTCCGGCCGGCGGGTTGTGCGGCGCCGTGGAACGGACACGGCACAGGACGTACCCCGGGACGCAGTGGCAGGGCGTACCGCAGACGCAGTGCGGAACGCGGTGCGTGACGCAGCGCGGGACGGCAGTACAGGACGGCAGCGCGTAGGGCAGCACAGGACGGCAGCGCGGAAGGCGGCTCCGGACGCGGACGAGACGCGGACGAGATGCCGGTGAGACGCGGCAGACGTACGAGCGCAGGCGCTGGAGCCCGGTCGGAGACGGCCGTGGATCGCGCCGCGGAGTGCCCCCGGAGCGGGGCACGGTGGAATGGCCCCGGCGGACGCCCGGGGCGTGCAGGGGGCGTGAAGCTCGACAGGCAGGGCCGTAGGACCGGGAGACGGTGGGGTTCCCGGACGACACGGCCCTCATCGGCATGTCCGGGACAGGCCGGTTTGAGGGAACGGTTCGTCCCTTGCGCGCCAAGGGTTTCAGCGCGGGTACAGGCGCTGACCTGCGGTCGTCGGGGCGTGAACGAGGTTTATCCGATGTTGGTCATGCTTGCGGGGGAATAGGCGGCTGCGGGGTGGTTCGCCGGGGATTCGGTGGGCAACTCTGGTCTCGCGACGTCGTCCGCAACACGGAACGACCGAGGCGGTCGGCCAACTGCCTTGGAGATCACCCGACTTCGGTTTTCTGGAGGATTCAGACATGGCAAGCATCCGTACCGCCCGCGTCATCGCCGCCGTCGCCGCTCTCCCCCTCGCCGTGGCCCTGTTCGGCGGGGTGGCCTCGGCCGACAACGGCGCCCTCGCGAACGACGGGTCGAATGCGAGCGTCGCCAGCATCATCGGCAGTGGTGTGGGCGGCAACAACCACGGCAACTCCTCCACCTCGCAGCAGGTGGCCACCGGCTCCGGTGCCTCGAACCAGAACAACACCGCGCAGGTCAACGGCTCGGCCTTCACGGCGATCCACCAGTCCAACTCGAACGTCGCGGTGAACTTCCACCCCTGGTGGTAGGCGGCCCCTGAACCGCGAAGACCGCTGAGGGCGCCCGTACGACCGGACCGGCTGGGGTCCGGTCGTGCGGGCGCCCTTCCGTGTGCCCTTCCGGGTTCCCCCGCCGCCCGGCCGGTCTCCCGACCTTGACATCCCGAGTGAATCTGACGGACAGTCAGCTCCACTCGTCCGATGATGCGATGCCGGGAGGCCAGTGCCGTGCACCTCGCCCCGTCCGAAGCCCAGTCGAGGCTGCGCGCCGAGCTGCGCGAGTACTTCAGGAAGCTACTGCCGGACGGGGCGCCCGAGGACCCCGCGGCCCAGCGCGCCCTGCTGCGCCGGATCGGCGCCGACGGGCTGCTCGGCATCGGCTGGCCCGTCGAGTACGGCGGTCAAGGGCGCGGCGCCGAGGAGCAGTTCGTGTTCTTCGACGAGGCCTACCGGGCCGGGGCGCCCGTCTCGATGGTCACGCTCAACACCGTCGGACCCACCCTCATGAAGTACGGGACGAGCGAGCAGAAGGACTACTTCCTCCCCCGCATCCTGCGCGGCGAGCTCGTCTTCGCCATCGGCTATTCGGAGCCCGGGGCCGGCACCGACCTCGCCTCCCTGCGCACCCGGGCCGTCCGCGACGGAGCGGAGTGGGTGGTCGACGGACAGAAGGTCTTCACCTCCAACGCCCAGAACGCGGACTGGATCTGGCTGGCCTGCCGCACCGACCCCGAGGCCCCCAAGCACAAGGGCATCTCGATCATCCTGGTGCCCACCGACGGCCCCGGTTTCACCTGGACCCCGATCGACACCGTCGGCGGCCTCACCACCACCGCGACCTACTACGACGGCATCCGCGTCCCCGCCGGCCACCTGGTCGGCCCCGAACACGGCGGCTGGGGCCTGATCACCAACCAGCTCAACCACGAACGCGTCGCCCTCGCCGCCATCGGCATGCAGGCCGAGGACTTCTACGAGCGCGCGCGCCAACACGCCCGTACCCCCGATTCCGCCACCGGCGAGCGCCCGGGCGACCGCCCCTGGGTGCGGGCCCGGCTGGCCGAGGCCCATGCCCGGCTGGCCGCCGTACGCCTCCTCAACTGGCGCCTCGTCCAGGACGTGGGCGCGGGCACCCTCGCCCCCGGGGACGCCAGCGGGGTGAAGTTCCTGGGCACCGAGTCCGCCGTCGAGGTGTACCGGATCTGCCAGGAGGCGGTGGGGGAGGAAGCCCTGATCAGGGGTCCCGGGGCGTTCGCCGGCGGCGAGCTGGAACGGATGAACCGGGCCGCCCAGATCAACACCTTCGGCGGCGGGGTCAGCGAGGTCCAGCGCGAGATCGTCGCGATGATGCGGCTCGGCATGAAGGGGAGGAAGCGATGACCGGGGGACCGACGACGCCTGGCGCCGGGCACACGGCGGCCGGGAAGGCCGCCGCGCACACCGAGGCGCACACCGGCGGGGACGCCGACGGGGACATACGGTTCCACGCCGCCCTCAAGGCCTTCGAGGGGCGCCCCGCCGCCACCGCCGGCCGGGGCAAGGACCCGGTCAACGAGGTGATGATCCGGCACTGGTGCGAGGCCATGGGAGACGCGAACCCCGCCTACACCGGCCCGGACGCCATCGCGCCGCCCACCATGCTCCAGGCCTGGACGATGGGCGGGCTCTCCGGCCACACCGGCCGCTCCGGAGCCTACGACGAACTCCTCGCGCTCCTCGACGGCGCGGGCTGCACCTCCGTCGTCGCCACCGACTGCGAGCAGGAGTACCTGCGTCCGCTGCGGCCCGGGGACACCATCACCTTCGACGCGGTGATCGAGTCGGTCTCCGCGCGCAAGACGACCAAGCTCGGCACTGGGCACTTCGTGACCACCCGGATGGACGTCCACGCGGACGGCCGGCTCGCCGGCACGCACCGCTTCCGCATCCTCAAGTACGCCCCGGCGGGCACGAGGGCGACACCGCGGCCCGCGTCCGTCCCCCAGCGCCCCCGCCCCGTGATCAACCGCGACAACCAGGGCTTCTGGGACGGGGTGCGCGAGCACCGGCTGCTGATCCAGCGCTGTACCGCCTGCGCCACCCTGCGATTCCCCTGGCTCCCCGGCTGCAACGCCTGCGCCTCCCCCGCGTGGGACACCGTCGAGGCGAGCGGCGCCGGCACGGTCTTCAGCTACGTCGTCATGCACCACCCGCCCTTCCCCGCCTTCGACCCGCCGTACGCGGTGGCCGTCGTCGAGCTCGCCGAGGGCGTCCGGCTCGTCACGAACATCACCGGCGTGCCCTACGACAAGGTGCGCATCGGCCTGCCCGTCCAGCTGGAGTTCCTGCGCGTCGACGACACGCTCGAACTCCCCGTCTTCCGCGGAGAGGCGGGCTGACATGGACTTCCACCCCACCGAGGAACAGGCCGCGGCGGCCGGCCTGGCCGCCCGGATCTTCCGCGACCTGGCCACCCACGAACGCCTCGCCGCGGCGGGCACCGGCAGCGACGCCGAGCTGTGGAAGGCCCTGGTCTCCGCCGGACTGATCACCGCCGTAGAGGAGACCGGCCTCCTCGGCCTGGTCCTGCTGCTGGAGGAACAGGGCCGCACCACCGCACAGGTCCCGTACGCCGCCACCTGCGCGTACGGCGTCCTGCCGGTGGCCGCGCACGGCAGCCCCGCCCAGCGCGCCGCACTGCTGCCCGCCCTGGGCTCGGGCGAGGCCGTCGCGACCGGTGCCTTCCCGGCCCGGGGCCGCCGGATCACCGCCGCGCCCGACGGCCGACTGACCGGCACCGCACCCGCCGTGCCCTGGCTGCGCGACGCCACGCACGTGCTCGTCCCGGACGCCGACCGGGCGTTGTGGCTCGTACGGACGGACGCGCCCGGGGTGCTCACGGAGCCCGTGGAGACGACCGCCCCGTGGTCGGCGGGCCGGCTGACGCTGACCGGCGCCCCCGCGGAACGACTCGGCGTCCTCGGCCCGGCCGCGGGCGCCACCGGCCCGGCCGGACGCGGTGCCTACGAGCAGGTCCTCGCCGGCGCCCGCACCGCCTTCGCGGGCCTCCAGGCGGGCGTCTGCGCGGGCTCGCTCGCCCGCGCCGTCGAGTACACCTCCACCCGCGAGCAGTTCGGGCGGCCGCTCTCCACCAACCAGGGCGTCATGCTGCGGGCGGCCGACGCCCACATGGACACCGAGGCGATCCGGGTCACCGCCTACGAGGCGGCCTGGCGCATCGACGCGGGGCTCGACGCGCGCGCACACGTCCTCACGGCCGCCTGGTGGGCCTCGGAGGCGGGCAAGAGGGTCGTCCACACGGGCCAGCACCTGCACGGAGGCATGGGCGCCGACCTGGAGCACCCCGTCCACCGGCACTTCCTGTGGGGGCGCCAGCTCGACGCCTACCTGGGCTCCGGCGGCGAACTGCTGGCCGAGCTGGGCGACACCCTCGCCGCGGCCGAGGACGAGGAGGAGGACGCATGAACGTCGGCGACGCACTGCCCCCGCTGGAGATCCCCATCACCCGGACGCTGATCGTCGCGGGGGCCATCGCCTCCCGCGACTACCAGGACGTGCACCACGACGCGGAACTCGCCCGCGAGAAGGGCTCCCCGGACATCTTCATGAACATCCTGACCACGAACGGCCTGGTCGGCCGGTACGTCACCGACCGGCTCGGTCCGCGCACCGTGCTGCGCAAGGTCGCGATCCGCCTCGGCGCCCCCAACCACCCGGGCGACACGATGACGCTCACCGGTACCGTCACCGCCCTCGACGGGGACACCGCCGAGATCCGGATCGTCGGCGCCAACGCCGTCGGCCACCACGTCACGGGCACCGTGACCGTCACCCTGGGGGCCGGCGCATGAGCGTCCGTACCCGCGACGAACTCGGCGGCCGCGCCGCCATCGCCGGCATCGGAGCGACCGAGTTCTCCAAGGACTCGGGCCGCAGCGAGCTGAAGCTCGCCGTCGAAGCGGTCCACGCCGCCCTCGACGACGCCGGGCTGACCCCCGCCGACGTCGACGGCATGGTCACCTTCACGATGGACACCAGCCCCGAGATCACGGTCGCCCAGGCGGCCGGCATCGGGGAGCTCTCCTTCTTCTCGCGCATCCACTACGGGGGCGGCGCGGCCTGCGCCACCGTCCAGCAGGCCGCCCTCGCCGTCGCCAGCGGGGTGGCCGAGGTGGTGGTCTGCTACCGCGCCTTCAACGAGCGCTCCGGCCGCCGCTTCGGCTCCGGGGTGCAGCAGCGCGAGGCCTCGGCGGAGGGCGCGGCGCTCGGCTGGTCCCTGCCCTGGGGCCTGCTCACCCCCGCCTCCTGGGTGGCGATGGCCGCCCAGCGCTACCTGCACGCCCACCACCTGACCCCCGAGGCCTTCGGCCACGTGGCGGTGACCGGCCGGCGGCACGCGGCGAACAACCCGGCCGCGTACTTCCACGGCAAGCCCATCACCCTCGCCGACCACGCGGCCTCCCGCTGGATTGTGGAGCCGCTGCGGCTGCTGGACTGCTGCCAGGAGACGGACGGCGGCCAGGCCCTCGTCGTCACCACCGCCGAACGGGCCCGGGACCTGCGCCGGCGCCCCGCCGTGATCACCGCCGCCGCCCAGGGGGCCGGCCGCCGCCAGGAGGCGATGACCTCCTTCTACCGCGACGACCTCACCGGGCTCCCGGAGATGGACGTCGTCGCCCGCCAGCTCTGGCGCACCAGCGGGCTGCGGCCCGCGGACATCGACGTCGCCATCCTCTACGACCACTTCTCCCCCTTCGTGCTCATGCAGCTGGAGGAGTTCGGCTTCTGCCGGCCGGGCGAGGCAGCGGACTTCGTCGCCGCCGACGCGCTCCCGCTCAACACGCACGGCGGCCAGCTCGGCGAGGCCTACCTGCACGGCATGAACGGCATCGCCGAGGCCGTCCGCCAGCTGCGCGGCACGTCCGTCAATCAGGTCCCCGGCACGGAACACGTCCTGGTCACCGCCGGGACGGGGGTTCCGACCTCCGGCCTGGTCCTGGGAGCCGACACCTGAGCGACCGCCCCGGCCCCCGGCCCGCCACACCCACCGGCGCCACCCGCCCGTGGTCCCGGTCCGCGCCCGTCCCTCCACCTACAGGAGGTGGGGCGCGGCCCGGTCCTACAACCTGAGACGGACCCGTCTTCGGCACCTGCGGCCGATCCCACGGGCGCCGCCCGCTCCTAGCGTGGAGCCATGACCACGCCCGTGTGCACCCAGGCCTCGAATCCGACGCCGTACCCGTCGTTCTCGGCGTACGTCCGGACCCGGGGCTCGGTCCTGATGCGCACGGCGCGGTCGCTGACCGCCAATCCCTGCGATGCCGAGGACCTGCTCCAGACGGCGCTCACCAAGACCTACGTCGCCTGGGACCGCATCGAGGACCACCGGGCCCTGGACGGCTACGTCCGGCGCGCCCTGGTCAACACCCGGACCTCCCAGTGGCGCAAGCGCAAGGTCGACGAGTTCGCGTGCGACGAGCTCCCGGAGAGCGAGGAGCCGCCCGCCTGCGACCCGGCCGAGGCGCAGGCGCTTCGCGACGCGATGTGGCGCGCGGTGACCCGGCTGCCCGACCGGCAGCGGGCCATGGTGGTGCTGCGCTACTACGAGGACCTCAGCGAGGCGCAGACCGCCGAGCTGCTCGGCGTCTCGGTCGGCACGGTCAAGAGCGCCGTCTCCCGCGCGCTCGGCAAACTCCGCGAGGACCCGGAACTGACCCCGGTGCGCTGATCCGCCCGCGATGTTTCACGTGAAACGCGGCGACCCGCCCCGGCCGCGCGATGTTTCACGTGAAACGGGTACCGGCCCACAGTGATCCACCCCGCAGTTTGTACTCCCGGGTAGTGACATGCCGAGCGGTATGTGCACAGAATCGGCAGCATCCGACAGCCGCCGCAGCGCCGCAGCGCTCACCGGGAGGACGCTTTGCTGAGCACCATGCAGGACGTACCACTCCTCGTCACCCGCATACTGCAGCACGGGATGACGATCCACGGGAAGTCCCAGGTCACGACCTGGACCGGGGAGGCCGAGCCGCACCGCCGCAGCTTCGCCGAGATCGGTGCCCGCGCCACCCGCCTCGCCGGTGCCCTCTGCGATGAGCTCGGTGTCCGCCAGGAGGACCGCGTCGCGACCCTCATGTGGAACAACGCCGAGCACGTGGAGGCGTACTTCGCGATCCCGTCCATGGGCGCGGTCCTGCACACGCTCAACCTGCGCCTGCCTCCCGAGCAGCTGGTCTTCATCGTCAACCACGCGGCCGACCGGGTGGTGCTGGTCAACGGCACCCTGCTGCCGCTCCTGGCGCCGCTGCTGCCGCACCTGCCGACCGTCGAGCACGTCGTGGTCGCGGGCATCGGCGACCGCTCCGCCCTCGACGGGCTCGACGTGCGCGTGCACGAGTACGAGGAGCTGCTGGAGGGCCGCTCCGACCACTACGACTGGCCCGAGCTGGACGAGCGCCAGGCCGCGGCCATGTGCTACACCTCCGGCACCACCGGGGACCCCAAGGGCGTGCTCTATTCCCACCGTTCGATCTACCTGCACTCCATGCAGGTCAACATGACCGAGTCGATGGGCCTGACCGCCAAGGACACCAGCCTGGTCGTGGTCCCCCAGTTCCACGTGAACGCCTGGGGCCTGCCGCACGCCACCTTCATGACCGGCATCAACCTGCTGATGCCGGACCGGTTCCTGCAGCCCGCCCCGCTCGCCGAGATGATCGAGCGGGAGAAGCCCACGCACGCCGCCGCTGTCCCCACCATCTGGCAGGGGCTGCTGGCCGAGGTCACCGCCCACCCGCGCGACCTGACGTCGATGAAGCAGGTCACCATCGGCGGCGCGGCCTGCCCGCCCTCCCTGATGGAGGCCTACGACAAGCTCGGCGTCCGGCTGTGTCACGCCTGGGGCATGACGGAGACCTCGCCGCTGGGCACCATGGCCCACCCGCCGGCCGGTCTGAGCGCCGAGCAGGAGTGGCCGTACCGGATCACCCAGGGCCGCTTCCCGGCGGGCGTCGAGGCCCGCCTCGTCGGTCCGGGCGGCGACCGGCTGCCCTGGGACGGTGAGTCCGCGGGCGAGCTCGAGGTGCGCGGCAACTGGATCGCGGGCGCCTACTACGGGGGCGCGGCCGGAGACCCCGTACGGCCCGACGACAAGTTCAGCGCGGACGGCTGGCTCAAGACCGGCGACGTCGGCGTGATCAGCCCCGACGGCTACCTCACGCTGACCGACCGGGCCAAGGACGTCATCAAGTCGGGCGGCGAATGGATCTCCAGCGTGGAGCTGGAGAACGCCCTGATGGCCCACCCCGAGGTGGCCGAGGCCGCGGTCGTCGCCGTCCCCGACGAGAAGTGGGGCGAGCGCCCGCTGGCCACGGTGGTCCTCAAGGAGGGCGCCACCGTGGACTACGCGGGGCTGCGCGCGTTCCTCGGGCGGTCGATCGCCAAGTGGCAGCTGCCCGAGCGCTGGACGATCGTGACGGCCGTGCCGAAGACGAGCGTCGGCAAGTTTGACAAGAAGGTGATCCGCAAGCAGTACGCCGACGGCGCCCTGGACGTCACCACCCTGGGCTGATCAGCCGCGCGTGAGCCAGGGCCGCAGCAGCTTGCTGACCGCGGGCATGGCCACGTAGGTCATCAGGGTGCTGAAGACCACCGCGAAGGCGGCGGTCCGCAGGACGAAGTTCACGTCGACCAGGTACGGCCCGAGCACCGCGTTGCCCGCCAGCGAGATCGGGAAGATGGCCAGCCCCGAGCTGATCGCCATCTTCCAGCGCGGCGGCGCGGGCCGGGTCGTACCCGGCTTGGCGAACCAGGTCTCCATCCCCTGCAGTTCGCGCCGGGCTATCTCGGTGTGGTGGTGGCCGAGGCAGTTGGAGAACCACTCGGCCCGCTGCGGGGAGTCCTGCCAGCGCCGGAACGCCTCCTGGTCGCGGAAGCGGTGGACCAGGAACCAGGGCCCGCCGTCCGCCGCGGGCCGGAAGAGCCCGTACCCGAGGTGGCCCGGGAAGCCCGCGGCCGTCTCCAGGATCCCCTGGGCCCAGGCCTCGAAGTTCTCCTCGTGCCCGGGCTCCACCTGCCGCGCGATCAGCAGGTTCACCTCTCCGTTGTCGGCGGGGACGGTCTGCTCGGACGTGCTGGTGATGGCCATCGGGCCAGGATGGCTAGTTGGTCCCGATCTTGGCCAGCAGGTCCACGATGCGGCCCTGCACGTCCACCGTGGTGGCCCGTTCGGCGAGGAACAGCACGCTCTCGCCCGAGGCCAGCCGGGGCAGGTGGGCCGCTTCGATCCCGGTGGCCGTGTACACGACCAGGGGGGTGCGGTTCAGCTGCCCGTTGGCGCGCAGCCAGTCCACGATGCCGGCCCGGCGGCGCCGGACCTGCATCAGGTCCATGACCACCAGGTTGGGCCGCATCCGGGTGGCCAGCTCCACCGCGTCGGTGTCGGCGCCCGCCCGCGCGACCTGGAGGCCGCGCCGCTCCAGGGCCGCGGTCAGCGCGGTGGCGATCTCTTCGTGCTCCTCGATCAGCAGGACCCGGGAGGGGTGCTGTTCGCTGTCGCGGGGCGCGAGCGCCTTGAGCAGCACGGCCGGATCGGCCCCGTACGCCGCCTCGCGCGTGGCGTGCCCCAGCCCGGCCGTCACCAGGACGGGGACCTCGGCGGCCACGGCGGCCTGGCGCAGGGACTGCAGCGCGGTGCGGGTGATCGGCCCGGTCAGCGGGTCGACGAACAGCGCGGCGGGGAAGGCCGCGATCTGTGCGTCGACCTCCTCGCGCGAGTGCACGATCACCGGACGGTAGCCGCGGTCGCTCAGCGCCTGCTGCGTCTGCGCGTCCGGCGCGGGCCACACCAGCAGCCGGCGCGGGTTGTCGAGCGGCTCGGGCGGCAGCTCGTCGTCCACGGGGCGCGGTACGGGCCGGTTGACCACCTCGACGGCCCCGCCGGGTCCGTCCAGCGGCTCGGGGCCCTCGGCGGAGCCCGCCTCGGGTGCGCCTATGGCGAAGGCGCGCCCCTGGGGAGCCGGTTCGGAGAGCCTGCGGCGACGGCCGGAGCCGGAACCGCCACCGCTCGTGCCGCCGGCGTCGACGCTGATGCCCTGGCCCAGGGTGCCGAGCGCGCGCACGCTGATCGGCTGCGCGGCGCCCGCCGGGGCGTCACCGGGCTGCCGGGCGGCGGGGACGGCGGCCTGGCCGGCGCCGTCACCGTCCTCGGGGGCGGTACGGGCCGCCGGGACGGGCCACGCCGGGGTCGCGGGCAGCGCGCGCCGCCGCCCGGTCGGCGGTACGGGTTCCCCGCCGGCGGAGGCACCGGCACCGGCGGGCCCGGCGTCGGAAGCCGACGGGGTCTGCGGGGTCTGCGGGTCGGCGGCCGCGGGAGCGCCGAGGACCCGGCGTGCCCGGCGTCCGCCCGGCCCCTCGGCGTCCCCGTCGCCCTCACCGGCACCGGGGGCGGCAACGGCCTTCACGGCACCCGGAGCGGGGGCGGAAGCGGGAGCGGGCGGGACGGCGGGCGGGGCGACGGGCGCCGCCGCGGCCGGCCGCGGTCCGGCGGGCAGCGCGAAGCCGCCCTCGGGCGCGATCGGCCGCTGCGCCGCGGGAGCCCCGGGCCCGGCCGGCGCGACCGCGGCCCCCAGGGCCCGGCGGCGTCCCGCCGGATGTTCGGTCACCGGCACCGGCGGCACCGCCGGTACGGGGGGCAGCGCGGGCAGGGCGGTGCCCTGCGGGGGCACGGGCCGGCCGGCGCCGGGCCGCACCGGCCCGAGCGCGGCTTCGCTGCCGTCGCCGTCCCGGCCCCGCCTGCGCCCGGTGCCCAGCCCGGCCGGGTTCACCGGGGACTGGGCGAGTTCGGCCGGTCCCGAGGGGGCGTCGGCGGGGGTGCCGTCGGCGCGGCGCCGCCCGGACGGCAGCGCCAGGGCGCCCCCGCCCTCGGGGGCCTTCGCCCCGTCCGGCCCCTCCGCTGCGTCCGCCCCGTCGTCCAGGAACGCGTCCACCCCGCGCCGGGCCCGCCGTGCGCCGGGACCGGCCGCGGGACCGCCCCGTCCGGGAGCCGGCTCGCCGGAGGCGCCCCCGTCCGCGTCGGGCGCGGGACCGGGCTCCGGGTCCGGGTCCGGCTCGGGCAGGGTCACCGTCCCGGCTCCGGAGCCGAGCGGCAGTTCCAGCACGTACGCCCCGCCGGGCGCGCCGGGCACCTCCACCGTCTGCAGGACCCCGCCGTGCGCGGCGACGATGCCCCGCACGATCGGCTCGTGCACCGGGTCGCCGCCCTCGTACGGGCCGCGCACCTCGATCCGTACGACGTCACCGCGCTGCGCGGCGGCCACCACGATCGTGGAGTCCATGTAGCCGCTGCCCTGGGGGGTCTTGCCGGTGGCGTCGACCCCGGCGACGTCCGCGACCAGGTGCGCGAGGGCGGTCGCGATGTGCCGCGCGTCCACCTCGGCCTCGATGGTCGGGGCGTGCACGGCGAACTGCGCCCGGCCCGGGCCGATCAGCTCGACGGCGCCGTCGATGCCGGCCGCGACGACCGTGTTGATCAGGACGTTCTTCTTGCGGAGCTTCTCGCTGCCTGCGTCGAGGCGCTGGTAGCCGAGCACGTTGTCCACCAGGGTGGTCATCCGCGAGTAGCCGGCGGCCAGATGGTGCAGCAGCTGGTTGGCCTCGGGCCACAGCTGTCCCGCGTCATCGGCGGCCAGCGTGGCCAGTTCCCCGCGCAGTTCCTCCAGCGGGCCGCGCAGGGACTCGCCGAGGACGGCGAGCAGCTGGGCGTGGCGCGCCGCGAGGGCGTCGTAGGGGCGCCGGTCGGTGAAGGTCATGACCGCGCCGACGAGCAGCTCCCCGTCCCGTACGGGCGAGGTGGTCAGGTCGACGGCGACGGGCTGCCCGGCCTTGTTCCACAGCACCTGGCCGCGGACCCGGTGCTTGCGCCCGCTGCGCAGGGTGTCGGCGAGCGGGGACTCGTCGAAGGGGAAGGGCGATCCGTCGGCGCGCGAGTGCTGGATGAGCCCGTGCAGCTCGCGGTTGCCGAGATCGGTGGCGCGGTAGCCGAGGATCTGCGCGGCGGCGGGATTGACCAGGACGACCCGGCCGTCGGTGTCCGTGCCCACGACGCCCTCGGCGGCGGCGCGCAGGATCATCTCGGTCTGCCGCTGCGAGCGGGCCAGCTCGGCCTCGGTGTCCACGGTTTCGGAGAGGTCCCGCACGACGAGCATCAGCAGCTCGTCGCCGGTGTAGGCGGGCTGGGGCTCGCGGTAGGCGTCACGGCCGTCGAGGTGGGCGGCGGTGACCTCGACGGGGAACTCGCTGCCGTCGGTGCGGCGCGCGGTCATCCGCTTGGGCCGGGCGCGGCCCTCCTCGTCGTCGCCGGGGCGGCGCATCGATCCGGGGATCAGCTTGGAGTCGAACTCCGGCAGCAGGTCCAGCACGCCGCGGCCGACGAGTCCCGTGCCGGGACTCTCCATGACCTCCAGCGCGATCGAATTCGCGTTGACGACCGTGCCGTTGGCGTTGACGAGCAACAGCGCGTCCGGAAGTGCGTCGAGTATTGCTGCGAGGCGAGCAGCGCCTCGGGATGGCCTGCTGCTCACGACGAGCTTCCTCCCTGACCACGACTACCGGCATGTCACGGGAGGAGTCTAAGGGCACCGCTCCGCGGGGAGGTGGCGGAGGAACGGAGGAATCCGTGCATCCGCCCCATCCGCCCAGGTCAGGAACGCGCACTCGGAAGGACAGGTTCCAGGTCGTTCCACCTGCTGATGTCGCATCCGTTCGTCCGCCGGAACGTGCTGTCCACCTTCTGTCCGTGCCAGGTTCCCGTCACGCGGGCGGTGGCGCGCCCGCCGTCCTGGAAGGTGCACAGCTGCCGCTTGGGCTCGGGCGCGAAGGGATCCTTCCCCTCCTTGGCGAACTCCTCCAGCCTCGCGCAGGCCTTCTCGGCCTCCGGGTGGTCGCCGCCGACGGGGCGGCACTCCAGCAGGTACTCGCCGTCGACCAGCCGGTTGCCGGTGTCGGCGACGGTGACGGTGAGGCGGTCGGGGGAGGCGGACAGCAGCCGCCCCAGGGGCAGTGGTGGCAGCGGTCCGGCGGCCGCGGCGGCCAGGGCGGAGGTGACGGCGAAGGCGGCGAGACGCAGCATGGGGCACTCCAGGTCGTCCGTACGTCGTACGCCTCACCAACGAGGAGCGCGCCCCGACGTTGCGTGGTCTTAAGGCTTTGCCCTGTGGCCCCGGCTCCTTGTACCGTGGGAGCGGATTGGTGACCGGCCCCGCGCCTGTGTCATCATCTGCACGCACCTTCGTACGCGAGGGTGTGCTGGAGGCGTCGCCTAGTCCGGTCTATGGCGCCGCACTGCTAATGCGGTTTGGGGCTTACACCCCATCGAGGGTTCAAATCCCTCCGCCTCCGCACTCACGAAGCCCCGGTCCTCACGGACCGGGGCTTCGGTGCGTTCCGGGGTCCTGCGGCGAGCCGGCTCCGGCCGGGTGGTTTCGGATGCCCTGCGAGGGGTAGCCAGAGCGGCCCCCGGATCGCCGAGCCCCCGGAGCGAGACCTACCCGGACGATCTTCTTCCGGGCCGTTTTCGCAGGTCAGAGGGGTTGGACCTAATGGATTTCGCGTCCCGCCGAGGTCCATGTATTGTTGTTCTCGCAAGGCCAACGGGGCGCAAAACCCCGGGAAGCCCAAGCACTCGTAGCTTAACGGATAGAGCATCTGACTACGGATCAGAAGGTTGCAGGTTCGAATCCTGCCGAGTGCACAGCAGGCCAGAGGCCCCGGACGAAAGTCCGGGGCCTCTGCCGTTTCCGGCGGTACAGCAGCGAAGTACAGCAACCGCCTCAGCCGCTGCCACCCATCGCTTCGGACAGCTTGCCGAGAGCCTCGCGCACGGCTTCCTCGCTCGCTTCGGCGTAGACCTCCATCGTCATAGCGATCTGCGAGTGCCGCAGGATCCGCTGAGCCACCTTGGGGTGGACCTTGAGCGCGACCAGGAGCGCGGCGCAGGTGTGCCGGGTGTTCCGCAGCGGGATCACCCGCAGCCCGGCCCGGCGAGCACGCAGGCCGAACATCCGGGTGAGGTTCCCCGGCTCGATCGGCGTCCCGTACTTCGTCGTGAAGACCAGCCCGCGGCTGTCCTGCCACAGCTCCCCGGCAGCCTTCCGGTCCCCGATCTGCTGGGCCCGCCGGATCCGCAGCGCCTTGAGGCAGAGCGCCGGCAGGGGCAGGAAGTCGTCCGAGTCCTCCGTCTTGGTCTCCCGGTGCAGGATCTGCCGCCCGGCCCGCTGGATCTGGTGGTCCACGTAGAGCTCCCCGGCGTCGAAGTCGATCGACTTCCAGGTCAGCCCCAGCACCTCACCGCGCCGCAGCCCCAGACAGAGGACGAGCACCCACGCGGCGAAGAGGTGATCCTCCCGGGCGACCCCGTCCGCCAGGAACCGGCCCGCTTCGAGCACGGACCACGGCTTGATCCGCTTGCGGCGGGGCTTGGGCACCTTCACCAGCGAGGCGACGTTCTTGCCGATCTCCTCTTCCGCGACGGCATGCGTGAGGGCGGCCCGCAGCGCGTCACGCGAGCCCTGGATCACCCGCCGGGACGGGTACGCCTCGCAGCACTCCCCGATGGCACAGCACCGACGGCCCTCAGCGGGACGCTTGGCGTCCTTCCCCTGGGCACAGCACTGGCAGATGGCCGCCAGCTTGGTCAGCCACTCGCGGACGTCCCGGACGGTCAGCTTGTCGAGCCGCTTCGTACCGAGGTGCGGGGCGATGTAGAGGCGGACATACCCCTCGTACGAGACGTAGGAGAGCGGGGCCAGGTTGGGCTTGACGATCGAGTCGAGCCAGTACGAGAGGAAGGCGGAGACCGTCCGGTGCCGGGTGGCCACGGGTCCCTTCTTCGCTTCCGCGTGCAGGTTGAGCCACTTCTCGTGCACCTCCTCGCGGGTCTTGCCGTAGGCGTACTTCCGGGCGCGCTTTCCGTCCGGCTTGGTCACCCAGACGTAGGCGGCGTAGCCGTTCTTGTACGGGTAGATCGAGCCCTCGCCGTTTCCGCGCTTGCCGCTCACGCCGCCCACCCTTCGGCGCCGGAGGCGATGCGCTCGACGTACTCGTCCACCCAGGCCGGGAGGATGCGGCGGTTGCGGCCCACCTTCACCGAACGGATCTCCCCGGTGAGCACGAGCATCTTGGTCTTGGACAGGCCGAAGCCGAGCATCTCGGCGACCTCGGCGGTCGTGTGCCACTTCCGCTGGATGACTACGGCAGCCACGCGGTCTCTCCTTCCGACTCGGACAGTTCGGCCCGCATCTCACGGGCGAGTTCACGGTTGTGCTGGAGGTCCCGGCGGACATTGGCGGCGAGCCAGGATTCGCCGGGGGTGGAGCCGTGGCCGGCGAAGGACCAGTGGGCGACGACGAGGAGGGTGGCCTCCGGGTTCTCGTCGGGGTCGGGCAGGCCGAGAGAAGCGCGTTGCTGAGCGGCTCGGTAGTCCGCGCGGACCTGGCGCAAGGCGCCGAGGGTGGTGGAGTAGCGGCGGGACTTGGTGGAGAAGTGCCCGCGGAAGCCGAGCATGTGGGCCCAGGCCCGCAGACGCCGGTCGGGATAGGCCCGGTCGAGGTCCATGCAGGCTTCCATGAGCCGCCGGGGGTGATCGGGCACGCCGAGGAGGACGAGCGCCTCTTTGTTGCCCACCGGGTGGTCCACGGTGCCGGTGGTCTCGGCGGCCTTGGTGGCGTACTTGGCGACGTAGGAGGCAACGGCCTGTTCGGTCAGCTCCTCCCCGTCCCCGAAGGCGCCGATGGGCTGGACGTCGATCTGCTCGCCCCACAGGAGCACCCAGCCGCTCTCGAACCCGTGCTCCGGGTTGGCCGGCACGACGACGCGGACGCGGGCTGCGGCGGCCCGGATGGCGTCGGTGAGCAGGTCGAGGGTGGCCCACGCGGGAGGCGGGGTGTCAGGCCCCTTCGGTCCGTCGAAGCGGATCACGGCGTGGAAGTGGACGGCTCCGCGCTTCTGGTACTCAGCGACCTTGCCGAAGGAGACGCGGGACTGTTCGCGGGCAGCCTTCTGCGTCAGTCCAGCACGGGCGGCGACCTCCCGGCGGAGGTAGATCGTGAAGTAGCGCCACAGCTCGGAGGCGTGGTTGTTCCACAGCACCGCACCCGCGTAGTCGTACGTGTCCGGGTCGAGCGGGGTGCCGAGTTCGGGCGCGTCCTCGGGGTGGCGGACGCCGCAACGGCAGGGGCGGGGGCCCGGGCGGTTGTGGACCGGTCCGAAGGACGGGGCAGTGAGGGTGGCGAAGACGCGGGGGTGGTCGCGGATCGTCTCGGAAGTGCCCTTGGCCCGGTCGCCGACGAGCCCGGCGCGGATCAGGTGGTAGGTGTCGCCCGCGTACGTCCAAGCGCAGGCCGGGCACCGGGAGGCCCTGCGGTTGCCGCAGGCGACGCGCAGGACGCCGCCGGGTTCGGCGTCGGTCGTGTAGGCGTGGAGGACGGTCTTGGTGGCCGGGTCCATGAGCTTGGTGCCGCCGGAGAGGCGGATGGGGGCGGCGCATCCCCCGGTACGGCGGATCTGTTCGTGAAGGCGCTCGAAGCCCGGAGCCCCGGCCACCCGGAGCAGATCGCTCAGGGTGGCCGGGTCCAGGCCCGCCGCGGTGGCGGTGTCGGTCATGCGATCACTTCCCGTGTGCGGCGCCGTGGTTGGCGTTCCAACCGGTGACCAGGGCGCCGACCTGTGCGTCTCCCTTGGCGGAGGCGGAGGCGCCGCAGTGGCAGACGGCGGAGGCCGTGGCGGGCTCGGACGGCGAGGGCTTGCTGACGTGCAGACCAGGGGCGGCGTTCGTCGGGGTCAGCTTCGGCATGAGGCTCACCGGCCGAGGCGGACGAGGGCCGAGGGAACGGTGCGGCCGAGGCCCCGGCAGGCCGGGCAGTTGACGGGGACGGTCGTACGGGTGCCGTCGGGGGTGCGGGAGCCGGTGGTGATCGTGGCGGTGGCGAAGCCGTCGCAGTCGCGGCAGACGGGCGGGGTCGAGGCGCTCTGGGGCATGATGAGTTGTCCCTTTCGGGTCCGTTGGATCTGGGAGGGGTTCAGGCGCCCGGGGCGGCGGAAGTTTGGCGACCGAGGCCGCCCCGGGGGCCGCTCAGCGTGTGTTGCGCCTGCCGTGGCCCTTGGCCGCGTACATCGCGGAGTCGGCGGCGGACAGGGCGTCCGTGAGGGCGGGCACCAGCAGGTCAGCGCGGTGGCAGTGACCGACCGAGGCCGAGACCGGCAGGGCGAGCCCGTGGTGCGTGACGGGCTGGTCCAGGGCGGTCCGCAGGGCGGGCAGGCCCGGGGTGTGGCCGGGGTCGGTGACGATGGCGGCGAACTCGTCCCCGCCGAGGCGGGCGGCGATGCCGTGCCGGCCGCACCAGGTGCTCAGACGGCGGGCGGTCGCGGCGAGCACCATGTCCCCGGCGGCGTGGCCGTGGGTGTCGTTGATCGCCTTGAAGTCGTCCAGGTCGACCAGGACCACGACGGCACCCGGGTGCTTGGCCACCAGGTGTTCGGCGCGGGTGGTCCAACCGGCCCGGGTGTGCAGGCCGGTCAGCGGGTCGCGGCGGGCGGTGGCCAGGCGGCGCAGGAGGAGTCCGCCGTGGAGGGCCCAGCCCAGGGCCGGTAAGCCCGCGGCGACGATGTGGGTGTCCACGGGGACGTCACCGCCCCTTCTGGAGGTCCTTGACGAGCATGCGCAGGACCACGGCGACGACGGCGAGGGAGACGCCGGTGATGGCGACCGCGAGCAGCATCGAGACGAGGACGGCCCCGACGACCAGGACGACGGCGCCACCGGCGGCCGCGAGGGCGACGGCGCTGCCGGGGGTGAGCTGGACCGGGAGACGTCCCGGGGTCACCGGGGTGGCCGGGGCGTGGTGGGCGGCGGCCGGCGGCGAGACCTCTTGGCGGGGCTCGATGCCGGAGGTGTGCGGGATGGTGATGCCGGTCGGGGACGGGTTCACCGGGATGCGCGGTCGGAGCATGGCGGGGTCTCCTTACTTGGTGAGCGGGTCGAAGAGCGGGGCCAGAACGCTTCCGGCGAGGAGGTAGCCGCCGAGCAGGATCACGGCGACGAGCCACCAGGGCGGGCGTATGAGCTTGATGCCGAGCGCGCCGATGACGATCAGGGCGAGCCACAGGGGGACGTCCACGAGGTGGTCTCCTTCGTGATCAGCGCGGGTTGCAGCGGTGGGTGCGGGCGGCGAGTTCGGCGGCGGCGCGGGTGTTGTAGTCGGCGGAGAAGTCGCAGCCGGGGGCGGTGCAGACGGCGGTGTCCTTGACGCGTCCCCGGCCGTCGTTGTGGCTGCCGACGCGCACCGGGCCGAAGCGGGTGACGTTGTAGAAGCGGTTCGGACGCATGGAGCCTGCGTCTCCTCTCAGGTCAGGTGAGGGTGAGGACGATCGAGTCCGCGAGTGCCTCGGGGACGCCGAGGCGGCTCCGGAGGGTCGCGGCGTCCATCGCGGTTCCGGTCTGGGCGCGATGGGTGTCCGCGATCTTCCGCGCGTGGTCGAGCAGCGCGGGCGGCACGGGCGGAGCGGGGGCGATGTGGATCGGCGGATCGGGGGCGGGCGGAGCTGCCGGGGGCTCGGGTTCGGCCGGCGGCAGTTCGGGCGCCGGTTCGGTCGCGCGCTCCACGGTGAGATCGGCGACGGCTTCGGGCTCTTCCGCAGCCACCGGTTCCGGGTCCTGCGACGGGGCGTGAGCCGGGGCCGGGCTGTGGGCGAGGAGCGTGCCGCCGAGGAACGCGAGCGCGGGCCATCCGGCGACGAGGATCCGCAGCCAGGCCGGGACGGCGTGCAGGTCTAGCAGTCCGGCGGTGGCGACGTTGGCGCCGAGCGAGGCGACGAGGGCGATGGCGAACCACAGCCAGGCATCGCGGTTCTCCGCGTCCGTTCGCATCCGGCGCCATGCCGCGACGAGCAGCAGATCGACGCTGACCGGGTAGGCCCAGGCTTTCCAGCCGTCCTGCCCTGCCGCCGCGGCGAGGTCATGAAGGTGGGCGAAGGACAGGGCACCGGCGATGACGGCCTGGACGAATACGGCGTCTGGGCGTACGCGGGCCGTCACGTCATCGGCCGGTCGGAGGGGCAGGACACGCCGAGGATCGACGCGATCTCCTCCTTGGAGATCTCCCGCCAGGGGCAGTTACCGATCTCGTGATCGGAGCCGGTCTTCTCTCCGTTGTCGTCGCCGCAAAGCGTGCAGAACATCGGTTCTCCCGAGTTTGGGCATGGGTGGGGTAGGGATCTGGCGTGAGACGGTCGCGCCGACCGAGAGAGGGTGGGGCGGTCAGTCCGTGGCCGGGATCGGCTTCACGAGCGGCACGGGCCCGGCGGCCGCGGCCTCGGTGGCGATCACCGGCCGGTACGGGGCGAGGGCCGGGAGAGCCGGGGTCAGGCGCGCGTACTGGACGCAGACCGCGGAGGCTTCGTCGGCGCTCAACTCGGGCGTGCGGATCCGGGACCAGCCCCCGGAGGAGTCCCCGGCGACCGCCACACCGGGCTTGTCCGGCGGGATGGCCGTCACGGCCGCGACCGCGTCCGGGGCGATGTCGCCCAGGCCCATGTCGGCGGTCTGCTTGTCGTTGACGCGGTGGACGACGCGCCCGGTGAGCTGGGCGCGGAGCGAGGTGGCACCCTTGCCGAGGTCGGACCCGAACCGCTGGCCGCAGATCTCCAGATAGATCGCGGCGGCGCGGGCCAGCTGTCCCAGACGGATCAGCTGCATGACCATCCGGTCCCGCCGTTCCTCATCCTTCTTCCCCGTCACGAGGAACAGCTCCGCGACCTCGTCCACCAGGAGCACGATCGGCACCGGCCGGACCTCGTCGGGCAGGTCCCAGAGATCGGCGGCCCCGTGCGCGCTCAGGAGGTCGAAGCGGGATTCCATCTCGTCCACGAGCGCGTCCAGGAGTCCGGACGCCTCGTCCGGTGTGGTGGCGAGGGCCGACAGCCGCGGTGCGTACCGCCGATGCTCGACACCCCGCTTGCAGTCGATCCCGACCAGCGCGACCGGCAGCCGCGCGAGTCCCACGATCAGGTTGCGCAGGTACATCGACTTGCCCGACTGGTTCGAGCCGAGCGTCAGCGCGTGCGGCACCTTCCGGTAGTCCCGGACGAACGCGGTGCCGTCCTCCCGGAGCGCGACCGGAACGGTCATCGGCCCGATGGGAAGGCGACGCGGCATCTTCACCCGCCGCAACACGTCGTAGCCGGTCATCCGCAGCTCGACGAAGCCGGGCCGGGTCTCGACCACGGCGACGGAGTGGACGCCCCAGGCGTGCCGCAGCCGCTCGGACGCCGCGATCACGTCGGCGGGCTCCAGACCGGCCGGCAGTCGCAGGGTGACCCGCATGCCGGTCGAGGAGCCCCGCACGCGGCGGACCTTCGGCGGGACGGGCTGAACGTCACTGCGACGGGCGAGGTTGCGCACCAGGAACGCCCGCAGGCGCGACGGCTGCACCGTCAGCCCGCACACGTCCATCGTGGCCCGGTACGACACCGCGAACCGCACGCGCGCCACCGGCAGCCCCACCAGGGACCAGTAGACGCGGGGTGCGCGGGCCTTGGCGTAGCCGAGGCCACCACCGGCACCGGCGAGCGGGAGGCCGACCTCCCATAAGGCCGTCAGGTCGGCCATGATCAGGCCCCGGCCGTGAGGGCGACGGCACGGAACGAGATGCCGTGCCGGGCCTGGCCGTTGAACGTGTTCTCCCAGTCCCGGGCCTTGAGCCCGATCACCGACACCGGCATGCCCGGCATCAGCCCCTCGGGGAGCCCGGTCTCCGGGACGGTCACCTGGTAGAGGTTGCCCTCCCCCTCGTCCGAGATCAGCAGACCCACCGTGGACAGCCCGGCACCGGTCTCCCGGTCCATCGCGCGCTCACCGGTCTGCTTGCTCACGAGCTTCGGGGTCGGGGCCGTGGCCACGAACACCACGGCGGTCGACGTGTCCACCTTGAACGACGGCATCAATGCCTCCAGCGTTGTCGGGGGCAGCCCGAAGAGGACTACCAACTCCCGCTGTCCTAGGACTGCGAGCGCTTGAATAGATAATGCAGTGCAGTCCTAGGACTGTCAACAGTCCCAGGACTGTGTTTGACTTGATGCCGACGAAAGGGATACGCGATGGCCCCGAAGTGGAGAGAGCTGGCTGACAAGCTGGCTGAGCAGATCCGAGGAGGCGAGTACGCCCCAGGCCAGCAATTGCCGCACATCAGGGACCTGGTGGATGCCGGCGAGGGCTCGAAGACAACCGTCCACCAGGCATACAAGGCTCTGGAAGCGGAAGGCTTGGTCACCTCATCTCGCGGCCACGGAACTGTCGTGCGCCAGCAGGTGCCGCTGAAGCGACTCGGCATCGCTCGCTACGACAAGACCAAGTGGCGCGACGGCGACGAGGTGGCGTTCATCGCGGACCGCGTGGCGTCAGGACGCGCGTACCGCCGCAACGAGCAGACCCAGTCGGTCAGTCTCATCGAGGCGCCCCCCGAGGCTGCCGCCGCGCACGGCCTTCCGGCAGGCGCGCAGGTCTACGCACGCGCACGACTGGTGAAGGAGGGCGACCAGCCAACCCACACGCTCACCAGCTACTACCGGCCCGAGCACGTCGAGGGAACCCGGATCGTGGATCCGACCCCCGGCCCGGCCGGCCGCGGCGGCGGGTTTCGTGTCCTGTACGACGCCGGCTACGAGATCGACCACATGAAGGAGCGGATCTTCGCCCGCACCCCGACGGCCGACGAGGTGAAGCTTCTGCAGCTTCCGCAGGGCGAACCAGTGGTCGAGCTGCACCGGACGACCTTTACCGCCGACGGCACCGTGGTCGAGTTCGCCCTCGGGGTGCACGCAGCTTCGCGCTTCGCCTGGGAATACGACTTCCAGGTGCCAGACTCGGCGAAGGACAGGGAAGGCCAGGAGTGATCTCGACGCAGGACTGGGCAGACACCCGACTCCTCTGGAGCTACCACCAGATGGGCCACACTCCGGCGCCGTGCTCGGTCGCGATCGGGCTCGGCAGCCACGACCTGGGCGTGGCTGAGGCGGCGGTCGAACTCTACGAGCGCGGCATGGCCCCCCTGCTCGTGTTCACCGGAGCCACCAGCCCGACGACGCGCGAGCGGATGCCCCGCGGTGAGGCCGTCCACTACCGCGAGCGGGCGTTGGAGCTCGGCGTCCCGGGTCGTGCCGTGCTGGTTGAACCGCGAGCCCGGAACACGGGCGAGAACATCACCTTCTCTCGCGAGCTGCTGCACGAGGCCGGCGTCGAAGTGACCTCCGTCCTGCTGATCAGCAAGCCGTACGAGGAGCGGCGCGCGTACGCCACGGCACGGAAGCTCTGGCCCGGAGTGGAGATCGTCAGCGCGTCCAGCCCGATGGCGCTGGAGGAGTACGTCGACTCGATCGGCGACGCCCGGCTGGTCATCGACATGCTGGTCGGAGCGTTGCAGCGGCTGATGGTCTATCCCGAGCAGGGATTCATGATCAGTCAGGCCGTTCCGGACGACGTGGCCGAGGCCTACGAACGACTCTGCCGACAGGGCTTCACGAGCCGCCTCCTGCGAGACGATTCCGGTCAGGCGCGCAGCCACACGCGTCGGTGACGAGCGACGCCGTGGACATGCTCCACCTGCTCAGGTGTGAGAGTCCCGGCGAGCGGTCCCAGAGCGGCCACCTCCCGCTCCTGATAGACGCGGACGGCGTATGCCGTCGCTGCTCGGTCCAGGGACGCGATGCCGACGAAGACCAGGACCGGTTCGACAGGGACCTCGAAGGCGCAGTACCGCCCCAGGACCTTTCGCACGAAGTTGGCTTCGGACTGGCTCGCCGCAGCGTAGGGGCGGGGCGGACCGCCGTTGATCTTGGCCATGGAGTCGCCCACCCAGACCGAGGCGCCGCGGTGGTGCTTGGTGTTGACGGTGAACACCCCGCCTGGGCCGATCACCAGGTGGTCGATGTCGCCGCCGTTGCTCTTTTCGATGCCGTGAAGGACACGCCAGCCCAGTGGGACGAGTCGTTCCAGCTCACGACCTACCCGCCGCTCGCCTTCCAGGCCGGTGTACCAGCTATCCCACTCCGTAGTCTGTCGCAGTAACTTCGCTTTCAGCCGCTGCACCGTCGACGGTCCTCGTTCGGCGATCGTCCCGACGAGTCGGGAGCCGGGCCGATTCCTGGCCAGGTCTTCGCTGGGGCTGAGAGGTGGGACCGACGCCGGCCCCTCAGATCGACGGGGCGGGGGTGTGTGGATGGGGTGCCCTGACCGCCGGGGAGGCGTCGCGGGGCCGGGCTGACGCGGAGGAGTCGTAGGCCGGACGATGAGCCCTTCGCCGAGATATAGCCGCAGAAGTGCCAGCGCTTCCTCCTGGTACTCCGGGATCTTGATCGTCACGGTCTTGGTCGCTCGATCCGCCCACGCCACGGCCGTTCCGTCCGTCAGATTGACGTACAGCCGGTCCCTGCCATGCCTCTTCCACGGATGGACCGTCAGTTCGCTCACCAGCCGCCCCCCTGATTGCCGTCCCCACGTATATGCCAACAGGCGGTGGGCAGATCGGCAAGACCGCCGGAGCAACACGAGCTGTTACAGGTTTCTCTACCTCATCAAGCACCCGGCTGCGCTCCGCTCCGCCGGGCGGGCTTCCCGGCGCCGCTCTGCGCGACGCTCCTGCCTTCGGCCCGCTCCGCGCACGCTCCGCCGACGCCCGCCCCTGCAAGACGGGATAGGCCAAAAGGCATGAGCTGAACCCTGAAGCCCGCGGATTCCCTCCCTCACCGACATGCCTCCGGCGGGGGCGCTCCGACTCCGGGATGGACGGGGCGCCGCTGGCGGGTGCCGGCCGTGGTGGGTTGAGGTGGGGAACTCCCATCCCGTCCGCCGTCGACCCAGGCAAGCCGAGCAGACACGGCACCGGGCGTCCAGGTCGTTCGTCCAGTTGGGCGCTCCACCTGGACGCCCGGCACCGCGTCCGCTCTACATGTCATGGGCCGACGGCAGACGGGATGGGAGTTGGGGGGCGAGTGGTGGGCGACGATAGCGGGCCACCGACTCTGACGGTTCCGCCAAGGCTCCCTTCACGACCTAGGCTCAATCGCTGCGTTTCTGCTTAAGCTGATACGCGTATCCGCGACCAGCTGTTCCAGGCTTATGCTCGATTTCCCCTGCCTCTATCAGGCTCTCGAAGATCTTCTTCATTTTACTTTCGCTGCCTATGCCGGTCATTTTCCGAGCCTGCTCATTCCTGATGGACTCGTTGTTGTTCAGATACTCGACGACCTGCTGAGCGGGAGAAGCGAGACTCTCATGTCGAACGACTACGAGGACTGAGTTCTCGCCTTCTTCGATGATGGGAGAACGGAGGTTGAGTTTCTTCATTGATTCGAATGCCGTGTTAAGACCTTCCCCGACATCCTTATTGGGAGGATTCGGGAAACGGTTCAGATGGCGAACCAGGTAGGGATTCCTGCTGAGGCGCTCGTCGAGGATATTGTTGGTTGTGATGTGGCCGGGAAGTCGCCCAGGGCTTTGGATCTCGATTCGATTCTCGAAGATTCGAATGTGAATGTCGTCCGTTACTGAATAGTCTCGATGCAGGACGGCATTCGTGATGATCTCGTGCAAAGCTTCGTGTGGATACTTGACGCTTCGGAGGCCATCCTCGTCAAGATAGGCTGCCGCAGCCACGACCTTGACGGTCTTATCGACAGCATCGTAGATCTGCTTGTAGAGGGCTCCCTCGATGGTCACCGGGTCTTCAACCAGCCTGTCCCGGGATTGTTCCTCGCTGCTGTACCTGTAAATCTTGATGCCGCATCGTTTCGGGAGGCACGCTTGGGGCTCATCAGCGAAGAGAAGGGCCGCGGCTACGACTGGTTTTCCCGAGACCAGCAGATTTTGTTTCCTGAGGTATGTCTCGGGTTCTGTGACTGGGACCGCACTAAGTAGATACTCAATAACTGCTTCCGAGTTTGTTACGACGTCCACATCGATGGACAGGGTCTCGGATTCGAAAGATTCGAGCCCTTTTTGCCTGCGTAGTGCTGTGAGCGCTTCCTCGGAGGTTACGGGGGTGTTCTGGGCGCTAAGCCGTTTGTATATTTTTCCGTCGGCTGTCTTTCGGATGGCGCGAGATTTTCTCGCGTTGATGTGCAGGACGCATCCAGTAAGGTGATCCGCAAAGAGAAACTCTGCGTCGAGGTCAGTTCCGAAAGGGGAGACATCCTCAAGTGCGTGGATCAGCTGATTGGCGTCCTCAGGATCATTGAAGCCGTCCCAATTGAATCCCGATTGTGACTCGGTTACGCCGATGTAGAGGTCTCCGCCATCGGCGTTACAGAAAGCAGATACGGCGCGGGCGACTTTGGCCGGTGCGATTCGCTTGTCCTTGAAGTCGAGGAAATGCCCCTCTTGTCGCTCAAGGAGCGTGGCTGCTTGATCTGCCGAGATGGTTACTGTCTCGAACAATTCCCCCCCCTGTGTTACTCGTTCAGGACTTTCGGGTGCCGTGGGTACCCAGCGCGCGGCTGTCGGACGCGCGCGCCCAGCCTATGCGTCGCGGGTTGGTTCCACCGGACCTTTAGAGAGGATTCGGTTGCAGGTGATGCGGCGGGATGGGGTACCTGCGCCGGCTCTGACTGACGGAGGAGCCGAGGATCGCAGCCTCCACCGTTGGGAGGATCGCAGCCTCCACCGTTGGGAGGACAGACCGGAGGCCATCAGCTGGATGCCACCGGGCCGCGTCAGGAATGCTCCTGCGGCAGCCCTGCTTGGGGGCGTCATCGCGGCAGTCGGGCGCGGGTGACGTGCCATCGTGGCAGCTTGTGGGCGACGCAGGTACAGCAGCGCGGTACCGCAACCCCAGCAACCTCCGACGTCCGGTAACCCCTCTCTGGGGCTCGGAGCGGCCGGAATGGCCCTCGCTGACCGGTCTGGCTAGAGCTACGGATCAGAAGGTTGCAGGTTCGAATCCTGCCGAGTGCACAGCCGAAGAGGCCCCCCGGTTCACCGGGGGGCCTCTTGCGTTGCCTTGACGTCGCCCTGGCTAGCCTTCGCGGGACCGGTCGGTCTTTCGCACCTTCGAAGGGGAACTCCATGGGTCTGTTCGGGAACGCGCACCACATCGATGCCGGCACCGCGCAGCGGGACTTCGCGCGGTTGCTGGGGAACGGGGAGCAGGTGCACGCCGCGTACCTGCTGATCCGGGACACGATCCTGCTCACCGACCGGCGGCTGGTGCTGGTCGACAAGCAGGGGCTCACCGGGAAGAAGGTGGAGTACCACTCGATCCCGTACCGGAGCATCACGCACTTCGCCGTGGAGACGGCCGGGCACTTCGATCTCGACGCCGAGCTGAAGATCTGGATATCGGGCACGCCGGAGCCGATCGAGAAGACCTTCACCAAGGGCGTGGACATCTACGAGCTGCAGGCGATCCTCACGCAGTTCGTTGCCCGGTAGCGAGCCCTCGCCGAACTCCGTTCGGCATGATCTTGGTATTGCAGGATCCGGTACCGTCTTGGCAAGAGTAGCCCGGCAAGAGCAGCCGTGGCCCCTGGGAGGAACACCGCGTGGACGACATCGACCGGGCGCTCGTGCGGCGCCTCCAGCAGGACGCGGGCCAGTCCTACGCGGCGCTGGGCGCGGCCGTCGGGCTCTCGGCCGGGGCCACCCACGAGCGCGTCCGCAAGCTGCGCGAACGCGGGGTCATCCGGCGGACCACCGTCGACGTGGATCCGGCCGCCGTGGGCAGCGGGGTGCTCGCCTACGTGATGGTCGACTCCCGCAGCTGGATGGGGGACTCCCGGGAGGAGTTCGAGGCCATCGCCGAGATCCAGGAGGCGCACGTCATCGCGGGCAGCGCCTCCGTCCTCGTCAAGGTCCGCACCGCCACCACCGGGCAGCTCCAGGACGTCCTGCGGCGCCTGTACGCCATCGACGGCGTCAGCGGCACGCAGGCCACCGTCGTCCTGGACACCTTCTTCGAACGGCCCCTGCCGCTGTGACCTGGCGGTGCACCGGGCTGCGGTGGGCCGACGGCCGCCCCGTCATGGGCTGGCGGGGGCCGGCGGGCCGGGAGACCACCAGCCGTCTGGTGTACGGGTCCCCGCTGGTCTTCACCGTGCGGGACGAGCGGCGCTGCCTCGGGGTGTGGCGGGCCGGGAAGCGGACCCCGTGCCCGACGGCGCGGACCGTGCCGGGCCGCACGGGCAGCGCCCAGTGCCCCGAGTGCGCCCGCCTGGACCGGTCCTTCTCGGTGGCCGCCGACACCAACGCCGCCGACCCGCGCACCTACCGGGTCTACCTGGCGTGGTTCGGGCCCGGGCTGGTCAAGGTCGGCATCACCGCCGAGGAGCGGGGCGCGGCCCGGCTGCTGGAGCAGGGGGCGGTGACCTGGTCCTGGCTGGGGCGCGGGCCGCTCATGGCCGCGCGGCGTACCGAAGAACTGCTGCGCGCCGCCCTCGGGGTGCCGGACCGGATCGCCTACGCCCGCAAGCGTGCCGTACGGGGCCACCTGCCGCCGGCCCCGGAGCGGGCCCGCGAGGTCGCCGGGCTGTACGCGCGGGCCGCCGCCCTGGCCGGCTGGCCGGAGTCGCTGGAGCGGGTGGCGTGCGGGGTCACCGACCACGCGGCGGTGTTCTGGCCCGACGGGCCGCCCGCCCCGGCCCGGGTGGTCACCGAGCTGGTGTCCGGCGGGAGCATCGCGGGCGGGCTCGTCGCCGCGGCCGGGCCGGACCTGCACTTCGCGGACGGGCTCGTGCTGGACACCCGCCTCATGGCCGGCTGGGGGCTGGGCGTCGCGTCGGCGGACGCCGTCACGGACGTGCCGCTCGCACCGGTGCCCCCGGCGCTCCCCCCGGCGGAGCAGGACGGCCTGTTCTGACCGCGGGGTCAAGACCTGGCTCGCTCTGTCCCTCCACGGCTGTTCGCGGTGGACAGGCGCGGGGCCCTACGCCGAGGGTGGGCACATGAGCACGCAGCCCGTTCGGGCCTTCTGGGAACGTCTGGACCTGCCCGGACTGGTCGACGTCCACACGCACTTCATGCCCGCCCGGGTCATGGAGAAGGTCTGGGAGTACTTCGACGCCGTCGGCCCGCTGACCGGTGTCCCCTGGCCCATCACCTACCGGCACGAGGAGGAGCAGCGGGTCGCGCTGCTGCGGGAGTTCGGCGTGCGCGCCTTCACCTCCATGGTCTATCCGCACAAGCCCGGCATGGCCGCCTGGCTCAACTCCTGGGCCGCGGACTTCGCCGCCCGCACCCCCGCGTGCCTGCACACCGCCACCTTCTTCCCGGAGCCCGAGGCCGCGGCGTACGTCGGGCAGGCCGTGGCGGGCGGGGCCCGCGTCTTCAAGGCGCACGTCCAGGTCGGCGGCTACGACCCGAACGACGAGCGGCTCGACGCGGTGTGGGGGCTGCTCGCCGAGGCCGCGGTCCCCACCGTGATCCACTGCGGTTCGGGCCCGGTCGCGGGCAAGCACACCGGTCCGGGCCCCGTCGCCCGGCTGCTGGAGCGTCACCCGGGCCTGCCGCTGATCGTCGCCCACATGGGGATGCCCGAGTACGCCGACTTCCTCGACCTCGCCGACCGCCACCCGGGCGTCCGGCTCGACACCACGATGGTCTTCACCGACTTCGCGGAACGGCTGAGCGGCTTCCCGCCCGGCGCGCGCGGACGGCTCGCGGACCTCGGCGACCGGATCCTGCTCGGCACCGACTTCCCGAACATCCCCTATCCCTACGAGCACCAGCTGGAGGCCCTCGAACGGCTCGGCCTCGGCGACGACTGGCTGCGGGCCGTCTGCCACGACAACGGCGCCCGGCTGTTCGGCCTCACCGGTACCCCCGGCCTCACCGGTATCCCCGGTCCTCCCGCTCCTCCCGGCACCCCCGGCCCTCCCGGCACCCCCGGCCCTCCCGGCCGTCCCGGTCCTCCCGCCCCCTGAGGACGTTTCTCAGGAGATTCACAGGTTGGGGCAAGAACGCTCTCAGGGGCGGCGGCCAGCGTGAAGGCATGACTGCGACGACCACCTCCCACGCGTCCACGTCCACCGGCTCCCCGACGGCCCTGGTACGGCCCGACGGCGGACCCTGCCGGGTCCTCGTCGTGGACGACGAGGCCTCCCTGGCCGAGCTGCTGTCGATGGCCCTGCGCTACGAGGGCTGCGAGGTCCGCAGCGCCGGGGACGGAGCCGGCGCCGTCCGCGCCGCCCGGGAGTTCCGCCCCGACGTGGTGGTCCTGGACATCATGCTCCCCGACATGGACGGCCTGGCCGTCCTCGGACAGCTGCGCCGCGAGATCCCGCAGGTCCCGGTGCTCTTCCTGACCGCCAAGGACTCCGTCGAGGACCGGATCGCCGGGCTGACGGCGGGCGGCGACGACTACGTCACCAAGCCCTTCAGCCTGGAGGAGGTCGTCGCCCGGCTGCGCGGCCTCGTCCGCCGCTCCGGCGCCGCCCAGGCGGCCCGCGGCGGATCGGTGCTGGCCGTCGGCGACCTGCGGCTGGACGAGGACAGCCACGAGGTGGTCCGCGGCGGCCAGGAGGTCCACCTCACCGCCACCGAGTTCGAGCTGCTGCGCTACCTGATGCGCAACCCCCGCCGGGTCCTCAGCAAGGCGCAGATCCTCGACCGGGTCTGGTCCTACGACTTCGGCGGCCAGGCCAACGTGGTCGAGCTGTACATCTCCTACCTGCGCCGCAAGCTGGAGGCGGGCACCGGCCTGCCCCCGATGATCCACACCCGCCGCGGAGCCGGCTACCTGATCAAGCCGGCCGACTAGTGCCCCCGCGCCCGACCCGGATCCCCGGCCGCCCCTGGTCCCTGCGGACCCGGCTCGTCGTCTCGGCGGTGGCCCTGATCGCGGTGGTGGGCGCGGCCATCGGTACCGTCACCACCCTCGCGCTGCGCTCGTACCTGGTCGACCGGCTCGACGACCAGCTCAGCGTCTCCGTGGACATGGCCACCCGGGGCCCCGGCGCCGGGAAGGCCGCCCGCGAGAACAGCCTCGGCTTCGTCCTGGCCCCGGGAAACCCGACCGGCACCGCCGGGATCCGCCTCGGCCCCGACGGCAAGGTGCTCGCCTCCGGACTCAGCTCCTCGGGCGACGGATCCCCCCTCGACCACGTCCGCCCCCTCTCCCAGGGCCAGACCGACGCCCTGCTCGCCGTGGCCCGCCGGACCGCGCCCGGCCGCCCCGGGCCGGTCGAGGCGGAACTCCCCGGACTCGGCGGCTACCGGGTGCGCGCCTCCCCCGACGGCGGCCTGGTCCTCGCCACCCCGCTGCGCGACGTCGACCGTACGGTGGGCACCCTCATCGGGGTCGAGGTGTCCGTCACCCTCGCCGGGCTGATCGCCGCCTCCCTCGCCGGACAGGCCCTGATCGGGGTCGCCCTGCGCCCGCTGCGCCGGGTCGCGGCGACCGCCACCCGCGTCTCCGAACTCCCCCTGCACAGCGGCGAACCCGCGCTCCACGAGCGGGTCCCCGATGCCGAGGCCGACCCCCGCACCGAGGTGGGCCAGGTCGGCGCCGCCCTCAACCGGATGCTGGGCCACGTCTCCTCCGCGCTCACCGCGCGCCAGCACAGCGAGATGCGGGTCCGCCAGTTCGTCGCCGACGCCAGCCACGAGCTGCGCACCCCGCTCGCCTCCATCCGCGGGTACGCCGAACTGACCCGCCGGGGACGGGAGGAGACCGGCCCCGACACCCGTCACGCCCTGGGCCGGATCGAGTCCGAAGCCACCCGCATGACCGGGCTCGTCGAGGACCTGCTGCTCCTCGCCCGGCTCGACGCGGGCCGCCCGCTCGCCACCGGCGACACCGACACCGACCTCGCGCCGCTCGTCGTCGACGCCGTCAGCGACGCCCGGGCCGCCGGCCCCGGCCACCACTGGCGCCTCGACCTCCCCGCCGAACCCGCGACGGTCCGCGGCGACCCGGCCCGGATCCAGCAGGTCCTGGTCAACCTCCTCGCCAACGCCCGCACCCACACCCCGCCCGGCACCACCGTCACGGCCCACGTTTCACGTGAAACATCCGCCGTCCGGCTGCGGATCGAGGACGACGGGCCGGGCATCGCTCCCGAACTGCTGCCCCACGTCTTCGAGCGCTTCGCCCGCGGCGACGCCTCCCGCTCCCGCGCGGCCGGCTCCACCGGCCTCGGCCTCGCCATCGTGCAGGCCGTCGTGGTCGCGCACGGCGGCTGGGTCGACGTGCGCAGTGAGCCCGGGCGGACCGCCTTCGAGGTGCTGCTGCCGCTCCCCGCCGGCCCGTCGCGGGACTCACAGAGGGGCCACAGGCTCACCACACAGCCGTGACAGGGCACCCCGCGAGGGTCGGAGCATGTCAACCGACGCCTCTCCCGGGGCCCTTCCGGCCCGGGCGCACCTCGCGCCCCTGCCCGGCGTGCCCGTACTCGACGTGGTGATCCCGGTCTTCAACGAAGAGGAGGACCTCGGCCCCTGCGTGCGCCGCCTGCACGCACACCTCACCCGCACCTTTCCCTACCCCTTCCGCATCACCATCGCCGACAACGCGAGCACCGACCGCACCCCCGAGGTCGCGGCCGCCCTCGCCACCGCGCTCCCGGAAGTACGGAGCACCCGGCTGGAGGAGAAGGGCCGCGGCCGCGCCCTGCGCACCGTGTGGACCGGCTCGGAGGCCCCCGTCCTCGCGTACATGGACGTGGACCTCTCCACCGACCTGAACGCGCTGCTGCCGCTGGTGGCCCCGCTCATCTCCGGCCATTCCGACCTGGCCATCGGCACCCGGCTGGCCCGCTCCGCACGCGTGGTGCGGGGCGCCAAGCGGGAGTTCGTCTCCCGGGCGTACAACCTGCTGCTGCGCTCCTCGCTCGCGGCCCGGTTCAGCGACGCCCAGTGCGGGTTCAAGGCCATCCGCGGCGAGGTCGCGCAGCGGCTGCTGCCGCTGGTGGAGGATTCGGGCTGGTTCTTCGACACCGAGCTGCTGGTGCTCGCCGAGCGGGCCGGACTGCGGATCCACGAGGTGCCGGTGGACTGGGTCGACGACCCGGATTCCAGCGTCCACCTCGTGCGCACCGCCACGGAGGACCTCAAAGGAGTCTGGCGGGTGGGCCGCGCCCTGGCCGTCGGCGCGCTCCCGCTCGACCGGATCGCCCGCCCCTTCGGGGACGACCCGCGCGACCGCGGGGCCCTGCCCGGGGTGCCGCGCGGGCTGGCCCGGCAGCTGCTCGGGTTCTGCGCCGTCGGCGTCCTGAGCACCCTGCTCTACCTGCTGCTCTACTCCGCCCTGCGGGGCGCGGCGGGCCCCCAGGGCGCGAACGCGGCCGCGCTGCTGCTGTGCGCCGTCGCCAACACCGCCGCCAACCGCCGGCTCACCTTCGGGGTGCGCGGGCGGGCCCGGGCCGTGCGCCACCAGGCCCAGGGGCTCGTGGTGTTCGGCATCGGACTGGCCCTGACCAGCGGCTCGCTCGCCGCGCTCGGAGCGGCCAGCGCCGAGCCGGCCCACGCCACCGAACTGGCCGTCCTGATCACCGCCAACCTCGCCGCCACCGTGCTGCGGTTCCTGCTCTTCCGCGCCTGGGTCTTCCCCGAGCGCACCTCTCCCACGACCGAGGAGGGTCCGTGACCACGGCCGCGCTCCCGCACTTCCCGTCCGCCGCCCCGCTGCCCGCCGCCGTCCGCGCCACGGACGCCCGGCCCCGCTGGGAGCGGCCCGCGTACACCGTCCTGCTGCTGGGCACGGCCCTGCTCCTGCTCTGGAACCTGGGCTCCTCCGGCTACGCGAACTCCTTCTACTCCGCGGCCGTCCAGGCCGGTTCCGAGAGCTGGAAGGCCTTCTTCTTCGGCTCCTCCGACGCCGGCAACTCGATCACCGTCGACAAACCCCCGGCCGCCCTGTGGCCGATGGCGCTGTCGGTACGGCTCTTCGGGCTCGGCTCCTGGCAGATCCTCGTGCCGCAGGCCCTGATGGGCGTCGCCACCACCGCCGTCCTGTACGCGGCCGTCCGCCGTCAGTTCGGCCCGGCCGCGGCCCTGCTGAGCGGCTGCGCCTTCGCGCTGACGCCCGTCGCCGCGCTGATGTTCCGGTTCAACAACCCCGACGCCCTGCTCACGCTGCTGCTCACCGTCACCGTGTACTGCGTGCTGCGCGCCCTGGAAGGGGCGCACACCCGGTGGCTGGTCTGGGCCGGTGTCGCGGTCGGGTTCGGCTTCCTGACCAAGACCCTCCAGGCGTTCGTGATCCTGCCGCCGCTCGCGGTCCTCTACGCCGTCTGCGCGCCGACGCGGCTGCGCCGCCGGCTGGGGCAGCTGCTGGCGGCCGGGCTGGCCGCGGCGGCGGCCGGCGGCTGGTGGGTGGCGGTGGTGGAGCTGTGGCCCGCCGCCTCCCGGCCGTACATCGGCGGCTCGCAGAACAACTCCTTCCTGGAGCTGACCCTCGGTTACAACGGCCTCGGCCGGATCAGCGGCAACGAGACGGGCAGCGTCGGTGGCGGGGCGGCGCGGCGCGGGGCAGGGGGACCCGGCGGGGGCGGGGGCGGCGGCTGGGGGGAGACCGGCATCGACCGGCTGTTCTCGGCCAACATCGGAGGGCAGATCTCCTGGCTGCTGCCCGCCGCCCTGGTGTTCCTGGTGGCCGGACTGGTGGTGACCTGGCGGGCCCGCCGGACCACCGACTCCCTGGACGGGATGGCCCGCGCGGCCTTCGTCGCCTGGGGCGGGTCCCTGCTGATCACCGCGGTCGTGTTCAGCTGGATGCAGGGCATCTTCCACGAGTACTACACCGTCGCGCTGGCCCCCTTCGTGGCGGCGCTGGCCGGCATGGGCGTGGCCGTGCTCTGGGAGGAACGCGGCGGGTGGGCCGCCGCGCTCACCCTGTCCGGAACGCTCGCCCTGACCGCGTGGTGGTCCTTCGTCCTGCTCGGCCGTGCCCACGGGTACGTTCCGTGGCTGCGCTGGGCGGTGCTGGCGGCCGGTCTGGCGGCGGCGGCCGCACTGCCGTTCGCCGCACGGCTGGGCCGCCGCGCCCTCCTCGCGGTGGCCGCCCTCGGGCTGGGCGCGGCGCTGGCGGGGCCGTTCGCGTACTGCCTGACCACCGTCGGCTCGGGGCACACCGGTTCCATCGTGACGGCCGGACCGGCGGTGGCGGGCGGCCGCGGCGGCCCGGGCGGCTTCGGGGGCCCCGGCGGCGCACCGGGCCGGTTCGGGCCGGGCGGGGAGGGCGGCCCGCAGGGCATGCCCCAGGGGACACCGCAGGGCATGCCGCAGGGCGCCGGCACGGGCCCCGGCGCACCGGGCGCACCCGGCGGCGCCGAGCTCCCCGGCGGCCGGGGCGGCCCCGGCGGCGGTCCCGGCGGCGGCCCCGGCGGCGGTCCCGGCGGTGGTGCAGGCGGCGGTCCCGGCGGGCTGCTGGGCGGCACCCGGGTCGGCGCCGCCGCCACGGCCGCGCTGCGCACCGACTCCTCCCGCTACACCTGGGCGGCGGCGGCCATCGGCTCCCAGAACGCGGCGAGTTACCAGCTGGCCTCCGGCGCGCCGGTGATGCCGGTCGGCGGGTTCAACGGCAGCGACCCCTCACCGACGCTCGCGCGGTTCCAGGAGTACGTGAAGGAGGGGCGGATCCACTGGTTCATCGCCTCGGGCAGCGGCGGGGCGCGCGAGGGCGGCGGCGGCCCGGGCGGGGCCGCCGGCAGCGCCATCGAGGAGTGGGTGAAGGGGGCGTTCGTGCCCACCACCGTCGACGGCGTCACCTTCTACGACCTGACGGCTCCTTCGGCCGGCTCGTCCTGATCCCGCCTGGACGGACGGGTGACCCCCTAGCATCAAGAGGGCGGACCGGGCATTCCGGGCTGATCCCCTTGTGGCGAGGAGGGTGCCTCCATGGCGACCGAGGCCGATCCGGGCGGGAGCAGGACCAGTGTGTGGCTGGTCGCCAGGCCCGCCGCCCACGCCAGACGCCGCAGCGAGCAGCCGTCGGGGCTCGACCGGGAACGGATCACCGCCGCCACCGTGCGCCTCCTCGACGCGGAGGGGCTGCACCGGTTCTCCATGCGGCGCCTGGCCTCCCAGCTCGGGGTCACCGCGATGTCCCTCTACTGGTACGTGGACACCAAGCACGACCTGCTCGAACTGGCCCTGGACAGCGCCCTGGGACAGCAGCGGCTGCCCTCCGGACCGCCCCCGCAGGAGGGCTGGCCGGGCCGGCTGCGGAGTCTGGCCTGCGGGTACCGCAGGCTGTTGGCGGAGCATCCGTGGGTGGCCCCGCTGAGCGTGGCCTACCCGAACATCGGCCCGCACGCGCGGGCCTTCGACGCCGCCCTCCAGCGGCTGCTGGACGCCACCGGACTGGCGGATCCCGGCCGGACCGGCGCGCACCTGGCGGTCTCGCAGTTCCTGCACGGCTGCGGCGCGACGGCCCGGCGGGCGCCGGAGACGGACTTCGGCCTGGCCCTCGACGTCCTGATCGCGGGGATCGAGGCCAAGGCCCGGGCCAGAGCCGGTGACCGCGGGGCGGGCCCGCGCCCCCGGTGACGGCGGCGACGTGCGCGAGGGCGGGTGGACGGGCCGCGTTCGCGGCGCGCCCACCCGCCCTCGCGGTACGCGGGTCCGGCGCCGGCTACGGGGCCGGGACCTTCGCCGCGGCGGTGTCGCCGGCCGGAGCCGGGAGCTCCGCGCCGCCCTCGGCGGCCGGGGCGTGGGCGGCCGGCCTGGACTTCAGGGCGACCTCCTTGATGAAGAGCACCAGCACCAGCCCGAGCAGCGCGAACGGGGCGGCGTAGAGGAAGACGTCGCCGACGCCGTGCCCGTACGCGGACTCGATGACCGTCCGGAACGGCGCGGGCAGCTTGTCGAGGTCGGGGATGCCGCCGCCGGCGGTGCCGCCGTGGCCCATCGCGGCGGCCTTCGGGCCGAGCTCGGCCAGTCCGTCCTTGACGTAGTGGGTGACCCGGTTGGCCATGACGGCGCCGAGCGCGGAGACGCCCACGGCGCCGCCGAGCGAGCGGAAGAAGGTGACGACGGAGCTGGCGGCACCGAGGTCCTCGGGGGCCACCTGGTTCTGGGTGGCGAGGACCAGGTTCTGCATCATCATGCCGAGACCGAGGCCGGTCAGCGCCATGAAGACCGCGATCTGCCAGTAGGCGGTGTCGTAGCGCAGGGTGCCCAGCAGGCCGAGTCCGGCGGTCAGCAGGACGCCGCCGGCGACCAGCCACGCCTTCCAGCGGCCGGTCTTGGTGATGATCTGGCCGGAGACCGTCGAGGAGACGAAGAGGCCGCCGATCATCGGGATGGTGAGGATGCCCGACATGGTGGGGGACTCGCCCCGGGCCAGCTGGAAGTACTGGCTGAAGAAGACCGTGCCGGAGAACATCGCGATGCCGACGAAGAGCGAGGCCGCCGAGGCCAGGCTGATGGTCTTGTTGCGGAAGAGGCGCAGCGGAATGATCGGGTCGCTCGCACGGGACTCGACGAGCAGGAAGAGCAGGCCGAGCGCCACGGCGCCGCCGACCATGGCGGCGGTCTGCCAGGAGAGCCAGTCGTACGAGGTCCCGGCCTGGGTGACCCAGATCAGCAGCAGGGACACGGCGCCGCTGATCAGGAAGGCGCCGAGCCAGTCGACCTTGACCTCGCGGCGGACCACCGGGAGCCGCAGGGTCTTCTGGAGGACGATCAGCGCGATCACGGCGAAGGGCACGCCGACGTAGAAGCACCAGCGCCAGCCGAGCCACTCGGTGTCGGTGATGACGCCGCCGAGGAGCGGGCCGCCGACCGTGCCGACGGCGAAGACCGCGCCGAGGTAGCCGCTGTAGCGGCCGCGCTCGCGCGGGGAGATCATCGCGGCCATCACGATCTGGGCGAGGGCGGAGAGGCCGCCGACGCCGATGCCCTGGACGACGCGGCAGGCGATGAGCGTGCCGGTGTTCTGGGACAGGCCCGCCACGACGGAGCCGAGGACGTAGATGACCAGGGATATCTGGACGAGCAGCTTCTTGCTGAAGAGGTCGGAGAGCTTGCCCCAGAGGGGGGTCGCGGCCGTCATCGACAGCAGGGCGGCGGTGACGACCCAGGTGTAGGAGGACTGGGTGCCACCGAGGTCGCTGATGATCTTGGGCAGGGCGTTGGAGACGATCGTGGAGGACAGGATCGCCACGAACATGCCGAGCATGAGCCCGGACAGCGCCTTCATGATCTGGGGGTGGGTCATGGGTGCGCCGTCGGACGTGGTCTCCGACCGGCCGCCTCCCCGCACACCGTGGGGTGTGGTCGTCGCCATGGGTTTCCCTTTGTCTAGAAGCTCGATCGGAGTCGGGCCAGCAGGGTGTTGAGCACGTCGATGTCTTCGGGGGACCAGTCGGTGAGCGCCTTCTCCAGCGCGTCCGTGTAGCGCGAACCCAGTTCGGCGAGCACCGCGCGGCCCGCGGCGGTGAGGCGCAGGATCCGGCAGCGGCCGTCTCCGGGGTCGGTCTCCCGGTCGAGCCAGCCGCGGGCCGCCAGGTGGGCGACGTGCCGGCTCGACACCGAGATGTCGACGGCCATGAACTCGGTCAGGCGGCTCAGCCTCATCTCACCGTGCCGGTCGAGCACGGTGAGGACGGCGGCCGCGCCGGGCGGGCAGTCCGGGGGCAGGATCCGGGCCAGGTCGCGCTTGACGGAACCGATCCCGGCGAGCTGGCGGGCCAGTTCCTCGTACCGGGTGGTGCTCCGCACCGTCCGTGGGGTCACCGGACCGCCTCCCATCTCGTTGCTTGGGGCAACCATAGAAGCGAATGGTTGCTACAGGCAAATTAATCTGCGGGGTTGGCCGGTAAAGGAATCGGAAAACCGGTTAGGGTCCTGAGCCATGGCTGCGAACCACAACTCACCTGAGCCCGAGGGCACCTACGACCCCGCGGGCAGCACACAGATGTTCCGGGCGTTCGTGGAGGAGGCCGAACCGGCCCGCACGCCGTCCGTGCCGGGCGCGCGGCGGCGCGCGAAGGGGTCCTCCGGCGCGAAGGGCGGCCTGAACGTGGGGCTGGTCGTCGCCCTGGTCCTGGTGCTCGGAGCCGCCGTGTGGGTGGTCGTCCACTGACGGGCCGCCGGCCCGGCGGGCCCTTCAGCTCCAGGTGGCCGTGACGTTCCGGGTGTCCACGTGCATGCCCAGGGGGACCCGCCAGGACTCCACGCAGACCGTGTAGGTCTGCGTCTTCGAGGTGCCCCCGGCGATCGGGGCGGGCAGCGGCTGGCTGGTGGTGATCGTGGCCCAGTCGACGCCGAGGGCGCCGATGATGTGGGTGGCGAAGCCGACCGTGCCCGAACGGGCCGCGGTGCTACCGGTGTTGGTGAACTTCACCGTGACGCGCTCGCACCAGCGTTCGGACGCGGCCGTGCGGGCCGGGGTGCCGATCGCGATCCGGGCCGGGGTGGCGGGCGGAGGCGGGGGCGCCGGAGTGCCGGGAGGGGTCGGAGTGCCCGGAGTGCTTGGCGTGCCTCCCGAGCCCGAGCCGCCCGAGCCCGAGCCGCCCGAGCCGGAACCGCCCGAGCCCGAGCCGCCCGAGCCCGAGCCGCCCGGCGCCGGCGGGGTGCCGGGGGGTGCCGCGGAGCCGCCGGGGCCGGTGGCCGTCCCTCCGCCCGGGGCGGAGCCCGCACCAGGGCCGGACCCCGGTACGCCGGGCGACGTAGAAGACGGGGTCGCCACCGGGGACGCGGCGGACGCCGAGGACGCGGCGGAACCCGGCGCGGCCGGGGGCAGGGCCTGGAGCTCGACCGGCCCCCGGGGTGCCACGTTCTGCCCGGCGCCCCGTTCGGGCCCGGGCCCGGCCGCGCCCACGGCGACGTAGCCGTCCCGGGCCGGTCCGCCGCAGCCGGTGAGGGAGGCGGTGGCAGCGGCGCACAGAGCGGCGGTCAGGGCGAGCGTGGTGCGGGATCCCGTTCGCATCGCGCCAGTTTTCCTGACGTCATGTCAAATGTGAACCCCGCGGCCCCGCTCCGGCTCACTCCCCGATGAGGCCCACGCGCAGCTGCGCGAGCGTGCGCGTCAGCAGCCGGGAGACGTGCATCTGGGAGATGCCGACCTCCTCGCCGATCTGCGACTGGGTCATGTTCGCGAAGAAGCGCAGCATGATGATCTGCCGTTCCCGGGGCGGGAGTTTGGCCAGCAGGGGCTTCAGGGACTCCCGGTACTCGACGCCCTCCAGCGCGGTGTCCTCGTACCCGAGGCGGTCCGCGAGGGAGCCCTCGCCGCCCTCGTCCTCCGGGGAGGGCGAGTCGAGCGAGGAGGCCGTGTAGGCGTTGCCGACGGCGAGCCCGTCGACCACCTCTTCCTCGGAGACGCCGAGCACGGCGGCCAGCTCCGGCACGGTCGGGGACCGGTCCAGCTTCTGGGCGAGCTCGTCACTGGCCTTCGTCAGCGCCAGGCGCAGTTCCTGGAGCCGGCGCGGGACGCGGACGGACCAGGAGGTGTCCCGAAAGAATCGTTTGATCTCGCCCACGACGGTCGGCATCGCGAACGTCGGGAACTCCACGCCGCGTTCGCAGTCGAACCGGTCGATCGCCTTGATCAGGCCGATGGTGCCGACCTGGACGATGTCCTCCATCGGCTCGTTGCGGCTGCGGAACCGGGCCGCCGCGTAACGCACCAGCGGCAGGTTCAGCTCGATCAGGGTGTCGCGTACGTACGTTCGGTCGGGGCTGTCCGCGTCCAGGGCGGCGAGTCGCTGGAAGAGGGAGCGGGAGAGGGTGCGGGTGTCGATGGCTTCCGAGCGGTCGGACACTGCCGGAGTCTCGCGCTTGACGAGCGTGAGCACCTTGGAGCTGCCCTGGTCTACGGACATGCCACCCCCTTGAGGTCGCGGACGGTCGCGTTCTCTGCGCGCCCGTCGGAGGAACGCAGCCTCCACCTGAATACCGGAGGCGGGGCTGCGGCAAACGCGGTTCCAGCAGAATGTCACATGTCGGCAACACGCTGTAGCGTCATGTCGACAAGTATCTCCAGTGACAGACGGCCGACCGAGCGGAATGAGCCGGTTCTGTAGGGAAACGCGGGAGCGCCTCCACCCGATCCGGTTAGGCCTCGATCCTGTTTGCGGATCTCAGACGGGCGAAGCTCCGGGCGAGCAGCCGCGACACGTGCATCTGGGAGACCCCCAGCTCGGCGCTGATCTGCGACTGGGTGAGGTTGTTGTAGTACCGCAGCAGCAGGATCCGCTGCTCCCGTTCGGGCAGCTGGACCAGCAGGTGGCGGACGAGGTCGCGGTGTTCGACGCCGGCCAGCTCGGGGTCCTCGTACCCCAGCCGGTCGAGCAGGCCCGGCATGCCGTCGCCCTCCTGGGCGGCTTCGAGCGAGGTCGCGTGGTAGCTGCGGCCGGCCTCGATGCAGGACAGCACCTCGTCCTCGCCGATCCGCAGCCGCTCGGCGATCTCGGGGGTGGTCGGGGTCCGGCCGTGGAGGGTGGTGAGGTCCTCGGTGGCGGCGTTGACCTGCACCCACAGCTCGTGGAGGCGGCGCGGGACGTGGACGGTGCGGACGTTGTCCCGGAAGTACCGCTTGATCTCGCCGACGACCGTCGGCATGGCGAAGGTGGGGAACTGGACCCCGCGCTCCGGGTCGAACCGGTCGATGGCGTTGATCAGGCCGATGGTGCCGACCTGGACGACGTCCTCCATCGGCTCGTTGCGGCTGCGGAAGCGGGCCGCCGCGTACCGCACCAGCGGGAGGTTCGCCTCGATGAGGGCCCCGCGCACCCGGTCGTGCTCGCTGGTGCCCGGCTGCAGCCCCTTCAGCTGGCCGAAGAGGACCTGGGTGAGGGCCCGGGTGTCCGCACCCCGGCCCTGAGGTCTCGGCGGGACCGGCGGCGCCTGGGGGGCCGGGGGCTCCTCGCGCTGTTCCTGGAGGGGCTCCTGCCGGGGCGCGAGCGCCGGTGGCGGGGGTTCCTGCTGGGACTCCTGCTGGGGTGGCACCTGAGGCGCAGTACTGGCCGGCACGGTCACGCCACCCCTTCGGTCAACTATCCGTCAAAAGCGGTCATAGCATCACAAGACATGTGCACTGTGTGCAAGCACCGTATAACCACGTGTTGAGGGCAAGTTGGGCATATGCGGGCAATTTCCTCGAATGGCGGGAATGCAAAAGACCCCCCATCCGTCGGAGTAGGGGGGGCCGGGAAGTCCGGAAACCGCTTCGGCGTACGGGTTCAGTTCACCAGTTCGGTGATGAACTCGCCGATACCGGAGGCCGCATCCGATATGCCCTGGAAGCCTATTCCCACCATCTCGGCGGCCCGCTTCGGCTGGGTGATGATCACGAAGAGGACGAACACGGTGAGGACGCCCGTGATGAGCTTCTTGGTGTCCATGAACGGTGTCGGCCTCCCCAACCGGCTACTGCAAAGTCGGTGGAGTCTAACCGGTCAAGTTCTGGCACTCACCTGCCCTTTAAGGACCAATGACCCGCGGGAACGGGTCCTTTGCCGCTGGGTGCCGGGTTGCGGAGGGCGCAGGATTGAGGAGAGCCCACCGGTTCTGGCAGGAAATCGGTGGGTGAGGGACAGGACCTCACTGCGGGGTCCGAGCCGCAAGCTTCCCCCCTGACTGCGGCTCGGGCTGGCAGGTTCCGTCCTCACCGGGGGAAGTGGCTTGTCCCCCCGATGCCACTTCCCCCGTCCCCCACGTCGAAGGCCCCGGCTCCGGTCGGGGCCTTCTTCGCGTCCTGCGCCCGTGCGCCTGTGCGGTCGTCCGGCCGGTCGTCCGTTCGTTCGTCCGGTAAGGGGCTATTCGATGGCCCCGGCCAGCTCCGCGATGGGCTGGACGGGCGCGATCACGGGCGCGAGCTGGTTCGGCAGCTCCATCAGCTGGTTGAGCTGGTTGGCGCCCGCGCTGACCTTCGAGCCGATCTCCTGGACGGACCGCGGCTGGGCGCCCGCCGGCATGTCCGGGGTGGCGGTCGGCAGGTCCGGGAGGGTGAGGGGGGCGAGGCCCGCGGCGGAGGCGGCGGGTGCGGCGAAGCCCGCGGCGGCCCCCGCGAGGGCGATGGCGGCGAGGATGCGCTGGGTCTTGTTCATGCCGTGACAACGGCCGAGCCGTCGGCCGGTCACGGCGGGCATGCGCGAGAGCCCCGGTTCGTACGAACCGGGGCTCTCGTCAAGCGCGGTAGTGGAGGGATTTGAACCCCCGATGGGTTGCCCCATACTCGCTTTCGAGGCGAGCTCCTTCGGCCACTCGGACACACTACCGAGATAGATCCTAGCCGATGGCGGGGAGTGCTTTGCAACTCCGGACGCAGTGGCCTGGCTCACCGCTCCCGGAAGAAGTCCGTCAGCTGCCGCGCGCACTCCTGCTCCAGCACCCCGCGGACCACCTCGGGCCGGTGGTTGAGGCGGCGGTCGCGCACGAGGTCCCAGAGCGACCCCGCCGCGCCCGCCTTCTCGTCTCCCGCGCCGTACACGACCCTCGCCACCCGCGACTGCACGAGCGCGCCCGCGCACATCACGCACGGCTCCAGGGTCACCACGAGGGTGCACCCCGTCAGCCGCCACTCCCCGAGCCGGGCGGCCGCCCGGCGCAGCGCCAGTACCTCGGCGTGTGCCGTGGGGTCGCCGGCCGCCTCGCGCTCGTTGTGCCCGGCGGCGAGGAGCTCTCCGTCCGGGCCGAGCACGACGGCACCGACCGGCACGTCGCCGGCCGGTACCGCGAGGGCGGCCTGCTCCAGCGCCAGGCGCATGGAGTCCCGCCAGGGATCCCGTACGGGATCGTGGTCGTACGGGGTGTCGTGCACGGCGATCACTAGCGGACGGCCTCCAGTACCTCGGTGGCGCCGAGCGAGTCGGCGATCTCCGAGAGGGCGTCTCCGTCGAGGGACATCAGTTCCTTGTGGCCGACTCCGAGGTCGTCCAGCAGCCGGGGGTCGCCGAGCGGGCCGGCCGGGAGCGGTTCGGCTCCGGTTCCCGCCCCGTCGTCCGCGTCGTCGTCCCCGTCGTCCGTGAACGCGGCGACCGGTTCGTCCTCGCCGTCCTCGGTCCCGTCCAGGTCCAGTTCGTCGAGATCGTCGTCCTCCTCATCGTTGCCCAGCAGCTCCTTGGTCAGCATCGAGCCGTAGGAGCTGCGGTCGGCGGCGGAGGCGTTCGACACGTAGTACCGAGGGTCCTCCTCCCCGTCCACGCGGATGACGCCGAACCAGGCGTCCTCCTGCTCGATGAGGGCGACCACCGTGTCGTCGTCGACAGCGGCGGACCGGGCGAGATCGATCAGATCACTCAGGGACTCGACGTCGTCGAGTTCCATGTCGCTCGCTTCCCACCCGTCTTCGGTGCGCGCGAGCAGTGCGGCGAAGTACACCGTGACTCTCCCACTGGTCATAGGCGTGCCGGTTGGAGGTCCCCCCGGCCGGAGGTTGGGGTGGGAACGGCCGTGACGCTCGCCGGTCCTTACCCCGCCCAATCGGCATCGTGGCAGAAACAGCGGCTTTGCGAGAGGTCTTCGGCGCGGCGGCCGTGTCGCGGCGCCGGTTGCCGGGCCGGCGGGGGGACGCGGGGGGGACGGACGGAGGCCGGCGGGAAGACGGTGGCCGGACGGGCCGGGTGCGGCCAGGGGGCGGGCCGGGAGCGACGAGGGCGTGCGGTGACGGGAGGGGGCGTGAGGGGGGCGGGGCGGGTCAGGGGGCGGTCACCAACGGAAGGTGCGCATCCGCATCTGCTGGCGCATCCGGGCCGCGCGGGCGCGCCGTGGCTGGACCCGGTCGCGCAGTTCCCGGGCCTCGTTCAGGTCGCGCAGGAACTGCGCGCGCCGCGCCCTGCGCTGGGCCGCCGTCTCCGGGGCCTCGTACGCCTCGCTACCGCCGCTCCCGTCACTCCCGCTGCTTGTGCCGCTCCCGTCACTCGTGCTGGTCTCGTTCGGCTGCGTGTCGGGCATCGGCCACCACCCACGGCTGGTCCGGTCGTCCTCCTCCGCCGGCGCGAAGCAGTCCCCCCGGACCCACCTTCCCCCGGGTGGCGCGTTTGATGCCACCCTTCGGCAGGTCGGCCCAGGTCAGGCCTCGTCCGCGGCGTCGTCGTGGAGGGCCGGTACGACGGCCACCGGGCCGTGCGCGTGCTGGAGCACCGCGTGCGCGACCGAGCCCATCAGCAGGGAGCGCCGGCGGGGGTGGTGGCGGCCCACCACGACGAGCGCGGCCGACCGGGACGCCTCCACCAGCCGTCCGGCCGGGTCCCCAGGCACGGCCGCCTGTTCGACGGGCACCTGCGGATACCGGGCCCGGACCGGGGCGAGGCGCTCCGTCTGGGAGCGCAGCATCTCCCGTTCGGCGGGGATGCCGTCGCCGCCGTCGGCCAGGGCCTCGGGCGGGATCACCGCGAAGGGACTGTCGATCACCAGGGCCGGACCGGGCGGCAGGGCGTACGCGGAGACCACCTGGACGGTGGTCCCCCGGGCGGCGGCCTCGGCGAAGGCGAAGTCCAGCACGTCGTCCGGGGTCTCGGCGGCGTGCAGTCCGAGCACCACGCGGCCGGCGGAGGGCTCGGAGCCGGCGTCCCGGGCCTCCCGGTCCGCGTGCGGGACGACCACGACGGGGCAGGTGGCGGTGGTGGCGACGGCCCGGCTGCTGGAGCCGAGCAGCAGCGCCGCGAAGCCGCCGCGCCCGCGCGAGCCCATCACCAGCATCAGCGGCGCGCCCTCGGCGGCGATCACCCGCAGGGCCTCGGGGACCGAGCCCTCCAGCGCCTCGTAGCGGACCTCCGGCGGCAGCTCGGGGGCGGTCTCCAGGAGGCCGCGCACGTGGTCGCCCACGGGGTCGGCGTACTGCTCGGGCTCGTTCGGATCGTGCAGGGCCGAGCGGCGGCCCGCGTACAGCTGGGACGTCTCGGGGAGCACGTGGGCGACCAGCAGGCCGGTGCCGTGGCGCAGCGCGGCGCCGCGGGCCCATTCCAGGGCGCGCAGGCTGTGGTCGGATCCGTCGACGGCCGCGATCACGGGTGCGTGGGTCATCACCCCAGGGTCCCGGGCGGTGCCGGGGGCCGCACCTCGGGCCGCCGCCGGGCGTGTCGCGGGCCGGACGCGGGCGCGCCGGGGGTCCGCGCGGGTTGGCCGCGGGTCCGCGCGGGTCGGCCCGCGGGTCCGCTGCGGGCCGGGCGCGGGCGCGCGGCGGCCGTCCCACCGCGTAGCCTTTTGCCAGTGGGTCGCGAACAGGCGACCGGTTTCGCAGGTAGCAGGGTCGCAGGTCGCAGATCGCAGGTCGAAGCCCGGCTGAGTCTTGGAGGATGTTGTGCGTTTGCAGGTCGTCGATCACCCCTTGGTGGCGCACAAACTCACCACGCTGCGCGACAAGCGCACCGACTCCCCCACCTTCCGCCGGCTCGCCGACGAGCTGGTGACGCTCCTCGCCTACGAGGCCACGCGCGACGTGCGCACCGAGCAGGCGGACATCGAGACCCCGGTCTCCCCGACCACCGGCGTCAAGCTCTCGCACCCGCGTCCGCTGGTCGTGCCGATCCTGCGCGCCGGTCTCGGCATGCTGGACGGCATGGTGCGGCTGCTGCCGACCGCCGAGGTGGGCTTCCTCGGCATGGTCCGCAACGAGGAGACCCTGGAGGCCTCCACGTACGCGACGCGCATGCCCGAGGACCTCTCCGGTCGCCAGGTCTACGTGGTCGACCCGATGCTGGCCACCGGCGGCACGCTGGTCGCCGCGATCCAGGAACTCATCAAGCGCGGCGCCGACGACGTGACCGCCGTGGTGCTGCTGGCCGCGCCCGAGGGCGTCGAGGTCATGGAGCGCGCGCTGGCGGGCACGCCGGTGACGGTGGTGACGGCCGCCGTGGACGAGCGGCTCAACGAGCACGGCTACATCGTGCCGGGCCTGGGCGACGCGGGCGACCGCATGTACGGCTCGGCGGAATAGCCGTACGGCGGGTCCGCCCGCCTCAGCACTTCCCGGCGGGCGCGGGCACGGGGTTGGCCAGGGCGGCCAGCGCCTTGTCCGCGTCCGCCTTCGCGGTGAGTTCCTTGAAGGAGTCGCCGAGGATCAGGTCGATGTCGCCGCCCTCGCGCGCGTCGGTCTGGGTGGTGACCCCGGCGAGCTGCGCGGCGAGCACGGAGTACGCGGCCTTGTCGGTCCGCGGGGAGCCGACCAGTATCCCGGCGCCGGGGACCTTCTTGTCGAAGCCGGCGGGGGCGTTGCCGACCTGGCCGATGACGAAGCCGCGTTTCTCCAGCTCGTCGCGGACCGCCTTGGCGAGTCCGGCGCGCGGGGTCGCGTTGTAGACGTTGACGGTGATCTGACCGGGCTGGGGGAGCGCGGCCGCGGGACTGGCCGACGGTGCCGCGCCGGGGCCGGACCCCGTGTTCACGGCCTTGGCGGCCTTGCCCGCGCCGGGCGACGCCGTGGGGCAGTCCTTGCCCGCCGCCGCGTTCCGCTTGCCGTCGCCTCGGAACACGCCGATGAGCTGGAGTCCCCCGTAACCGAGAAGGGCCAGCGCGAGGAGCGATCCGAGCAGGGCGAACACGACCTTGCGGCGTCGCCGGGGCCGGCTCATGCGGGGGTAGGCAGCTCCCGTGACGCGGTACTTTCCGCCCATGCCGGGGGGAGTGAGCATGCTCATGGGCGCAGCGTAGTGCCGTACCGGAACGATGCCTACTAAATGATCTATTGATCGGCTAAGGCCGACCCGAAAGGCGCAATCAGTCCATTTCCAGGACGCGCGCGTGCAGCACCTGGCGCTGCTGGAGGGCCGCGCGCACCGCGCGGTGCAGCCCGTCCTCCAGGTACAGGTCGCCCCGCCACTTCACGACGTGGGCGAAGAGGTCGCCGTAGAAGGTGGAGTCCTCGGCGAGCAGCGTTTCGAGGTCCAGCTGGCCCTTGGTCGTCACGAGCTGGTCGAGCCGGACCGGGCGCGGGGCGACGTCCGCCCACTGCCGGGTGGTTTCCCTGCCGTGGTCGGGGTACGGCCGCCCGCTTCCGATGCGCTTGAAGATCACACGGAAAGCCTACCGGGCCCGCGCCTCCGGGCGCAGCCTCGCGCCGTCGGTGCAAAAGTGGCACACGGGGCTATTACGGGAGTGATGCATGAGTCCGAGCACCGACCCCGCCGTTCCGGCGGACCCCGCGGACGGCCCGGCCGCGCAGATCGCCGCCGGGTACGCCTTCACCGGACCCGCGCTCGACCTGGGCGCCCTGCTCTGGGACGGGGCCTGCCTGCCGGAGCGGCAGATCCGCATCCCGCTGTCGATGCTCAACCGGCACGGCCTGGTCGCGGGGGCCACCGGCACCGGCAAGACCAAGACCCTCCAGCTGATCGCCGAACAGCTCTCCGCCAACGGCGTGCCCGTCTTCCTCGCCGACATCAAGGGCGACGTCTCGGGGATCTCCGCGCCCGGCACCGACGACGAGAAGGTCCGCGAACGGGCCGCCGACGTCGCCCAGGACTGGCGGCCCGCCGGCTGCCCGGGCGAGTTCTACTCCCTCGGCGGCATCGGCACCGGCATCCCCCTGCGGGCGACCGTGACGTCCTTCGGGCCCGTCCTGATGTCCAAGGTGCTCCAGCTGAACCAGACCCAGGAGCAGTCCCTCGGCCTGATCTTCCACTACGCCGACACCAAGGGCCTGGAGCTCATCGACCTCAAGGACCTGCGGGCGGTGGTCGCCTTCCTCGTCTCCGACCAGGGCAAACCCGAGCTCAAGGGCATCGGCGGCCTCTCCACCGTCACCGCCGGGGTGATCCTGCGGGCGCTGACCGCCTTCGAACAGCAGGGCGCCGACGCGTTCTTCGGCGAGCCCGAGTTCGACACGGACGAGTTCCTGCGCACGGCCGCCGACGGCCGCGGGCTGGTCTCCGTACTGGAACTCCCGGCCGTGCAGGAGCGGCCGCAGCTGTTCTCCACCTTCCTGATGTGGCTGCTCGCCGACCTCTACGCCGGCCTCCCGGAAGTCGGCGACCTGGAACGGCCCAAGCTCGTCTTCTTCTTCGACGAGGCCCACCTGCTGTTCAACGGCGCGTCCAAGGCCTTCCTCGACTCCATCACCCAGACCGTGCGGCTCATCCGCTCCAAGGGCATCGGCGTGTTCTTCGTGACGCAGACCCCCAAGGACGTGCCGGCCGACGTCCTCGCGCAGCTCGGCAACCGGGTGCAGCACGCCCTGCGGGCCTTCACCCCCGACGACGCCAAGGCCCTCAAGGCCACCGTGAAGACCTTCCCCAACTCCCCGTACGACCTGGAGGAGCTGCTGACCCGGCTCGGCACCGGCGAAGCCGTCGTCACGGTCCTCAGCGAGAACGGCGCCCCCACCCCCGTCGCCGCCACCCGGCTGCGCGCGCCGCAGTCGCTGATGGGGCCGCTCGACGCGGCGGCCCTGGACCGGGCGGTGAAGGCCTCCCTGCTGTACTCGCGCTACGCGGAGCCCGTCGACCGCGAATCGGCGTACGAGAAGATCAGCGCCGAACAGGCCGCCGCCGAGGCCGAAGCGGAGGCCGCGGCCGCCGCGGCCGAGGCCGAGAAGCAGGCCAAGGCGGCCGAGAAGGCGGCGCGCTCCGCCCCGAAGCCGGACCCCTCGCTCGCCCAGCAGGTCGTCGGGAGCGGGCTGTTCCGCTCCCTGGCCCGCTCGGTCGGCACCCAGCTGGGCCGGGAGATCTCCCGCTCGCTCTTCGGCACGGCCCGGCGGCGCCGCTGACCGGGCCCGCCTCCGCCGGGGTCCAGGCGGAATCGAGCGCACCGGGTGCCGGACGTACGGCGGCCGCTGACAGACTCGGGGCATGCGGACCGAACTGACCGACACCACGTCCAGCAAGATAGACCGGGCGCTCCTCGCGGCCCGCCGAGCCGTCGGCAGCCCCACGATGGGGCTGGTGCTGACGCTCGTCGTGGTCACCGACGAGGAGAACGCCTACGACTCCGTGCGCGCGGCCTCCGAGGCCTCCCGCGAACACCCCTGCCGCATCATCGCGGTGATCAAGCGCACCGCCCGCGGCCCCCAGCGGCCGCACCGCACCCGCCTCGACGCCGAGCTGCGCGTGGGCACCGACGCCGGTTCCGGGGAGATCGTGCTGCTGCGCCTGCACGGGGAACTCACCACGCAGGCCGCCTCGGTGGTGCTGCCGCTGCTGGTGCCGGACGCGCCGGTGGTGGCGTGGTGGCCGGCCGACGCCCCCGCCGATCCCGCCCGCGACGACCTCGGCCGGCTGGCGCAGCGGCGGATCACCGACTCCCAGGCGGCGCCCGACCCGGTCGGCGCGCTGGCGCTGCGGGCCGCCTCGTACGCCCCCGGCGACACCGACCTGGCCTGGACCCGGCTGACGGTGTGGCGGACCCTGCTGGCGGCCGCCTTCGAGCAGAACGTGTCCGGGGTGACGGGCGCCGCCGTGGAGAGCGAGGACGGCAACGCGAGTGCCGAACTGCTGGCGCGCTGGCTGGAGCGGCGGCTCGGGGTGCCGGTGGAGCGGGTCACCACCGAGGGGCCGGTCATCACCCGGGTCCGGATGGACACCGCCGCGGGCGAGGTCCGGGTCGACCGGCCGGCCGGAGCGCTGGCCGCGCTGGTCCTGCCGGGCTGGCCGGACCGGACGGTCGCCCTGAAGGTGCGCAGCAGCGCCGAGCTGCTCGCGGAGGAGCTGCGCTGGCTCGGCGCCGACGAGGTCTACGCCTCGGCGCTGCGGGCGGCGCGGCCGGCCCAGGCCTCGCTCTCCGCGTAGTGGTTGTCGTACACCGGCTGGCTGTCGATGATGTCCTGCACGGTGGCCTCGCCGGCCCGGACCCGGCCCAGGAGGCGGTAGTAGTCGAAGCGGCCCATGCCGGGCGTGAAGCCGACGAAGACCTCGGCCGTGTGTCCGGCGGCGGGGGCGAAGGCGTGCTTGACGCCGGGGGCGACGCTGAGGAAGTCGCCCTTGCCCAGGGTGTGCACCTCGTCGCCGACGAGGACGTCGAGCCGGCCGTCGGTGACGTGGAAGAACTCGGTCGCCTTGGTGTGGAAGTGGACGGGAGCTCCGGCCGCCCCCACCTCGAAGCTCGCGGTGTTGCAGGTGAGGTGGTCGGTGTCGGTGAGCAGGGTGATCCGGCTGCCCGGCCCGTCGGAGATGGTCTCGGCGGTGGTGGCGCGCGTCAGATTCTCGGTCATGGCCGGATCGTACGGAGTGCTTCCGCCCAAGATCCACCGGGTTCTGCGGCCCGTTTCCGGAAGCGTTTCTTCCCTTACGGGGCCTGCCGGGCGGCCGCCTTCTTCGCCTGCTTGTACTCCCTGACCTTCGCCAGCGACTCCGGCCCCGTGATGTCCGCCGCGGACCGGTAGACGTTCGCCGGTCCGTAGTCCCCCGCCGCCTCCCGCCAGCCCTTCGGCCGGACGCCCAGCCGCTTGCCCAGCAGTGCGAGGAAGATCTTCGCCTTCTGCTCCCCGAACCCCGGCAGCGCCTTCAGCCGCTCCAGCAGTTCGGCGCCGTCGGCCGCGTCCCGCCAGACCCCGGCCGCGTCCCCCTCGTAGTGCTCGACGAGGTACGCGCACAGCTGCTGGATCCGCTTCGCCATGGAGCCCGGGTAGCGGTGCACGGCCGGTTTGCGCGACAGCAGCTCGGCGAAGGCGTCCGGGTCGGCGGCGGCGATGGCGTGGGCGTCCAGGTCGTCGGTGCCCAGCCGCACGGCGATCGTGTGGGGCCCGGCGAACGCCCACTCCATCGGCACCTGCTGGTCGAGCAGCATCCCGACGAGCGCGGCGAGCGGGCTGCGCGCGAGCAGGGCGTCGGCCTCGGGCTGTTGCGCGAGCCGGATGGTGATGTCGTCCATGCCTCCAGCCTCCCCCGCCGGGGCCGCCCGCGCGCGGTCGGCGCGCGGTTGTCGGACCCCCCGCCTAGCGTGGAAGCGACAGGGCAGTGGATGTGCTGGGGACGACGTACGACACAGGAGCCGATCGACCATGTCCGATTTCCCGGAAGGCGCCCCGTGCTGGGTGGACGCGATGTTCACCGACGTGGAGGCGGCCAAGGAGTTCTACGCCGACGTGCTGGGCTGGACCTTCGGCGAGGCCAGCAGCGAGCACGGCAACTACACGCAGGCCTACTCGGGCGGGAAGGCGGTCGCGGCCGTCGTCCCGCCGATGCCGGGGGGCGAGGGCTCCTCCCAGTGGTGCCTGTACTTCGCCTCGCCGGACGCCGCGGCCACCGCCGAGAAGATCAGGTCGGCGGGCGGCGAGCTGCTGATGGAGCCCATGAAGGTCGGCACCTTCGGCACGATGGCCATCGCCAAGGAGCCCAGCGGCGCCGTCTTCGGCGTCTGGCAGCCGGGCGAGCACAAGGGCTTCGAGAAGCTCGGCGAGGCGGGTGCGTACGCCTGGGCGGAGGTCTTCAGCCGGGATCCGCAGAAGGCGGACGACTTCCTGACGGAGGTCTTCCCGTACGAGGCCCAGCAAATGGAGGCCGGTGAGGAGGGCGAGGACGCCGAGGCGGCCGGCATGGAGTTCAAGGTCTTCAGCGTGGGCGGCAAGGGCAACCCGGTGCTCGGCCGGATGAAGATGGGCGACGAGTTCCCGCCGCAGATCCCCTCCTACGTCCAGGTCTACTTCGGCGTCCCGGACTGCGACGAGGCCGTCGAGAAGACCAGGGCCCGTGGCGGAACGGTGCACTTCGGGCCGATGGACACCCCCTTCGGCCGCTTCGCGGCGGTCACGGACCCGCAGGGCGCGGCCTTCGCGGTGATCGACATGTCGACCACGGCCGGTGAGATGCCGACGTTCGTGTGATCCGGCCCGCCGCCCGGCCGTCAACGCCGATGACACCTCTCTGACCTGCGGAAACCGCAGGAACCAGCCGGGCGGGTGGTTCTGGTTCGCGGATGCGAGGGGCTGAACGCGCGTCAGCCCCCGGGCGCATAGCGTCGATCCCGCACGGTTCCTCCCGGGCCGTGCGAGGTGTCTACCCAAGAGGTCGAAGCAGCCATGAGCCTGAGCATCCGCAACCAGATCGCCGGAACCGTCACCGCCGTCACCGTCGGCGAGGCGATGGCGACGGTCAAGGTCCGACTGGAGGGCGGTCAGGACATCACCGCGGCCATCACCGCCGAGGCCGTCAAGGAGCTCGGGCTGGTCGCCGGGTCCTCCGTGAAGGCGCTGGTCAAGGCCACCGAGGTGGCCCTGGCGACCGGTCCCGTCGAGGGGCTCTCCATCCGCAACCAGATCGCCGGGAAGGTCGTCGACGTCGCCACCGGCCCGGCCATGGCCTCCGTCAAGGTCGACGTCAACGGCGGCGGTCTGACCGCCGCGATCACCGCCGACGCCGTTCAGGCCCTCGGCCTGGCCGCCGGTACCACCGTCGTCGCGCTGATCAAGTCGACCGAGGTCTCGCTCCAGGCCGCCTGAGCGGGGGGCCCGGCCGGGTCCTGCGCCGCCGCGCGCAGGGGCTTGACCCAGAAGTAACTGCCCGGGCGGCGGCCCTCCTTGCGCAGGGAGGCGAGGGTGTAGCGGTTGATCCACTCCTTGACCCGGGCCGCCGGGCGGCCGGTGAGGACCAGGCCGCGCGGCGAGTCGTCGGCGCGCAGCTGCTGGACGAGGCCGTCGTGACGGCCCAGGCTGATGCACTGGGCGACGAAGCGGAAACCGAACGGCCGGGGTGCGCGGCCGCGGGCGAGCGCGTCGATGGCGTCGGCGGCGTGCGCCCCGGTGGGCATGGCCGTCGCGCAGGCCATGCGCAGCTCGCCCGCGCCGGGCACGGTCACGCGGGCCGCGTCGCCGACGACGAACACGTCGGGGTGCGAGAGCGAGCGCAGGCCGCCGTCCACCAGGGCGCGGCCGCGCTCGTCCACCCGGAGCCCGGCCTCGGCGGCCAGCGCCGGGACGGCGAACGACGCGGCCCAGACGACCACGTCGCAGGCCAGCTCGCCCCGGTCGGTCGAGAGGCCGCCGCCGTGGACGGCCCGGACCCGGGTGTGCGGGTGGAGCGCGACGCCGAGGCGGGTGAGGGCGGCGCCCACGTACGCCCGGCCGCGCGCGGAGAGCCCGCCGCCCGGCTCGCCGGAGGTGACCAGCCGGACCTGCCAGCCGGTGGCCGACTCGGCCAGTTCGGCGGCCAGTTCGATGCCGGTCGTCCCGCCGCCGACGACGGTGACGGTGCCCGGCCCGGCGGACAGCCGGGCGGCGAGCTCGCCGGCCCGCTCCAGGGGGTAGGCGTGCTCGGCGGCGCCGGGGACGCGGGTGGTGTCGGTGGTGCTGCCGAGGGCGTAGACGAGCCGGTCGTAGCCCAGGGTGGTGCCGTCGTCGAGGCGGACGGTACGGGCCCCGGGGTCGATCGCCGTGGCGCGGGCCCTGACCGGGGTGACGTCCCGCCCGGCGACGAGTTCGCGCAGCGGGACGGGGGCGGCGGTGCGCCCGGCGGCGCTCTCGTGCAGCCGGATCCGCTCGGTGAAGGCGTCCTTGGGGTCGACCAGGGTCACCCGGTGGCTCCGGCTGACGCGCAGGGCGGCGGTGAGTCCCGCGTAGCCGGCGCCCAGCACCACGACGTGCTGCCGGCGCCCCGGGCGCGCGCCCGTGGCCGCGCCCGTGTCCGTGTCGACGTACGCGTTCGTGTCGGTGTTCATGTCCGCGCTCCCGGTCCGCTCGTACGGGCCTCCGTGCGGGGCCCTCGTACAGGAGACAGACGGCGGGACGCGGATGTGACAGCTCCGGCCTTCGGGTTTCTCCTCAGGCCGGGACGAGGGCCGGGACCGACAGGGTGCCGAACCAGACGTGCGTGACGGCGCTGACGTAGCGGGCGCCGCAGCGGTCCGAGGGGACCACCAGCTGGCTGCCCGCCCCGTCGAGGGCCTCGCCGTCGAGGCGGGTGGCCAGCAGGACCGGGCTGCCGCAGAAGTCGTCGTCCAGCTCCGCCCACGACAGGACGGTGTGGTGGCCGTCGCCCCCGCTGACGGCAAGCAGGTAGCGGCTGCGGTCCTTGCGGCGGCGGGCGTCGAAGACGGGCCCGGCGCCGCCGATGACGTCCCGCAGCAGCGCGCCCTCGAAGACGTGGTGCTGCGGGCCGTTCGTCGCGCAGTCGAAGGTGACCTCCGCCCGGTGCTGCGGCCAGTTCCGCAGGTCGGGGACGCTCAGGGTCGCCGGGTGGTCGAGCTCGCCGTGCAGCAGGAAGGAGGCCATGGACGGAGCATTCCCGACTCGGGTCCCGCCGGAACCTCAGCTGCGAGGTTCAGGGGTAAGTATGAGCCGCAGCTGTGTCTCTATTTGTGGGTTTCACCTTGCATCTTCTGGGCGATCTTCTGCCAGACCACGTCACGCGTCACCGGCATCTCGGTGAAGCGGATGCCCGTCGCGTCCCGCAGGGCGTTGGCGAAGGCCGGGCCCACCGGGTTGAAGGGGCTCTCGGACATGGACTTGGCGCCGAGCGGTCCGATCGCGTCCGAGGTCTCCATGAAGTGCACCTCCGTGCGCGGCACGTCCGCGTACTGCGGCAGGCGGTAGCGGCGGAAGGCGGCCGTGGTGACCTCCCCGCGCTCGTCCACCCGTACCGTCTCGAAGAGGGTCGCCCCGAGGGCCTGGGCCACGCCGCCCTCGACCTGGCCCCGGCACTGCATCGGGTTCATGACCTTGCCGGCGTCCGCCGCGTGGACGCTGCGCAGGATCTTCATCTCGCCGGTGTGCGGGTCCACCGCCAGCCGGAACCACTGGGCGTTGAAGGCGACCGACCGGGGGGAGCCGGTCCAGTGGCCCTCCGCGGAGACCTCGTGCAGCTTGTTCTTGTCGTACGCGGCCTCGTACAGCTCCTTGAGGGTGACGGTGCGGCCCGCGCAGTCGAAGGCCTCGGCCTCCAGCTTGCACAGGTGCCGCGCCACGCCGGTGTGGCGGGCGGCGAACGTCTTGAGGCGTCCCGCGAGCGCGTCGGCCGCGAGCATCACCGCCTTGCCCGCCACCACCGTGCCGGCCGAGCCGAAGGCGCCGGTGTCGTGGCGGACGACGTCCGTGTCGGACTGGCGGACGGTGATCCGGTCGACGGTCGTGTTCAGCGCGCCCGCGGTGATCTGCTTGTGGACGGTGGTGGTGCCGTTGCCGAACTCGGCCGTGCCGACCGCGATGTCGTACGTGCCGTCGCGCAGCAGGCTGACCGTGGCGTCGGCGAAGTGGCCGCCCGGCGGCCCGGTCGCGATCATCGCGACCGCCGAGCCCGTGCCGGTGAGCCAGCCCTCGGGCACGTCCTCGTGGCTGCGGTCCTCGGCGATGGCCTTGCGCACCACGTCCATGCACTGCTTCATCCCGTACGAGGCGATGAACAGGTCCTCCTCGTGGCCGATCGGGGTCACCATGTGGTCCCCGGCGCCGATGACGTTCTTCTCGCGCAGGACGAGCGGGTCCATGCCGAGCCGGATGGCGAGCTCGTCCATCACCGATTCGACGGCGAACAGGACCTGGCCCAGGCCGTAGCCGCGGAAGGCGCCCGCCGGCACGCCGTTGGTGTAGACGGAGTACGCCTCCACCTCCTTGTTCGGCGCCTTGTAGACGGCGAAGGACTCGCCCACGCTGTGGAACATGACGGCCGGGCCGTGGTTGCCGTAGGCGCCGGTGTTGGAGACCACGCGGATGCGCAGGGCGGTCAGGGTCCCGTCGGCCTTGGCGCCGATCTTGACGGTGATCTTGAAGGGGTGGCGGGTGGTGGCACCGTAGAACTGCTCGGCGCGGGTGAATTCGAGTTTCACCGGCCGGCGCAGCTTCAGGGCGGCGAGGACGACGATGTCCTCGGTCAGCATCTCCTGCTTGCCACCGAACCCGCCGCCCACGCGGCCCGCGACGACGCGGACCTCGTCCTCATTGAGGTCGTACAGGGCGCACAGCGCCCGCCGGGTCAGGAACGGAGCCTGGGTGGAGGAGCGGACGGTGATCCGCTCCCCGTCGCCCTCCTCCTTGGGTTCGAAGTACGCGACGCAGCCGTGGGTCTCCAGGCTGGCGTGCTGCACGCGCTGGGTCTGGAAGGTCTCCTCGTAGACGACGTCCGCCTCGGCGTAGCCCTTCTCCATGTCGCCGAGGGTGTTGTGGACCTCGCCGCACACGTTGTTCTCGGCGCGGAAGATCCCCGACTCGGGGCCCTTGGGGTGCAGGACGGGGGCACCCGGGAGCATGGCCTCCTCCGGGTCGATGACGTACGGGAGCTCCTCGTACGTGACGACCACGCGGCGGCAGCCCTCCTCGGCCGCCTGCTCGCTGTCGGCGACGACGGCGGCCACCCGCTGGCCGACGAAGCGGACCACGTCGTCCAGGACGCGGGTGTCCATCGGGTCCTCGGTGGGGTGCTCGTGGCGAGCGGAGGAGTACAGGTGGTCCGGGGCGTCGTGGTGGGTCAGGACGGCGTGCACGCCGGGGACCTGGAGGGCGTCGCGGATGTCGATGTCGACGATGCGGGCGTGCGGGTGCGGGGAGCGCAGCAGCTTCATGTGGAGCAGCCCGGGCACCTCGACGTCGAAGGTGTAGCGGGCGGTGCCGGTGACGACGAGGGGTCCGGCCGGGGCGCCGAGGGACTTGCCGACGGCCTGACCGGCCTCGGGGCGTTCGGTGTGCTTGACCCCGCGCACCGCGTCCTCGATGGCCCGGTAGCCCGTGCAGCGGCAGATGTTGCCCTTGAAGGCGCGCGGGAGGTCCTGGAGCTTGCCGTCGTCGTGGGCGGTGCCCTCCTCGGCCTGGAGGGCGGAGGTGGTCATCAGGAAGCCGGCGGTGCAGAAGCCGCACTGGAAGCCCTGGGCGTCCAGGAACTGCTGCTGCGCGGGGTGGAGTTCGCCGCCGGGCTTGGCGAGGCCCTCGACGGTGGTGACGGCGCGGCCCTCGGCGCGTACGGCCGGGTAGAGGCAGCTGTGCACCGGCTGCCCGTCGACGTGCACCGTGCAGGCCCCGCAGTCGCCCTGGTCGCAGCCCTTCTTCACGCCGAACCAGCCGCGCTCGCGCAGGTAGGTGCGCAGGCACTGGCCGGCGCGCGGCTCTTCCTCGAACCGCTGCTTGTTGATCTCGATCTCGTAGCTCATCGCGGTGCCTCCGAGGGGCAGAGTTCGCGGCGGATCTCCTCGGCCAGGCGCAGGGCCATGTGCCGCCGCCAGTCGGGCAGGCCGTGGATGTCGTCGAACCACTCGTCGGGCCGGACGGTGGAGTCGATCGACTCGCGCAGTTCGTTCGCGGTGGGCGGCAGCGTGAACCAGAAGCGGAACGGGCGGGTCGTCGCGGCGGAGACGGTGACGGCGAGGGAGCCGTCCTGGGGGTCACGGGTGCCGATGATCAGGACGCCGGAGCGGCCGAGTCCGTAGAGGGAGGCCTGCCGGAAGGCCGTGCGGCAGGTCAGGGAGCGGGCCGGGACGCGCACCGAGCGCAGCAGGTCGCCGTCGCGCAGGTCCTTCACCCCGGCGCCGCGGATGAAGTCGGTGACGGGCATGCGCCGGGTGGCGCCGTCCTGGCCCTGGAGCAGGACGGTGGCGTCGAGGCCGGCGCTGAGGGAGATGATCGGGCCGGCCGGGAGGCCGTTGCAGAGGTTCCCGCCGACGGTGGCCATGTTCCAGATCTTGAAACTGGCGAGGAAGGCCCGGCAGCACTGCTCGATCAGCGGTGCGGCGGTCGCGGTCAGGGACCGGCCGAAGCGGGACAGCTCGGTGATGGTGCAGGTGGCGGCGATGTCGAGGGAGCCGTCCGGTTGCCAGGACAGCGGCGGCCAGCCCATCCGGGAGAGGTCGACGAGGCGGCGGATGTGCGGCTGGGGCTCGGAGAAGAGGTACGTGCCCCCGCCGAGCCAGACGTCGCCGGGACGCCAGGGCTCGCGGCGGCGCGCGTCGCGCACGTCGAGCACCGTGTTGAGGTCCATTTCGCGCCACCAGCCTTCCTGCAATCCGGGCGTTCTCCTCAGTGAAGCAACGGGGCCGGGGACGAAACGACTGGTCCCGGACACGGAAACCATCCGGGTTCGGGCGGTTCGCCCTGGATAATCAACCAAGAGCCGTAGGCAGGACATCACCTTGCATTTACGATGAGGTTTCTCGTATTCACCTGGCGAATGTGGGTCACCCCCACCGCAAGGAGTCCCTGCCATGCACGTCCTCGACCTGCTCCAGTCCGACAATCTCGGCCTCACACTGCTCTGGGGTGAGGAAGCTCTTCTCGGCCAGGAGGTCAGCGGGGTCACCGCCACCGACCTGGAGGACCCGGGCCGTTTCCTGGGCCCCGGGGAGCTGGTGCTGAGCGGGCTCGTGTGGTGGTCGGAGGGGGACCTGAAGAAGGTGGACCGCTTCGTCTCCGCGCTCGCCGACGCCGGAGCCACCGCCCTCCTGGCCGGCGAGGAGACCCACGGAGGCGTCCCCGACGAGCTGGTCAGCGCCTGCCGGGCCTACCGGCTGCCGCTCGTGGCCGTCCCGGCCCAGACCAGCTTCCGGGCGGTCACCGAGGCCGTCTACCTGCGCCAGTGGGGCGACCTCAGCCGCCGTCCGACCCGGATCTTCGCCCTTCCCGAGAACGTGCGCGGCGAGCTGAGCCGCCTGCTGGAGGGCGGGGCCGGACCCGCCGAGCTCCTCGACCGGGCCTGCGCCCACCTGGGCAAGGTGCCCTGCTACGTGCTGACCGCGAGTGGGCGCACCATCGCCCGCACCCCCTCCGCGCCGCCGCTCCCCGCCCAGCGGGCGGTCCCCGCGCGCGACGGGCTGTCGCTGCGCATCGAGTCCGACAGCTCCCCGTACGACGCCTGGCAGCTGTACCTGCCGGACGCGGACGCCGCGCCCCCGCGGGTGCTCCACGAGATCGCCGAGGTCCTCGCCCAGTACCGCGACGGGCACGCCCGCCGGGCCGCCGCCGGCCGCGCCACCGGGCAGGAACTGATCGCCCTGCTGTACGGGGACGCCGACCCGGTGGCCCTGGAGGAGGCGCTGGGCGCCGCCGGCCTGCCGGCCGGCGGCCCCTACCGGGTGCTCGCCGCCACCTCCGGGGAGGCCCTGGCCGAGGCGCTGGCCCACCTGGAGGGGGTCCCGTGGGCCGCCGGGGAGTTCGCCGCCGTGCTGTACGAGGACCCGCTCGCGGGGGTCGACGTGGCCGCCGAGCTGCGCGGGGTGTGGCCGCTGCTCCAGGCGTGCGGGGGCCCGGAGGCGGACCTCCGCCTCGGCGCGGGCGCGCGGGCGCCGGGGCCGGAGGCGCTGCGGGCCTCCCTGAACCAGGCCCTGTTCACGCTGACGGCGGCGGGCGGGGAGACCCCCGTGCGGGGCGTCGAGCAGCTGGACACCCTCGCGGAACTGCTGTCCGGGGTGCCGCCGGAGGTGCGCAGCGTCTTCGGCGCGCGGACGCTGGGCGCGCTGGGCGACGGAATGCTGCGGGAGACCCTGGAGGTCTTCCTCGCCAACAACTGCTCGTGGGCCCGTACGGCGGAGGCCCTCCACCTGCACGTGAACACCGTGCACTACCGCATCGAGCGGGTGGAGTCCCTGACCGGCCGGGACCTGTCCCGGCTGGACCACAAGCTGGACCTGTACGCGGCCCTGCGCTGCGGCTGATCCCCCGGCCGCCGCCCCGCCGCCCTCGCCGCCGCCGTCCCGGCCCGAGCGCCGTCGCCCGTGCCCCTTCGTGGGCGCGGGCGGCGGCGCTCTCAGCCGTCCTGGGGGACGTCCACGTAGACCTCGGTGGACTTCACCCGGGCGGTGACGCTGACTCCGACCGCGATGCCCAGCTGTTCGACCGATTCGCGAGTCACGACGGAGACGATGCGGTGCGGGCCCGACTGGATCTCCACCTGGGCCGCGACGTCGTCGACCCGTACCGCGGTGACGATGCCCGCGAAGGAATTGCGGACGGAGGTGGCGGCGGCTCCCTCGGGCACCGGGTGCAGCCCCTCGGCCCGTTCCTTCGCGAAGGCGGCCAGCGCCGGGCCGTCCACCACACGGGCCCCGTCCGGGGTACGGACCGCGCGCAGCCGTCCCGCGTCGGCCCAGCGGCGCACGGTTTCCGGGCTCACGCACAGCAGACCAGCGGCCTGCCCGATCGAGTACGACGGCACGCGCGCAGCTTAGCCGCGCCGCGTTCCACGGGGTTCCACACGAGGGCTTGCGAACACCGTACGCATCCGCGTACGTTGTTCACATCACCGAGCGAACGGTGTACGCAACAGTCGGGAAGAGGGGAAGGGATCACCATGGACGCGCTGGACGGGATCACCGGGAGCGGGGCGGCGCGCGACCCGCGCCGCTGGCTCATCCTGATCGTGCTCTGCCTCAGCACGCTCGTACTGGTCGTCGACAACATGGTGCTGACGGTCTCGATCCCGCCGATCGCCGAAGACCTCGGCGCCGGCGCCGAGGACATCCAGTGGATCATCGAGTCCTACATCCTGGTCTTCGCCGGACTCCTCCTCACCGCGGGCAGCCTCTCCGACCGCTTCGGCCGCCGCCGGGTGATGATCATCGGCCTCGCGCTCTTCGGGATCGCCTCCCTGCTCGCCGCCTACGCCGACTCCCCGGCCCAGCTCATCGCCGGACGCGTGGTCATGGGCATCGGCGGGGCCCTCGTGATGCCGAGCACCCTCTCGATCCTGATCACCGTCTTCGACGAGGAGGAGCGCCGCAAGGCCATCTCCGCCTGGGGCGCGGTCGCCATCGTCGGCATGGTCGGCGGCCCGGCCCTGGGCGGCGTGCTCATCGCCCACTTCTGGTGGGGCGCCGTGTTCCTGATGAACGTCCCGATCGCCCTGCTCGCCATCGCCGCCGCGCTGGCCTTGATGCCCGAGTCCAAGGGCCCCTGGCGCAAGCCCGACTTCCCGGGCATGGTCCTGTCCGTCACCGGCATGACCGCCCTGATCTGGGCCATCATCGCCCTCCCCGAGGACGGCCTGACCGTCTACGCGGGCGTCGCGGTCCTCGCCCTGACCGCCTTCGTCCTGCACGAGCTGCGCACCGGGTCCCCGATGGTGCCGCTCGCCCTCTTCCGCAACCGGATGTTCAGCGGCTCCAGCTTCTCCCTGGTCCTGCTCACCTTCGCCAACGGCGGGCTGATGCTGGTCCTGACCCAGTACCTCCAGTTCGTCGCCGGGTACACCCCGACCCAGACCGGCCTCGCCTTCACCCCGCTCGCCGTCGCCACCCTGCTCTTCAACGGCCTCGGCGCCACCCTGGGCAACCGGATCGGCAACCGGATCATGACCGCCGTCGGCCTCGCCGTCATCGCCGCGGGCTTCGGTCTGCTGGCCACCCTGGAGGCCGGTGACAGCTTCTGGCCGCTGTGCGCCGCCATGACGGTGATGGGCCTCGGCGGCGGCCTGGCGATGCCCGCCGCCACCGCGGCCCTGATGGGAGCCGTCCCCGAGGAGTACGCCGGCGTCGGCTCCGCCCTCAACGACACCGTCCAGCAGGCCGGCGCCGCCCTCGGCGTGGCCGTCCTCGGGGCCCTGCTCAGCGGGGTCTACGGCGGCGAGATGCCCGCCTGGGCCCCGGACGCGGCCCGGCACTCGGTGGCCGCCGCCCTGACCGACCCGGCGCTGGCCGACGCGGCCCGCTCCGCCTTCACCTCGGCCATGTCGGCCACCTTCGGCGCGGCGGCCCTGGGCGTGCTGGCCGCCGCCGCACTGGCCCTGGTCCTGATGCGGGACCGCAAGGGGGCGGCGGGCAGCGCGCGGGCCGCGGCGGAGCAGCAGCCGCAGCCGGCGGGAGCGGGCCCGCACCGAGGCCCGTGAGCGGCCCGTGGACGGCCGGTGGGAAACGGTGGGAGCGGCGCAAGCGGCGGGGGGCCTCGCCGCTTGCGCCGTTCCGGCGGTGCCTTGGGCCGTCCGGGGGGCTCTCGATCGGGTCGTTCGAAGATCCCGCCCGCGCGGGTGGGGTGAAACGTTTATTCAGCCCCAGCGCCGGAGTTCGGACATCGAACGGATGCGCGGGTCCCGCCCCCATCCGGCGGAGCGCACGGCGATTCCACGACCGCGGGCCGCCCGCCACACCCCCCGATGAGCTTCCCGCGGCCGCCGCGACCTGGTTCGGTACGGGCGTTTCCCCCACCCCTCGATCGGAGCGCCTCTCCATGCGCATGCTCATGCGTGTCACCGTCACCGTCGCCGCGCTGCTCGCGGCGGCCCCCATGGCGGCCGCCTCGGCCTCGGAAGCCGCCCCGGAGCCGACCCCGGCACCGCTGAGGACCGCCGCCAACCCGGTCCCCGGCAACTACATCGTGACCCTGAACAAGGGCGTGGACGCGGCCAGGGCCGCCGAGAAGCTCGGGCTCAAGCCGTCCTTCCTCTACAGCAAGGCCCTCAACGGCTTCGCGGTCCCGCTGACCCCGCTCCAGCTGACGATCGTCCGCAACAGCCTCGGGGTGGCGTCCGTCGAGGAGGACGCGAAGGTGCAGTCCGTGCCGAAGCGCACCGCCGCGCCCGCCACCCGCGCGCCGTCCGCCTCCTGGGGCCTGGACCGCATCGACCAGCGGCGGCTGCCGCTCGACAACGACTTCACCGCCCAGGGCAACGGCGCCGGGGTGACCGCCTACGTCCTGGACACCGGCATCGACTTCGCCCACGCGGAGTTCGGCGGACGCGCCACCTTCGGCTTCGACGCGGTCGGCGACGGGCAGCAGGGCCAGGACTGCAACGGCCACGGCACCCACGTCGCGGGCACGGTCGCGGGCCGGACGTACGGGGTGGCGGCCAAGGCGGCCCTGGTCAGCGTCCGCGTCCTCGGCTGCGACGGCAAGGGCACCTACTCGGCGATGATCGCGGGCCTGGACTGGGTGGCGAAGAACGCCAAGCAGCCGGCGGTCCTCAACGGCTCCCTCGGCGGCGACAAGTCCCAGGCGCTCAACGACGCCGCCACCGCCCTTTCCGACGCGGGGGTCCTGCCGGTCCTCGCGGCCGGCAACGACGCGAAGACCGCCTGCGGGGTCTCCCCGGCCTCCGCCGAGCGGGTCGTCACGGTGGCAGCGAGCAACCGGTACGACGAGGAGAGCGACTTCACCAACTGGGGCACCTGCGTCGACCTCTACGCCCCCGGCGAGGACATCACCTCGGCCAAGCTCGGCGGCGGCTCCGTCGCCCTGGACGGCACCTCCATGGCATCGCCGCACGTCGCCGGGGTCGCCGTCCTCTACAAGCAGGCCCACCCCAAGGCGGACCCGGGCGAGCTCGCCGACTTCCTGGAGTCCGGGTCCACCAAGGACGTGCTGAGCAAGCTCAGCAAGAGCTCGCCCAACGCGCTGCTGTTCATCGACGGCCTGTAGCCCCCGGCTCCGCCGTCCGCATCCCGGCGGCCTCGCCGTCCTCCTCGACGCCGACGACGTCGGGGTGCGCCCGCAGCGCCGTCAGCTGGGCGGCGTCCAGGTCGGCGGCGAACCCCCCGAACACGCTGCGGTAGACGTGCCGCGGCTCGGTGACGCCGGTCTCGCGCATCACCCGCTCGGGGTCGGCGCCCGGCGCGAGGGTGACGACGTACGGCTCGGCGGCCCGGCCCTCGTCGGCGCTCACCGCCGGCCCGGCGTGCGCGACGGGCGCCGCCGCCACGGGGGCGGCGAGCAGCAGGGCGGCGGTCAGGACGGTACGCAGCAACGGACGCACGGGGACTCCCTCTGGGCGGTGACAGTGGCTACCCGCTCCTTCGGCTCCCCGGGCCCGCCCCTTGAGCCGCCGCTACTCGGCGCCGGTGGCGTACCGGTACGAGCGCTGGACGATCTTCCAGACGGTCTCCAGTTCCGCCGCGCTGCGGGGGCCGTAGACCAGCGTCACGTCCTGGGCCGGGTGGTGCACGCCCCAGCCCGCGTCGATGACCTCGGCCTCCACCCGCGCCGGGAGCGTCAGGTGCAGCGAACCGTCGTGATGCGGATGGATGTGCGCCCACTCACGGCCCCGCTGGAAGGCCGCCGCCGGACCCGTACCGACACCCTCCGGCAGGAACAGCGCCCGGGCGTGCGGCACCGAAACCAGCGTGGGCGACATGTACACGTACGGCAACGCCCGCATCCGCTCCCACAGCTCCTCCTGGAGCATGATCGGAGAGATCTGCGAACCCTGACCGTGCGGCGCCGGCCCGAAGACCCGCGGAGCCGCACCGCTGCGGGGAGTCAGCGTGAGCATGGTGGTGTTCCCTTCCTGCCGGTGGGCCGGCCGCGGTGTGCGGGCCGGCGGAGCCGGAGCGTTCGCGCCCCTCAGGCCCTGGCGCTGGTGGCGAGCTGGCCGAGGACGTCGAGGAGCCCGGTGACGACCTCGGCGTCGTCGGCGGGGTGGGTGGAGGCGAACCGGGTGACGGAACCGGGCACGGAGAGCCGGGCCTGGTCGATGACGGCGCCGCCGGCGATGCCCGCGGACTTGCGGGCCTCGTCCTGCGCCCAGACCCCGCCGTAGCTGCCGAAGGCCGTACCGACCACGGCGACCGGCTTGCCGGTGATCGCGCCGGTGCCGTACGGGCGGGACAGCCAGTCGATGGCGTTCTTCAGCACGGCGGGGATGGTGCCGTTGTACTCGGGCGAGACGAGCAGGAGCGCGTCCGCCCGCGACACCGCCTCGCGCAGGGCCGCCGCCGGGGCCGGAACGGCGCCCTCGACGTCGATGTCCTCGCTGTAGAAGGGGATGTCGGCGAGGCCGCCCTGGATCTCGACGTCGATGTGCTCGGGCGCGTGCTTGACGGCCGCCTCGGCCAGTTGGCGGTTGTGCGAGCCGGCCCGGAGGCTGCCGACGAGGGCGAGGACGCGCACGGTCATGGTCGGACTCCTTGCTGGGGGACCCCCGAGGGGGCGGCCGCGGCGGGCGCCGCGGGACTGCCCCGACCGTAGGCCCGGGCGGCCACCGGGCGGATCAGTAAGGTTTCTGGCAGTGGCTACGTATACGCGAGCCCGCCGGGACCGGCGCGGGCGGCGCACGGGGCCCGGGGGAGGCGGCACATGCTCTACGGACGGCAGTCCGAGGAAGCGGCGCTGGACGCGCTGCTCGACGCGGCGCGGCAGGGGCAGGGGGGAGCGCTCGTCCTGCGCGGGGAAGCGGGCATCGGCAAGTCCGCCCTGCTGGAGCGGATTTCGGCGGAGTCGGCGCCGACGGTGCGCCGGGTGACCGGCTGCGAGGCGGAACGCGACCTCGTCGGCGCCGGCCTGCTCCAGCTGCTGTGGCCGTTACAGGAGCGGGTCGCGCTGCTGCCCGGCCCGCAGGCGCGGGCGCTGCACACCGTGCTCGGCGGCTCCGCCGGCCCGGCCGACCGGTACACGACCGGACTCGCGCTGCTCACCCTGCTCGCCCGGCTCGCCGAATCCGGTCCGGTGGTCTGCGTGGTCGACGACGCCCAGTGGCTGGACCAGAGCAGCGCGGACGCCCTGCTGTTCGCGGCCCGCCGGATCGCCGCCGAACCGGTGGCCCTCGTCTTCGCCGCCCGTGACGAGGGGTTCGACGCCCGCGGCCTCCCGGAGCTCTTCCTGCCCCGGCTGGACCGCCGGGCCGCCGCACGGGTGCTGGAGCGCTACCGGCTCTCCGCCGCGCGCCGCGCCCGGGTCCTGGAGGACGCGGACGGAAACCCGCTGGCCCTCCTGGAGTTCGGCCGGGCCGAGCGCACCTGCGGCCCCGGCGGCGGGCAGCGCGTCACCGACCGGGTCCTCGCCTCCTTCCGCGACACGATCGCCGCCCTGCCCGACGGCGTACGTCTGCTGCTGCTCACCGCCGCCGCGGACAGCAGCCGTGACCTGGCCCGGGTGCTGGCCGCCGTCGACGCGCTGGGCGGCAGCGGCGCGCGGGCCCTGGAGGCGGCGGAGCGGGCCGGGCTGCTGCGCGTCGACGGAGCCCGGGCGTCCTTCCGGCACCCGCTGATCCGCGCCGCCGCCTACAGCGGTGCCGCCTCCGTCCAGCGGACCCGCGTGCACCGCGAACTCGCCGCCCTCGAAGCGGACTCCGACGCCCGCGCCCGCCACCTGGCGCTGGCCGCGCTGGGACCCGACGCCGCCGTGGCCGCGGAAGTCGCCCGGGCGGCGGACCGCGCCCGGCACCGGGCCGCCCCCGCCATCGCCTGCGACCTCTACCAGCGCGCCGCGGACCTCTCCACCGCCCTGCCCGAACGCGGACGGCTGCTGCGCCGCGCGGCCGCCGCGGCGGTGGCCGCCGGGGACCTGGGCCCGGCCGCCACCCTGGCCGGCCGGGCCGGTCCGCTCGCCGGCACCGGGGCCGACCGGGCGGCCCTCGCCGAGGTCCGCGCCGCCGTGGAGTTCGAGCGCGGCGACCAGGCCGCCGCGGCGCGCCTCCTGGTCGCCGGCGCCCGGGAGGCCGACCCCGGGCCGTCGGCGTCGATGCTGCGCACCGCGGCGACGTACGCCTGGTTCTCCGGGGACGCCGACTCCGTACGGGCCTGCGCGCAGCTCCTCCCCGGCGACCACACCGTGCGGGGCATGGCCCGCCTGGTGGACGGCGACCACCCGGCCGGCCTCGCCGCGCTCGCGGCGGCCGTCGCCGAGGGCGGACCCGGCATGCGCCCGGTCTACGCGGCGGCCCTGCTCGGCGACGACGCCCGCACCGAGGAACTGGTCACCGCCGAAGTGGCCCGCAGGCGCCGGGCCGGGCTGGTGGGCGGACTCCCGGAGGCACTCCAGATGCTCGCCCGGCTACAGGTGCTCCAGGGCCGGCACCGGGACGCGGAGGCGTCGGTGGCCGAGGCCCGGGCGGTCGCCGAGGACTGCGGCATGCCCCAGCGCATCGGCCGCCTGGAGGTGGCCCTCGCCCGGATCGCCGCGATCGAGGGCGACCCGGAGCGCTGCCTGCCGGTCGCCGGGGGGACCGTCGACGGGGGCGTCGCGGTCGCCTGCCTGCTGGGCCTGCTCGACCTGGGCCTGGGCCGCTACGAGGAGGCCCTGGAGCGCCTGGAGACGGCGTGGAGCCGCCCGGGCCACTACATGACGGCGCTGGTGGCGGCGACGGGCGACCTGGTCGAGGCCGCGGTCCGGCTCGGCGCCCCCGAGCGGGCCCGTCCCGCGTGGCAGCGCCTCGCGTCGTGGGCGGAAGCCGGGGGCCAGCCCTGGGCCCGGGCCGTCGCGCTGCGCTGCGAGGCGCAGTTGACCGGCCGGGAGGAGTCCTTCACCGCGGCCGGGGCCCTGCACGCGGGCGCCGGGCGCCCCTTCGAGGCCGCCCGCACCCTGCTCGTCCACGGCGAGTGGCTGCGGCGCGCCCGGCGCCCGGCGGAGGCCCGGGCCCGTCTGCACGGCGCGCTGGAGGTCTTCGAGCGCCTGCACGCCGCCCCGTGGACCGACCGCACCCGCGCCGAACTCCGGGCCGCCGGGGAGCCGGCCGCCCCGGCCGTCCCCACGGCCCGGGCACTGGCCGACCGCCTCACCCCGCAGGAACTGCAGGTGGTCCGGCTGGCGGCCGAGGGCCGCAGCAGCCGCGAGGTCGCCGGGCTGCTGTTCCTGAGCCCGCGCACCGTCGAGCACCACCTCTACAAGGCCTACCCCAAGCTGGGCATCCGCTCGCGCACCGAACTCGCCCGCCTCGACCTGGACTGACCGCCCCGCGGGCGTCGGCAACACGGAAGCCGGCAACGCAGAAGGCCCCGGCCGGTTTCCCGGTCGGGGCCTTCAAGTGCCCGGTGAGGCACTGGCGGAGGATACGAGATTCGAACTCGTGAGGGGTTGCCCCCAACACGCTTTCCAAGCGTGCGCCCTAGGCCACTAGGCGAATCCTCCGCCGCAAACAATACAAGACGTTGGGGGGTGCTCGCGAACACGATCCGATCTTGGGGGCCGGCGGAGGTCCGGCGGCGGATCGGGCGGGGGTGCGGGTCGATTCCGGGGCCAGGGATCGGCTAGGGTGGGGCCCAGCCCCTCACGTGGCGCTATCTCACCCAACTCCCCCAGGGCCGGAAGGCAGCAAGGGTAAGTGGGCTCTGGCGGGTGCGTGGGGGGCGCTTTGCGTTCCGGGACGGGTCCGGGGGCGTCGGCGGGCCGCCGTTGTCGGCGGGCCCGGATAACCTCGTAGACGTGTCGTCCCTTGCGCTGTACCGCCGCTATCGTCCCGAGTCGTTCGCCGAGGTCATCGGGCAGGAGCATGTCACTGCACCGCTGATGCAGGCCCTGCGGAACAACCGGGTCAATCACGCGTACCTGTTCAGCGGGCCGCGCGGATGTGGAAAGACGACCAGCGCGCGGATCCTGGCCCGGTGCCTGAACTGTGAGCAGGGTCCCACCCCCGAGCCCTGCGGGGAGTGCCAGTCCTGCCGCGACCTGGCCCGCAACGGACCGGGTTCCATCGACGTCATCGAGATCGACGCCGCCTCCCACGGTGGCGTGGACGACGCCCGTGACCTGCGGGAAAAGGCCTTCTTCGGGCCCGCGTCGAGCCGCTACAAGATCTACATCATCGACGAGGCCCACATGGTCACCTCGGCGGGCTTCAACGCCCTGCTGAAGGTGGTCGAGGAGCCGCCGGAGCACCTCAAGTTCATCTTCGCCACGACCGAGCCCGAGAAGGTCATCGGGACGATCAGGTCCAGGACGCACCACTACCCCTTCCGGCTCGTCCCGCCCGGCACCCTGCGGGACTACCTGGGCGAGGTCTGCGGGCGCGAGGGCGCCAAGGTCGAGGACGGCGTGCTGCCGCTCGTCGTGCGCGCCGGGGCCGGCTCCGTCCGTGACTCCATGTCCGTCATGGACCAGCTGCTGGCCGGCGCCGCCGACGACGGTGTGACGTACACCATGGCGACCTCCCTGCTCGGCTACACCGAGGGCTCGCTGCTCGACTCCGTCATCGACGCCTTCGCCTCCGGGGACGGCGCCGCCGCCTTCGAGGTCGTCGACCGGGTGGTGGAGGGCGGGAACGACCCGCGCCGCTTCGTCGCCGACCTGCTGGAGCGGCTGCGCGACCTGGTGATCCTCGCCGCCGTGCCGGACGCCGGGGAGAAGGGGCTCATCGACGCCCCCGCCGATGTCGTGGAGCGGATGCAGGCCCAGGCCTCCGTGTTCGGCGCCGCCGAGCTGTCGCGCGCCGCCGACCTGGTCAACGCCGGACTCACCGAGATGCGGGGGGCGACCTCGCCGCGGCTCCAGCTGGAGCTCATCTGCGCCCGGGTGCTGCTCCCGGCCGCCTTCGACGACGAGCGCTCCTTCCAGGCCCGCCTGGACCGGCTGGAGCGCAGCGGGCCGCCCGCCGGTGCGTTCGCCGCTCCGGCGATGCCCGCCGCGCCCGGGATGGGCTACGTCCCCGCCCCCGAGGCGCAGGCCATGGCCCCGGCCGGGCCGGGCGGCGGAGTCGCCGCGGCGCGGGCCGCCGTACGGGGCCCCGGGCCCGAGGAAGCCCCGGTTCCGGCGGCCCCCGCCCCCGCCCCGGCACCCGCTCCCCCTGCCCCTGCCCCTGCCGCCCCGGCTCCCGCCGCCGCCCCGGCCGCCGCCCCCGGCGCCTGGCCCGGAGCCGCGCAGCCCGGCAGCGGTGCCCCCGGCGCGTGGCCCGGAGCCGCCGTCCCGGCCCCCGCAGCCGCCCCGGCCCCGGCCGCCCCCGCGCAGCCGGCCGCCGGTGCCTGGCCCAGCGCCGCCGCGCCCGGCAGCGGAGCCAACGCCCCGGCCCCCGCCCCGGCCCCCGCTCCCGCCGCCGCTCAGCCGGCCGCCGCCGCCCCGGCCGCGCCCTCCCCGGGCATGGCCGCCGGGGCCGGACAGGTCCAGGCGATGTGGCCCGGCATCCTGGAGGCGGTCAAGAACCGCCGCCGCTTCACCTGGATCCTGCTCAGCCAGAACGCCCAGGTCACCGGCTTCGACGGCAGCACCCTCCAGCTCGGCTTCCCCAACCCCGGAGCCCGCGACAACTTCGCGAGCAGCGGCAGCGAGGAGGTCCTCAAGGCGGTGCTCGCCGAGCAGTTCCAGGTCAGCTGGAAGATCGACGCCGTGGTCGGGGGAGGCGGCGGCCCGGCCCCCGTCCAGCAGTCCTCGTACGGCGCCCCGGCCGCTCCCGCCTACAGCCCGCCGCCGCCCACCCCGCAGCAACAGCCTCAGCAGCAGGGTTCCGCTCCGCAGCAGCAGTACCAGCCGCCCCAGCAGTCGGCCCCGTCCCAGCAGCCGCCCGTCCGGCAGGCGCCCCCGCCGGTCGCCCCCGAGGACGACGTCCCGGAGGCGGACGATCCCGACCTCGTCGAGAGCGCGCTGACCGGACACGACCTCATCGTGCGCGAGCTCGGAGCCACCGTTGTGGAGGAATACACGAACGAGTAGCCGCCCGTCATTGGGTGGCCGCACGAAACGCGCCACTCCGTCCGGGCTACCCTGGGCGGCGTGAAGGTCCTCGTCATCGGCGGCGGCGCCCGCGAACATGCCCTGTGCCGCTCTCTGTCCCTCGACCCCGACGTCTCCGCGCTCTACTGCGCCCCCGGCAACGCCGGCATCGCCGAGGTGGCGGAGCTGCGCCCGGTCGACGCCCTCAACGGCACCGCCGTGGCCCGGCTGGCCGCCGAGCTCGGCGCCGGCCTGGTCGTCGTCGGCCCCGAGGCGCCCCTGGTCGCCGGGGTCGCCGACAGCGTTCGCGCGGCCGGCATCCCCTGCTTCGGCCCCACGGCCGCGGCCGCCCAGCTGGAGGGCTCCAAGGCCTTCGCGAAGGACGTGATGGCCGCGGCCGGCGTCCCGACCGCGCGCAGCTACGTCTGCACCGACGCCGAGGAGGTCGACGAGGCCCTCGACGCCTTCGGCGCCCCGTACGTCGTCAAGGACGACGGCCTCGCGGCCGGCAAGGGCGTCGTGGTCACCGAGGACCGGGCCGTCGCCCGCGCCCACGCGCTGGCCTGCGACCGGGTCGTCATCGAGGAGTACCTCGACGGCCCGGAGGTCTCCCTCTTCGCCATCACCGACGGCGTCACCGTCCTGCCCCTCCAGCCCGCGCAGGACTTCAAGCGCGCGCTGGACGGCGACGAGGGCCCCAACACCGGCGGCATGGGCGCGTACTCCCCGCTCCCCTGGGCCGACGCCAAGCTGGTCGACGAGGTCATGGAGCTCGTGCTCCAGCCGACCGTCGACGAGCTCCGCCGCCGCGGCACCCCCTTCTCCGGCCTGCTCTACGCCGGACTCGCGATCACCTCCCGCGGCACCCGCGTCATCGAGTTCAACGCCCGCTTCGGCGACCCGGAGACCCAGGTGGTCCTCGCCCGGCTGCGGACCCCGCTGGCGAGCGTCCTGCTGAACGCCGCCCAGGGCACCCTGGACGCCGAGCCGCCGCTCAGCTGGCGCGACGACGCCGCCGTCACGGTCGTCATCGCCTCGCACAACTACCCGGAGACGCCCCGCACCGGGGACCCGATCGAGGGCCTCGCCGAGGTGGCCGAGCAGGACGCCCCCGACGCCTACGTGCTCCACGCCGGGACCCGCCGCGAGGGCGACGCGGTCGTCAGCGCGGGCGGGCGCGTGCTGTCGGTGACGGCGACCGGTTCCGACCTGGCACAGGCGCGGGAGAAGGCGTATAAGGCGGTCGCGCGGATCCGGCTCGACGGCGCGCAGCACCGTACGGACATCGCGGCCAAGGCGGCCGAAGGCCGCTGACCGGCGGAGTCGTGACGGGACGGGCCCGGTGCGCGGGGGACGCGCACCGGGCCCGCGCGCGTGTCCGCGTCCGTTCGCGTGCGACTGCATCCGGCCGCGTTCGAACGCACCCACCTTTACCCAAAGCCATTCCATCGGGTGATCGTCACCCGGACCGCCTGACGTCCGCGCCCGCCCCAACTAGGGTGCGGCGCAAGCATTCCGGCACATGGCCCACCGGCATTGCGATGTCGGTGGCGGGTGTCACAGTGGGGGAGTGAGCTACGCCGCCGCAGGGCAGAGGGGGTGAGGTCCGGCCGTGTCCGCACCAGGTTCGATCGCAGAAGTGGGCGCACCGTCCGCGCGTTCGCGGGCCCTCGCCGTGCTGCGGGTCCGCAGCAGGGCCATGGCCGCCGTGCTGCTGCCCGCCGCCCTCGCGGTGATGCTCGTGGCCGCCCGGATGACGGGGCGGCTGGCCGGTGACCCCTGGCCGGCGGTGACCCTGGCCGTGTGCGCGGTCGCCGCAGTGGTCCTGCTCGCGGGCGGGGTCTTCGGCGCCGTCGTGCTGCGGGCCGGTCCCGCCGTGACGCCGACGGTGGCGCTGCCCGAGGCCGCCGCCCCCGACCTCTACCGCCTCGTGCGCGACCTCGCCGACCGGATGGACGTTCCGGCGCCCTCCGCGATAGCCCTGACGCCCGACTGCGACAGCTGGCTGGAGGACCGCACGCATCCGGCCCACCGCCGGGCCGCCATATCCACCGGTCCCGAATCGGCGCCCGGCGCGGCCCCCGTGCTGGTGATCGGCTCGCCGTTCCTGTGGTGGATGCGCGTCGCGGAGCTGCGGGCCGTCCTCGCGCCCGTCGTCGCCGGTACGGGGCCCTCCGCGCACCCGGACATAGCCGACGCGCGCGGTTTCGTGCGCGGGCTCGACGCCGCCGTCGACGTGGGGAGCCAGCCCGGCCTGGGCTGGATCGCCCACCCCGCCCGGCTGCTGCTGCGGCTCTGCCAGGACGACGCCGCCGAGATGGAGCGCGGGGTGGCCGCCGCCGCCTCGGACCGCGCCCACGACGTGGACTACGGGCTGCGCATCGCCGCCCAGGAGCAGGTCGGCCTCGCCTACGCGGGCTGGGACCGGCTGCTGACCAGGGTCGCGCTGCCCGCCTGGCGGATGGGCCGCTGGCCCGCGCACCTCGACGCCGGGGTGGTCTCCGCCCTGACCGAGCTGTCCCGCCGGGACCGGCTCGCGGAGGAGTTCACCTCTCGGCTCGGCGAGCGCCCCGCCTGCGACCTGCTGGAGCGGCCCGGAGTGATCGACGAGGCCGCTTCGCTGCTGGCCGCCCGGCTGTTCCACGGGGGTCCGGCCGAGGCCGGGCCCGACTGGTCGCCGATCGACTGGACGGCGTACCCGGAGGAGGTCGTGGACCGCAAGTGGCGTACGGAGGCGGCCCGGCTGCACACCGCGCTGGACGCCGTCCGCGTCCCGGCGGGCAGCGCCGCGCGCCCCGGGGCCGCCCCGGCCGCCCCCGCCCCGCCCGCCTCCGCCCGGGACGGCTTCGACGGTCCGACGCTGGAGCGGGTGCTCGGGTACCTCACCGATCCGGGCGGCGACTGCTCCGCCGGGGAGGCCCTGGCCGGGCGGCTCAGCGCGGACCTGGCCCGCGAGGACCTGGCCCGCGAGGAGCGCGCCGCGGCCCCCCGCGCGGGATCCGGCGGCTCCCGGGGCGCGGACACGCTCCCGCTGTTCCCGCTCCAGCCCCCGCGCAGCAGCCGGGACCTGCTGGCCGACCACGTGACCGCCCTGGTGTGCTGCGCGGCCGTGGACTCCGCGGGCGCCGGCCCCGGCCTGGACTGGCTCGACGGTCCGGTCCTGCTCGTCGGCGGCGAGCGCCGCGCCGACCTGGCGCCCCGGGTGCTCTCGCTCGTCGAGGAGGGGGATCCGGAGCCGCTGCGGCAGTGGCTGGCGGAGGTCGGGGTGCGCCCCGAGAAGCCCGTCCGCCTCGTCTGAAAGCGGCGGTCCGCGTTCCGCTCACGTCAATTCGCGACGAACGGTGACGGACTGCGTGCGTTATGTGATGTGCTGGGACCGGTCGCGGCGGGAGTGTCCGAAACCCGCCGCACCGAGGTGTCGGAAAACGCGTTCGGGGGAGCGAGGGAGGGGAGCGGTATGGGTGCGGACCAGATCCGGCGGTGGGAGTCAGGTGCGCTCGCGCACGCGGTCAACGACCCCTTCGGCCAGGGCCCCCTGCCCTGGTTCCGCGGCAGCGAGCTGTACTTCGACGACACCGGCCAGGTCGTCCCCTGGTACGTGGACCCGTCCCTGACCCCCGGCCAGCTCCCGCGCGCCCGCAGCAACGGCGGCGGCCCGCTCACCGCCGACGACGTCCACCGCCAGATCAAGGGCTTCGCCTCGACCGGCCCGGTGGCCCCCGGCGAGGCCATCGACTTCCACATCACCGTCGACCCGCCCCAGCAGTTCTCCGTCGACGTCTACCGGATCGGCCACTACGCGGGCGACGGCGCCTCCAAGATCACCACCAGCCCGCGGCTGTCCGGGATCGTCCAGCCGCCCCCGCTCACCGCCGACCGCACCGTCTCCTGCCACCACTGGTGGCTGTCCTGGCGGCTCCAGGTCCCCTCGTACTGGAGCGTTGGCGCGTACGTCGCCGTCCTGACCACCGCCGACGGCTACCGCTCCCACATCCCCTTCACGGTCCGCGACGACGAGCCCGCCGACCTCCTCCTGGTCCTGCCCGACATCACCTGGCAGGCCTACAACCTCTACCCCGAGGACGGCCACACCGGCGCGAGCCTCTACCACGCCTGGGACGAGGAGGGCCGCCTCCTCGGCGAACGGGACGCGGCCACCACGGTCTCCTTCGACCGCCCCTACGCGGGCGCGGGCCTGCCCCTGCACGTGGGCCACGCCTACGACTTCATCCGCTGGGCCGAGCGCTACGGCTACGACCTCGCCTACGCCGACACCCGCGACCTGCACGCCGGCCGCGTCGACCCCACGCGCTACCGCGGCCTCGTCTTCCCCGGCCACGACGAGTACTGGTCGGCCCCCATGCGCCGCACCGTCGAACGCGCCCGCGACCACGGCACCTCGCTCGTCTTCCTCTCCGCCAACACCATGTACTGGCAGGTCGAGCTGGGCCCCTCCCCCTCCGGAGTCGAGGACCGCCTCCTCACCTGCCGGAAGCGGCGGGGCCCCGGCCGCCCCAGCCTGTGGCGCGAGGTCGACCGCCCCGAACAGCAGCTGCTCGGCATCCAGTACGCGGGACGGGTCCCCGAGCCCGCGCCCCTGGTCGTCCGCAACGCCACGCACTGGCTCTGGGAGTCCACCGGCGCCACCGAGAACGACGAGCTCGACGGCCTGGTGGCGGGCGAGGCCGACCGGTACTTCCCGCGCACCCAGCTCCCCGAACACCGCGACCGGATCCTGCTCGCGCACTCGCCGTACGCGGACAGCGAGGGCGCCAAGCGCCACCAGGAGACCTCCCTCTACCGCGCGCCCAGCGGCGCCCTCGTCTTCGCGTCCGGCACCTTCGCCTGGTCCCCGGCCCTGGACCGCCCCGGGCACGTCGACGAACGGATCCAGCGGGCCACGGCCAACCTCCTCGACCGCATCTGCAAGCGCGACTGACCACCCCGGCCCCCGACGGCCCGGACCGGCGGCCACCCCCTGCCTCCCGCACGGACCTCCGTGCGGGAGAATGGCCCTGCGCTCGTACAGAACCACAGGGAGACTCCGTGCCCGGATTCGTCGAAAAGCCCGAGCCGGTGCAGGTGCCCGGCCTCGTCCACCTCCACACCGGCAAGGTCCGCGACCTCTACCGGGACGAGGACGGCCGACTCGTCATGGTCGCCAGTGACCGCATCTCCGCCGCCGACTGGGTGCTGCCCACCGAGATCCCGGACAAGGGCCGCATCCTGACGCAGCTCTCCCTCTGGTGGTTCGACCAGCTCGCCGACCTGGTCCCCCACCACGTCATCAGCACCGAACTGCCCGCCGGCGCCCCCGCCGACTGGGCCGGCCGCGCCCTGGTCTGCAAGAACCTCGACATGGTCCCCGTCGAGTGCGTGGCCCGCGGCTACCTCACCGGCTCCGGCCTCGCCGAGTACGACAAGACCCGTACGGTCTGCGGACTCGCCCTCCCCGAGGGCCTGGTCGACGGCTCCGAGCTGCCCGCCCCGATCTTCACCCCGGCCGCCAAGGCCGAGGTCGGCGACCACGACGAGAACGTCTCCTACGAGGAGGTCGCGCGCACCACCGGCGCCGAGACGGCCGCGCTGCTGCGCCGCACCACGCTCGACGTCTACGGCCGCGCCCGGGACATCGCCCGCGAGCGCGGGATCATCCTCGCGGACACCAAGTTCGAGTTCGGTTTCGACGCGGACGGCACCCTGGTCGCCGCCGACGAGGTCCTCACCCCCGACTCGTCGCGCTTCTGGCCCGCCGACCGGTGGGAGCCGGGCCGCGCCCAGCCCTCCTTCGACAAGCAGTACGTCCGCGACTGGCTGTCCTCCCCGGCCTCCGGCTGGAACTCCAAGGGCGAACTGCCGCCGCCGGTCCTCCCGGGCGAGGTCGTCGAGCGGACCCGCGCCAAGTACGTCGAGGCCTACGAGCGCCTCACCGGCCAGACCTGGAGCTGAGGAACGGCGAAGGCCCCGGTCAATGACCGGGGCCTTCGTCTTCTGAGCGGACAACGCGACTCGAACGCGCGACATCCACCTTGGCAAGGTGGTGCTCTACCAACTGAGCTATGTCCGCCTGTGCGCCGTGGCGCGAGGACAACTATACCCAACCCCGCTCGCGTGCGAGACGCACCGCCGTGTGACGGTTCTCGGCGCCCAGCTTCGTCGCCGCCGAGGACAGGTAGTTGCGCACCGTCCCCTGCGACAGCGAGGCCCGCTCCGCGATCTCCGCGACCGGCGCCCCGTCCCCGGCGAGTTCCAGTACCTCCGCCTCCCGGGCCGTCAGCGGGGAGTCCCCCGCACTGATCGCGTCGGCCGCCAACTCCGGGTCCACGTAACGCCCTCCGGCGTGCACGGTGCGGATCAGCTCGGCCAGCCGCTGCGCCGAGACGGTCTTCGGGGCGAAGGCCCGCACGCCCGCCGCGAGGGCCCGCTTGAGGTGCCCGGGACGGCCGTGACTGGTCACGATCATGGTCCGGCAGCCGGGGAGTTCGGCCCGCAGCGCTGTGGCCACGCTCACACCGTCGGCTCCCGGCATCTGCAGGTCCAGTACCACCACGTCGGGCCGGTGGGCCCGCGCCATCGCCAGTGCCTCCGGCCCCGAAGCCGCCTCGGCGACGACCACCAGATCGTCCTCCAGGCCCAGCAGCGCGGCCAGCGCGCCCCGGATCAGGTGTTCGTCGTCGGCCAGCAATACCCGTACGGCGCTCACGCCCGCACCTCCACTCGTTCCGTCCGGCTTCCCGGGATCTCGGCCCGCAGCCGGAACCGGCCGCCCCCGGCCGGTCCCGCCTGCAAGGTCCCGTCCACCGCCGCGAGCCGTTCCCGCAGGCCCGCGAGCCCGGATCCGGGCGGTCCCGCGGGGGCGTCGGGCGCCCCGTCGTTCTCCACCAGCAAGGTCACCGTGCCGCAGGCCGCCCGCGCCGTCAGCCGGATCAGGCAGCTGCGCGCGTCCCCGTGCCGCAGCACGTTCGTGGTCGCCTCCCGCACCACCCAGCCCAGCGCCGACTGCACTTCGGCGGGCAGCGTCCGGCCGGCCGTCTCGCACTCGACCCGGCAGTCCATCCCGGCGGCGCTCAGCACCCCGCGCGCGCCCTCCAGCTCCACCGCGAGGTCCGCCTCCCGGTAGCCCCGCACCACGTCGCGGACCTCCCGCTGCGACTCGCGCGCGATCCGCTGCACCTCGATCATCTGGTCCACGGCCTCGGGCCGTCCGCGCCGGGCGAGCTGTACCGCCAGCTCGCTCTTGAGCGCGATCACCGCGAGGTTGCGGCCCATCACGTCGTGCAGGTCCCGCCCGAACCGCAGCCGTTCCTCGGCCACCGCCAGCTGCGCCTGCACCTCCCGGGCCCGGTCGAGTTCGTAGACCGTCCGCAGCAGCCAGGCGGAGAACCCGTAGGTGAAGGCGATGAACGCGCAGGAGACCAGGACGCCGACGAAGTAGCCGACGATCTCCTCCCCCGGGAGGCCGAGTGCGGCGACGGCCACCGCCGTCCCCGCCGCCGCGCCCGGCGGCACCCACCGCACGTACCGGACCCGGGCCAGGGCCAGGGCGACGGAGCCGCAGCCGAAGCAGGCCACCCCCACGACCAGCGGCGGCGCCACGGACGTGCCGAGGGCGCCGAGGCGGCGCAGTACGAGGAAGAGCAGCACGGCGAGGGCCGTCAGCGCCGCCACCGCCACCGCGAGCCGCACGGGCCGCGGGCGCGTGCCGGCGATCCAGCTCAGGGCCCGTGAGGAGAGGAACCCGCAGAGCACGGCGTGGACGCACACCACCAGCAGGGCGGCGGTTCCGCCGGGCGCGGGCGACGAGCCGTCGTCCCGGGGGACGATGCCGGCCAGTCCGAAGGACACGATCTCGATGAGCACGAAGAAGTGGAAGGACCCGCGCGTGTACAGCTCGACCTTCTGCGCGCTGCTCCTGTGCTTCCACCACCCCGTCAGCTTCGACACGGCTGCGTCCCCCCGGTGTTCCTCGTGTGCCCGGGAGCGCGCCCGGACCCTGTTCCTCCAGCCTCGGCGCGTTCGGGCCGGGCCGGCAGTGTGCGTCGTCATGATCCGCGATGACATTTGTCATCGAGGGGTGACGTGTGCCACATAAAGGATGAGGGGGAGTGACCGCACCGGACAACGACAAAGGCCCCGATCAATGATCGGGGCCTTTGTTTTCTGAGCGGACGACGCGACTCGAACGCGCGACATCCACCTTGGCAAGGTGGTGCTCTACCAACTGAGCTACGTCCGCATGCTTCCCACGACACGAGTGCCGTGCTCTGCGAGCTCACTGTACCTGATCCACAACCGTGGCCGGTAAAGCGTGCAGAGCGGGTGACAGGGATTGCACACTGCGCCTCCCCCCTGGAAGGGGGGTGTTCTGCTACTGAACTACACCCGCACGACTTCGGGGCCCGGCCTTTCGGCCTCGCCCCTCGGCGTGATCCACACACTAGCCGATCGGAGGGGGTGGATGGCAAATCCGGGGTCAGTGGGCTTCGTTGTAGGCGGCGTAGACCCGCTTCGGGATGCGCCCGCGGGGCGGCACGTCGAGTCCGTTGGACCGGGCCCAGGCCCGTACGACCGCCGGGTCGGGGGCGATCGACGTGTGCTTGAACGCCTTCCCGGAACGGGACTGGCGGCGGCCCGCGGCCACGAAGGGGGCCAGGCTCTTCCGCAGTTTCTTTGCGTTGGCCACATTGAGGTCGATCTCGTAGGACTTACCGTCCAGGGCGAACACGACCGTTTCCGCCGCTTCTCCGCCGCTGATGTCGTCGGAGATCGTGACTACTACGCGCTGCGCCACGGATATCGGTCCCTTCGTGCGCCCTCGCCGCCGCTCGCTGACGTGCGGTGATGTCGCCTGTGTGGATGTTTCGGTGGAATGCATCAAACCGTCGGAATCCCGGCTGATTCCTTTGTACCGCGATTCTCATTGAATAGCGAAGCCCAGTTAATTCTCCCCGCGTGTCCCACCGCAATGCCGGGCGCGTGGTTTTCCGGTGGATTTTGCGAAGCGTTGGTGAAGCCCAAACGGCGGGCCGGGCGGTCCGGCGAGATATCTACCCGCGTAGAAATTTCCGCCGGGTACGCTGAGGGAACCGCCTTCGCACCAACCACCACACGGGAGTGCCAGTGGCACGCGTCGTAGTCGACGTCATGCTCAAGCCGGAGATCCTCGACCCCCAGGGCCAGGCGGTGCAGCGTGCACTGCCGCGTCTGGGCTTCGATGGGATCGCCGACGTCCGCCAGGGGAAGCGCTTCGAACTGGAGGTGGAGGGACCGGTCGACCAGGCCGCCCTCGACCGCATCCACAAGATGGCCGAAACGTTCCTCGCCAACACCGTCATCGAAGACTTCACCGTGAAGGTCGAGGCCTGACGGTGACCACACGCATCGGAGTCGTCACGTTCCCCGGAACGCTCGACGACCGTGACTCGCTGCGCGCCATCCGCCTCGCGGGGGCCGAGCCGGTCTCGCTCTGGCACCGCGACAAGGACCTGCACCAGGTCGACGCGGTCGTCCTCGCGGGCGGCTTCTCCTACGGGGACTACCTGCGCGCCGGAGCCATCTCCCGGTTCTCGCCGGTGATGGGCACCATCATCGAGCAGGCCAGGGCGGGCATGCCCGTCCTCGGCATCTGCAACGGCTTCCAGGTCCTCACCGAGGCCCACCTGCTGCCGGGGGCGATGCTCCGCAACAACCACCTCCACTTCATCTGCCGCGACCAGAAGCTGCGGGTGGAGAACGCGGACACCGCGTGGACCGGCGACTACACCGCCGGCCAGGAGATCTCCGTCCCGCTCAAGAACATGGACGGCCGCTACACCGCCGACGAGCGCACGCTCGACGAACTGGAGGCCGAAGGCCGCGTGGCCTTCCGGTACCTGGACGTCAACCCGAACGGTTCGCTGCGCGACATCGCCGGCATCACCAACGCCGCGGGCAACGTCGTCGGCCTCATGCCGCACCCCGAGCACGCGGTCGAGCCGCTGATCGGGACCGGCCGCACCGACGGCCTCCCGTTCTTCACCTCGGTCCTGAAGAAGCTGGTCAGCGCATGAGCCTCGACACCGTCAAGAACGCCACCGAGACCCCGGACGCCTCCCAGCCCTGGAAGGAACTCGGCCTCAAGGAGGACGAGTACGCCCGGATCCGGGAGATCCTCGGCCGCCGGCCCACCGGCGCCGAGCTCGCCATGTACTCCGTCATGTGGTCCGAGCACTGCTCGTACAAGAGCAGCAAGGTCCACCTGAAGCAGTTCGGCGAGAAGGTCCCGCCGAACGACGCGATGCTCGTCGGCATCGGTGAGAACGCCGGCGTCGTCGACGTGGGCCAGGGCTACGCGGTCACCTTCAAGGTCGAGTCGCACAACCACCCCTCGTACATCGAGCCCTACCAGGGCGCGGCCACCGGCATCGGCGGCATCGTCCGCGACATCCTCGCCATGGGCGCCCGCCCGGTCGCGGTCGTCGACCCGCTGCGCTTCGGCGCGGCCGACCACCCCGACACCAAGCGCGTCCTGCCGGGCGTCGTCGCGGGCATCGGCGGCTACGGCAACTGCCTGGGCCTGCCCAACATCGGCGGCGAGGTCGTCTTCGACGCCTGCTACCAGGGCAACCCGCTCGTGAACGCCGGCTGCATCGGCGTCATGAAGCACGAGGACATCCACCTCGCCCAGGCCTCCGGCCCCGGCAACAAGGTCATCCTCTACGGCGCCCGCACCGGCGGCGACGGCATCGGCGGCGTCTCGGTCCTCGCGTCCGAGACCTTCGACGACACCAAGCCCACCAAGCGCCCCGCCGTCCAGGTCGGCGACCCCTTCCAGGAGAAGCTCCTCATCGAGTGCACCCTGGAGATCTTCAAGGAGAAGCTGGTCGCCGGCATCCAGGACCTCGGCGGCGCCGGGCTCTCCTGCGCCACGAGCGAGCTGGCCTCGGCCGGCTCCGGCGGCATGCGCGTCGAGCTGGACACCGTCCCGCTGCGCGACGCGACGCTCTCGCCCGAGGAGATCCTCATGAGCGAGTCGCAGGAACGCATGTGCGCGATCGTCGAGCCGCAGCACGTGGACCGCTTCATGGAGATCTGCGAGAAGTGGGACGTCATCGCCACCGTCATCGGTGAGGTGACCGAGGGCGAGCAGCTGGAGATCTACTGGCACGGCGAGCTCATCGTGGACGTGCCCCCGGGCACCGTCGCCCACGAGGGCCCGACCTACCACCGCCCGTACGCGCGCCCCTCCTGGCAGGACGCCCTCCAGGCCGACGACGCGGGCAAGCTGCCCCGCCCGCAGACCTCCGAGGAGCTCCGCGCGCAGGTCCTGGCGCTGGTGTCCTCCCCGAACCAGGCCTCGAAGTCCTGGATCACCGACCAGTACGACCGGTTCGTGCAGGGCAACACGGTGCTCTCGCAGCCCGAGGACGCCGGAATGGTCCGCATCGACGAGGACTCCAACCTCGGCGTGGCCATGGCCACCGACGGCAACGGCCGCTTCGCGAAGCTCGACCCGTACACCGGGGCGCAGCTGGCGCTGGCCGAGGCCTACCGCAACGTCGCCGCCACCGGCGCGAAGCCCCTCGCCATCTCCGACTGCCTGAACTTCGGCTCCCCCGAGGACCCGGACGTCATGTGGCAGTTCGCCGAGGCCACCCGAGGCCTCGCCGACGGCTGCTTCGAACTGGGCACCCCGGTGACCGGCGGCAACGTCTCGCTCTACAACCAGACGGGCGAGACCGCGATCCACCCGACCCCGGTCGTGGCGGTCCTCGGTGTCATCGACGACGTCAACCGCCGTACGCCGATGGCGTTCGCGGAGGCCGGCCAGCTGCTGTACCTGCTCGGCGACACCGCCGAGGAGTTCGGCGGCTCGGCCTGGTCGCAGGTCGTCCACGACCACCTCGGCGGCCTGCCGCCCAAGGTGGACCTGGGCCGCGAGAAGCTGCTGGCCGAGATCCTGATCTCGGCCTCGCGCGACGGCATGATCGACGCCGCGCACGACCTGTCGGACGGCGGCGTCATCCAGGCGCTCACGGAGTCCTGCCTGCGCGGCGGCAACGGCGCCCGCGTCGTGGTCCCCGAGGGCCTGGACGCCTTCACCTTCCTGTTCTCCGAGTCCGCGGGCCGCGCCATCGTGGCCGTCCCGCGCAGCGAGGAGCTCCGCTTCACCGACATGTGCGGCGCCCGTGGTCTGCCCGCGGCCCGCATCGGTGTGGTGGACGGCGAGGAGATCGAGGTCCAGGGCGAGTTCACGCTCCCCCTGGCCGAACTCCGCGAGGCCCACGAGGCGACCATCCCGGCCCTCCTGGCCTGATCCCGCCCCGCGTACGCGTCCCCGTCCGGATCCCTTCCGGGCGGGGACGCGCGCGTTGCCGCCTCGGGGCGGCGGAGGCCGTTACGAGGGGGCCGCGGACGTTCATCCCGCGCTGCGCCACCGTCACCGTCCCGCGCCACCGTCCCGCGCCACGGTCCCGCGGCGCGGATGCACCGGGCCGGTGCTGCCCCGGCGCGAGTAGGGTCGCCCCATGCCGCCCGCCAAGAAGAAGCCGCGCGCCTACGACCAGGCGAGGATCCGCACGGCCGTCACCGCGCAGTTCGGGCACCTCGCCGAAGCCGTACGGGGGCTGACCCCCGAACAGCTCGGCCGGCCCAGCGGGGTCGGGGACTGGAGCGTGGCCGACCTCGCCGGGCACATCGCCTGGATCGCCGACTCCCTCGCCGCCGGGCTGGCCCGGCCGCCCGCCGCCGTGCCCGAACTGACCGCCGTCGAGTGGCCCTTCGCCACCGCGTCCCTCGCCGGGAAGATCTCCGAGGCCGCCCGGGAGACCCTCACCGGAGCCCCGCTCCCGGAGTTCTACGAGCGGGCGGCCGCCGCGCTGGCCGCTGCCCTGGAGCGCAACCCGGGCAGCCGCGTGCTGGACCTGTGGATCGGCGACATGACCCTCGCCGACTTCCTGGTCACCCGGACCGTCGAACTGGTCGTGCACACCGACGACCTCAACCGGGCCCTGCCCGGCCTCGGCGTTCCCGTCGAGCGGCAGGCCCTGGCCGCCTGTACGCGGCTGCTCGCGGACGCCCTCGCCGTGAAGGCTCCGGGCGGCTCCGTGGAGGTGCGGATCCCGCCCTTCGCCGTGGTCCAGTGCGTGGCGGGGCCCCGCCACACCCGCGGCACCCCGCCGAACGTGGTGGAGACCGACCCGCTGACCTGGATCCGGCTCGCGACGGGCCGTACCGCCTGGGCGGCGGAGCTCGCCGCGGCCCGGGTCAGCGCCAGCGGGGAGCGCGCCGACCTGGCCGGGCTGCTGCCCCTGATGAGCTGAACGGGCGAGCCGGGGAACCGGCCGCGCCGCCGGTCCGTCCCAGGGGCATGCGTACCCTCAGGCACCTCGCCCCCGGCCTGGCCCTGCTCGCCGCGCTCGGCCTCACCGGCTGCCAGGGCGGCTCCCCCGGCGCCGCCCTCACCCCGGACGGCCCCGGCTCGCAGCGGCCCGCCGCGGACGCCCCGCTCACCGCGACCACCTGGACCGTCGGCGCGGTCGACGGCGCGGCCGCCCCCACCGGGCCGCCCGGCCCCGCCCGCCTCACCCTCGCCCCCGACGGCACGGCGAGCGGCAGCCTCGGCTGCAACCGCTTCAGCGCCCCCGCCACCGTCGCGGGCGCCACGCTCACCCTCGGACCCCTGACCACCACCCGGATGGCCTGCGAGGGCCCGGCCGGCGCACAGGAGCGGGCCCTGACCGCGCTGTTCGCCGCGGGCCCGCTGACCTGGAAGATCCAGGAGCGGACCCTCACCCTGACCGCCCCCGACGGCAAGAGCCTCACCGCCGAGGCGGCCTCCGCCGCCGAGTGACCCCGCCGCCGGGCGGCCTCAGGCCGGGTACGGCAGCAGCCCGGCGTCCGTCTTCTCCCAGGCGGCCCGCAGTCCGGCCAGCCGGGCCGGCTCCACGGCCGCCTTGTCGGCCTGCTCGCGCACGTCCCCGGCCAGGTTGAACAGCTGGTCGCGCCCCGACCTGCCCCGGTAGTACTTCCAGTCGCCCCGGCGCAGCGCCCGCTCCCCGCGCACCCGCCAGAACAGGTTGCGCTCCGCCACCTCCTCGCCGCGCAGCAGGTACCCGGCCAGGCTCACCCCGTCCAGCGGGTACGCGCGGTGCGGCCGGGTCCCGGCCAGCTCCAGCAGCGTCGCCGTCCAGTCCGGGCTGAACACCGGAACCCGGCTGACCTGGCCGCCGTCCAGCCGCGCGGGCCAGCGCACGATGTTCGGCACCCGTATCCCGCCCTCCTGGAGCGAGGCCTTGTTGCCCGACAGCGGCCAGTTGTAGGAGAAGCGCTCGCCGCCGTTGTCGCTGGAGAACACCACGACGGTGTCCTCCTCCTGCCCGGAGCGCTTCAGCGCCTTCAGCACCTCGCCGACCGACCGGTCCAGGTCCTCGACCATCTGCTTGTACTTCCCGACGGAGCCGCCGTCCTGGTGCCACAGCGCCTGCCGGTCGCCCGCCTTGATCCGCCGGACGACCTCGGCGCTCTCCTTCGTGTCCCCTTCGGCGATCCACGGCCAGTGCGGGGTGGTGAAGTTGAGGTTCAGCAGCCACGGCTTGCCGTGGTGGTCGCGGGAGACGTACTCGCTCGCCCGCTCGGTGATGATCCTCGTGTAGTAGCGCAGGTCCTCGTACTCGGCGTCGCCCTCGTACAGGTCGTACTCGCCGCCCAGGCCCAGCTTGGAGTAGTACTCCAGCGCCCCGCCGAAGTTCCCGAAGAACTCCTCCCAGCCCGACTTGGTCGGGCTGTAGTCCGGCAGGTAGCCCGCGTGCCACTTCCCGATCAGGGCGGTGGCGTACCCGGCCTCCTTCAGCAGCGAGGCCAGCGTCGGATGGCTCGGCTCCAGGCCCGCCGACCTGTCGGCGATCGGTTCGGCCAGGCCGCCCTTGGTGCGGGCCGGATAGCGCCCCGTGTACAGGCTGAAGCGGGTCGGCGAGCAGGTCGCGGAGCCCGAGTAGGCGTCGGTGAACCGCACCCCCTGGCGGGCCAGCCGGTCCAGGTTCGGGGTCTTGATGTGCGGCGACCCGTACGAGGACAGGTCGGCCCAGCCCAGGTCGTCGCCCAGGATGAACAGGATGTTCGGCCGCCGGGAACGGCGCTCCCGCGCGGCCCGGAACTCCCGCTCCCCGGACTGCGCGGAGGGGCTCTCGGAAGCGGCGGCGGGGCTCGCGCCGAGCCCGACCGCGGCGGCCGCCGCGCTCGCCGTGACGGCGCCGCCGAAGGCACGCCGGGACAGGGGGGATTCGTACGAAGACACGACTACTCCAGGGCATGGCCCGTCGGCCCGCCCGCGGCGGCGCGGGACGGCGCACGGCACGACGGGACAGGCCTGGACGGGAGGGGAGGCAAGGGCCGGGGACCGGCCGGACGCGGGGCACGGAACGCCACAACGGCGTTCGTGGCGACGGAAAACGCCGCCTGGATCCGGACGCGGGGGGAACGGCGCGCGTCAGCGCGCGGGGGAACTACGCGCAGCTACGACAGATGGCGCTCGCGACACGGACCAGGTCCACGTGCCGGCGCTCGACGAGGGTGACGGCTCGGTCACCGAGGGGCTGCATGAGCCGGAAGCCTGTACGAACCCACAGGCACCTGTCAACCAGGGCATTCCGGATGCCGAGACGCCCGCCCGGTCACCCTCCGCACGGGTAACCAGACTGTCCGCACTGTGACTTTTCCCGAGCGTCCCCAATTCGGACCAGTGGTCGATCTCGCCTACACTCGGAGCCGTGCCTCGTGGTGATGGACGACTCAACCACGACCTGCTCCCCGGTGAGAAGGGCCCCCAGGACGCTTGCGGCGTCTTCGGTGTCTGGGCTCCGGGTGAAGAGGTCGCCAAGCTCACCTACTTCGGACTGTATGCACTGCAGCACCGCGGACAAGAGTCCGCGGGCATCGCTGTGAGCAACGGTTCCCAGATCCTCGTCTTCAAGGACATGGGCCTCGTGTCCCAGGTCTTCGACGAAACCTCCCTCGGCTCGCTCCAGGGTCATATCGCGGTCGGTCACGCCCGCTACTCGACCACCGGAGCCTCCGTCTGGGAGAACGCCCAGCCGACCTTCCGCGCGACCGCCCACGGCTCCATCGCCCTGGGTCACAACGGCAACCTGGTGAACACCGCCGAACTCGCCGAAATGGTCGCGGACCTGCCCCGTCAGGACGGCCGCGCCACCCAGGTGGCGGCCACCAACGACACCGACCTGGTCACCGCCCTCCTCGCCGGCCAGACCGACGAGGACGGCAAGCCCCTGACCATCGAGGAGTCGGCCACCAAGGTCCTCCCGAAGGTCAAGGGCGCCTTCTCGCTCGTCTTCATGGACGAGGGGACCCTCTACACCGCCCGTGACCCGCAGGGCATCCGCCCGCTGGTCCTCGGCCGCCTGGAGCGCGGCTGGGTGGTCGCGAGCGAGACCGCCGCCCTCGACATCTGCGGCGCCAGCTTCGTCCGCGAGGTCGAGCCGGGCGAGCTCATCGCGATCGACGAGAACGGCCTGCGCACCTCGCGCTTCGCGGAAGCGAAGCCCAAGGGCTGTGTCTTCGAGTACGTCTACCTGGCGCGCCCGGACACCGACATCGCCGGCCGCAACGTCTACCTCTCGCGCGTCGAGATGGGCCGGCGCCTCGCCAAGGAAGCCCCGGTCGACGCCGACCTGGTGATATCGACTCCGGAGTCGGGCACGCCCGCCGCCGTCGGCTACGCCGAGGCCAGCGGGATCCCGTTCGGAGTCGGCCTGGTCAAGAACGCCTACGTCGGCCGGACCTTCATCCAGCCCTCGCAGACGATCCGCCAGCTCGGCATCCGTCTCAAGCTCAACCCCCTCAAGGAAGTCATCCGGGGCAAGCGCCTGGTGGTCGTCGACGACTCGATCGTCCGCGGCAACACCCAGCGCGCCCTCGTGAAGATGCTCCGCGAGGCCGGTGCGGCCGAGGTCCACATCCGGATCTCCTCCCCGCCGGTGAAGTGGCCGTGCTTCTTCGGCATCGACTTCGCCACCCGGGCCGAGCTGATCGCCAACGGCATGACGGTCGACGAGATCGCCACGTCGATGGGCGCGGACTCGCTCTCGTACATCTCGCTCGACGCGATGATCGAGGCGACGACCATCCAGAAGCCCAACCTCTGCCGGGCCTGCTTCGACGGCGAGTACCCGATGGAGCTGCCCGACCCGCAGCTCCTGGGCAAGCAGCTCCTGGAGTCCGAGCTCGCGGGCGGTACGGACGCGGCCGACGCGCTCCGTCGCCCGTAGCCGGTCCCCACGACCCGGTTCCACCTGCGCCGGGCCCTGTCTTCAGAGGCTTTTCCCAGGGCCCGGCACCACACGCAGTAACGACACGAAAGCTCTCTCCTGTCATGACAGAGAAGACCACCGGTGCCAGCTACGCAGCCGCAGGCGTGGACATCGAAGCGGGCGACCGCGCCGTCGAGCTGATGAAGGAGTGGGTGAAGAAGACGCAGCGCCCCGAGGTCCTCGGCGGCCTCGGCGGTTTCGCCGGTCTCTTCGACGCTTCCGCCCTCAAGCGCTACGAGCGCCCGCTGCTCGCCTCCGCCACCGACGGGGTGGGCACCAAGGTCGACATCGCCCGCCGGCTCGGCGTGTACGACACGATCGGCCACGACCTGGTCGCGATGGTCATGGACGACATCGTCGTCTGCGGTGCCGAGCCGCTCTTCATGACGGACTACATCTGCGTCGGCAAGGTGCATCCCGAGCGTGTCGCGGCCATCGTGAAGGGCATCGCCGAGGGCTGCGTCCTCGCCGGCTGCGCCCTGGTCGGCGGCGAGACCGCCGAGCACCCGGGCCTGCTGGGCCCGGACGACTTCGACGTGGCGGGCGCGGGCACCGGCGTCGTCGAGTACGACCGCCTCCTCGGCGCCGATCGCATCCGTACGGGTGACGCCGTCATCGCGATGGCTTCGTCCGGCCTTCACTCGAACGGGTACTCGCTCGTCCGGCACGTCCTGCTGGACCGGGCCGGCATGGCCCTGGAGCAGCACGTCGAGGAGCTCGGCCGGACCCTCGGCGAGGAGCTGCTGGAGCCGACCAAGATCTACTCGCTGGACTGCATGGCCCTCACGCGCACGGCCGAGATCCACGCCTACTCGCACATCACGGGCGGCGGCCTCGCGGCGAACCTGGCCCGGGTCATCCCGGACCACCTGCACGCCACGGTCGACCGGTCGACCTGGGCGCCCGGTGCGATCTTCGACCTGGTCGGCAAGGCCGGCTCGGTCGAGCGCCTGGAGCTGGAGAAGACCCTGAACATGGGCGTCGGCATGATGGCCGTGGTCCCGCAGGAATCGGTCGAGGTGGCGCTGACCGCCCTGGCCGACCGGGGCGTCGACGCCTGGGTGGCCGGCGAGATCCTGGACCGGGGCGAGCACACCGAGGGCGCGACCCTCACCGGTTCGTACGCGGTCTGAGCAGCACTGAAACCCGGTCCGGGGCAATGCCCTGGGCCGGGTTTCGGTGTTGACGAGTGTGGGAGCCGCGGGCGGTGAAACCCGCTGCGGAGTTACTCCGCGTCAAGCCCCGCGACGCTGCGCCGACGGACCGGACTCTTCGTCCTCGTCCTCGTCGTCATCGCTGTTGTACAGAGCCGCGTACTTGGCGTACGGGTCGTCGTCGTCATCGTCCTGATCGTCATCGACTTCGACCGGCGCGCTGATAGGCAGCGGCTCTGTCGGCGATGCGCCCAGCTCATTGGCCAGACGCGAGAGGTCAGTCCCGCCGCTGTTGTACTTCAGCTGGCGGGCGACCTTTGTCTGCTTGGCCTTGGCCCGGCCGCGCCCCATGGCTCGACCCCCTCGGTGACGGGGCTCGACGGCCCCAGAGTCTGACACGCGTTCATGGTTCGGAGCGGGCTCTCCGTGGAGAGACCGTCCGTAGGGGTTTAACGGTACCTGCTTCCGGGGCCATACGGTACGCCGCCCGCATGACACGCCTCGTCGCAGAACCAGCGGGACACCCCGTACTCGCTGGTCAGCTGCGATTTTAACGCTTTCCTGGCTCACGACCCGCCGAAGTGCAGTGAGTTCCGTCTCGCCGCACCCCGACGGGCCCCTCCGGGATGCCTAGGCCGTACGGGCCGCGGCGCGCGCGGCGAGCGCGTCGGCCATCCGCTGTTCGGCGATCCGGTCCGCCGCGGCGGCCGGCGGAATCCCGTCTGCCTTCGCACGTGCGAATATCGCCAGGGTGGTGTCGAAGATCTTCGCCGCCTTGGCCTTGCAGCGGTCGAAGTCGAAGCCGTGGAGCTCGTCTGCGACCTGGATGACCCCGCCCGCGTTGACCACGTAGTCGGGCGCGTAGAGGATCCCGCGGTCCGCGAGATCCTTCTCGACGCCGGGGTGGGCGAGCTGGTTGTTGGCCGCGCCGCACACCACGGTGGCGGTGAGGACCGGCACGGTCGCGTCGTTCAGCGCGCCGCCGAGGGCGCAGGGGGCGTAGATGTCCAGACCCGGGGTCCGGATCAGCGCCTCCGTGTCGAGGACCGCGCCGACCTTGCCACCGGGGTGCCGGTCGAGGACCGTCCGCACGGACTCCGCGCGGACGTCCGTGATCACGACCTCGGCGCCGTCCGCCAGCAGGTGCTCCACCAGGTGGTGCCCGACCTTGCCGACCCCGGCCACGCCGACCTTGCGGCCGCGCAGGGTCGGGTCGCCCCACAGGTGCTGGGCGCTGGCCCGCATGCCCTGGAAGACGCCGAACGCGGTGAGCACCGAGGAGTCGCCGGCGCCGCCGTTCTCGGGCGAGCGGCCGGTGGCCCAGCGGGTCTCGCGGGCCACGACGTCCATGTCGGCCACGTAGGTGCCGACGTCGCAGGCCGTCACGTAGCGGCCGCCGAGGGACTCCACGAACCGGCCGTAGGCCAGCAGCAGTTCCTCGCTCTTGAGGGTGGCCGGATCGCCGATGATCACGGCCTTGCCGCCGCCGAGGTCCAGACCGGCGAGGGCGTTCTTGTACGACATGCCGCGCGAGAGGTTCAGCGCGTCCCGGACGGCCTCCTCGTCGGAGGCGTACGCGTGGAACCGGGTGCCGCCGAGGGCGGGACCCAGGGCGGTGGAGTGGATGGCGATGACGGCCTTGAGGCCTGACGCTCGGTCCTGGCACAGCACGACTTGCTCGTGGCCGCCCTGTTCGCTGCGGAACAGGGTGTGCAGGACGCCGTCGGTCATTTCGGTCACGGTGGTGACTCCCATGGAAGAGATGCGGCGGAAGGACGCCCGCCCTGCGGGTGGGGGAGGGCGTTGCTTGGAGCAGAGTAAGACCTGCGGGCCGCCCGGGCGTCCCCTGTCCGGGGATCGGAACACTCCCGTGTGACGCCCCGCCCGCAAACCCCGGGGAGCGGCCGCGCGCGGGCCCCGCGGGACCCGTTCCCACGGCCGTGGCGCTCCGGAGGTGAACCGGGCGCCGAAAAGGGGGAGTACGGGAGCGTGAACGAATCCTCGCGCTCCCTCCCGGTCGTGCCGTACGCCTCCTACCTGCGGGTCTACGAACCCCTGGCGGCCTTCGCGGAGCCGGAGCGCACGCACTGGGCCGGCTACGCCCGGCGCGGGACCGCCCCGACGGCCCAGGACGAACTGCGCCGGTCGCTCACCGACTTGGTGCGGGTCCCGGTGGTCGGCGTACCGCCGCACGAGAGCGCGGACGCCTTCACGGCGGAGGTCGACGGGGTGCTGCTGGTGTGCCCGTGGCGGACCCGGCTGCGCGGCTGGCTGGCGCTGGGGGAGCTGGCCGGTTCCTTTCCCCCGCCGGTGCTGGACGCGGCCCTGCCCGCGGCGGCCCGCCGCCGGGCCGCCGCGGAGTTCGAGGAGTGGCGCGGCCGCAACCCCGACGCGCGCCCGTGGATCCGTACGGGGGTGTGGCAGGTGCCGCTGCGCTGGTTCGTGCTGGTCGCGGACGAGGAGCGGGAGTACGTGCCGGGCGAGCGGCTGCGCTACCGGACGCCGATGGTCCAGGCCCGGCGCCGGCTCGCCCGGGGGCTGCGGATCCTGCGCGCGGCGGAGGGGTACGGGCAGCTGGCCGAGGGGCTGGTGGACGTCGGCAGCTGGCTGGAGGAGTTCCATCCGCGGTCGATGGTCGAACTGGACTACGGCGGCCTGCTGCACGCGCTGCCCGCCGAGGCCCTGGAGGGGGACCGGACGGCCCGGGACCTGGCGGAGGGGATCGCGGCCCTGCGCGACGGGAAGCCGGAGGCCGCTTCCGAGGTGTACGGGGAACTGGCGCTGCGCTGGCGGGCGGTCAGGGAAAGACTGTTCGCGAACTGAGCCTCTGTTCGTGAACGGGCGGATGAGGCATGGTGTGACCGTGGTCTCACCCCCGTTCGGACGGTGTGCGTATCGCCCGTATCGGTTGTCATCAGCCGATCGGTCACAACCCGCAGATCAGGGGCTTGATCACGACATTGGGGTCTTAGTTCCAGGACCTACGTCCCGATACGGGCCATTGGCCCAAGCGTGACGGACCGCACTATCTACACCCTTGCGCCCTTCCCCTACCCTCGTGCCAAAATAGGACAAGGAGTCCGGGGAGGGTTCCTTCCGCCCAACTAAGGGCGGAATGCTCGGTATTGCACTCTATGGGGGGTCTGACGACTCCTGATCGCTCTGTGACTGATCGTCACAGTGGGGTGACTGTCCGTTATGGGGCGGTCCATCGGCTTCCGCCGCTGATGAACACCTCGGAGGGCAATTCCATCGGTTTGGCCCTTGGGGCTGGACGGATGGTGTAGTTGTAGTGCCGAGGACAAGCCGTTCGTCCTATAACCGACTCGGCCTGCGTATGTCCATTTCGGGCAACGCGGGCCAAGGTGCAGAATTTAGAGGAAAGAACCGAGATGGTTCGGTTCTCCCGAGGAGGCCGCTCATGACCGCTCGCACCCCTGATGCCGAGCCGCTGCTGACCCCGGCTGAGGTTGCCACGATGTTCCGCGTGGACCCGAAGACGGTCACCCGCTGGGCCAAGGCTGGCAAGCTCACGTCCATCCGCACCCTGGGTGGACACCGCCGTTACCGCGAGGCTGAGGTCCGCGCACTGCTCGCGGGAATTCCGCAGCAGCGCAGCGAGGCCTGAGGTCCCGCATCACCCCTGCATTAACCGGGTTCGAATCGGGTCCCCCAATCCGATGAAACCCACATGGCTTCATGCGGTGGGGCCTGCCCCAACAGGCTCACTACCGTCGATCGCGCTGGACTCCGCCGGGTCCAGCGCGATCTTTTTTATGCCCGGAGGGGTGGCGTCCGGCGGGGGAGGGTGCAGGCCGCCGGCGGAGGTGCCATTGCACATATTAAATCGAGTGGGCGTAGGAGTCCGATAAACGTACGCGTCTCAAAAACTCGTGTGGTGACTCCCGTCACAGCTGATAACTCTTGTACATCCGGCATTGCGCCCCGTAAGGGGATCTCCGGTGCAGAGCGCCGCGCGCGGCCGGGGGATTTTCCACCCTCGGGGGACATGTCAGCCGGAGTCGCTGGAGGGGGTCTGGAGCGCCTGCCGGGGCGGTGGCCGCCCCCGAGTGCCCCGGGGGCGGGAACGGCCCGCGGAGGGGCTCCTGAGCCCTTCGGGGCAACGTGATGATCATGGAGGTGGCCGGCGGCGGGCCCGCGCCCCGGCCCCACGGCACCCGACAACGCGTCAGGGCCCGCATCCCTTGCGGGATGCGGGCCCTGACGTTTCTGCGAACCTGACGGGACTTGAACCCGCGACCTCCACCTTGACAGGGTGGCGAGCTAACCAACTGCTCCACAGGTCCTCGTTCGCGGCCGGTTGCCCGGCTGCGAATGCCACTGTACAGCAGCTCAGGGGGTGCGGTCGAACCCGGTCACGGGGCGAGGGCGTCGACCGCCTTCACGATCCTCTTGTCCGAGATCGGGTACGCCGTGCCGAGCGCGTGGGCGAAGTAGCTGACCCGCAGTTCCTCGATCATCCAGCGGATCTCGGTGACCGCCTCCGGGACCGGACGGCCCTTCGGCAACTGCTCCAGCAGCCAGAGGTACTCGTCCCGCATCTCGTGGACCTTCTCCATGCGCGTGGTGTCGCGCTGCGCACCCGTCGGCATCTGCTGGAGCCGCCGGTCCGCCGCCACCAGGTAGCGCATCAGGTCCGGGAGCCGGCGCAGACCGGTGAGGGTCACGAACCCGGCCGGCACGAGCGCCGCCAGCTGGGCCTTCACGTCCGCCGTGTTCGCCATCAGGGCCAGGCTGTTGGTGGCCTTCAGCCGCCGCTCGCAGGCCTGCCAGGCGGCCAGCACCTGCTGCACCTGGGAGACCGTCCGTACGGTCGTGTCCACCAGATCGGCCCGCACCGCGTCGAACAGCTTGCGGAAGGCGGCCTCGTCCCACGCCGGACCTCCGTGATCGGCGATCAGCTTGTCGGCCGCCGCCGTGGCGCAGTCGTCGAACAGCGTCTGGATCGAGCCGTGCGGATTCCTGGACAATGCCAGCTTCTGCTGGTTGCCGAGCTTGTCCGAGGCGAACTTCGCCGGGTTCACCGCGATGTTGAGGAGGATGAGCCTGCGGGTGCCGAGCCACATGGCCCGCTGCTGTTCGACCTCCGTGTCGAAGAGCCGCACCGAGACGCTCGTGCCCTCGTCCACCAGCGCCGGGTACGCCTTCACCGGCTGGCCCGCCCGGTGGGTCTCGAACACCTTGGTCAGGGTGCCGATGGTCCAGTCGGTCAGCCCGGTGCGCTCCAGCGACTCCCCGCCCGCCCGCTCGGCGGTGGCGGCGGCCGCCTTGGAGAGGGCCTGGCGGGCCTTGGGCTTCAGGCGCAGCCGCAGGGCCTCCAGGTCCTTGTCCTCGGCGAGGTTCTTGCGGCGCTCGTCGACGATCCGGAAGGTGATCTTCAGGTGTTCCGGGATCCGGCTCAGGTCGAAGTCCTCGGCCGCGACCGGGACACCGACCATCCGGTGCAGCTCCCGCGCCAGGGTGACCGGCAGCGGCTCCTGGAGCGGCACCGCCGTGTCCAGGAAGCGGCCCGCGAAGTTCGGCGCGGGTACGTAGTGCCGGCGGACCGGCTTCGGCAGGGAGCGGATCAGCTCCGTGACGACCTCCTCGCGCAGGCCGGGGATCTGCCAGTCGAAGCCCTCGTCGGTGACCTGGTTCAGGACCTGGAGCGGGATGTGGACGGTCACGCCGTCCGCGTCCGCGCCCGGCTCGAACTGGTAGGTCACCCGGAACTTCAGCTGCCCCTGCCGCCAGGAATCCGGGTAGTCGGCCTTGGTGACCCCGGCCGCCTTCTCCGTCAGCAGCATCTCGCGCTCGAAGTCGAGGAGTTCGGGCTCCTCGTGCTTCTTGTGCTTCCACCAGGAGTCGAAGTGCGCCCCCGAGACCACGTGCTCGGGGATCCGCCGCTCGTAGAAGTCGAAGAGGGTCTCGTCGTCGACCACGATGTCCCGGCGCCGGGCCCGGTTCTCCAGCTCCTCGACCTCGGTGAGGAGCTTGCGGTTGTCGGCGTAGAACTTGTGGTGCGTGCGCCAGTCGCCCTCGACCAGCGCGTTGCGGATGAACAGCTCGCGCGAGACCTCGGGGTCGATCCGGCCGTAGTTGATCTTCCGCTGGGCCACGATCGGGACCCCGTACAGCGTGACCTTCTCGTAGGCCATCACCGCCGCCTGGTCCTTCTCCCAGTGCGGCTCGCTGTACGTGCGCTTGATCAGGTGCCCGGCGAGCGGCTCCACCCACTCGGGCTCCACCTTGGCGTTGACCCGCGCCCACAGCCGCGAGGTCTCCACCAGCTCCGCCGACATCAGGAACTTCGGCTGCTTCTTGAACAGCGAGGACCCCGGGAAGACCGCGAACTTGGCCGAGCGGGCCCCCAGGTACTCGTTCTTGTCGGTGTCCTTCAGGCCGATGTGCGACAGCAGACCGGCCAGCAGCGAGATGTGGATGTTCGTCTCGGCCGCGTCCGCCTCGTTGACGTGGATCCCCATCGTCTTGGCGACCGTGCGCAGCTGCGCGTAGATGTCCTGCCACTCCCGGATCCGCAGGAAGTTCAGGTACTCCTGCTTGCACATCCGGCGGAACGAGGACGAGCCGCGCTCCTTCTGCTGCTCGCGGACGTAGCGCCACATGTTCAGGAAGGAGAGGAAGTCGCTGGTCTCGTCCTTGAACCGGGCGTGGTTCTGGTCGGCCTGCGTCTGCTTGTCCGAGGGCCGCTCGCGCGGGTCCTGGATCGACAGGGCCGCCGCGATGACCATCACCTCGCGGACGCAGTTGTTCTTGTCCGCCTCCACCACCATGCGGGCCAGCCGCGGGTCCACGGGCAGCTGGGACAGCTGGCGGCCCATGGGCGTGAGCCGCTTCTTGTGGTCCTTCTCCGACGGGTCCAGCGCGCCCAGCTCCTGGAGCAGCTGCACGCCGTCCCGGATGTTGCGGTGGTCCGGCGGGTCGATGAACGGGAACTTCTCGATCTCGCCCAGACCGGCGGCGGTCATCTGGAGGATGACGGAGGCCAGGTTGGTGCGCAGGATCTCCGCGTCCGTGAACTCCGGCCGCGACAGGAAGTCGTCCTCGGAGTACAGCCGGATGCAGATGCCGTCGCTGGTACGGCCGCAGCGGCCCTTGCGCTGGTTGGCACTGGCCTGCGAGATCCGCTCGATCGGCAGCCGCTGCACCTTCGTGCGGTGGCTGTAGCGCGAGATGCGGGCGCTGCCCGGGTCGATCACGTACTTGATGCCGGGGACCGTCAGCGAGGTCTCCGCGACGTTCGTCGCCAGCACGATCCGCCGGCCCGTGTGCTGCTGGAACACCCGGTGCTGCTCGGCGTGCGAGAGGCGCGCGTAGAGGGGGAGGACCTCGGTCAGGCGCAGCTTGCGCTTCTCCAGGGCGTCGGCCGTGTCGCGGATCTCGCGCTCACCGGAAAGGAAGACCAGGATGTCGCCCGGTCCCTCGGACTGGAGCTCGTCCACGGCCTCGCAGATCGCGGTGATCTGGTCGCGGTCCGCGTCCTCGGAGTCCTCCTCCAGGAGCGGCCGGTAGCGGACCTCCACCGGATACGTCCGGCCGCTGACCTCGACGATCGGGGCCTCGCCGAAGTGCCGGGAGAAGCGCTCGGGGTCGATCGTCGCCGAGGTGATGATCACCTTGAGGTCGGGGCGCTTCGGCAGCAGGGTGGCCAGGTAGCCGAGCAGGAAGTCGATGTTCAGCGACCGCTCGTGCGCCTCGTCGATGATGATCGTGTCGTACGCGCGCAGCTCGCGGTCCGTCTGGATCTCCGCGAGGAGGATGCCGTCCGTCATCAGCTTCACGAAGGTGGCGTCCTGGTCCACCTGGTCGGTGAACCGGACCTTCCAGCCGACGGTCCGGCCGATCTCGGACTTCAGCTCCTCCGCGATGCGCTCGGCGACCGTGCGCGCCGCGATCCGGCGGGGCTGGGTGTGTCCGATCATGCCCCGGACGCCGCGCCCCAGCTCCATGCAGATCTTGGGGATCTGCGTGGTCTTGCCGGAGCCGGTCTCGCCCGCGACGATCACGACCTGGTGGTCGCGTATCGCCTCGGCGATCTCGTCCTTCTTCTGGCTGACGGGCAGGTTCTCGGGATACGTGACCTCCGGCATCCGCGAGGCGCGCCCGGCGAGCCGCTCGGCGGCCTTGGCGGCCTCCGCGGCGATCTCGTCGAGTACGGCCTGCTTGGCCTCGGGCTTGCGGATGCGGCGGGCGCCTTCGAGGCGGCGGCCGAGGCGGTGCGCGTCACGGAGGGAGATCTCACCGAGAAGCGTCTGCAGGGCGGCGAAGGAAGTAGACATACCTGGTCGAGGATCTCACCTGGGCGCGGCGGGTGGCGAACGCATTTGTGCCCCTCCCCGTACCATTTCGGGACGAGTCCCCCCGTTTGCGCAAGTGAGAGGCAGCCCGCCGTGTCCCGCCGCCGTCGCGTCTGGTGCCTCCTGGCCGCCGTGCTCGCGCTGCTGCTGGGCACGGCCGCGGCCGTCCCCGCCGCGGCCGCCCCGGCCCCGGCGGCCGCGCACGCCCCCGCCGCGGGCCCCGCGGGCCCCGCCGTCGCGGCCGTCCAGGAGCGCGGGCCCTCCTGCTCCCCCGGCGCCCCCGGCCACGGCGCCGTCCCCGCCGTGACGGTCCGGGCCGGCGACGGGCACGCGCAGCTGCCGCCCGGCGCGGCCGCGGCCGCGGTGCGGCGCCCGTACGCACCGGCGCACGTACGGGTCCACGTCCGCGGCCCGGACCGCCCGGCGCCCGGCCCGGTGGAACTCTCGGTGCTGCGGGTCTAGGCCGTCCCTTCCGGATCGTGCCTGACCGGCACGATCCGGAAGAGACGGCCCGGGGAGCGGTCCCGCCGGTCCCTCCCCTTCTCCCTTCCGCACCGCAGCACTGGAGCACCCGCATGCCCTCTTCGCCCCGCAAGCCCGCCGCCCGCAAGCGGTCCCGCACGCCCCTGGTGGTCTCCGCCGCCACCGCCGTCGCCGCGATCACCCTCGGCCTCGTCTCCTGGCAGGCCACCGCCCCCGAGGAGCGGCGTTCCCGCGAGAGCGCCTCCGCCGCCGGCTCCGCGCCCCGCGCCGACGACCCCGCGGCCGCCCTGGCGTCCCTGGCCCGCCGCGAAGCCGGCGACAAGCTCGCCGTCGGCCGCCCCGACGCGCCCGTCGTCCTCATCGAGTACTCCGACTTCAAGTGCGGGTACTGCGGCAAGTTCGCCCGGGACACCGAGCCCGCCCTGGTGAAGAAGTACGTCGACGAAGGCACCCTGCGCATCGAATGGCGCAACTTTCCGATCTTCGGCGCCGACTCCGAGGCCGCCGCCAAGGCCGCCTGGGCCGCCGGACAGCAGGACCGCTTCGCCGCCTTCCACACGGCCGCGTACGCCGAGGGGTCCAAGGAGAAGGGCTTCGCCGCGGACCGCCTCACCGAGCTGGCCCGGCAGGCCGGCGTCCCGGACCTGGAGCGCTTCCGGCGCGACCTCGACTCCCCGCAGGCCGCCGAAGCCCTGCGCCGGGACCAGGAGGAGGGCTACCGCATCGGCGTCAGCTCCACCCCGTCCTTCCTCGTCGGCGGCACGCCCCTGGCCGGCGCCCAGCCCCTGGCCGCCTTCGAAGCCGCCATCGCCAAGGCCCGCGCGGCGGCCCGCCCGTGACCGGCATCGGATACCTGGCCGCCCTGCTCGGCGGCCTCCTCGCCCTGCTCAGCCCGTGCAGCGCCCTGCTGCTGCCCGCCTTCTTCGCCTACTCGATCGATTCCCCCACCCGGCTCCTCGCGCGCACCGGGATCTTCTACGCGGGTCTCGCGAGCACGCTCGTACCGCTGGGCGCGGCCGGCTCGTACGCGGGCCGGTTCTTCCACGGCCACCGCGAGGAACTCGTGCTCTTCGGCGGCTGGCTGATCATCGCGCTCGGCCTGGCCCAGATCCTCGGCCTCGGCTTCGCCCCGAAGCGGCTCACCGAGCTGTCCGGGCGGATCCGCCCCACCACCGTCCTGTCCGTGTACGCCCTCGGCGCCGTCTACGGGCTGGCCGGTTTCTGCGCCGGACCCATCCTGGGCAGTGTCCTCACGGTGGCGGCGGTCAGCGGCAGTCCGCTGTACGGGGGCCTGCTGCTGGCGGTGTACGCGCTGGGCATGGCCGTACCCCTCTTCCTGCTGGCCCTGCTCTGGGAGCGCTACGACCTCGGCCGACGGCGCTGGCTGCGCGGCCGCCCCCTGCGGCTGGGCCGGTTCGCACTGCACTCGACCTCGCTGCTGTCCGGGCTGTTCTTCATCACCCTGGGGACGCTGTTCCTGGCCTTCGACGGGGCCACCGCCCTGCCCGGGCTGCTCGACGTCGACGACTCGTACGCCGTCGAGGAGCGGGTGCGCGCGGTGGCCGACGCGGTGCCGGACTGGGCGCTGCTGGGCCTGGTCGCCGCGGGCGCGGCCGGCTACGGGCTGGTCCGCCGGCGCCGGAGCGGGCAGGAGGAGGCGGAGGGGTGACACGCAGAAGGCCCCGTCCGGAGACGGGGCCTTCTTGAGGGTGGCTGGGGCCGGGGTCGAACCGGCGACCTATCGCTTTTCAGGCGATCGCTCGTACCAACTGAGCTACCCAGCCACGAGACTGTTTCCAGCCTCAGCGAACCTGACGGGACTTGAACCCGCGACCTCCACCTTGACAGGGTGGCGAGCTAACCAACTGCTCCACAGGTCCTTGCATTGTGCGAGAACAAGTCTCGCACATGGTGTTGCGTACCCCCAACGGGATTCGAACCCGTGCTACCGCCTTGAAAGGGCGGCGTCCTGGGCCACTAGACGATGAGGGCTAAAGGCCCGCCGTAGCACTTTGCAGCGCGTCGGGGACGTCAGAAGCATATGGGATCGGGGGAGCTATCGCCAAAACGGTTTCCCCCGGAGCGACAATGGCCGGGTGCTGGAGATGACGCGCGAGGAGTTCGAAGAGCTCGTCGCAGAGGCCCTGGACCGCATCCCGCCCGAGCTGACGCGGCTGATGGACAACGTCGCCGTGTTCGTCGAGGACGAGCCGCCCGCCGACGATCCCGAGCTCCTCGGCCTGTACGAGGGGACCCCGCTGACGGAGCGCGGCGAGTGGTACGCCGGTGTGCTGCCCGACCGGATCACGATCTACCGGAACCCCACCTTGCGGATGTGCGAGGACCGGGAGAGCGTGGTCGCCGAGACGGAGGTGACGGTGGTGCACGAGATCGCCCACCACTTCGGGATCGACGACGAGCGCCTGCACGCACTGGGTTACGGGTGACCCGGCCGGTACCGGGGGGCGAGGCCATCGACCCCGACGTCGACCTCCACGTGCCGGCCCAGCGGACCGAGCCGCGGGCCCGGGTGCTGACCGCGGTGGCGGCGGGCGGGGCCCTGGGCGCCTCGGCGCGCTACGGGATCGGCCTGCTGTGGCCTGCCGCGTCCGGGGGCTTCCCGTGGGCCACCTTCTGGATCAACGTCTCCGGCTGCGCGCTCATCGGCGTCCTGATGGTGCTGATCGGCGAGGGCGGGCGCAGCGCGCCCCATCCGCTGGTGCGGCCCTTCGCCGGCGTCGGGGTGCTCGGCGGGTTCACCACGTTCTCCACCTACGCCGTGGAGTTCTCGGGGCTGCTCGACGCGGGCCGGGCCCGGGTCGCGCTGGCCTACGCCGCGCTGACGGTGGTGGCCGCCCTGGGCGCGGTGTGGGCGGCCGCCTCGCTGACCCGGCTGGCGCTGCGGCCGCCGGGCGGGCGGGTGCGCGGGTGAACTGGCTGCTGGTGGTGGCGGGCGCGGCCGCCGGGGCGCCGCTGCGGTACCTGACCGACCGGGCGGTGCAGGTCCGGCACGACTCCGTCTTCCCGTGGGGCACCTTCGTCGTCAACGCCTCGGCCTGCCTGCTGCTGGGCGCACTGACGGGAACGGTGCTGGCGGGTGCGGGCTCCTCGCGCTTGCTCCTGCTGCTCGGGACGGGCCTGTGCGGGGCGCTGAGCACGTACTCGACCTTCTCGTACGAGACCCTGCGGCTGGCGGAGCGCGGCTGGAAGTTCCTGGCCGCCGCGAACGTCCTGGCATCGGTGCTGGTCGGGCTGGGTGCCGTACACCTCGGGTCGCAGGTGGCCCGGCAGCTGTTCGCATGAGGGGCGTGTCTCTTACGGGGTAAAGGGAGTTGGGCTCATTGACCCGCCCAACGCGGACCCCGCCGCAGTGTTCCGGAGGTGCCCTCGTGCGCCCTTTGTCCGTTTCCCTGTCCGCTTCCCTCAGACTGGCCGTCTCCGCGCTCGCCGTCGCGGCGACGGCCGGGTGCATGAGCGTCGGCGAGGACGCCGCGAAGCCGGGTCCGGCCTCCTCCGTGGGCGGCAAGGACGCCGGAGGGGCCGCCCAGGGCTCCACCACCGGCCACGGCTCCGGGGTGCACGGCAACGGGCACGGCGTGAAGGACGGTACGGGGAGCCAGGACGGCAAGACCGGTGAGCCCGGGAAGGCCTCCGGCGCGACCGGCGCCTCACCCGGCCCCGGGGCTCCGGCCGGGAAGCCGGGGCTGCCCTCGCCGTCGGCCGGGCCGGGCGGCGGCGCGGGCGGCCAGGGCGGGCAGGTGCCCTCCGGGGGCGGCTCGGGCGGCTCGGGCTCCGGCTCCGGCGGCTCGGGGTCGGGTTCCGGCTCCGGCGGCCCGGGCCCGGGCTCCGGTTCCGGTTCCGGCTCGGGCGGGTCGGGCGGGTCGGCCACTCCGCCCGTGGTGGATCCCACTCCGCCTGTGACGCAACCCACCCCGCCGGACACCACTCCGCCGAGCCCGCCGCCCCCCGGCCCGACCGCCGCGACGGCGTAGGGAGCGCGGGTTCCGCCCGGTCCGTCCGGGTCGCAGTGCAGCGCACGTCCAGGGTGTTATCGCAGGTCAGCGGGTTTTTTGCGGGAGCGACTTGCCAGACCCCCAGGAGGGTGCGTATGGTTATAGATCGTTTGATCCCATTGCCCGGCGCCGAATCCGAAGAGCGCCGTGTGGCGCGTACTCTCCCTAGCCGTGGCTGACCGCATTGAGGCGGTCGATTTGCGATTCACGGAGTTTGGGCGCGTGCCGAGACTCCGGAAGGTTTCGCATTTCGCATGTCCATTTCCAGTTCTGACCGTTCCGTCATGCCCGAGAACGACTCCAACGACGAGATCGTCACCGCCGAGACCCTCGCGGTCACCGAGGCCATGGAGGCCATCGAGGCGGAGGAGATCATCGAGGCCCTCGAGGCCGACGTGACGTCCGACTCCCCCTCCGACGACGCCGACGAGGCCGACGCGGAGCCCACCATCACCTTCGGCGACCTGGGCCTGCCCGACGGCATCGTCCGCAAGCTCGCCCAGAACGGTGTCACCGCTCCCTTCCCGATCCAGGCCGCGACCATCCCGGACGCCCTGGCCGGCAAGGACATCCTCGGCCGTGGCCGCACCGGCTCCGGCAAGACCCTCTCCTTCGGTCTGCCGACCCTGGCCTCGCTCGCCGGCGGCCACACCGAGAAGAAGAAGCCCCGCGCGATCATCCTCACGCCGACCCGTGAGCTCGCGATGCAGGTCGCGGACGCCCTCCAGCCCTACGGCGACGTGCTCGGCCTGAAGATGAAGGTCGTCTGCGGCGGTACCTCCATGAGCAACCAGATCTACGCCCTGGAGCGCGGCGTCGACGTCCTCGTCGCCACCCCGGGCCGTCTGCGCGACATCATCAACCGCGGCGCCTGCTCGCTGGAGAACGTCAAGATCGCCGTCCTCGACGAGGCCGACCAGATGGCCGACCTGGGCTTCCTGCCCGAGGTCACCGAGCTGCTCGACCAGATCCCCGGCGGCGGCCAGCGCATGCTCTTCTCCGCCACCATGGAGAACGAGATCGGCACCCTGGTCAAGCGCTACCTCTCGAACCCCGTCACGCACGAGGTCGACAGCGCCCAGGGCAACGTCACGACCATGACCCACCACGTCCTCGTCGTGAAGCCGAAGGACAAGGCGCCGGTCACGGCCGCCATCGCCGCCCGCAAGGGCCGCACCATCATCTTCGTCCGCACCCAGCTGGGCGCCGACCGCATCGCCGAGCAGCTCATCGAGTCCGGCGTGAAGGCCGACGCGCTGCACGGCGGCATGACGCAGGGTGCCCGCACCCGCGTCCTCGCGGACTTCAAGGACGGCTACGTCAACGCGCTCGTCGCCACCGACGTCGCCGCCCGCGGCATCCACGTCGACGGCATCGACCTGGTCCTGAACGTGGACCCGGCCGGCGACCACAAGGACTACCTGCACCGCTCGGGCCGTACCGCCCGTGCCGGCAAGTCGGGCGTCGTGGTCTCCCTGGCCCTGCCGCACCAGCGCCGTCAGATCTTCCGCCTGATGGAGGACGCGGGCGTCGACGCCTCGCGCCACATCGTCCAGGGCGTCGGCGCGTTCGACCCCGAGGTCGCCGAGATCACCGGTGCGCGTTCGCTCACCCAGGTCCAGGCCGACTCGGCGAACAACGCCGCCAAGCAGGCCGAGCGCGAGGTCGCCGACCTCACCAAGCAGCTGGAGCGCCTGACCCGCCGGGCCGGCGAGCTGCGCGAGGAGGCCGACCGCCTCGTCGCCCGTTCCGCCCGCGAGCGCGGTGAGGACCCGGAGGCCGCCGTCGCCGAGGCCGTCGAGGCCGCCGAGGCCGAGGTCGCGGCAGCCGTCGCCGCCGTGGCCGAGCCCGTCGCCCAGGAGCGCACCTTCGAGCGCCGCGACGACCGCGGCAACTTCGAGCGCCGCGACAACCGTGGTGGCGACCGTGGCGGCTTCCGCCGCGATGACCGTCCGTCGGGTGGTTTCCGTTCCGGTGGCGAGCGTCGTGACGACAACCGTGGTGGCG